>CAISXF010000001.1 GCA_903889445.1 uncultured Pseudomonadota bacterium
CAATTTGCGTTTAACGGCGAAATGGATAATCCGTATTTGCCCGAAAATCATGTTGGTAATGGTGTGATTTATACCGGTACGCATGATAACGATACGACGCGGGGCTGGGTACAAAAATTGACCGAAGAAGAACGCGCGTTGATTTGTGAAACGTTGGAGATTGATGAACATGCCGATATTGCGACAGCGTTGATGCAATGTGCATTAGCGTCGGAAGCAAATTTAGCTATTTTACCAATGCAGGATATTTTAGGTTTAGACAGCATCTGCCGCATGAATACTCCTGGAACAACCGAAGGCAATTGGCAATGGCATTTTGATTGGCAACAATTATCACCAACAAAAGTGTCGCAGTTTGCACAATGGATTAAACAATCGAATCGCTAAATTTCAATCACTTTCGTTCTGGTAAAAAGCCAACTTTCGTAATGAGCGAGAGTTGGCTTTATTTATGCTCTAAAAAGCTCGCAATTTCAACGCCGAACGTAAATGTCCGTAAAATGAATCAGGTCAAATGTGCCACCGAGTATGCCAATCATGAATATATCTCGCTAGCCAACGTCGGGTAACGCTTCAATCACATTCGTTTCGACTTCTTTTGTGCCGTCACGTCGATAAGTTGTTTTGGTGTAAAATTCTTTGCGACGTTCGCGAATTTCTCGCCATTTTCCGCGTGCGAAATAATCAGGGTTCAGTTCGTACAAACCTCCGCCCTCTTTTCGTAGAATGTTGTTTTTGCAGAAATGAGTTATCGCATTATTTATCGCGCTTATTGAGCATCCAGCACTTTTTGCAATCCGCTCTTTCTGTCCAGTTGGCAACAAAACGAATCCGCTGTAATCGACGCAAGCGGCAACGTACAGCAAAATTGAGCGTTGTCCATCCGTCAAATTACATAATCGTCCTAAGTCGTCAATGTAGAGTTTGACGTATGCGGGTTCTGCGGCTAATCCGCTTATGTCTGTTAGCACAACTTCATCTAACGTTATCTCACCAGTATGTTTATCGATGTGCCTTGTGCGTTGTTCAAATGTTGCGATTCTGCGTGCCGAATTGTTCATATTTTTACCTAAATTTAACAATTTCCTCGAAATTAGGGAAAAATAATATCACCGTTTTTCCTTGAAACCCAGGAAAAAAACTATTTTTGTGGGGAAAAAACGATTCCTGTGAGGAAAAAAATCATTCCTGTGAGGAAAGGTTTTTCCTACGAAGCACGCAATTCGGGGCTTTCAGATTTTTTTTCTTCTTTTATTTTCTAATGCTTTTTGTATGGCGAAAAAATCAATGGATTAAACAGTCGAATCGGTAGATTTATCGATTTTGTTGGTAAAAAAGCCAACTTTCGTGATAAGCGAGAGTTGGCTTTTTTAATGTCATTTAAAAAACTCGCGCTGCATTCTAAAATGCGGCGAACGCGCTTTGATTTGCTGAACTTCAAAAATTTCGCGTGCTGCACTGCTTTTCATGTGTCCATGTGAAGGTTGCTCACTGTGACATTCAATACACAACACTTTTAAATTGCTCGAACTGTTGTCGCTTTTCACACCGTTGGCATGATGGGTTTGCATCAGGTTTTTGTGAAGACTTAAATCAATGCTGCATTGCTGACAAACGTAACCGCATTGTTCTTTGCGTTGTTTTGAAATCTCGTTCCAATCGGCGGCATAACCTGAAACGGGGGCATTTTTATCGGTGTACATTGGTGTTCGAGTAATCGGTGATTTTGTGAAGTGTTCAAAAAATTCCACAATATCAAACGTTTCGACGGTGTAGCGTTTGCGATAATTCCGATTAAACCAATTCAAACAATTTTTACAAACATTTAATCTTTCTTCGACATCTTTTTCATAAAAATTGTAGCCCACTTTTTTATCCATCAAAAAGTAACCCGTTTTGCGTTGCGTCACCACATAACGTTCAAAACGTCCTTTACTCTGCATATTGTTCAAGGTCGCGCATTGATAAAAGTGAAACTTTGGTAATCCATAATGACCGAAACTGTTAATTTCCTTGATGTGCAATAAAATCTGTTCACCGCGATATTTCAACAACCCATTTGGCTGAATTTCAATATCGTTGATGCCAACATCAATGCCTGTGGTTTCGAGGTCAATTTTCCAATCGGTTTCAACGTGCGTCACCGCAACATCACTCACCCAATCAACAGAACTCGCGCCCATGTTTTTCACGAGGTTTTTCAAATTCGTAAATCCGCTAATGACCAGATGAAAGCGGCTTGGTTGTTGGTGTTTTGGCTCATGATATTTTTAAATTCCGGTTACGCTAAACGCTAAATTGGCGAAGATTGCTGTGCCAATAAACGTTCTTTTTGTAATCGAGAACGCTCCGATTTTTCTATGGTTTCCATTTCTTTGCGTTGATGTCGTGCTTCATAACGTTGTTTTGCGTGTAAATTTGTGGGTGAAAGAACCACATTTTCTAACGGAATCATCGTAATGCAATCAATCGGGCAGGGCGCAAGACACAATTCACAACCGGTACATTCCGCCGTAATAACGGTGTGCATGTGTTTCGCCGCGCCGATAATGGCATCGACCGGACACGCCACAATACATTTCACACAACCAATACAAAGTGCTTCGTCAATCAACGCGACACTTTTGGGTTTGTGTTCGCCAAACTGTGAATTGAGCAGCTTTGTCGGAACCTTTAAAAATGCCGCAATGCGGGCAATGCCTGCATCGCCGCCTGGTGGACATTGGTTAATATCGGCATCGTCTTCCAAGATTGCCGCTGCATACGGGCGACATCCGTTAAATCCACATTGCCCGCATTGCGTTTGCGGGAGTAAATTATTGAGAGCTTCAATCACGTTTTCGCCTGATTTAATTGATTCAAATAATCGGTCACACCTTGTTCCATCGTCATAAATTCACGTTCATAACCCGCAGAGCGTAATGGCGAAATATCCGCTTTCGTAAAACTTTGGTACGCGCCATGCAAATGTTCAGGAAACGGAACGTAGCTAATGTGTCCGCGTTTGTGCCAATTCATCACGGCACGCGCCATGGTGTTAAATGTTTCGGCTTTTCCTGTGCCGACGTTATAAATTCCGCTTCGGTGCGAATTCACCAAAAACCACAAATTTACCGCCACCACATCGTTCACATAGACAAAATCGCGTTGCTGTTCTCCGTCAGCGTAACCGTCGCAACCGGCAAATAATTTCACTTCGTCCGACGTGTGCAATTGCTGATTGAAGTGGTAAACGGTGCTGCTCATGCTGCCTTTGTGTTGTTCGCGCGACCCGTAAACATTGAAATAACGTAAGCCCACGATTTGACTGGTTGCTTGCGGCAAAATGCGGCGCACATATTGATCAAACTGAAATTTAGAATACGCATACATATTCATGGGCTTTTCGCAGTGTCTCTCAATCCGAAAACCATTGTTTCCCGTGCCATAAACCGAAGCCGAAGACGCATAAATAAAGGGAACGTGTTTGGTTTGACACCACGTCAACAGGCGTTTGGAATACTCGTAATTATTCGCCATCACATAATGACCGTCCCATTCAGTGGTTGCCGAACAGGCACCTTGATGAAAAACAGCTTGAATGTGTGTCAGGAAATTCGGATTGTCTAATCGTTCAATAAATTCGTTTTTGTCCAGGTAATCGGCGATATTTAAATCTGCGATATTGTGCATTTTGTGACCGTTGGTCAGATTATCGACCAATATAATATTGTTTTCACCGTTTTGATTGAGCGTGCGAATGAGATTGCTCCCGATAAATCCCGCGCCACCTGTGACTATAATCATATTTTTTGCCCTCTCTCATTTAAAAAATTAACGTTCAGAATAAAATTGCACTTTGCCTGTTTCCACATCGTACATGCCGCCCACAATGCCAATCGTGCCACGTTGCAATAAATCATTCAATAATGGACTACGTTGTTTAATCTGCGCCACCATCAATTCGACATTGCGCTCGGCAACTTTTTGAATCAATTCGTCATTGTCACCAATTTTGGCAACGTGATGTTCAGTGCAAATAATTTGTACCGCTGGTTGTATTTTATCCAACAAACCGGTCAAATGATCCAATTCCACTTCCGCACACGCGCCTTTAATCGCGCCACAATGCGTGTGTCCCAACACCACAATCAGTTTTGAACCCGCCACCTGACACGCATATTCCATGCTGCCCAAAATGTCATCGTTCACGATATTTCCCGCCACGCGCGTACTAAATACATCGCCCAAACCTTGGTCAAAAATTAATTCTGTTGAAGTGCGTGAATCCATGCAACTCAAAATAATCGCAATCGGAAATTGCCCTTGTTGCGTGTCGTTGACTTGTTCGAGCAAATTGCGATTCGCTTTTAAATTATTCACAAAATCGGCGTTGCCTTCTTTGAGCAACTCTAAAACCTGCGCGGGCGTGAGCGATTGTTGGCTTTCATAAGTATGCGCTCGGGCATTTTCAAGCGGCGGCAAAATGCCAAACCCGCGCATATTTTCCAACGTCAGTTGAATTTTTTTCAGCGGAGCTTCTTTTTTGAAATCTCGAATCACCTCAAACACATCGTAATCCAGATATTTGGAACGGGTCGCATCAATAATCACTTCCGAATGCGCGGGCAATTGGTCGAGCGTTTGTTTAATGGTCGCTTTATTCAAAAATGAAACGTGTTCCGACAAACGAAAAATGATTTTATTGCCTTTGCGGGTTTCTTGAAAATTGAACGCACTTTTATAATTTTCCAGCAAAATTGACAGTAACGCAGCCGCTAATCCGATGACAATGCCCATCAACAAATTAGTGAAAAGTAACCCCAAGATTGTGGCGCAAAATGGAATGAAATGATACATGCCGGCGCGGTACATTTTTTGAAACACACGCGGACGCGCCAATTTATAACTCACCACCAATAAAATACTCGCCAAACTCGCCAACGGAATTTTGTTCAGCCATTCGGGCATCAAAAATACCGTCACAGCTAAAAATAATCCGGAAACAAACCCCGATAATTTCGTTTTCGCGCCCGATTGAATGTTAATCGAACTGCGAATAATCACCTGTGTGATCGGCAAACCACCCAATAAACCAGACGTAATATTGCCAAAACCTTGCGCGATTAACTCCCGATTCGGTGGCGTGACACGTTTATAAGAATCTAAACGATCAACCGCTTCGACGGATAATAACGTTTCTAAACTGGCGATAAATGCCAACATTGCCGCGCTGAAATACACGGCAGGATTCGCTAATTGGGAAAAATCGGGGCTGTGCATTTGTCCCAATAATTCGCCGAAATTTGCCGCCACGGGAAGATTCACCAAATGCGTTTCGTTTAAGGCAAATTCAGGATAAAAAATTTGCAGCGATTGATTGATTAAAACACCGACGATAATGGTGATTAACGTGCCGTGCAGCACCTGAAAGAAATTACTTTTTTTAATTTTTGGACGTTCCCACACCATCAAAATCAGCAGCGAAACAACAGAAATACCCATCGCGGTGGGTGATGAAAATTCTAAAATATGCGCTAATTCGGTGAGCGTCGAATAACTGTCGGATTGAATGAACGACAAATCGCCTTCGTAATCGTCGTCGTGACCGACGGCGTGCGGGATTTGTTTTAAAAAGATAATCACGCCAATACCTGACAACATACCTTTAATCACGGAACTGGGAAAATAATGCGCGATGCTGCCCATTTTTGCCAAGCCCATAAATACCTGCAACACGCCCGCTAAAATCACCGTTAATAAAAACGCCGAAAACCCCAGCGTTTCAATATCGCTAATCATCAACATGACCAGACCCGCCGCAGCACCGCTAATTCCTAAAGCTGAACCACTCAATGGCGCGACTAAGATTCCGCCGATAATGCTGGCGATTAACCCTGAAAATAACGGTGCGCCCGATGCTAATGCAATGCCCATCGATAACGGAATAGCGATAAAAAAAATCGCAATACCCGCTGGAATATCGCATTTTAGATTTTTAAACATAAAAATTTCGCCCATTTTTGTGAAACAAATCCATAGAATCTCAATCAATTGTTTTATTATAGTCGGCTAATTTACCAAATGAATTCCGTTATGACTATTCAAGAAATTCACGGCTACACAATACAGAAATTGCAGGATTGAAAAATGATGAATGAAATTACGAAATATCACTGGGGCGTTGAAGAAACGGTGGCGCGATTGCGAGCATTGCGCGTGCAATCGTTGGAAAATCGTCAACGCCAACACAAACCGCCTAAATTACCGTCGCGGAAAGAGCTGCAACAGATTGTGGACGGGTTATCGTCCGTGCTGTTTCCGAATCGTTTGGGGCGACCGGATTTAACCGAAGAAGGGATTGATTATTTTGTCGGATATACGTTGGATTGCGTGCTGCATGAATTATTCAAACAAATTCGCCGCGAGTTGCAATTTATTTCGGGTAGCGAAGGCGTGGATAATGCCGCGCATCAACAAGCGATTGAGATTACGCGCCAATTCACCGCGCAATTGCCCGCCGTTCGGGCGTTGATTGATAGCGATATTCAAGCAGCTTATGAAGGTGATCCCGCCGCGCGAACGCCTGACGAAGTGTTGGTTTGTTACCCTGGCATTATGGCGGTGATTTATCATCGATTGGCGCATATTTTATACACGCACGGCGCACCGTTGGTGGCGCGAATGATTGCCGAACTCGCACATTCAGCGACCGGCATTGATATTCATCCAGGCGCACAAATTGGCGAAAGTTTTTTTATCGATCACGGAACCGGCGTAGTGATTGGTGAAACGGCGATTATTGGGCAGCGCGTGCGTTTGTATCAAGCCGTCACGTTGGGCGCGAAACGGTTTCAAAAAGATGAAAACGGCGTGTTGATAAAAGGCAATTTGCGTCACCCGATTGTCGAAGATGAAGTCGTTATTTATGCGGGCGCGACGATTTTAGGGCGCGTGACGATTGGCAAAGGCTCGATTATTGGCGGCAATGTGTGGCTGACACACAGCGTGCCGCCGCGCAGTGTCATTACACAACAAGCCAGCGAACGGAGCGAATAATTGCAAAAGTCGCGTTAATTCAAAAAATCTAATCGTAATCAACGCGGTTTTCGTTTAAAATTCACCACTTCAAAACGCGCCCGTAGCTCAGCTGGATAGAGCGCAGCCCTCCGGAGGCTGAGGTCAGAGGTTCGAATCCGCTCGGGCGCACCAACTTTCTAAAATTCTGCACTACATTTTCCATCGTAATTCCTGCCATATCCTTTCTCAGCACCGTCTACAGCAACTGATTTAAACGACATTCAAAACAGCATTCCAAAATTATTAGACGGATGTCATATAGTATCCAAAACGTTGATATTTGCTAATAATAGCTAACTTTTAATTTAAGCCATAATCTATAACTTAACTTAACTAAACCAGAGAAAAATAAGTGAAACAGACGCAAGTCAGTAACCAAAAAATCCGCGTGCAAACCCTTCTCAAACGTCAGGGGTTTCTTCGTTCAAGAATGGCGCATGAACTCCAATACGCCAGCTGCCGAATGAATGACAAAAAACAACACATTCAACTGCTTACCATGCAAATTCAAGACTTGATTGCTAGTAAAAGTGAAGCGGAAAAACAGATAACGGAACTGATTAGTTTAAATCAAAAACTAATTTCTCAAGCAGCCAAAAAAGACGCAATCGTTGCCGA
>CAISXF010000002.1 GCA_903889445.1 uncultured Pseudomonadota bacterium
AAATTTGCGCTACTCAAATCAGCATCCATCATGCTCACGCCGAAAATGCTGGTGTTCGACAAATTTGCGTGGACAAAATGAATGCGCGTCATCACCGTTAAATCTAAATTCAAATTCGATAAATTACTGTCATTCAAATTTGCGTCACGCAAATCCGTTCCCCACAAATCGGCGTTGCGAAAATCGAGTTTCGACAAATCCAACGTGCGAAAATCTTTTCGGCGTAAATCGGCAACGTGTGTTTTGTCTGCACTTTTCAATTTCTGTTCGATTTCAACGCGGGTTAAATCTGCCGAGAATACGTTTAAACTCAATGCCAATGCGCCAAAACCTAAAAGCATTTTTTGTGATTTCATAAAATTCCGTACCTAAATATAACGTTTTGGGTTCCATCATTTTTTAATCCGCCAAACCAATTGACCGTTTAAAACACGAATTTTATCATAAACAAACAAGGCGGGTTTTTGCCAGCCTTATTGTTGCGCGACAAATTAAAACAGCAGTCTCTGAAAATAGCGATTTTTGGAATAGTCATAAGGTGTGATTCTGCGATAATGTGGCATTGAATGACAACAAAACTCGACGGAGTTTTGTGATTCGACCTATTTTCCACTTAATCTAAATTTAAAAAATGACTGAAATTAAAGACGATTCATTGCAAAACTATCTTGATACATTAGCCAGCAAATCCGCCACACCTGGCGGCGGCAGTGCAGCAGCGTTAATGGGCGCACAAGCCGCCGCGTTGACCAGTATGGTGTGTAATTTAACCCTTGGCAAACCAAAATATGCCGAAGTTGAAACTGAAATGCAGGCGTTATTAGTTCAATCCGAAACATTGCGCGAAGCATTAACGGGCATGATTAAAGCGGACGTAGAGGTTTTTAATCGTTTAATGGCGACGTACGCGCTACCCAAAGAAACGGACGATGAAAAAGTAGCGCGAAGTGCGGCAATTCAAACGGTTTTGAAAGACGCAACTGATGTGCCGTTAGCGTGTGCGAAAGCGTGTGCCGAAGTGATTGCATTAAGTCGTTGTGCCGCCGAAAAAGGCAGTTCCGCTGTGATTAGTGACGCAGGCGTTGCCGTGATGTCGGGTTATGCCGCGTTAAAAAGTGCCGCGTTGAATGTGTATATTAACGCCGCAAGTTTGAAAGACAGGGAATTTGCCGAGGCAAAAATAGCCGAATTAACCGTCATTTTGAATGGCGCAGAAATCGCTAGCCAAGAAATTTATGATTTAGTGAAAAGTCGGCTTTAACATTAACTCACGCATTAAAATTTACGAAATTTAAAAATGAAAAAGCGGGAATCGCACTCATCGCACTTGGTTTTTACTGCATTTTGTTTGCTTTTAATAATGTTGTCGTTGGCACCACTTACAACATTGGCTTGATGAACGAACGGCAAAATGTTGTTTATCTTTCAGGCGTCATATTTTTAGCGGGTATCATGCTTTTTGGTTTTTCTGCAAAAGAAGAGGCGAAAAATTTAAACGTGCTGGTGGAAATTAAAAGTCGCGGTTGTTTTAAAATGTTTAATACTTACAAACCACTAACCGAATGAGTAATATCACCGAATTTACACCACCTGACCTAACCTAACCAGCGCGAAAAAAACTACAGCCGACATGAAAAAAACTACGGACGATACAAAAGAAATTATAGCCGACTCGAAACAATCCAAAGTAGATGTAGAAAAAATGATTAAAACATTATTAGTTGGTTAACGCTCACGACTTTAAGGGCGAAAAAAAACCCCTGTGAGCAACGAACTCAACGAGATTATCAACGATAAAAACAGAATCCAAAACGTGAAACCTGTAAAATCGCATTTTATTTTTAAACTGGAGAAAATCGTGTTTAGAGGGACAACCATACTCTCGGTTCGCCGAGGAGATAAAGTCGTTATTGGTGGCGACGGACAAGTGACGATGGGCAATACTGTTATGAAAGGCAATGCTCGCAAAGTGCGTCGTTTGTACCACGACAAAGTGATTGCTGGTTTTGCTGGCGCGACGGCGGATGCGTTCACGTTGTTTGAACATTTTGAAGGCAAGCTCGAAAAACACCGTGGAAATTTAACTCGCGCGGCGGTGGAAATGGCGAAAGATTGGCGCACCGACAGAGCGTTACGCAAATTGGAAGCTCTTTTAACGATTGCCGATTCTAAAACGTCACTGATTATTTCTGGCACGGGCGATGTGATTGAACCAGAATCCGAATTTGATTTAATGGCGATTGGTTCGGGCGGTTCATTTGCTCAGGCTGCGGCACGGGCGTTGTTGGAAAATACCAATTTAAGTGCGCGTGAAATTGTCGAGCGTTCACTCAATATCGCGGCTGATATTTGCATTTACACCAACCATAATTTGCGTATCGAAGAACTCGACGTTGAACCTAAAGAGTAAAAAATTTATGACACAAATGACACCCAAAGAAATTGTCAGTGAATTAGACAAACACATTGTTGGACAAGGCAGCGCGAAGCGTTCCGTGGCAATTGCGTTGCGGAATCGGTGGCGTAGACAACAAATCACCGGCACGTTGCACGATGAAATTACGCCAAAAAACATTTTGATGATTGGGCCAACAGGCGTGGGCAAAACAGAAATTGCCCGTCGTTTGGCGAAGCTCGCCAATGCGCCATTCATCAAAATTGAAGCGACGAAGTTTACCGAAGTCGGTTACGTTGGGCGTGACGTGGAATCGATTATTCGTGACTTGGTTGATACGGCTGTCAATATGACACGCCAAACTGAAATGGAAAAAATGAAAACCGAAGCGGCGAATGCAGCGGAAGAACGTATTTTGGACATTTTGATTCCGCGTGCCGAAGGTTGGTCGTCGGATGATTCGCCAAACGGTGACGCGACGCGCGAAAAAATGCGATTGAAATTGCGACATGGCGATTTGAACGACAAAGAAATTGAAGTCGATGTGCAAATCGGCGCGATTGGCGTTGAAATTATGGCTCCGCCTGGCATGGAAGAAATGACCAGCCAATTGCAAGGCATGTTTCAAAGCATGGGACGCGAAAAAACGAAGTCTCGCAAAATGAAAATCAGCAAAGCATTACAGGTTTTACAAGAAGAAGAAGCTGAAAAATTAGTCAACGAAGACGAAATTCGTTTGCGAGCGGTTGACGCGGTGGAACAAAATGGCATCGTGTTTTTAGACGAAATCGACAAAATTTGTAAACGTTCTGAACACGGTGGCGGCGGTGGCGAAGTGTCGCGCGAAGGCGTGCAACGTGATTTGTTGCCGTTGGTCGAAGGCAGCACCGTCAGCACAAAATATGGCGCGATTAAAACCGACCACATTTTGTTTATTGCATCAGGCGCGTTTCACGTCGCAAAACCCTCGGATTTAATCCCTGAATTACAAGGGCGTTTCCCGATTCGCGTCGAATTAAGCGCGTTATCAGCGGATGATTTTGTGCGGATTTTGACCGAGCCGAATGCGTCGTTGACCGAACAATATACGGCGTTGTTGGCAACCGAAGGCGTGGATTTAACCTTTGCGGAAGACGGCATTAAACGCATTGCGGAAATGGGTTGGCAAGTGAATGAAACCACCGAAAACATTGGCGCACGTCGTTTGCACACGATGTTGGAAAAATTGTTGGAAGAAATTTCATTTGAAGCGTCGGATGTAGACGATAAAAAAGTCGTGGTTGATGCGGCGTATGTGAATAAATATCTGGGTGAATTGGTCGAAGACGAAGATTTAAGCCGATACATTTTGTAATTTTGAGCGCAACAAAAAGCCCTCGTTCAGATTGTCTGAACGAGGGCTTTTTTAGTTTAAAGCGATGTTAGATTTTTATTTTTTAACTTCTTCAAAATCGGCATCAATCACACCGTCGTCCGCTGGTTTGGACTCATGGTCGTGACCGTGTTCTTGTTCAGATTCCGCGCCACCTTCTTGAGCATAAACACGTTCAGCTAATTTGCCTGATAATTCAGTCAATGCTTCAGTTTTTGCTTCGATGTCTGCTTTGTCGTCGCCTTTCACGGCTTCTTTCGCTGCGGCAATTGCTGCTTCAATGTGCGATTTTTCGTCAGCGTGAACTTTTTCGCCCAAATCTTTCAACGATTTTTCAGTTGCATGAATCAAACCATCCGCGTGATTACGCGCGTGGACTAATTCCACCAATTTACGATCTTCGTCAGCGTGCGCTTCGGCATCTTTTACCATGCGTTCAACTTCTTCGTCCGACAAACCGCTTGACGCTTTAATCACAATCGATTGTTTTTTGCCAGTCGCTTTGTCTTTTGCCGACACGTTCAAAATACCGTTTGCGTCGATGTCGAAAGACACTTCGATTTGTGGCACGCCGCGTGAGGCAGGTGGAATGTCCGACAAATCAAAACGTCCGAGTGATTTATTGGCATTCGCTTTTTCGCGTTCGCCTTGTAAAACGTGAATCGTTACGGCAGTTTGATTGTCATCCGCTGTCGAGAAAACTTGTTGTGCTTTCGTTGGAATGGTGGTGTTTTTTTCAATCAATTTGGTCAAAATTCCACCCATCGTTTCAATGCCCAACGACAATGGAATCACGTCTAATAACAAAACGTCTTTCACGTCGCCAGCCAAAACGCCGGCTTGAATCGCCGCACCTAACGCAACTGCTTCATCAGGATTTACGTCTTTGCGGGGTTCTTGACCGAAAATGCTCGTGACCATTTCTTGAACTTTAGGCATACGAGTTTGACCGCCGACCAAAATAACATGGTCAATGTCCGACGCAGAAACTTTCGCATCTTTTAACGCCATTTCGCACGGTGCTTTGGTTTTCAAAATCAATTCTTCAACCAATGATTCTAATTTCGCGCGAGTCAATTTAACGTTTAAATGTTTTGGACCCGAAGCGTCAGCCGTGATGTAAGGCAAATTCACGTCGGTTTGCTGGCTAGACGATAATTCGATTTTCGCTTTTTCAGCCGCTTCTTTTAAACGTTGTAACGCTAAAGGATCATTGTGAACATCAACGCCTGTGTCTTTTTTGAATTCTGCCGCCAAGTATTCAATCACGCGCGAATCGAAATCTTCACCACCTAAAAAGGTGTCGCCGTTAGTCGCTAACACTTCAAATTGATGTTCGCCGTCGATTTCTGCAATTTCGATAATTGAAACGTCGAATGTGCCGCCGCCTAAATCATAAACCGCGATTTTGGTATCGCCTTTTGGTTTATCCATTCCGAACGCTAACGCTGCGGCGGTGGGTTCGTTGATGATTCGTAAAACTTCCAAACCTGCAATGCGTCCCGCGTCTTTCGTGGCTTGACGTTGTGAATCGTTGAAATAAGCAGGAACCGTGATAACCGCTTGCGTGACTTCTTCGCCTAAATACGCTTCAGCATCTTTTTTCATTTTCATTAAAATGCGAGCTGAAATTTCAGGTGAAGCCATTTTTTTACCGTGAACATCCACCCACGCATCGCCGTTTTCAGCTTCGACGATAGAATAAGGCACCATTTTGATGTCTTTTTGTACGGCTTCTTCTTTAAATTTACGACCGATTAAACGTTTAATCGCAAACAATGTATTTTTAGGATTGGTGACGGCTTGACGTTTTGCCGATTGACCAACTAACACTTCGTCATCGCTGCTGAATGCAATGATGGACGGCGTGGTTCTTGCGCCTTCGCTGTTTTCAATCACTTTCGCTACGCCGTTTTCTAACACTGCGACACATGAATTGGTGGTTCCTAAATCAATACCGATAATTTTTGCCATGATGCTTTTGCTCCAAAAATAATTTTAAAAAAGATGTTATGAATGTAAGGTGATTTTTTTTGATTTCAAGGCTTCAAACCAAGGTTTGAACTCCATTTTTAATTTAGCTGGAGTACAAACCTTGGTTTGTTCTTGGCTAATCCGCCGCTTTTGCCACGACCACCATTGCGGGGCGCAATAATCGACCGTTTAACATATAGCCTTTTTGAAACACGGTGACAACTGTATTGGGTTCTACGCCTTCGACGACTTGCATATTGACGGCGTTGTGGTGTTCAGCGTTGAACGGCATTCCAGTTGGGTCTAAGGTCACAATGTTGAATTTTTCAAACGCCGATTCACATTGTTTAATCGTGAGTTCGCAACCTTCGCGGAAACGTTTCACTTCGTCGCTGTCGCCGGTTGCCGCTTGTAATCCTAAAACCAAACTGTCTAAAACGGTTAGCATTTCACCAGCAAATTTAGTCAACGCGAATTTGTGCGCGTCTTCTAAATCTTTTTGCGTGCGACGTTTGAGGTTTTCCATTTCGGCTAATGTGCGTAACATTTTGTCGTTCGCATCGCTTGCGACTTGTTTGGTTTCAGCCAGTTCCGCTTTCAATTCGTCGAGCGTGTATTCGTGTTCGCCGACTTCGGTGTGACTGTCGTGTAAATCGATTTCTTCTTCTGGCACGACTAAATTGTCTTCATTTGCGCTCATATATTGCCTCTTCCTAAAATGAAATTAAAAATAACGATGATTTCAAAATGGGGGTGAAATTTTCGACTTTCAAGGCAAACGGAAATAATTTTGCAGATTTCACTGCAAGGACGGATTTTTGTAAGGGCGGGTTCTAAACCCGCCCTCCACAGCCCGAATTTTATAATTAGACGATTACGTCAAATTACGTTAGATTGCGTTCACTTCAAATAAACAAAACAGGAATCCAACATGACAGCCCAAACAACTTTAAAACCCGCCACCTTCACATCATAAATTTACGAATTACGTTAAACTGAAACTTCAAAACACAAACACAACAGGACACGAAAATGGCAACAACCAGCTACGAGGCTGAAAGCAATGATTCAATAGCAACCGCTAATGCAGTGGCGTTAGGTACTGCGATAACAGGTCAGCTAATGAATTCTAAAGATTCAGACTATTACAAATTCACGGTTTCAGCGGGTGGTTCGGTGAGTTTGGTGTTTGATTCTCCAACTGACTCAAGTTACAACGATTATTTTCAGCTAGGGTTGTATAACGCTAACGGGGTATTGCTTAATCATTTCACGACTGGTCAGGACAAAACCTATCAAGTTTCAACGCCAACCGCTGGCGA
>CAISXF010000003.1 GCA_903889445.1 uncultured Pseudomonadota bacterium
ATGGCTTACGTCACGAAACTCGCGCCCACCATGAAATCAGACGAAATTATTATCGTGAATTTATCGGGTCGCGGCGACAAAGATATGCAAACGATGGCAAAACGAGAAGGAATAGAATTATGAGTCGATTAGCTGGATTATTTGCTGAATTAGCAGAAAAAAACCGTAAAGCGTTAATTCCCTTTGTCACCGCTGGTGATCCAAATCCTGAATTTACAGTGCCGCTCATGCACGCAATGGTAGGTGCAGGCGTTGATATTATTGAATTGGGCGTGCCATTTTCTGACCCGATGGCAGATGGCCCCGTAATTCAACGTGCGAGTGAACGCGCTTTGGCACACCATCAAAGTTTGCGTACCACGTTGGCGATTGCGACCGAATTTCGCAAAACCAACGAACATACGCCGATTGTGATTATGGGTTATTTGAATCCTATTGAAGTCATGGGTTATGAAAAATTCGCGGATACCGTTCAAGCCGCTGGTGTTGACGGCGTTTTAACGGTTGATTTACCGCCCGAAGAAGCCGAAGAATGTACCGCGTTATTAAAAGCGCGTGGTGTTGACCCGATTTTTTTACTCGCGCCAAATAGTTCGGCTGAACGTGTTCAAAAAATGGACGTAATCGGTGCAGGTTACTTGTATTACGTTTCGCTCAAAGGTGTAACGGGCGCGGGACATTTGAACGCGGCTGACGTTGAGGCGAAATTAGCTGAAATTCGCACGAATACAAAATTGCCGATTGCGGTAGGTTTTGGCGTGAAAGACGCTGAAACCGCAAAAATTATCGGAAATTTAGGCGATGGCGTAGTCGTTGGCAGCGCGTTAATCAGTCAAATTGAAGCCAATTTGCACAGTCCAGCGGAAGCAAAACAAGCCATTATCGAATTATTAACCGCCATGCGGCAGGCAATGGATAACTAGTCATGAGTTGGTTTGAAAAATTACGTCCATCGATTATCAGAACGGAATCGTCGGGCAAAAAAACAACGGTTCCCGAAGGTTTGTGGGCAAAATGCCCCAGCTGTAACGCGATTTTGTATAACTCTGAATTAGAAAAAAATGGCAGCGTTTGTCCAAAATGTGATTATCACATGCGAATTTCGGGACGAATGCGTTTAAATTTATTTTTGGATGAACAAGGACGCGAAGAGATTGGTAAAAACGTGAAATCCGTTGATCCATTGAAATTTAAAGACAGTAAACGCTACAAAGACCGCCTGATTCAAGCGCAAAAACAAACCAAAGAAAATGACGCACTTATCGTCATGAAAGGTGAATTACAAGGGCAAGCGATTGTTGCTGCGGCGTTTGATTTTAATTTTATGGGCGGTTCGATGGGTTCCGTTGTGGGAGAAAAATTCGTGCGGGGCGTGAACAAAAGTTTGGAACTGGGCGTGCCGTTTATCGTTTTCACCGCAAGCGGTGGCGCGAGAATGCAAGAATCGTTATTTTCGTTATTTCAAATGGCGAAAACCAGCGCAGCATTGACTAAACTTTCAGAGCGCAGCATTCCGTATATTTCGTTTATGACCGACCCGACAATGGGCGGTGTATCGGCGAGTTTAGCTATGTTGGGCGATATAAACGTCGCCGAACCGAATGCACTAATCGGATTTGCTGGGCCGCGCGTAATTGAACAAACCGTGCGTGAAAAATTGCCGGAAGGCTTTCAACGCAGCGAATTTTTACAAGAACACGGCGCGATTGATATGATTATCCACCGTCGTGGTATTCGTGAAAAAATCGCAAGTATTTTGGAAATGTTGACGATGAATCGTGGTGCTTATCTTACAGAAAGCGTGCATCACGAGTTGTCGCACGAAGTTGAAGATGCGGGTTGATTGCGTACCAAAATGAACCGATTTAATACACTTTCAGAATGGCTGACGTGGCAGGAAGGCTTTCACCCGCACGCGATTGACTTGGGTTTAGAGCGTGTGAAGCACGTTTTTGAAACGCTGCTGCCTACAAAAACCGAGTTGCTGACGATTACCGTTGCGGGAACAAATGGCAAAGGTTCGACGGTTGCGTATTTGGAAGAATTTTATTTCGCAGCGGGTCACAAAGTTGGGGCGTACACGTCACCGCATATTTTGCGCTACAACGAACGCATCAAAATCAATGGCAAACCCGTTTCCGACGACATGATTTGTGCCGCCTTTGAACGAATTGATTTAGCGCGGGGCGATGTGTCGCTGAGTTATTTTGAATTTAGTACGTTGGCGGCATTGTTGATTTTTTCGCAAGCGAATGTGGCGGTACAAATTTTAGAAGTGGGTTTGGGTGGTCGTTTGGACGCAGTGAATATCGTCGATGCTGAGTTGGCGATTGTCACCAGCATTGCGATTGATCACGTTGAATGGCTGGGGCAAACGCGCGAGGAAATTGGTCTGGAAAAAGCAGGTATTTTCCGTCCCAATACGCCCGCCATTATCAGCGATTTAAAACCGCCTACGTCATTGATAAAACACGCCGTCAATCAAAACACGTTATTGCTTCGATTGGGTGACACTTTTTTTTACACAAAACACGGCGAAACGTGGACATGGCAAGGGTTAGCGCAAACGATTTCAGATTTACCGCCACCTGCATTGAAAGGCAATCATCAATATCGCAATGCGTCAGCGGCAATTTTGGCGACGCAGTGTTTGGCAAATCGTTTGCCTGTCAGCGAAACGTCGTTAAAAATGGGTTTGAAAAATGTAAAATTGGCGGGACGATTTCAATTGATTGACGGTGAAATTCCAATACTTTTGGATGTAGGACACAATCCCCAAGCGGTGCAAACGTTGGTCGATTATGTGAATGAACATTTTTCAAATCGGCGCATTCATGCCATTTTTTCGATTATGAAAGACAAAGATATTGCTGGTGTATTGACCTTGATGAAACCTGTCGTCACCGATTGGTTTTTCGCGCCATTGCCACAAAATGCCCGAGCCGTAACGGAATCCACCCTGCGCGAACTGTTTGAGCAGTGTGAAATTTCAGCGGTCAATTTGGGATTTTCGGGTTTTGCCCAAGCCTTTGCAGCTGCAAAAAAACACGCGCAAGCGGGTGATTTAATTTTAGTATTTGGGTCATTTTTTTTAGTATCAGAATGCTGTGTGAATTTAAAAATAGGTGAATAAAAAATGAATTTCGATCATGAATTAAAACAACGTTTAATTGGGGCATTAGTGGTCACGATATTATCGGCGGTTTTTATCCCGATGTTGTTTGATGACCCAATTCAAGAAGAAGGGCAAGCGGTAAGCAGCTTGACGTTGCCAGCCGAAGATCAATTTGTCGATGAGCCAGCGGTTAAATTACCGGCAAATTCTGAACAAGTGCTAGCAATTCCACAACCGCAGGCTGAAGTTATTCCCGCCTCAAACACACCGAATTCTCTACGCCCTGATGAAATGGACGAAACGCCCGCGCCAAAGTTGCAGCCCAAGCCAGTCATAAAACCACCCGTTGTAAAACCCCGTGTTGAAAAGCCCGCTTATTCTGAAACGACCAATTACGGTGTGAATGCGGACGAAGTGGACGATGAGCCACCGATGAAGCCGAAGTTACATCCCAAAGAAGACGCTAAAAAAGCTCAACCCGAAGACGAACTTTTAAAACAAATGCGAGCGGCAAAATTATTGGATGGAGCAAAACCGGTTGCGTCATCTGATGAAACAAAAAAATCTTCACGTTGGTACATTCAAGTTGGCAGTTTCAGCAATAAAACCAAAGCGGAAGGTCTATTGGAAGGTTTGAAAGCGCAAGGTTTACCGGCATTACTCGAAACGTCTCAATCAGAAAAAGGGACATTTTATCGTTTGCGCGTCGGTCCCGAATTAGACGGTAAGCGTGCCGCAGAAATGAAACGTAGAATGGAAGAGCAAAACCTAAAAACCATTTTAATTTCTGAATAAAGCCGTGTTTCCCAGCGCAATCAAACCGTTTATTTGGATTGATTTCAGCATTGTCGGGTTGTGCGGCATGATGATTATCATCGGCACGCTACGCGGATTTAGTCGCGAGGTGGTTTCGTTATTGTGTTGGGTGGTTGGATTTTGGACGAGTTTGCATTTTTGTGTGAGCGTGTCGCCTGTGTTGCAACCGTTCATTTTTGCACCACATAAACGATTAGCCATCACGTTTATCGGTTTATTAGTGATAACGGTATTATTTGGCGGTGTATTAAAACAGTGGCTGACAACTCGATTTAAACAAACGTACAAACACACGCCAATCATGGAACGCCTCGGTGGTTTGCTCTGTGGAGCCTTACAAGGCGTGGTCATCATTACAATTATGGTGACACTCGCTGGACTCACTGCGCTACCAACGAAAGTATGGTGGCACGATTCCAGTTTATTACCTTCTTTTCAAATCATTGCCATTTGGTTACGCGACCACGTCGCGGTTCAAATGACCAATTTATAACTTATCGTGTGTTCCTCTTCAAATTCAGGTGAAAAATAATGTGTGGTATTGCTGCTATCGTCTCCCATCAAGCCGTAAATCAAGATTTATATGACGCACTCACGGTGCTGCAACATCGTGGACAAGATGCGGCTGGCATTGTTACTTGTGAAAAAGGTCGTTTGCATTTACGCAAAGATAACGGCTTGACTCGTGACGTATTTACCAATGATCAAATGTTGCGATTGCGGGGAAATATGGGCATTGCTCATGTGCGTTATCCGACGGCGGGTTGCACCAGTTCTGCCGAAGCGCAGCCGTTTTACGTTAATTCGCCATTCGGTTTGACGTTGGCGCACAACGGAAATTTAACCAATACCGAAGAACTCAAAAAAGCGTTATTTGTTGAAGATCAACGGCATCTGAATACCGATTCCGATTCCGAAGTCTTGCTCAACGTGTTCGCGCATGAATTGCAAAGTTTGGGGAAATTGGAACTCAATGTTGCTGATATTTTTGAAGCCGTCAAAGGCGTGCATCGTCGCTGCCGTGGCGCGTATGCGGTGGTGATTATGATTACTGGTTTTGGAATTTTAGGATTTCGTGATCCGCACGGAATTCGTCCCGCTATTTTTGGTGAGCGTAAAACCGAGAAAGGCACGGAATTTATGATTGCGTCGGAAAGTGTTGCGTTAGATGTATTAGGGTTTGACGTGATTCGTGATATTGCAGCGGGTGAAGCCATTTTTATTGAACAATGCGGCTCCTTACACACGCAACAATGCGCTGAAAATACCGATCATTGCCCGTGCATTTTTGAATATGTCTATTTTGCGCGTCCCGATTCGATTATCGATAACATTTCAGTTTATAAAGCGCGGTTGCGAATGGGCGAGAAATTAGCCGCGAAAGTGCAGCGCGAATGGGCGGATCACGATATTGATGTGGTCATTCCCATTCCCGACACCAGCCGCACCGCCGCGTTACAAATGGCGAATAAATTGGGCGTAAAATTCAGCGAAGGCTTCATCAAAAATCGCTACATTGGACGCACGTTTATTATGCCAGGACAAAAAATGCGTGAAAAATCCGTGCGCCAAAAACTCAACGCGATTGATTTGGAATTTAACGGTAAAAACGTTTTATTGGTTGATGATTCGATTGTACGCGGCACCACGTCGGCGCAAATCATTCAAATGGCACGCGATGCAGGAGCCAAAAAAGTGTATTTCGCGTCCGCTGCGCCACCCGTTCGTTATCCGAATGTTTATGGGATTGATATGCCCGCCGCGCATGAATTGATTGCTCATGATCGCACCGAAGACGAAGTTTGTCAGGCGATTGGCGCGGATAAACTGATTTATCAAGAATTGGACGACTTGATTGCCGCTGTGCAAAAAGGAAATCCGAAAATTTTGCATTTTGACACTTCATGTTTTAGTCACGAATATATTACTGGTGATGTCGATGATGCGTATTTGGAACGCATTGAAGCGTTACGAAATGACGGAGCGCAAGAACAAAGTAATTCTGAAAATTTTATTATTGAGATGCAAAACTGCGCGTAATAGAATTAAGACATAAGCAAGCGTGCCGATATTTTTGAACATAGTGGAAATTACGGCACGAATTTTGCTGTTAGTTTTGATAATGTAATTTTTAATCTCTTAACTTTAACACGCACGCTTTAGTAGAAATTTATGAAACTTAATATGCCCGTTACAAACAACGAAATCGTCATGTCAAAGGGTAGCATTCTTGTCACACGCACAGATATACAAGGAAAAATTACTTATGCGAATGATCAATTCTTAAGCATAAGTGGTTTTAGTCGTGCCGAAGTGATCGGAATGAACCATAACATTATTCGTCATCCCGATATGCCAGGCGTAATTTATGACGATTTATGGAAAACAATTAGAGCCATGTCTCCTTGGACTGGCTGTATTAAAAATCGTTCCAAAAATGGTGATTTCTATTGGGTTCATGCCAATGTCGTTCCCGAATTTGATAACAAAGGTAAGTTATCGAGTTTTTTGTCCGTGCGTTTCCCACCCAAAAAAGATGAATTAGAACAAGCTAAAGCCTTATACGAAGGCATCAAAAATAAAACCAGAACGATAAATCCTACAGGTGTGAAAGCCTTTATTAAATCAGTGAATGATATTTCTCTTTGGAAAAAAACCGCGTTCTCATTAGCGACATTTTCAATTCCTATCAGCATTGTGAGTTATGAATTATTTTTAAGACAGCAATACTTAGAATTCGCCGCTGTTATTTTGAGCGCAACGATCGGTGCCGCAATCAACATTAGTATTATTCGAGAATTAAGCACTATTTTAAATAATAGCGTCGGCATTTTTTATCGTCTTGCGGCAAAAGGATTTGGCAATCAATTTGATTTGAAAAAAGCAGGATTGATTGGTGATTTTTATCGTGGTTTATTTTCAATGGATGTCAGTTTGAGTTTTGATATTGCTAAATCAAAACGTCTTAACGCCGAAGCGATGCGAATTAACCGCGCACTTGATAATGTTCATTCGGCGGTATTAGTGGCAGACAATAATTTTGAAATTATTTATATTAACGAAAGTGCAAAGGCATTGTTTAAAAGAGCCGAGCAAGATATTCAAAAACAATTGCCACATTTTGATGCCGATAAAATAATCGGGTCGAACGTTGATGCCTTTCATGTTGACCCCGCGAAACATCGCGCTTTATTAAAAAATGTAACGGATTGTCTTATCACTGAAATAGTGGTCGGTGGACATCACTTGCACATCACAGAGAATCCTGTTTTAGATAAAAATAACGAACGACTTGGGTATGTCGCGGAATGGGTCGATAGAACGGAAGAAGTTCAGATGCTAAATGAAATTTCAACTGTGGTGCATCTTGCTTCGCAGGGAGATTTTGAGGGGCATATTCACGAAACGGGACGTTCTGGTTTCTTTTTGGATTTAGTAAAAAATCTCAATCAACTCGTTGAAACCAGTTCAGCCGGATTAAATGATGTCGGGCGAATTTTAGATGCACTTTCTCGTGGTGATTTGACTAAAAAAATGTCGGGCGATTATTTGGGAATGTTTGGCAAATTACAAGACGATGTGAATATGACAGTCGAAAAATTGCGCGAAGTCATTGATCAAATTCAAAATGCGACGAAAACCATCAGCACCAGTTCAAAAGAAATTGCTGCCGGAAATAATGATTTATCGAATCGAACTGAACAACAAGCCGCAAGTTTGGAAGAAACAGCAGCAAGTATGCAGGAATTAACCTCCACGGTTAAGCATAACAGTGACAATGCGGAACACGCGAATCAATTGGCGTTAGGCGCATCAAATATAGCCAGCAAAGGGGTTGCCGTTGTTAGCCAAGTGGTAGACACGATGGAAGCGATTAAAGAATCGTCACGCAAAATCGTCGATATTATTTCAGTTATCGATGGCATTGCCTTTCAAACCAACATTTTGGCATTAAATGCCGCCGTTGAAGCGGCGCGAGCGGGTGAACAAGGACGCGGATTTGCGGTGGTCGCGACGGAAGTGCGTAGTTTGGCACAACGTGCCGCCGCCGCCGCAGGTGAAATAAAAAGCCTGATTGGTGATTCGGTTGAAAAAGTCGAAGACGGCACACGATTGGTGGCGAATGCTGGTCAAACAATGGAAGAAATTGTCAGTGCCATTCGCGGTGTCACGCAGATTATGTCAGAAATTAGTTCCGCTTCGATTGAACAAACGATGGGCATTGAACAAGTCAATCTAGCAATTGGTCAAATGGACGACGTAACCCAACAAAATGCAGCATTAGTGGAAGAAGCGGCGGCGGCGGCAGAATCATTAGAAGATCAAACGCATAGTTTGGCAAATACCGTGAAATACTTTAATTTATAATCCACAAAAATTTATCAAAACTAAAAAAGGCAGGATGTAAATTCTGCCTTTTTTGCTCATAACTTATGCCGATGAAACGCCAACCATTGCAATGCCAAAATTGGAATCACCGAATCAATTTCATTGCGTTCTACCATTTCATAAGCCTCCGCAAACGGCACAGCACGGACTAAAATATCTTCGTGTTCGTCAGCCACTCCATGTAAACCACCCACATTTTCACTGTTAATCAATCCACAAAATAACGTAATTTTTTCAGACGAACCACCCGGTGATAAATAAAACGAATTGATGCGAATCAACTCTAAAATTTCACAACCCGCCTCCTCTAACGATTCCCGTCGCGCCACGTCTTCAGCCGTTTCTCCGTCTTCCATAATTCCCGCCACAATTTCAATCAGCCACGGCGTATTAATAGGATTATGAATTGCGCCAACACGAAATTGTTCAATTAAAATCACTTTGTCGCGTTGGACATCGTACAGCACTACCGCCACACAATTTCCACGCACAAAACATTCGCGTGTCATTTCGCCACTCCAACCGCCAGCGAAAAGTGTGTGTTGTAATTGGTATTTTTCCATGCGAAAGAAACCATTGTACACAGCGTCTTTCTTTAGAATTTTCACGTCTTTTTTCATGTTACAATTGCACAATTAAGGGTTTGAAAAGGAAAATGTAATGTCGCACAATAGACCCATCTCCCCCCATTTACAAATTTACCGTTTGCCGCTGACGGGTTTAATTTCAATTAGTCATCGAATCACGGGCGTGTTGTTAACGTTCGGTTTAATTGGCGTAGTGTTTATGTTGGCGCAA
>CAISXF010000004.1 GCA_903889445.1 uncultured Pseudomonadota bacterium
CAACAGGTTCATCAACACTCGTAAAATTGGGCATTGAATCCGCAACAAAAACGTTAGCCAATAATAAAACAGCAAAATACGCAATTAACTGCACTGGAAAAACGGATAGTTTAAAAGTAAAAATCATCAACAAAACCGCCGCTGTAAAACCAATTTCCCCAGTAATTCCAACGGTTTCCGTGTCATCAGGGAATTTAACCGCGCAAGTAATTAAAGGCGCAAACGCACAAAATACGATTGGCGATGTTTTGGATGTTCAAGAGGGAAATGGTGATTATTCTGTCATGGTCAATAGTCCAATCAACGCCGCGAAAACGTACAGTTTTCAGTACAGCTGTTTAAATACTAAAAATGTCGAAGCGAAAACGTCGCCTTTTCAAATTTTACAAAATCAATAACACGAGGAAATACTGATGAAACGCTTTCTTTTTTTGATGTTAATGAGTTTGCCTGTTTGTGGTTTCGCACATGATTTGAGTGGTGATTTAGGTGAAGCCGCTTCGGCGACCGATTACATGATGATTTACTGTTCGGCGGATGGTTCGATTACCGCCGACAAACTGTATTTTCAACTTTCAAACGATTCACCTAGCCCTGCGCCACTGGTTAGCGCACAAATTACCAAAAATAACTTTGCGACGAATATCACCGATTTAATTAACGGTGATGCTAATTCGAGTCGAGTTGCTGAAATTGCTGGCGGAGAGGGTGCATATCGCGTGACTATAAATAAAAACGGCGTGGGTAAAGCGAGTTATTCTTTTGTTTATCATTGTGAATCGAACGAGGGTGAGCATGCGGAAACCACCGACAGTTCTTTGCAAAATAATTAAATTCAGCTTATGAAAAAATTTTTAGTTTTAGCCATAACACTTATTTTTTCAAATGCTCATGCGGCTGTCATCAATGAAAATTCGCCCGATTGTGTCCTGACTTCGCTCAATAATACGCCTGTTCATTTTCATGAATACAAGGGCAAAGTCTTGTATGTGGATTTTTGGGCATCGTGGTGTGGCTCGTGTATGCAATCGTTTCCGTTTTTAAATCAACTCACACACGAATTCGGTGATCAAGGATTACACATTATTGGCGTGAATGTAGATGAAAAAGTTGACGATGCACTCGCATTTTTAGGACACCATCCGTCGCAATTTACGATTGCAAATCACGGCGGCGAACAATGTGCGAAAAGTTTTGATGTGCAAGCGATGCCAACGTCTTATTTAATCGACAAACACGGCGTAATTCGCCACATTCATCAGGGTTTTCGAGATGGTGAAACCGAAGAATTGAAGCTGCAAATCGCTCAGTTATTGGCTGAAAAGTAGAATTATGAAAGCAAATCCCCCAACGCCCTTCAAAAAGGGGGCTTTCTTTTTTTGCTTATTATTTTTATCGGGATGCAGTTCGGTATCACCGTGGGAACGTGGCACATTAGCAAAATCTCAAATGAGTTTGGAACCCGCACCGTTACAAAATAGTTTACGCACGCATCAATACGGCAGCCGTGAAGCAGCTTCTGGCGGTGGCGCAGCGGGAGGTGGCGGCTGTGGCTGTTATTAAAAAATCAAAAACATTACGTCTTTTAACCGCCGCCGCGCTCGCGTTACCTTTAACTACGATTTACGCGAGTGACGAAGAAGCCTCTTTTCAATACGGGCATTATGAAGATGGCGCACGCAATTTATTCAACGCGCAAAGCGGTTTAAAACCGATTCAAGTCGATAGCATTCAAACCAACACCAAACTCAAACTTTCAGATCGCGTGCGGTTAGCGTTCAATTACACGCAAGATACTTGGAGTGGCGCGACACCGATTACCACAGCCCCGTTAGCGTTTGGCGGTAATCGTCAACGACAAATTGCAGCCAATGTTCTCAGTGGCGCGTCGCCGTATTTACAAAATAAAAACGTGTTTGTTGATAGCCAATTTAACCCGCTACAACAAGATGCTAAAACTGGAAAATTCACGAAAAACACGCAACTCGTTCACACACTTTCTTCGGCTTCCCCCGAAACCCGTAAACAAGGGGATTTACGTTTTGGTTACGATTGGGACGAAGCGAGTTTGGATGTTGGCGCGGGAACGTCGGCAGAAAATGATTACAATTCGAGTTTTGGCAATGTCGGCGGGCGATTGGATTTTAATCAAAAATTGACCAGCGTCAATTTTGGCGCAAGTTATACCGCCAGCGAAAATGAATCGATGCTCGATCACGATGCCGCACCGTATATTGAAAAAAGCACCTTTGGCACAAAAGTCACTTCGTTGCCAAATGGCGTGAAATTGTTGACGGGTTCAAAACAAGATTGGGCGGGCAGTTTAGGATTGACGCAGGTTTTGAATAAATCTGCGCTCGTGGAAGGCAGCGTTAGTTACACCACGAGCAATGGTTACATGGCGAATCCGTATAAAACGATGGCGGTTTTATTTGTAGATCCGACGCAAAAAGCGGGCAAAGACGGACAATTGAACGGAAGTATGTTGGCGTTTTTAGAGCAACGACCCGAAGAACGTCAGCAATGGACAGAAAATTTGCGTTACGTTCAGCACATCGACGCGCTGGATGCTGCGTTGCATTTGGATTATCGTTTTTATCACGACGATTGGGGTATTCAGGCGCACACGATTTCGGGCGATTGGATTCAGCCGTTGGGCGATGGGTGGTCGATGACACCGCGCGTGCGTTATTATTCGCAAAATGCGGCGGATTTTTACGCGCCTTATTTGGTTTCAAAACAAGCCGCTAATAAAGTCACTTTTGATGCTGGCGGAAATCCCGTTAAAACTGATTACAATCCGAAATTATTGCCACAAAATTATTCCAGTGATTATCGATTATCGGGTTATGGCGCGTTGAGTGGCGGTTTAACAGTGACTAAAAAATTCGCCAAAGGCTTGGAAATTCAAGCGGGTGCGGAGTATTACACGCACGCGGGAAGTTTGAAATTGGGCGGCGGGGGTGAAGGAAATTACACAGATTTTGATGGTTATTTGGTTAATGCGGCGTTGAAAGTGGATTTAGCCGCGTTATCGATTGCCAATTCAAATCATGGTGAACACTCGCAACATTCGCAACACGCGCATCATCACGGCGCAGGTGTTCCAGCAGGCGTTATGTTTGACCACGTTTTGCCGAATGCGGGCGATGTGATGGTCGGTTATCGTTATATGTACGCGAATCAGGCGGGAAATACGCAAAATGGTTTGAATACTGTTGCCGATTCAGCTTTGGTAAATCAAGCCTGTGCGCCGCAAAAATGTTACGTTACGCCCAGCGAAATGAGTATGAATATGCACATGTTGGATTTGATGTTCGCGCCAACAGATTGGTTGACGTTGATGCTGATGCCGCAATTTATGGATATGCACATGACGATGCGCCCGCTAGACGGTGCGCCTGCCACACCAGCCATGACGACCGCTTTGGGTGCGGCAATTATTCACGCTGGACACGAACACACGACGGGCGGCGTGGGCGATACGGGAATGTACGCGCTGTTTAACGTGTTCAAAACAGACGCGCAACAAATCAACGTAAGTTTAGGCGGCACGGCACCGACGGGCGATGCTGAAATTCAGTTGCGCGACACGCATCGGCAAGATTTAGGTTTTATTCATTACGGAATGCAGCTCAGTAGCGGAACGTGGGATTTCAAACCAGCAGTGACTTACACGGGGAATATCGACGATTGGTCATTTGGCACACAATTAAACGGCACTAAACGGTTGGAATCACACAATAAAGCGGGTTTTGCGTTGGGTGATATTTTTCAGGCGATAACGTGGGGCAGTTACAGTTGGACAAATTGGTTGGCGACTTCAGTGCGGGGCGTTTATACGTTGCAGGGTTCGCTGCAAGGCGCGTATCGTGGCGTTTATCACCAAATTGGGGTGATGGATTATGGGCGTAATTATGGCGGACGATTTGTTGATGTGGGTTTTGGCATTAACGCTTCGATGCCGAACGGAAGTTTGCAAGGTAATCGGGTGAGTTTTGAATGGTTGCAGCCCGTTCACGATGACGTGAATGGCTGTCAATTGCCGCGTGAAGGTGCATTGTCAGCGACGTGGTCTTATGCGTTTTAATCAATGAATACATTTGTTCCGACTGGGATTCGATTAAATAAATCTAAAACGTCAGCATTTTTCATGCGAATGCAGCCGTGTGAGGCCGGTTGTCCAATGATTAATTCGTCTGGGCAGCCGTGAATGTAGATGTAACGTGCGCTGGTGTGTACGTTGCCATAACGATTTTTACCTGCTTCTAAACCGTCCAGCCACAAAATGCGTGTCAAAATCCAATCTCGATTCGGGTGATTTGCTGCTAATTCAGCACTATAAATTTCCCCCGTCGGTCGTCGTCCAACAAAAACACCATGTAACGGTTGTTGATTGCCGATTTTGGCACGAATGGAATGCCACCCGCACGGAGTGCATTCACTGCCTTTATTTTCACCCGTGCCGTTTTTAGCGGTCGAAATGCGATAACTTTTTGTAATTTTTGAATTTATAACGATTTCGAGTTGTTGATTTTGAGTCGAAATATGCAGAAAAAAGTGTGGTTTCATGTTTAAAAGTGGCTAAAAGTGGTTTTATATGTATAATTACCCGCATACATTGCTGGTGTAGCTCAGTTGGTAGAGCAGCTGATTTGTAATCAGCCGGTCAGGAGTTCGAATCCCCTCACTAGCTCCAATAAAATTAAACCCTGCGACTATTTCGTCAGCGGGGTTTTTTTATGCCTCCAGATTATTATTCGTACAAGCAATATTGAATATTTCTTGTACGATTTTCAATTCTAAAAACAATTACAGGCTAAACGCCATCGCCGCGACGACTGCCCGATAAATTCCCCACGTTAGTGGAATTCCCACCGCTAGCCACGCCACGCAAACTAAAATTATTGGCGTTGAATTCACCATGTCATCCGTTTCGCCCACTTCTTCATCATGAATTCGATCCTGCGCCAAACGTTTTTCTTCGGCAAGTTCATCTGGCAACATAAACCATTTTTCATCGACGGGACGAATCAATAAATTACAAATCAAGCCAACCATCAACAATCCCGCTAAAATCCACATCGTTTGGTTGTAAACTTGCTCACGCGGAATGCCCAAACCAAGTTGATAATCACGCATATAATTTACAATTACTGGCCCTAAAACGCCTGCCGTTGCCCATGCGGTTAATAATCTTCCATGAATCGCGCCAACCATTTGTGTGCCGAATAAGTCTGCTAAATACGCAGGAACCGTCGCAAATGCGCCACCGTACATACTTAAAATCAAGCACAAACCGCCTACAAATAACAATTTATTGCCAGCAATTGCACTGCCTGAAACGCTGAAATATAACGCGCTGCCAGCCACGAAAAAAATCATAAAGGTTAATTTTCGTCCTAATTTATCTGACAAACTTCCCCAGAAAAACCGTCCGCCGATGTTGAATAAACTCAATAATGCCGTGAAACCTGCGGCGACGATTGCAATTGCCGCTAATTCGGGTTTGTCCAATTCGCCATACGTTTTCGATAACCCAATCAATTTTCCACCGAAAACTTCTTGCAGCATGGGCGAAGACATTCCAATTACGCCAATTCCCGCGCTCACGTTCATACACAACGCGCCCCACAGTAACCAAAATTGCTTAATTTTGAACACATTTTTAACGTGAACGTGATGCGGCGTAACCATTTTATTTTGCGTGGAAGCGACAGGAATCCAGCCCTCTGGTTGCCAACCCGAAACAGGTAAGCGGTAAGTCAACGCGCCTGCCATCATAAAAACAAAATAAATACTCGCCATCGCCACAAACGTTGGCATCACTCCGACATCTGTTTCGGTCGCAAAGTGTTTCATCAACAACGTCGCTAACGGCGAGCCAATCATCGCGCCACCGCCAAAACCCATGATTGCCATGCCAGTCGCCATGCCGCGACGGTCAGGAAACCATTTAATCAGCATCGACACAGGCGAAATATAACCCAAACCCAAACCGATGCCACCGATTACGCCAGAACCAATCAGCATCAGCCAAAATTGGTGTGAGTAAATGCCTAGTGCCGACAATAACATCCCGCCACACCAACATAATGCGCTAATCACACCAGCTCGACGTGGACCAACGTGTTCTAACCAGCCGCCCCAAAGTGCCGCCGATGAACCTAAAAACACGAAAAATAACGTGTACATCCAGCCCAGCGTGGAGATTTTCCAATCACAGGTGGTGATGAATAATTCCGTGAAAAATCCAACGTCGGCAGAACACGCCATGCTTTCCACGCTTTGTTTAATGGCAATGGCTTTTGAAAGTGGCAACCAAAATACGGAAAAACCGTACGCCATGCCAATACATAAATGAATCGCTAACGCCGCTGGTGGCATCAGCCAACGATTAAAACCTGCGCCCGCAATCGTGTGTTTTTTGTCTAAAAAATCGAGTGTCATAATTTTGAAAAGTTAAATAGAAAGAACTAATTTGCCCATCGTGTGACTGGCTTCAATTAAAGTGTGCGCTTTTTGCGCGTGTGCTAACGGTAAAACTTGGCTGACGTGAACGGCTAATTGACCCGCATCGATGTACGCCGCACATTTTTTCAGTAATTCGATGTGTTTATCGCGTTCAGAATCTAAGTCGCGCAACATCGGCGTGAGCATCAATTCAAAACCGATTAACAAATTTCGCATGCGGGCTTCATTTAAATCTAAATTTGACGCATCGAGCAACGTCACAATTCGTCCAAAATGCGCGGTACAGGCAATGCTCGATTTAAAAACGTCTGCGCCAACGGTGTCAAAAACCAAATCCGCGCCACGATTTTCAGTCAAACGATTTACTTCTGTCGTCACGTTCGTTTGATTGTAAAAAATGATTTCATCTGCGCCGAGTGATTTAACGAAAGTCGCTTTTTCATTTGAACTCACGGTGGTGATAACTCGTGCGCCTGCGATTTTCGCCAATTGAATCGCGACGTGTCCCACGCCACCCGCGCCAGCGTGAATTAAAACGGTTTGACCGGCTTGCAAATTTCCCCGTTCAAACAATGCGCCCCACGCCGTAATTAACACTAATGGCGCAGCGGCTGCTGTTTCAAACGTTGCAGTTTGCGGCATTAAACTTGCCCAACGTTGGTCAATGACGGTGAATTCGGCGTAATTTCCTTGTTCGCGTCCTAAACCGCCGTGACAAAACCAAACTTTGTCACCGACTTTAAAATCAGTGACATTTTCGCCAATTTCAACGACTTCGCCCGCGCCGTCGCAACCTAAAACGGCGGGTAATTCCGCGTTGGGATAAAACAAACCGCCTTTGCGAATTTTGGTATCGACTGGATTTATTCCCGCTGCGTGCAGGCGTACTTTTATTTCTGTGCGTTGCGTTAAATGTGGTTCGGCTATATTTTGTTCAACCAAAACAGTGCTGTCGCCGATAGCGGTCATCAATATGGCTTGCATGTGAATTTCCTTTCAATTTTATGGAGTGGAGAAGGGGGTTTTAGAAAACGAATTTTGGACGGTTAATTCGCTTTATTGACGGATATTACGCAATCGTTTCGTACGCCCGCAAGGTGTAAACGCTATCATCAGGCATCCTATTTATACGGGTTCACGCAGTGAACCCCTACGATTTTCTATTGTTATCATTTTGAAAAGAATAATGTTTCAATGCGAAAAGGTCAATGCGCGTGGACATAATTTGGCGCGAAATGAAAAAGCAAAATTCGGATTATGTCGTATGATTGCGCCATTCTGTTTCACTTTTGAAAAATAACGAATTTATGAAAACAATCGCAATTATCGGCGCGGGACCAGCGGGTTTAATGGCGGCTGAAATGCTCAGTCAATCGAATTTCCACGTCACGGTTTACGATGCAATGCCATCCGCTGGACGCAAATTTTTAATGGCGGGAAAAGGCGGAATGAACATTTCGCACGCGGAAGATTTTTCAACATTTGTCAGCCGTTACGGTTCGCGCCAAACGAATCTCGCACCGTATTTAAACGCTTTCACGCCCACAGATTTACGCGAATGGTTAAGCGATTTGGGCATTGAAACGTTTGTCGGTTCATCGGGTCGAATTTTTCCCAAAGAAATGAAAGCCGCGCCACTATTACGCGCGTGGTTACAGCGTTTGCGGGCAAATGGCGTGCAATTTTCGATGCGTCATCGTTGGCTGGGTTGGCAAAATAATGACACGAAAAAATGGGTTTTCGATACGCCAAACGGTGAAAAAATAGTGACGGCTGACGCGGTTATTTTAGCGTTAGGCGGGGGAAGTTGGGCGCGATTAGGTTCGACGGGCGAATGGGTGTCTATTTTGCGTGAACAATCGGTGAAGGTGGAAACGCTGCAACCGTCAAATTGTGGATTTAACGTGGCGTGGCGCGACTATTTTAAACAGCGTTTTGCTGGTCAGCCGTTGAAAAATGTGCGTGTACATTTCAACGATTTTCAGCAAAAAGGCGAAATAATGATAACTGAACACGGCATCGAAGGCGGTTTGATTTACGCGGCATCGTCACGCATTCGTGACGAGATTGTTAAAAATGGCACCGCAACCATTCATCTCGATTTGTTTCCTGACAAAACAACGGAAGCGTTAATGGCGCGATTAAATCAACCGCGTGGTAAATCCTCGACGGCGCAATTTTGGCGTAAACAATTAGGTTTGGACGGTGTGAAAGCGGGTTTAGTGCGTGAAATTTTGGACGTGGACGCGCTGAATTCGGTGGAATTGGTTTGCCAGACGTTGAAAGCCTTGTCGTTGAGATTGCTTGCACCGCGTCCGATTGACGAAGCGATTAGTAGCGCGGGCGGGGTGAGTTTTACTGCGTTGAACGGGGATTTAAAATGTGAACAATTGACGAATGTGTTTTGTGCGGGTGAAATGTTGGATTGGGAAGCGCCGACGGGTGGTTATTTATTGACGGCGTGTTTAGCGACCGGACGTGCTGCGGGGCTGGGAGTGTTGAATTGGCTGGAATCGGGTGAAATTTTGCGCCCCGAAGCGGAATCGAACCACTGACCTATCCCTTAGGAGGGGATCGCTCTATCCTACTGAGCTACCGGGGCATTGCAGCGGGATTTTAGCACGAAACAAACGAAGAATGGCGCGTTAAACTGAAACTAACGTGCTGTTTTGGAATTCACTAATCGTCGAACCATCGCGTCCATAACTGGTGACGACTTCCGATTTGCCTTTAAGAATATGCAGCGTACGCTTGTTGTTACGCGCTAAAATATCAATACTCGCGCCATTTTTCTCGTTCAAATGTTTGCATTCGGCACACAAACTCATCATATTTTCCCAATTTATTTTCATCGTATCGGACGATAAATTGGCAATCATCGCCATTTGGAAATAAGAGTTAATGCCGTGTTGCGAATGTGGCAATTGTTCCGCTGCTAAAATTTGCTCTAATTGTTTATTGAACAAATCCAATTGCGTTACCAAATCCCGTTTGTTGTTCGCCACGGTATTGATAAAGCCCGATTGCGGTGTGCGGACTAAACTATCCGCCTCTTGGTTTAGTTGCTGAAAAAGCCGTTGCGTGAGTTGTAACGCATTGAAAATTAACTGCTCTGCAATTGGAAATGTATGTTCAATCATAACGTTATGTGCTGTTGCCTTGACCTAAAGAATCAAATTGAAGCATTTTTCGCGCAATTCGATCGGGATCGATTTTATAAGTGCCGCTTTCAATTGCGTGTTTAATGCGTTCTATTTTCGCTAATCGTTCAGCATCTACACTGGATTCGGTAGACGCATTAAAATTTTTTCTAATTTCTATCATGGTGTTGGTGATGCTGATGCTGTCACCTCTCACCGTAATTTTAGTTTCCGCTGTTGAAATCGCCGTGTTTTCGCCAGTTTCACTATTTTTAGGGGTACTTTTAAAGGGTGGTGAAATCCCCCCCCCATTTTTAATCAATTCGATAGCCATGCCGAGCTCCTTTAAGTGGTCTGTATAATAGACACTCGTATCGGCAAGGCAAAGATATTCTTTAACCCAATTATAAAATTCTATTCTATCGTGTTGTTATTGCGACACTTGCACCACGCCTGCATCGATAATCGTGGCGTTAACAATCCTCGCCGAATTTTGATTTTTCACTCGAATTGTCTGTCCTTTACTGCCGTCCGATTCGGCAACGCCATTCATTTTAATGACGATTCCCGCCTGATTTGACGTAATTAAAACACGATCACCACGTTTTACTAATTTAGGTTCGACTAAATCTTTTGCCGTTACAATTGTGCCAACGGGTAAATTTCGTATCACCTGTTTATTCACAATCTGATTCAACTGCGTCAAATAATTATTGTGCAATTGCGACACATCTTTACGCACTAACGTCGCTTGATTAGTGACGGTATCACCGTGTTGCAGCGGTTGCGTCAAAATGACGACATTTTCAAATGGCGTAATGGTCGCTGACACAAAAATTGACCATTTTTTACCTCCGTTACACCGTACGCTAATCGACATGCGTCCGGCTTTCGGCAAATTCGGTGCAAAGGTTTGAATCGGCAGCGAGCATAACGGTAAATTCAAGCGATCCATTAACGGCAGTATGGTGATTTCATACTCTGTAGCAGTATTGATATTCTGAGCAACATAACTTTTAACTGCGTCATAAATAGATTCGTGCGTTTGCCATTGTGGCTCGGCATGAGGTGCATTCGTTGTTATAAATGCGCTGGCAAACACTAGCATCAATCTAAACATAAAAGTTAAGAGCCGTTGTTGGGTTAAGGGTTAATGTAATCGCTTTGTGCTGTATAAAGCAGATTCGATGCCAAAATATAAATTTTGTATTTTAGTTAGGGGGAGTGAATTTATTCGCGTTGTTGATATTTTCTAAATGCGCGAATAAATTCGCGCCCACACAGTTTTAGTTTTCGCGATATTGACAATTTTTTGACGCTAATCTGTTGATACTACGTTAAAAACGGAGTAAAAAAAAGGTTTAACTTTATCGGTTTTTTGACGATAACTCTGTTGAGGAAGAGTACAGGAAACAGTAACAAACTGATTTCTATTGGTTAAATTTTACTGGCATATCGCGTGCTTTTTAATTGAATACGAAAACCTTTTTAGGAGTCATTATCATGGCAATTAGTTTTGGTGCCGCTCTTGGCAATAGTCCGAAAATTTTAGCCTTGCGGGAAAAACGCGGTGAAATTTTAGCGGCGAATCTTGCTAATGCGGACACGCCAAATTTCAAAGCACGCGATTTAGATTTTTCGCGTGTGTTGAAAAAATCAATATCCGAACCGACCGTTTTAGCACACACCCAAGCCGGACATTTTGCGCCGGAAATGCCGTTTTTGGGCGCACAACTAAAATACCGTAATCCGAATCAAGTTTCACTCGATGGCAACACCGTTGAAGAACACATTGAACAAGCCAAATTCGCTGAAAACTCGTTGCAATATCAAGCCAGTTTGCAGTGGTTGGGCGGCGAATTTAATGATTTACGAAGCGCATTCACAGGACAAGCCTAATGTCAGCGTTAAATATCTTTGACATTGCCGGAAGCGGCATGAATGCTCAACAACTGCGGTTGAATTTGGTGGCGAGTAACATTTCTAACGCCAACAGCGTCAGCAGCAGTCAAGGCAGTGTGTACAAATCGCGCCAACCGGTTTTTGGCGCGGAATTAAAAAATGTTATTGACGCGGAAAATGCGGCGAGTAAAGTTGAAGTCCTCGGTGTGGTCGAAAGTAACGCCCCCGCCGTCATGGAATACGCGCCCAATCACCCGATGGCAGATAAAGACGGCTATATTTTTAAGCCAAACGTAAACACGATTGAGGAAATGGCGAACATGATGTCCGCCTCACGGTCGTATCAAAACAACATCGAAGTCTTGAACACCGCGAAACAAATGATGTTACAAACATTAAGAATGGGGCAATAGGAGAATTTTATGGCAGTAGCAAGCAGTACCGCGACAGATAATCAGTATACCAATCTAACCAAAACCACTATCGATGCGAAAGCCGCTGTGTCCGCCGCCGCCGCAAAGAAAAAAACGTCGTTAGGGCAAGATGAGTTTTTGAAGTTAATGACCACGCAAATGACGCATCAAGATCCTAATAATCCGATGCAAAACGGCGAATTTTTGTCGCAGATGGCGCAATTCGGTACGGTTTCTGGGATTCAAGATTTGCAAAAATCATTTGCTACCTTTTCGAGTTCGATTTCGTCGGATCAAGCGTTACAAGCCGCGAGTTTGGTGGGGCGTGATGTCACAGTCACTAGCACGCAAGGCGTTTTAGCGTCCGGCGGCGAGATAAGTGGCACGGTGAATCTGACCAGCAGCACACCCGATTTAACTATTGCTGTGACCAATGCCGTCACCGGCGAATTGATTAAAACCATTGATTTGGGTAATCAAAGCGCGGGCAATGTGCCGTTTAATTGGGATGGAACGAATTCAGCTGGCACATTATCCAATCCAGGCACTTACAAAATTGCTGCTTCCGCACCGGTGAATGGCGCGAATACTATGTTTACTACCGATATTAACTCCAAAGTAGGCAGCGTCGTGATGGCAACTGGCACAACCGGTATGAAAGTAAATCTCGCTGATGGTAGCAGCGTCGATTTTGGACAAGTTAAACAAATTCTTTAATTTTTAATTTTTAAACTATTCGAGGTAATACATCATGGGTTTTTCAACAGCATTAAGTGGCTTAAAAGCCGCCGCCACCGTGTTATCCGTCACGGGTAACAACATCGCCAACTCACAAACAACGGGTTTCAAAGAATCTCGCTCTCAGTTTGGTGACGTTTACGTCAGTAGTTTGGGTTCCGTCGGCAAAACCGCCATTGGGTCAGGCGTGCGCGTGTCTGCGGTGGCGCAACAATTCAAACAAGGTAACATCGAACCGACCGCCAACTCGTTGGATTTAGCTCTGAGCGGCGAAGGTTTTTTTGCAATGGGAAATAGCGTTGATCCGCTGGCTCCCGAAAAACCGTTAGAAGGGACTTCTTTTACGCGCAACGGGGCATTTCATTTAAATAACGCCGGTAACGTGGTCGATGATAGTGGACGTTATTTGTTGGCGTTCAAACCTACTGGCACCACCGTGGCGGAAGGTTTTGATGTGGGCGTTAAATTGCCGTTGAAAGTGAATACCGATCAAGGTGCGCCCACCGCGACAACGGCGGTTGATATGAAGTTGAATTTAAATGGCGCGGCGGAAACGGCGATTACCCCCTTTGCTTTCGCCTCTGGAACTTTACCTTATATTCCTGATCCAACAACGTACACGCACACGACATCGATTACCACTTATGATTCATTAGGTAACGCACATATTGCCTCAACCTATTTTTGCAAAACAGCGGTGCCGGATCAATGGGATATGTACACATTTATTGACGGCAGAAGTGTTCAGCCCGGCGTGCAAGCGGATTCTTATGCCATTCCGCCCGTTGAAGCCACCGGTTCGATAGCTTTACCAGCGGGAACGATTACAACCAGTCCAACACGAGTCGTTTTTGATGCTAAAGGGAATTTATCAAAAATATCTGCGATAGCCACAACCGCCGATTTAGCCATCGCGGCAGCAGCACTGTCGAAAATTAACTCGGCTAAAGCTGATGCGGCCGTGGTGATAGGCGGTGTTGCGCTGAAAGCGGCGATTGCACGAGAAACGACGGCAACGACGCAGCTCGCTAAAGTAACTCGAGATGCCGCGCAAGCTGTTGTCGATAGTGCAGCCAGTGCGGTAAAAGCTGCCACTTCAGTGTTGACTGCCGCTCAGAAAAAAGTATCTGTAACAGATCCTAATGACGGTACTATTATCATCAGCGGTACACAGTTTACTCTTGACCAAGCGAACGCGGCTCTTGCTGCAAAGCCTACGGATCCCAGTTTGATTGGTCAGCAGTTGAATGCGGAAAACGCTAACAATGCCGCTCTGGCTAAAATCACGGTTGCAGAGCAAATACTAGCCGACAAGACTGGGATAAAGGACAGCATCCAAGCGGCGGTTGATGCTAACCCACCAGCAATCCCAGACGGAACCGTGACAGATACGTTGCTGATTGCAAAGGCTCTTCAGGTTGATGCACAGACTTTATTTGATGCTATCGGTCTTGCGCTGCCAGCTGGTACGACAATACCGGAGACAGTTATTCTAACAAGTGCAAAAGAGGAGGCTAGATCAGCCATTGCCGCGAATACGGCGGCTGCGAACAATCAAATTGCAGCGGTGGCGGCGGCGGTTCAATCTACGGTGGATGCTGCCGCGACGGAGACAGAGGCAGCAAATGCGATTACTGCGGATGCAGACGCTGTGAAGGCAGCGGCGGCTCTGGGATTGCCAGGCGTAACCAGAACCCTAAATACTAAGATTGACTTTGGCGGGATTGATCTTTCTTCAATCAATTCGGCTATTAACGCCTCGCCATTTACGTTTAGTATTGATTTGGCAACGTCCACACAGTTTTCTACACCGTTTACCGTGAATGATTTAAAACAAAATGGTTTGTCAGTGGGCAATTTAACCGGTGTGGATGTGGATAAACTCGGTATTGTTTACGCGAAATACAGCAACGGTTTTGCAAAACCGCTGGGGCAAGTGGCGTTGGCGCGTTTCCCAAGCAACCAAGATTTAGCCAAAGTAGGCGCGACGACGTGGATGTCTACGGCGGATTCTGGAATGCCGATTTATGGCGCGGGCGGCGACAACAATTTTGGCACGATTCAATCGTCAGCGATTGAAAATTCAAACGTGGATTTGTCTGAACAATTAGTGAAATTGATTGTGGCGCAACAAGCGTATCAAGCGAGTTCACAAACGATTACGACAGAAAAAAGTTTGGTTGATACGATTTTGAGAATTTAGTTTTTGGTTTTTCTGGTTCCGGCGCGTGGGGTCCCGGAACCAGAAACGGTTGATTTAGTGGGCGCGAATTTATTCGCGTTCACCACTTTACATTCAAAACGGGGAATTTTATGGATCGCAGTCTTTTTATTGCTTCGAGTGGCGCGACACAAACGCTGCTGGCGCAAACGGCAAATGCCAACAATTTAGCTAACGCGCAAACCACGGGTTTCAAATCGGATTTAGAGCAATTTCGCAGTATGCCGGTATTTGGCGACGGTTATCCGACGCGCGTTTTTGCGATGACCGAAAAACCGACCACCGATTTTTCGCAAGGGCCGCTGCAACCGACCGGAAATGATTTAGACGTAGCGATTGACGGCGAAGGATTTTTTGCGGTTCAAGATAGCAAAGGTCAAGAAGCATACACTCGCGCCGGTGATTTAAAAATAACTCCAAATGGCGAATTGCAAACCAGTTCAGGTTTACGATTGTTAAATTCAGCGGGTCAGCCGATTACTATTCCGGCTTCGGAAAAATTGTCGATTAGCGGCGACGGCACGATTAGCATTATTCCATTTGGGTCGCCTACCGGTGGATTGGTCGCAGTTGACCAATTAAAACTGATTAAACCGGATTTGAAAAACGTCGAAAAACGAACAGACGGTTTGGCATATATGAAAGACGGTAGACCGCAAGCCGACAATGCAACCGTGCAACTGAATCAAGGTTTTATCGAAGGCAGCAACGTCAGCGCGATTGGCGCAATGGTTGATATGATTGAACTAGGGCGTAATTTTGAAATGCAAACCAACGTCATGAAAAACGCCAAAGAAAATGCAGCAGCAAGTGCTAAATTATTACAAATGTAATTTGCGTGGCATAGATAGTGCTGATATTTAAAAATCGTAGGGCAAATAACATTTGCCCAAAATTAACACGCATAATTTAAGAAAAGGGTGAATAATTCGCCCGTACATTTAAAATAATCTCCGGAGAATTATCATGACAGAACGCGCATTATGGGTAGCGAAAACGGGGCTTGATGCTCAACAAACCCGCATGGCGGTTATTTCCAACAACTTAGCGAACGTGAACACCACTGGCTTTAAAAAAGATCGGGCGGTGTTTCAAGATTTGATGTATCAAAATATGCGTCAAGTGGGCGCACAAACTTCCCAAACTAGCCAATTGCCGACCGGTTTACAACTCGGTACCGGTGTGAAAACGATGGCGACCGAAAAAATTCATATTCAAGGTAACGTTGAACAAACGGGCAATCAATTAGATATAGCGATTAACGGACGCGGGTTTTTACAAGTTACCATGCCCGATGGCAGCACAACTTACACGCGCGACGGGCAATTGAAATTAGATTCTAACGGTCAGCTGGTGACGACCAATGGCTTGCCTTTAAATCCTGCGATTACCATTCCGAATACCGCGTTAAGTGTCACGATTGGTTCAGACGGTACGGTTTCTATTTTGGAATCGGGTAATCCGCAACCCGCAAACGTCGGGCAGTTACAAACAGCGAATTTTATCAATCTCGCGGGTTTAGAGCCGATCGGCGAAAATTTATACCGTGAATCAGGCGCGAGTGGTCCACCGGTTATTGGTACGCCAGGTTTGGGTGAATTTGGGAGTTTGGTGCAAAATTCATTGGAAACTTCCAACGTGAACGTCGTAGAAGAATTAGTCGGCATGATTGAAACGCAACGCGCTTACGAAATGAATTCCAAAGCCATTTCAACCACCGATCAAATGCTGTCTTACATCACGCAAAATCTGTAACGAGTGATTAAAATGATAATACGCACTTTTCGATTTTTTGTGCTGTTGCCCATTTTTTTGACGGCGTGCAATACGCCTTTGCCGAAGCGCGAGCCATCATTTGCGCCCGTCGCACCGGCGGATTTACGCCCACCTCAGCAAAGTTCCGGCGGTATTTATCAGGCAGGTTATGATAATCGTTTGTTTGAAGATCATACCGCACGGCGTGTCGGGGATGTATTAACCGTTTCTTTAAACGAAAATACCCAATCAAAAAAAGCCGCTAACAGCCAAGATTCAAAAGATGATTCAATTTCCGTCAGCTTGCCAACTTTGTTTGGTTTGGGCGCGATATTGCTAGGCAGCGACATGAAAACGTCAATGGATTCTTCAAAGTCATTCAAAGGCAAAGGCAATGCCGGTCAAAGTAATAATTTGAATGGTCGAATTTCAGTGACGGTAGTGGAAGTGTTGCCGAACGGCAATTTAAAAATTCGCGGTGAGAAACGTGTCGCTTTGAATGAAGGTGATGAATTTGTGCGTTTATCGGGCATTGTTCGACCCGTCGATATTTCACCCTCAAATATTATTGATTCGGGTAAAATTGCCGATGCCACCTTTATGTATACCGGCGAAGGTGCAATGGCAGATGCCAGCGCGAAAGGTTGGGTGTCGCGTGCTTTAAACAGTCCTTGGTTTCCTTTCTAACACACGAGCAATAACATGAATCTGCGACAACACGCTTTATTTTTAATCTTGATACTGACAGGGTTTGTCTTTATGACGATAGCGCAAGCGGAACGCATTAAAGATATTGCGTCGATTGAGGGTGTTCGCGTCAATCAATTGGTCGGATATGGTTTGGTCGTGGGATTAGATAAATCGGGCGACAGCAGCACGAGTTCACCGACTTCAAAACAAAGTTTGAGCAATATGTTAATGCGTTTTGGCATTACGTTATCGCCTGAGGATTTAAAACAATTAAAAGCGAAAAACATTGCTACAGTTGCCGTTCAAGCTGAATTACCGGCGTTTGCCAAACCTGGAATGGCGATTGATGTGACGGTGTCGTCGATTGGTGATGCAAAAAGTTTGCGCGGCGGTTCATTGTTAATGACTCCGCTAAAAGGGGCGGACGGTACCGTTTACGCAATTGCTCAAGGTAATTTAGTGGTCGGCGGCATGAGCGCGTCAGGCAAAGATGGTTCGAGCATTACCGTGAATAATCCTAGTGCGGGCAGAATTGCGAATGGCGCGTTGGTGGAAAAAACCGTTGCCACGTCTTTTTCAGATGGCGATTCGCTAGTGTTTAATTTGCACCGCGCCGATTTCACGACCGCCAATAACATGGCAGAATCGATTAACAAATTGCTCGGTGCGAATACAGCGAGAGCAATTGATGCCACGTCGGTGCGCGTGAATGCACCGAGCGATTTGGGGCAAAAAGTGATGTTTGCATCGGTCGTTGAAAATGTCACATTGGATATGGACGAAGCACCGGCACGAGTGATTGTGAATTCGCGCACCGGAACGGTGGTGATTAGTAGCAAAGTGCGCGTGTCGCCTGCGGCTGTCACGCATGGTAGTTTGGTCGTGACAATTGATGAAAATGTGAATGTCAGTCAACCGAATCCGCTTTCACAAGGTCAAACGACCACCACGCAGCAATCCAGCGTGAAAGTGAAAGAAGAAAAAAATCGAATGTTTGCGTTTAGACCAGGGGTGGCGTTGGATGATTTGGTCAATGCAGTGAATCAAGTGGGTGCCGCACCGAGCGATTTGGTGGCGATTTTGGAAGCCTTAAAATCGGCAGGCGCATTACACGCTGAACTGATTATAATTTAAGGAAATTCCATGTTAAACGCCCCGACTTCCGCCAATGCTTCGGCTTACAGCGATTTCAGCCAATTTGCCAAATTAAAAGTCGAATCCAAAACCGATACGCCCGCCGCGTTGCAAAAAGTGGCGAAACAATTTGAAGGTTTGTTTTTAAACAATATATTGAAAGGCATGCGTTCAGCGAAATTGGCAGAAGGCGCGTTTGATAGCAGTCAATCCGACAGTTACAACGAAATGTACGATCAACAACTTTCGGTACATTTAGCGGGTAAACCTGGCGTGGGTTTGGCTGATTTAATTGTGAAACAACTCAGCCCAAAAGCAGAAAATCAACAACCGCAAAGTTTGGAAGATTATTTGAATAATCCCGTGACGATGGTGCAAACGCCCGACGGTATGAAAGTGAGTGGTCGCGTGTCTGAACGCGATTCGGACGAACCGCCATTCAAGAACAGTCGCTCGGTGCCGATACAGTCAGCGGTTGATTTTGTCAGACAGTTGCACCCATTAGCACAACAAGCCGCCAAAGGTTTAGGCATTGATCCCAATGCGTTATTAGCGCAAGCCGCATTAGAAAGTGGCTGGGGAAATTCGGTGATTAAAAATAGTGACGGCACCAGCAGTCATAATTTATTTAACATCAAAGCCAATCGCGCGTGGCAAGGTAAACAAGTGCAAGTGTCGGCTCTCGAATTTGACCAAGGGATTGCACGAAGAATGAGTTCGGGTTTTAGAGCGTATTCGTCGTATCAAGAAAGTTTTCACGATTATGTGAACTTTATTAAAAATAATCCACGCTACGAATCAGCATTAACCAAAGTCGGCAATACTGAACAATATATGCGTGAATTACAGCAAGCTGGCTATGCGACCGATCCGAGCTATGCGGCAAAAGTCATGCACATTTACAAAAGTAATGCGTTAAATGTATTTGCCGACAATGCAACAACGGTGGCGGTGAAATGAAATAAACATCGCTTATTTAACACTTTAAGAAACAGGTTATTCCTATGCCCAGTGGAATTTTAGGTACCGCGTTGACTGGATTGATGGCGTTTCAACGCTCCATGCAAACCAGCAGTAATAATATTGCCAACGTGAATACCGACGGTTATAGCCGTCAAAGTACAAATTTAGAAACCGCACCCACGACGTTCTCGAACGGTAATTACATCGGCAACGGTGTCAACGTCTCGAATGTCACCCGCAGTTATGATCAATTTATCAGCAACAATGTTCGCACTTCTGCATCCACATTAGGCGATGCCGATCGTTTTCAAACAATGACCGCACAAGTCAATAATTTGATGGCGAATCCCAAAACCGGCATGGCGAATGCGATGAAATCGTTTTTTACCTCGGTGAATGCCGTCGCCAGAGACCCGACCTCCCCTGCCGTGCGGCAGGCAATGATTACGGAATCCAGCACATTAACCACGCAATTTAATAGCGTCTCAACGCAATTAGAAACGTTGCGCGGTCAAAATAATGCGTACATGCAAACGAACGTGGATAGCATTAACAGTCTTACACAAAACATTGCCGATTTAAATAACAAAATCTCTGCCGCAACGCGCGGTGGCGGGACGCAATTTCCACACGAATTATTAGATCAACGTGATCAATTATTAGCGAAATTATCTGAAAATATCGACATTTCAACTTTGGCGCGTCCTGATGGTTCGGTCGATGTGTTTATCGGACAGGGTCAGGCATTAATTTCTGGCGATTCACGCTCTCAATTGTCATTAGGTAGTTCAACCACTGACCCGATGCAAAAAAATGTGTTGATGAATAGCTACGATGTGAGCGGTCAATTCGCCAGCGGTTCATTAGCCGGCACGGTGAAATTTCGCGATCAAGTTTTAGATCCTGCCCAACAACAATTAGGATTAGTTGCCGCCGGTTTGGGTATTTCATTCAACGAAGTACATAAACAAGGTGTTGATTTAAATGGCGTAGCTGGAAAGGAAATGTTTACCTTTCAACCAAGCGAAATTCCCGTTTACGCTAATAACAGTAATCCGGGGGGCGGGGTTAAAGTGACTTTTGATAGAGCAACATTAAATCAATTACGCGCCAGTGATTACCGTTTGGATTATAACGCGGGAGCTTATTCGTTAACGCGATTGACTGATAATAGCAAAGTGATGTTTCCGACTGGTGGTTTGCCGACAACGGTTGATGGCATGACCATTACCGAGCTAGCAGAACCGAGTGGTGCTGCCAGTTTTATGATTCGTCCAACGTATCAAGCGGCGAAAAATATTACCGCGACAATTACCGACCCGAAAGAAATTGCCGCATCAGCCTCTACAGCACCCGCTGAAGGCAATAATGCCAATGCGTTAGTCTTAGCGAATTTGGAAACACAAAGTACGCTCATTGATGGCAAAACATTTAGTCAGTCATATCAACAAATGGTCGCACGGGTTGGCACGTCAGCAAATGCCGCAAGTGTAAGTTTATCCGCACAGAAGGCGTTAAATAGTCAAGCTATGGAAGCACGAGCCAATTTTGCTGGCGTGAATCTGGATGAAGAAGCGGCAAATTTAATTAAATTTCAAAATGCTTATCAAGCCTCGTCTCAAGTGGTCGCTATTTCGCGCACATTATTTGATAGCTTGCTGGGCGCAATTCGATAGGAGTTTACCATGCGTATTTCAACGACTTATCCGCAACAATTCAACATCAATTCGATGTTTGATCAGCAAAGCAAATTAAATGAAACACAGTTGAAAATTTCTTCTGGTCTAAAGTATCTCACGCCGGCTGAAAATCCAATGGCAGCCGCCTCTGCACTGGGCTTTGAACAATCGATTGGTGAAGCCAATCAGCTTCAAGATAATATCGCGACGGCAAATCAGCGATTAAGTTTGGAAGAAACCACGCTGGCGAGTGTGATTGACACCATTCAACGCTTACAAGAATTGGGTCTGCAAGGCGTGAGTGACTCTGGCAATTCTGTCGTAGCGCGAAATGCCATTGCGACGGAGTTTGATCAGTTAAACCAACATCTTATTGGCTTGGCAAATACTCGTAATTCCAATGGCGAATATCTTTTTGCGGGTACAAAATCAACCGTCATGCCGTTTAGTCAGGACAATGCAAATCCTACCGTTGCTGTTACTGCGCCTGTTGCTGCGAATGGAACGGCAGCGATAACGATTAACGCGGCGAGTGGTGGAACAGGCGTTACCGAAAAAAATTATACGATTGGTTCAGCCGGAGGCGACTTTAAAGTTAGCTACAACATGGACACCGTGCCGGATAAAATGGACGTTTATGTCAATGACCAATTGATGGTAAGCACCAAAAATCCAGTTTCAGGATCAGGAACATTGAGTATCCCAAGTGCTGATTTACCGTTAGGCGCAAAAGTAAAAGTCGTCGTCTCAGGTGGCGACAGCAGCGCATGGCGTTTCAATGTTAATTATTCTGGCGGCATCACCGAAGATGGTGCGGCAGCTGGAGCGGGAACAGTCGTCGAAGCGCAAGCCGCCACGACAACAACGGATGGAAGTATTCGGACCGCTTTTATTTATTCAGGTTCAAATACGCAACGTTCCATTCAAGTGGGTTCAGCGCGTACCATTACCGATGGTGATACCGGCACAGCGGTTTTTGTTTCGACATCAACGGGTCAATCTCTTTTCGATACCATTAAAAATTTTTCTAATGAATTGAAAGCTAATAAACCGACGTTAGAAACTTTGCAAGAATTAGATAATGCGTTTACGCAAATTTCAACCGTTCGCTCTAGTATCGGCGCACGCATGAATGCGTTGGATAAACAAAAATTAACGAACGACGATTTTATTCTCAATACTAAAACAGCATTGTCGCAAGTGGCGGATTTAGATTACACCACGGCGATTACTAATTTGAATGCACAGCAATTGTCATTGCAAGCCGCGCAACAATCGTATGCGAAAGTTCAAAGTATGTCGTTATTTAAGTATTTCTAACGTTCAAAAACAGTGGTTTCACACCATTGGTATGAAAATCAGACAAAATAGTGCGTTGGATGAACCGCAACGCACTCGTCAAAAAACATGGTTATACTTCACAATTTAGGCGTAGATGCTGTAGTATTCGTCAAATATTTTGCTTTAAATTGATTACTAATGGAGAAAAATAATGACGAGTATTCTTGCAGTGGATGATTCAGCTTCAATGAGAAAAATGGTGGCGTTTACGTTGAAAACAGCAGGTTATGATGTTGAAGAAGCGGAAGACGGTGTCGATGCGTTAGAAAAAGCAAAAGTGCGGACGTTTGATTGCATAGTCACAGATGTCAATATGCCCAATAAAGATGGGATTGAACTCATTCGAGATCTTCGACAATTGCCCCAATACAAAAATGTGCCAATGCTGATGTTGACCACCGAATCCGGCATGGATAAAAAAAAGCAAGGCAAAGAAGCGGGGGCAACGGGCTGGATGGTTAAACCGTTTAATCCGGATCAGCTTTTAAAAACGTTATTGAAAGTATTGGGTTAATTCAATGCGGCACCACTTATTTTATTCAGTTCGGTACAGGAAAAACTATGTCTATTGATATGACAGAATTTCACGATGTTTTATTTGAAGAATGTTTGGAAAATTTAGATGTTATGCAAACGGAGCTAAATAGCATCGATTTGAATGCGTTTGATAAAGAGAAAATGAACACGATTTATCGTGGCGCACACACGATTAAAGGCGGTTGTGCCATGTTGGAATTCAACATTGTGGCAGATTATGCGAAAGAAATGGAGCTTCTTTTGGGCGAAATGCGCGATCAAACTAAGCAAATCAATCCGGACAATATCAGTGTAATGTTGGCATCGGTTGAATTTATTCGCGCCATGATTAAAAAACTACAAAATAAAGAAGTGCTAGACGACACTGATGCTGCGACACATTGTGCAAAAATGCAAGCCGCTATTGTTTAAGTCCACGCTCACTTGCGTCAAAAATAATCCGTGTAACATGTTAAAAACTTAAAATATGTCTATGGCGAATTTTGTCGCTTTAGACATTTTTAGGCACAGGATTTGCACTGAATGAGTGTAGATTTTAGGAAAGGTTGAATTTCAATCTAAATTTAAATAAATACAGGTACACAGGTTAAAGTTATGTCTATTGATATGTCACAATTTCATCAAGTTTTCTTTGAAGAATGTTTCGAAGGCTTGGAAGCTATGGAATCTGGGTTGTTGTCGCTCAATATCGGCGACATTGATTCAGAAGTCATTAACACCATTTTTAGAGCGGCTCATTCTATTAAAGGCGGCAGCGGCACGTTCGGTTTTACCGTCGTGGCGGAATACACGCACATTATGGAAACATTACTCGATGAAATGCGTGACGGGCGCAGACAAGTCACTAAAAAGGCGGTCGATGTATTGTTAGGTTCGGTTGATTGTTTACGCGAAATGTTAACGTCAATTCAAAATGAAGAAGATGTAAATATGGTCAGCGCGGCGAAACATCAAGCCGCGTTAGAAATAGAATTGAATGGTTCGGCGGGAAGTGGAAGTGCGCCCAAAGCAATCGAAGTTCATGAAATTGCGCCAGTCGCTGTGGCAAACGAATCAGAAGAGATTGATGAAGAGCAAGGCTGGAAAATCGCTTTTTGTCCGTACTTGAATTTACTCAAAACGGGCAACGATCCCGTGCGTTTATTTCGAGAACTCAATGGATTAGGCGAATTTACAGCGAATGTTAATATCCAAGATGTGCCGCCTTTCGATGAATTAGATCCTGAGGAATGTAATATCTCTTGGGAATTAAAATTAGTCACCGATGCGAAAGAGGCTGCGATACGCGAAATTTTCAGTTGGGTGGAAGACGATTGTGCCTTAGAAATCGCGCCACTATCAAAACCTAAGAAAGTCAAAAAACTAAAAGTGACACCGTCCGCGCCAGCTGTTGACGTTGTTGAAGTAATTTCTGTCGCCCCTGAAGTTGTTGAATCTACGGCTAAAAAAGCCGCTGCCGTCGTTGAATCGGATCCTTCTAAAAACACGCCGAAAGCCTCCAGTTCGATTCGTGTTGATACCGATAAAATTGATACGCTGATTAACATGGTAGGCGAAGTCGTGATTACGCAATCGATGCTTGGATTGATTGGCGAAAATTTCACCATGGATAAAGTCGGGCAACTAAAACGCGGCTTGGCACAGTTGGAACGTCACACCCGCGATTTGCAACAAAGCGTAATGAATATCCGAATGTTGCCAATTAGTTTCGTGTTTAGTCGTTTCCCGCGCTTGGTGCATGACATTAGCACGCAATTACACAAAAAAATTACGCTGAAATTAGTCGGTGAAAATACCGAAGTCGATAAAGCCGTCGTCGAATTGATTAACGATCCGTTGGTGCATTTAATTCGTAACAGTTTGGATCACGGAATTGAAATGCCTGCGGAACGTATTGCGGCAGGCAAACCAGAAATGGGAACGATTGAGCTGAAAGCTTATCACCGTGGCGGTCACATTGTGATTGAAATTGTCGATGATGGACGCGGCATGGATAAAGCGAAATTGTTGGCGAAAGCGATTGAAAAAGGTTTGGTCGATGAAGCAACGATTATGTCCGACAAACAAATTCTGGAATTGATTTTTATGCCAGGATTTTCAACCGCCGAAAAGTTGACCGATATTTCAGGGCGTGGCGTGGGAATGGACGTGGTGCGTCGAAACATTCAATCGTTGGGCGGCAATATCGATATTATTTCTGAACTCGGCAAAGGTTCGACGATTGCGATTCATTTGCCGTTGACGTTGGCAATTTTAGACGGTCAATCGGTCGCAGTGGGCGATGAAACGTATATTGTGCCGCTGGTGTCGATTATTGAATCAATCAATATCACCGAAAAAATGCTCAACAAAGTAGCGGGCAAAGGCGAAACGTTCAAATTACGCAGCGAGTATTTACCCATTATCCGAATGCGCGAAATTTTCAACGTAAAATCCGGCGAAGCAACCAAATCGAATGAAGGTGTCATAGTCGTCGTGGAAGGGCAGGGTGCATTGTGTGGGTTTTTAGTCGATGAATTACTCGGTCAACAACAAGTCGTTATCAAATCGCTGGAAGCCAATTATCGGCGCGTCGAAGGCGTATCCGGTGCCACTATTTTGGGCGACGGTTCGGTCGCATTGATTCTCGATGTCCCTGGTTTAGTTCGCTTGTCCGTGCGCTAATTTTTCACTTACTCAAACAAAAAACCGTCATGTCACAAGAAAATAAAACCCCAGTCGTAAAAGAAACCTTTGTGAAAAATAATTCAGATGTCGCCGTCACCATTCAGTATTTGAGTTTTGTTTTAGGAAAAGAAGAATACGGAGTTGATATTTTACGGGTGCAAGAAATCCGAAGTTGGGAACCCGTTTCGCGTGTGCCAAATGTGCCGCCTTATGAAAAAGGTGTGGTGAATTTGCGTGGCGCGATTGTGCCAATTATCGATTTACGCGAACGTTTCAGCCTTAGTAAAGTCGAATATACGCCGCTGACGGTGGTCGTTGTTTTACAAACGGGCAACGGTAATCACACGCGCATCATGGGCGTGGTGGTAGATTCCGTTTCCGACGTGATTAGCGTTGATAAATCCGAAATCCAAGGCGCACCGGATTTTGGTACAAAAGTCAGCAATGAATTTATTAACGGTCTAGTTTCAGTCAATGAACGCATGGTGATGTTGCTGGATGTGGATAAACTATTGACGTTAGAAACAACGGAACAATCCGAAAATTGATTATTAGTCGCAAAATTTTGACGAGAACGCTGCAATGAAAATGAATATGCCAGTCACGAATCACGAAGTTGTTATGAAATCCGGAGCGATTTTAGTCACTCGCACCGATTTAAAAGGCGTGATTACGTTTGCCAACGATGCTTTTGTAGAAATCAGCGGGTATTCACGCGCCGAGTTGGTTGGCTCGTCACACAACATTGTTCGTCATCCCGATATGCCATCCGCTGTTTATGAAGAAATGTGGAATACCATAAAAAAAGAGAAGCCGTGGCACGGGGTGGTGAAAAATCGTACGAAAGCGGGGGATTTTTATTGGGTGAACGCGAATGCGATGCCGTTATTGGAAAATGGGAGTGTGATTGGCTATATATCCGTACGCCACGCCCCTTCGCGTACTGATATTAGTGAAGCAGAACAGTTTTATCGCAAAGTTGCCACTAATGAAGCGGCGTTGCATTCAACCGGTGCCGCCGCTTTTTTTAAGAAAATTAAAGAAATTTCACTCGACAAAAAATTGGCATTTGCCTCCACGCTACTTGCCGCACCGAACGTTTTTTTAATGTCTGAATTTTTGAATACAGCGGATTATGGTTTGCTATCCGTCACTGTAACGTTGACCGTTTTGGGCGGATTGATGGTGTTCAAAATTTCTCATAACACTAGCGAATTAGTCAATTTATCGATTAACGAATTACGCAAAGTAAGCCAAAATAAATTTGGGGTACCTCCTAATTTAAGACGTGACGATCAATTTGGTGATTTATTTCGTACCATTTATGGCACCGGCATTAAATTAGGCAGTGATGTAGGGCGTTTAAATCAAGACGCTGCTGATGCGCTGCGTATTATTAGCGGGTTAGAAAATGTGCAATCTAGCGTGTTAATTACGAATGTCAATTTAGACATTATTTTTGTAAATCAGTCGGCGCGAACCTTATTTTCAAGAGTAGAGGCGGATTTTAAAAAACACTTGCCTAATTTTAGAGCGGATACATTGCTCGGCACAAATATCGATGTATTTCATACAAACCCTGAATACCAACGCCAATTACTCGGTAAGTTGTCTGATTCGACTATGTACGAACTCGAATTGGCGGGGCATGCGTTTCAAATTATTGCAAAACCAGTGATTTCAGCGGACGGTTCGCGAATTGGTTACATTGCTGAGTGGATGGACAGAACCCAAGAAAATAAAATTGAACGTGAAATTGAAAATTTAGTAAACTCGATTAAAGTTGGGGATTTGAGAGCGCGAATTCATTTAGAGGGTAAAGAAGGTTTTAATAAATCACTGTCCATTAACATCAATGGTTTAACCGATGTGATTGAAAGCGTATTTATGGACATCAATGCCATTATGCAAAAAATGGCAGACGGTGATTTAACCGGCAACATTCACACGGATTATCAAGGTGCTTACGCGCAATGCAAAGATAATATCAATAACACGATTACTAAAATTAATCAGTTTATTGAGCAGATTCGCGAAGCCGCTGAGTTCGTCAATAATGCGTCTCAAGAAATCGCCAGCGGTAATAATAATTTGTCACACCGTGTCGAACAGCAAGCCGCGAGCTTGGAAGAAACGGCGGCAAGTATGGAAGAGTTGGCGAGTACCGTAAAATGTAACGCGACCGATATGCAACAAGCTCTCAACGTGGTGAAATCCACCGCGCAATTAGCAGAAAAAGGCGGCGATGTGGTGAAATCCGCGATTGTCGCAATGCGAGAAATCAATGAAAGTAGCAATCGCATTGCTGAAATTATCGGCGTGATTGACGAAATTGCGTTTCAAACTAATTTGTTAGCATTAAATGCGTCGGTAGAAGCGGCGCGGGCGGGTGAACAAGGACGTGGTTTCTCAGTCGTAGCGACTGAAGTCAGGAAGTTAGCACAACGCAGCGCGTCGGCAGCCGCTCAAAGTAGCGAAATGATTCAAAATAGTGTGCAAAAAGTACATGCTGGCACGGCATTTGTTAATGAAACAGGGACGGCGTTAATGGAAATTGTGGGCGGTATTATTAAAGTGGGCGACCTTGTCGGTCATATTGCTGAATCCAGTAACGAACAATCAGCGGGCATTGGTCAAGTTAATCAAGCTGTCGCGCAATTGGATGAAATTACTCAGCAAAATGCCGCGTTAGCAGAAGAAGCGGCTGCGAATAGTATGGCGATGAGTGAACAATCCGCCAAAATGACTCAACTGATTAGTTTCTTTAAATTGAGCAATAAATCGTCATCGTTGGCGGTACGTCAACATGACAGCACATCGAAAAAAGCGGTGGTCGTTAAACCAAAATCGGCGGCGGTCGTTCAATCATCCCCCAGTTACAATAGCGATTGGGAAGAGTTTTAATTTGATTACCGATAAAAAACGTCCACTAATAACTCGCAGGAAATGACAGCCATGACAACCGATTATATCGCCGCAAACAGCAAACAAATTGAACAGTTTTTAACGTTTGAACTCGCCAACGAAGTGTACGGCGTGGAAATTTTAAAAGTGCAAGAAATCCGAGGTTGGGAAGCGGTTCGCGTGATACCTAATGCACCATCGTTTATTAAAGGCGTATTGAATTTGCGCGGGTCGGTCATTCCCATTGTGGATTTGCGCGAACGGTTTTCACTTGAACATTGCGATTACACCCAAAAAACGGTCGTGATTGTGTTGTGCGTCAAGCGTTCGCATGCCGAGACGTTTGTGATGGGGATTGTTGCCGATGCCGTATCGGATGTACTGGATATTAAATGCAGCGAAATTAAAAAAGCCCCGAATTTTGGCGCACAATTAGATACTCGTTATATGCGTGGCATGCACGTTTATAAACAAAATATGATTATGCTGTTGGACGTAGATAAACTGCTCAATCCGGATGAACTGGATGATATTGAAACGATTTCTGATTCAGTTTCTGTTGACTACGATGAATTGCTGTAATGACCAGATTAGTTGCGATTATTAACCAAAAAGGCGGGGTCGGGAAAACGACCACGACGGTGAATTTGTGTCACGCGCTGGCAGAATCTGGCAAAAAAGTCACCGTGATTGATTTTGATCCACAAGGACATTTGGCGGTTTCATTTGGTGTCATTTCGCACGAAATCAGCGGCATTGATTTGGCATTACTCAAAGAAAAAACCATTGATGAGCAAGTGGTGCCAATACGAAAAAATCTGCAATTGATTCCGGCGGGTTCAAAACTGAAAGACGTGGAACAAATGAGCAATACCGGTTCACCGCGCGGCGTGTTGTTGCGTGATGCGTTGCGCGGGCAATTACTGAATCAAGATTTTATTTTTATTGATTGTCCCCCCTCGTCCGGATTATTAGTGGCGAATGCGCTCATTGCTACCCAAGAAGTGTTGGTACCGATGGCGGGTGATTTTCTCGCGTTACAAGGTTTGTCGCATTTAATGGCAACGATTAAACGTTTTGAAGGCGCGTTAAAAAGACACTATAAATTGTCGGTCGTTATTTCCCGTTATATGTCTACCCGCCGCATTTCCGGTCAGGTTCTGAACGTTTTACTGTCGCATTTTCCGAATCAAGTGTTGGCGACGGTCATTCGTGAAACTGCGTTATTGGCGGAATGTCCCAGTTTCGGGCAAACCATTTTGGAATACAGTCCTAAAAGCCGTTCCGCCAGAGATTTCCGTAACCTTGCCAATGATTTTCTTGAAAATAGAGTAATGACAAATGACAATAAATAATTTGATTGGTTATGATCCCCTCGCGTGGCTGGATGCTGAGGTGATTGAAGAAATTCCGCCCGTCGTAATTGCCAAAAAAGCGACCAAATCCAGAGCAAAAGCGAAAGTTGCACCGGTCGCCATTATCGACAGCGAACCCGCCGCAAAGTTGCAAACAATACCAAAAGCACAGGATGAAATTGAGTCGGTTATTGATACGCCTGAAAGCGTTGAAATTGACGTGATGATTGATGGCGACGTTGATATTACGATTGATACTGATGAACACGTCGATATTGAGTTTGAAATTTCTATTGAATCACCGCAAAATGACAAAGATGTGATGAATCAAATCGTTGACGAAGTGAACGAAATGCTTGTAGAAACCATTGCAGCAGAAGTCATCGAAAGCGTTCCTAAAGAAATTATCGAACCACTAATTGAGTTAGGTTCTGATGCAACGATGAAGCATCTTGCTACACTTTACGACACGGTAAAACACGTTTTAGCCGCACATGATAGGTTTGAAATTAACGCTTCAAATGTGACGACCATCGATACGGCGACGTTGCAATTATTAGTATCATTAAAAAAAGATGCACCGCGTTTAAATAAAACCGTAGACATTATTTATCCGTCACCTCGATTTATTGAATCGGCAAAATTATTGAATTTACTTGATGTGCTTGACGTAACCGACGTTTAATGTGGAGTAATCCGCTCAAAGGAGATACGTTATTGTTATGGCAATCGTAGAAAAAGAACGTGAATTTAAATTTACAGCTGAAGATTTCAATATATTGAGAAAATTGTCGAATGATTATTCTGGTATTCAAGTGCCGGATGAACGTTTTGACATGTTTTATTCTCGCTTATCCAAGCGTGTTAGAAAGTTAGGCTTATCCAATTTTAAAGAATACTGCCACTATCTACGCAACAATTATGAGCAAGAATTTACCCCATTCATTAACGCCATTACGACGAATCTGACTTCTTTTTTTCGTGAACAACATCATTTTGATTATTTGCGTGATGTGGTGATTCCTGAATTATTGGTGCGGAATGCAAGTACAAAACAAATTCGTATTTGGTCAGCCGGTTGTTCGACAGGTGAAGAGCCGTATTCGGTGGCGATGACCTTGTTAGAAAATGTACCCAGCGATTGGAATGTGAAAATTTTAGCGACCGATTTAGATACGAATGTATTGCAAACAGCCGTGGATGGCGTTTATACCGAAGACCGTATTACGGATTTGCCGTTAAATGTTTTGAAACGTTGGTTTATGAAAAGTAAATCGTCGTCTGGTCACGTTAAAGTTAAAGCGGAATTGCAGGAAATCATTCAATTTGAACAGTTGAATTTAATTCAAGAATGGGCAATGAAAACGCCGTTTGATGTTATTTTTTGCCGTAACGTACTCATTTATTTTGACCGTGAAACAAAAGCGGCATTGGCAAAACGATATGCTAAACTGCTAGCCAGTAAATCTTGGTTATTTATTGGGCATTCAGAATCTCTGAATCAAATTTGTAATGAATTTGAGTTGGTTGCGACTACTAGTTACCGAAAAAATACATAAATGAATTCGAATCAAATTAACAAACCTTCTATTCAAGGCTTTGATCACGTCAATCGTTATCTCGACAGAAATCATGGCATTGTTGCTGCGAAGATATTACCTGGCGAGTATTACGTCACCGCTGAAAATGAATTGATTACGACAGTTTTGGGATCGTGCATTTCAGCGTGTGTCAGGGATAAAGAAACGGGCATCGGTGGCATGAATCATTTTATGTTACCGGAAACAACGGCTGCTAAAATGAAACAAGGTAGCGATGCCTTGATTGGTAATGCGACCCGCTACGGTAATTATGCGATGGAACATTTAATCAATACTATTTTGTCAAACGGCGGTAAACGTAAAAATTTAGAAATCAAAGTGTTTGGCGGTGGAAAAATTATTCCGACATTAGGCGATGTGGGCAAAAGCAATATCAGTTTTATTTTGGATTACATTGACCAAGAAGGATTGGTGTTACTGTCTCAAGATTTAGGCGATATTTATCCACGCAAAGTGATTTATTTTCCAAAAACGGGTAAGGTTGGGATGAAGAAAATTCAAGATTTACACAATGACACGATTGCACAGCGTGATCGTCAATACTCAAGAAAAATTAAAGATGCGCCTGTTGAAGGCGATGTCGAGTTATTTTAATTGAACGATTGAAAACTACATGGACAACCTATCTAAATTTTAGAGTCGTATATGAAAAAAATTCGAGTTTTGATTATTGACGATTCTTTGTTAATCCGAAAAGTATTAACAGGCGTACTAAATACTGCACCTGATATTGAAGTGATTGGAGCTGCGGAAGATCCGTTAGTAGCTCGCGAAATGATTAAACAGCTCAATCCCGATGTATTAACATTGGACATTGAGATGCCGCACATGAACGGTCTAACGTTTTTGCGTAATTTAATGCGTTTACGTCCCACGCCCGTTGTGATGATTTCAGCATTAACAGAACAGGGCGCGGATGCGACATTAAATGCGATGGCGTTAGGGGCTGTGGATTTTGTGGCGAAACCTAAAGTCAATGTCGAACATACGTTAGTGGATTATGCGGAAGAAATTATTGAGAAAGTACGTCTAGCAGCAAACACGAATGTTCAAGTAATGAAAATTCGTGAGGAGCCGCCGCATATTGAGAAAGAGCTTAATCCGATGCAGCGAATTTTAGCGGCTCGAAAAACGACAGGTTTTAATAAAATTATTGCGTTAGGTTCATCGACGGGCGGCACCGAAGCCATTAAAGTAATCATGAAAAGTATGCCCGCAGACAGTCCGCCGATTTTAATTACTCAACATTTGCCCGCCGCGTTTAGCGAGTCGTTTGTGAATCACATTGATTCGATAACAGAAATGACGGCAAGTATTCCCGTACATGGTCAAGTTGTAGAATGGGGAAATATTTACCTCGCACCTGGCAATAAACACATGGAAGTTATTCGTAGTAATAATCAATATGTTATTCAACTACAAAATAGTGAACCTGTGAATCGACATAAACCGTCGGTTGATGTGCTGTTTTATGCTGCGGCGAAATGTGCAGGTGAAAATGCGGTATGCGTTTTGCTTACAGGAATGGGAGCAGATGGCGCCGTCGGAATGAAAGCAATGAAAGCCGCCGGTGCAAAAACCATTGTGCAAGATGAGGCATCGAGTGTGGTGTGGGGAATGCCTGGTGCGGCATTTAAATTAGGCTGTGCCGATTACGTTGTTCCGTTAGATGACATTGCCGCTAAAATTTTGACGCTGGTCAAATCTGGATTGCGCTAATCAACAGACATTATTTTCAGGCGAAAGAAACATTATGAACAGTCAGACAAAATCACAATTTATTGCGGTTGCTTCGATTACATCGGAGTTGAGTGCGGTAATGGTTGTAGCGAAAGAGATTTCGTTAGCTGCGGCAAATGCGAAAGCGATTGCGTTTCGAGCGGGTGATAAAGCAAAAGGTTTTCAACCGATTACCGATTTTATTAACGAGCTGGCGAAAGAAACGATTGAATTAGTCACCAATATCAACGTGTATGCGTTGTTGTTATATCGGTTAACGGTGAATGAATATAGACGCACAGCCGCTTATAACCGTTTTGAGCAAGTCGCGAAATTAGCAGTTGGGGCGCGTTATGCCGATTCGATGCAAGAACCGATTTCGACTGCAAGAACCATTATGCAAGATTGCCAACGTCAATTTAAACGTGACGTGACGCAATTATTAGGACAGCTCGAAGCGGTGATGCACCACGCGCGAGCGGCGCGAGTTATTGCGGCAAACTCTCGAATTGAAGCCTCGCAAGCTGGCGAGTATTTGCAAAGTTTACAAGCGGTTGCCGAAAGCGTCGATAAAGCCGCGCACACTATTCATGATAATGTGCAACGGTGTCGCATCGCATTATCCATTTATCGCAATAGTTAAAAGAGGAACATTGTTTTTATGAAAATGACCAAGATTTACGAAGGAGCGCACCAATGGATTATGTTTGGACGCGACGAAAATAAACCCGACAACATTATTGATAGTAATCAATATATTGTTCGTACGGCGAATAAATGTTTATTGCTGGAACCAGGTGGCACAGAATTATTTGCACCCATGATGGCGGCGGTTTTGCATCATGCGCCCGTTGAACAAATTACCGATTTATTCGCTTCACACCAAGATCCAGACGTAATTTCGTCGTTGGGTTTGTGGGATCAAGCGTTGTCGAATGCCAAATTGCACGCACCCGCACTTTGGGAAGGTTATATTCGTCATTTTGGCTGTGAATCCATTCAATATGTACCGATTCCTGATAATGGCGAAACGATTAAAATAGAATCTGTCGAATTACAAATTATTCCAGCACATTATTTGCATTCACCATGTGGGTTTCATGTTTATGATCCACAAGCGAAAATTTTAATGTGTGGCAGTGTCGGATCCGCGTTTGAAGCTCCTGGTGCGCCAGTATTTGTAGAACGTTTCGATGTTCACGTTGAAAAAATGCGTTATTACCATCAACGAATGATGCCGTCGAATCAAGCCAAACGCGCGTGGGTTGATCGAGTTAGAAATTTAGATATTGATATTTTAGCCCCACAACATGGACGCATGTTTAAAGGCGACGACGTGAAACGTTTCTTAGATTGGTTTGATTCGTTACAAGTTGGAACGGGTATTTAGTAAGAAAATATAAATTTGTTGAGTGTTGTTATGTTTGTGTTGTGTTAGAAAGAGAGAAGTAGTTTGTTGTGTTTTTGTTTTTCGTTGAGAAAGTGGGGAAGAACCGTCTGATGAGCAATCATCAGGCGGTTTTTCTTTTGCAGCGATTTAGTTTGCTGGCGCGACGTAACCTTCAGGCTTTTCGTTGTTACCTTCAAATAAAAATTTGCGGCGTTCGGCGGCTAAAAATACGCGGGCTTTCGGGTCAAAACTGGCTAATCGATTTTCGTTAATTAACATTGTTTGTTGGCTTAACCACGATTGCCACGCGCCTTTTGAAATATGTTCAAAAATTTCTAAACCTTGTTCACCTGGAAATGGTGGCGCGTCTAAACCTTCGGCTTCGGTACCCAGTTTTACACAATGAATGGTGCGTGTCATAAAAAATCCTCTGTTGTAAGTTGCGTTAAAAGTGTGTTGATCGGCGCGGGTAATGCCCGATTTTGCCATTCTTGGCGCGTGTGAAAATTTAAATTATCGATGGCATTCACGTCCATCAACAGCGGTGTGAAATCCAAATGATAATGTGAAAAAGTGTGCCGTTGTGTTGGCGAAAAGTGGTGATTTTGAATCGTTAAATTTCGCTCGTGACACCACAATTGCGCGTCTTCCAACGTTGCAACTTCGGGCAAACTCCACAAACCTCCCCAAATACCTTTCGTCGGGCGTTGTTCCAGCCAAAGTTGCTGCTGTTCATTATGAATCACCAAAAAAAGCGTTTGTTTAATCGGCGACTTTTTAGCAGGTTTCGACGACGGATACTGCGCCACAGTTTGCGTCAAAAATGCCGCGCAATTCGTTGACATCGGGCAATCGCCACATCGCGGTTTGCTGCGTGTGCAAAGCGTCGCGCCCAAATCCATAATCGCTTGCGTGTAATCGTCGCACCGTTCAGACGGCGTAATTTTTTCGCTCAATGCCCACAATTTCGTTTCAACTTCGCGCAATCCTGTCCAACCTGAAACCGCAAAAAAGCGTGTTAAAACCCGTTTCACATTGCCATCCAGAATCGGCTGCGATGTTTGAAACGCAATACTCAAAATAGCTCCCGCCGTCGATTTTCCAATCCCAGATAACGCCAACAATTCGGGCAACGTATTCGGAAAATAACCAAGTTGAATAATCGTTTGCGCGGCATGATGCAAATTTCGAGCGCGAGCGTAATAACCCAATCCCGCCCAACGCAATAAAACGTCGTCAAGTGGCGCAGTGGCTAAGGTTTCAACCGTCGGAAATTTTTCAATGAACGCTTGAAAATACGGAATCACCGTAGCGACTTGCGTTTGTTGCAACATAATTTCGGACAACCACACACGATACGGTGATTTATTCTGTTGCCACGGCAAATCTTTGCGTCCGTGCGAGTCGAACCACGTCAATAAAGCGTCGGCAAAATCAAAGTCTGTGGGAGGTTTTTCTAGCGTCATGCTATGATTTCAAGCTCATAAAAAGAATAAAAAGGAGAGAAAATGTTATTAGCAAAAATGGCAGCGGTGGGCGTTTTAATTTGGTTTTACCTGACTGCCAAAGACCATGGCGAATCACCAGTTAAATGGGCGATTATTGGTTTAATCGGTTTTGCCATAACGTGGGAAATGGCACATTTAGTTGCCGATATGTTGTTGCCTAAAAGTCCATCATCAGCCTTTATTTCGTCCAACGCACCTGCTCTTGTTGGTGTTGCAGCGGCTTGGTTGATTCGTAAAAAATTGTTACTTGATGCCAAACGCGATAATTCTTAAAGCACAAAAGGCGCAAGATTTTAAAACCTTGCGCCTTTCGTTTGACCAATCGAATTATAATTTCGCTTCGTTGGTAGCAAGATATTCTGCAACACCCGCTGGACTTGCGTTCATACCTGCATCGCCTTTTTTCCAGCCTGCTGGGCAAACTTCACCGTGTTCTTCGTGGAATTGTAACGCATCAACCATACGCAATAATTCATCCATGTCACGACCTAATGGCAAATCGTTGACAACTTGATGACGCACTTTGCCTGTCGTATCAATCAAAAACGCGCCACGGTACGCAATGCCAACGCCTTCAACGGCTACATCGTAAGCGTTCACAATTGAATGGCTTAAATCAGCTGCCATTGTGTATTTCACAGCACCAATGCCGCCTTGATTGATAGGCGTGTTGCGCCATGCGTTATGCGTAAAATGTGAATCGATAGACACGGCAATTACTTCCACATTACGTTTGGTGAATTCTTCCATGCGGTGATCCAATGCAATCAATTCGCTTGGGCAAACGAACGTGAAATCTAACGGATAGAAAAAGATAATCGCGTATTTGCCTTTTGTAGCTTCAGCAAAATTAAAGGAATCGACGATTTCGCCATTACCTAAAACCGCTGGAACTGTGAAATCTGGGGCTTGTTTGCCAACTAAAACACTCATGAATAACTCCAATAATGAAAATAAAAAATGACACAAAATGCCGATTAAGACGACGGCGTAATTCTACACTAAATTAGTCGGTAATCATCTAGGTGAGCGCGAATTTGTCACGCTCACCGTTGAGATTTAATTTACCGTTTTGCCCGATGTAGCGGGTAATGTTGGCATGGTTTGTTTTGGGAATTCACCCGTCAAACCATTCAAAAACGCCACGATGTCAGCGGTTTCGTCTTTCGATAATTCTTTGTTCAACTGCACTTTTGCCATAATGTTGACGGCTTCGTCTAACGTGGCGACTGAGCCATTGTGGAAATACGGCGCGGTCAACGCGATGTTTCGCAACGTTGGCACTTTCCAGAAATGTTCGTCTTCCGCTTTTTTAGATACGTCCGCCACACCTTTGTCTTTGCTGAAATGGTATTTTGCTTCCAAATAACCGTCGTTAATCATCGGGAATTTTTGGAACGTTCCCGCGCCATTAAACGCCGCGCCACTGTGGCAACTGGTGCAACCGAGTTCCGCTACTTTTTCCATGCCGCGAATTTGTTGCGCTGATAACGCGGATTTGTCGCCGCCGACAAATTTATCGTACGGGCTATTTGGCGTAATCAAGGTGCGTTCATACGCTGCAATCGCTTTCGTGGCGGTATCTTTAGAAATGGCATCTTTGCCAAATGCTTTTTCAAATGCCGTTTGATAACCGTCGATAGATTTCAAACGCGCCACCACGTCATCCCAATTTTTCATGCCCATTTCAACGGGACTTGTGACGGGACCAGCAGCTTGTTCTTCCAACGTTGCCGCGCGTCCATCCCAAAATTGCACTTTATTAAATGCCGAATTCCAAACGGTTGGCGCACTGCGTCCACCAAGTTGAGCTTGTACGCCCATCGAATGTGAGCGATTATCTTCGCCGCCCAACATGGTGTTATGGCAAGACGCACAAGAAACTGTGCCAGTCGAAGATAAACGTGGATCGTGATAAAGCATTTTGCCTAATTCTACTTTTTCGACACTGCTTTTATTATCCGCAGGTTCGGGGGCTTGCGTCGGTAAAACTTCCCACGCGCTGGCAACTGAAACCGAACCGATTAACGCTAAAGTGGCTACTAATGAACGAAGTTTAAACATGTCTAACTCTCCTAAAGTGTACAAAAATAATTTTTATTTTTAGATTTACAATCAACGTGACGTTTGCCACGCCTTTTGTTCGCGGCAAACTTTAACACACCGACGTAAACACGCAAAAATCGCCGCGCTTACTTAATCGATTTTTATTTTTTAAGTAATCACGGTTGGCGCAGTCCAGCCCGTCAACTGTTTGACCTTGCAGAACTGTTCCGCGAGTTCAATCAATTCCGCCAATGCAATTTGTGGGTCTTGATTATGTTTCGCGGCATCGGGTTCAAAACGTTCGATGTAAATCCGTAACGTCGCGCCAACTGTTCCCGTGCCAGACAAACGAAACACAATTCGTGAGCCATTTTCAAAACCAATTCTAAAACCCTGATTTGCGCTAGTGCTGCCGTCGATAGAATCGTGATAACAAAACTCGTCGGCATATTTCACCACATAATCACCAAATGTTTGTCCCGCTAACGTGGTAATTTGTTCGCGTAAACTCGCCATAATGCCGTTGGCAATTTCAGAATAAACCGCTTCGTAATCGTGGCGGCTGTAAATGTCACGCCCGAATTTTTGCCAATGTTCATGTACGATTTCTGCGACGGATTGACGACGACGCGCAATTAAATTCAACCAAAATAACACCGCCCAAAGTCCGTCTTTTTCGCGGACGTGCTGCGAACCCGTGCCGAAACTTTCTTCGCCGCACAACGTAATTTTGTCAGCGTCGAGTAAATTACCAAAAAACTTCCAACCCGTCGGCGTTTCATAACACGGAATTTTGTAACTCGCGGCAACGCGGTCAACGGCTTGACTGGTTGGCATTGAACGCGCCACGCCTTTTAAACCAGCAGCGTAAGCGGGAATCAAGGTCGCATTCGCTGCCAAAATCGCCAAACTGTCGCTAGGAGTCACGAAAATGCCTTTGCCCATAATCATATTTCGATCGCCGTCACCGTCCGAAGCCGCGCCAAATGTCGGCGCATTTTCGCTAAACATCAAATCGGCTAATTCGTGCGCGTGAATTAAATTCGGGTCGGGATGATGCCCGCCAAAATCTTCTAGCGGCGTGCCGTTCTGCACAGAATTTTCAGGCGCACCAAGCATTTCAACAAAAATACGTTTTGCGTAATTTCCCGTCACTGCGCTCATCGCGTCGAATGACAAGGTAATAAAACCGTCTTGAATGCTTTGTTTGAGCAAATCGAAATCGAAAAGCGATTGCATCAATTCGGCGTAATCGTTGACCGAATCAATAATGGTGATTTTCAAACCGTCGATTTCTTGTTCGCCAACAACGTCTACATCTACGTCGGGCAAATCGGCGATTTTGTAATTTTCGAGAATTTTGCTGCGTTCAAAAAAAGCGAGCGTGTCTTTTTCTGGCGCGGGACCGCCGTTGCTGACGTTGTATTTGATGCCAAAATCTTCGTGTTCACCAGCAGGATTGTGGCTGGCGGATAAAATCAAGCCGCCAAATGCGCCGTATTTGCGAATAATGTGCGACGCAGCGGGGGTTGAAAGAATGCCATTTTGACCAATAATCAATTCACCAAAACCGTTTGCGGCAGCAATTTTGATAATAATCTGGATCGCTTCACGGTTGAAATAGCGTCCGTCGCCGCCAATCACCAGTGATTTCCCTTGGAAATTCGGCAACACATCAAAAATAGATTGCACGAAATTTTCCAAATAACCTGTCTGTTTAAAGACGCTTACTTTTTTGCGTAAACCAGATGTTCCTGGATTTTGATCATGATAAGTTTGAGTAGAAATCGTTTTTATGTGCATAATAATCCTCGAAAATAGTTGTCAAATTGTGCTTAAAAGTACACCAAAATACTCGTTCAGTGTAGGAGAAATATGTTACGCGCTTATTTATTATTATGTGTTAGTTTGTTTTCAGTTCCAATTATGGCGGCGACGGAAATGCGTCCCGATAAAGTGTGGTTATTGATTGACACAAAAGCCAAAAAAATCGAAATCAAAAAAGGTGAGCAAACGGTTGAAACGCTTGAACACGTTGCGATTGGTCGCGGTGGCGCGGGTTTGAAAGCGCATCGTGGCGACAATATCACGCCGCATGGGGAATATCATATTGGCTGGATTGGCGATAAAAGTATGTTTCGGCGGTTTTTTGGATTGACGTATCCATCGGTTGAAGATGCTGAAAAAGCCTTTGATAAAGGCATCATTAACGAAGGTCAGTATAAGCGAATTGTTCGCGCTCAGGAATTGGGTGTAATTCCACCACAAGACACACCATTGGGTGGTCAAATTGGCATTCACGGCTTAGGCAACGCGGATGCGCGAGTACATGAAGTCTTTGATTGGACGCACGGTTGCATTGCATTAACGAACTCGCAAATCGATCATTTAAGTCAATTAGTCGATACCGGTACTGTTGTTAAAATAAAATAAAGCTGGAAAATATGGCAATGGGTGGTTAGAATTATCGACAGCTGTAGTGTTTTTTTAGTAAAAATTCTCGTTAAGTTCTCATTTTATAAAAGGTAAATCTCATGAAAAAATTCGTTAAATTAGCAGTAATCGCATTGTTTGCCACTGTCATTGTTGGCTGTGCAAGCACTGATGATATTAAACATTTACAATCACAAGTTGATGGCTTGAAAACATCGGTTGCACAAGCATCTGCTGATGCAAACAGCGCACAAAGTGCTGCTGCTGATGCTGCTTCACGTGCTGCTGCTGCTGAATCAGCTGCAAACCGTGCGGCTCAATACGCACAAGATACCAACAGCAAATTGGACAGTATGTTCAAAAAATCAATGATGAAATAATTTCATTTATCGAATGCTGATAAAAACCCTGTGAGCTTGCTCTCGGGGTTTTTTTTTGACTGTTATTTCTGATTTGAGTTTTTTATAATGCGTCTAATTAGAGGTTTTTCTCATGCACCGCCTTTTCCAAATGGCTGTGTTTTAACAATTGGTAATTTCGACGGCGTACATTTAGGGCATAGTGCCGTTATTGAAGCCTTAGCCACTCGTGGGCATGAACGTAATTTGCCGACCGTCATTATGTTGTTTGAGCCGCAACCGTTAGAGTATTTTTTAGCCGATAATGCGCCATCCCGTTTGATGCGTTTGCGCGAAAAAATGTTGGCGTTAAATTCATTGCCGATTGATAACGTTGTCATTGTGCGTTTCAATCGAACGCTCGCGGATTACGAACCTGAGCAATTTATTCAACAAATTTTAGTATCAAAACTGAATGTGAAACATGCGGTGATTGGTGACGATTTCCACTTTGGCAAAGCGCGTCGCGGTAATTTCAAACTGTTGAAAGAACACGGCGAATTGCTGGGTTTTTCAGTCGAAAAATCAACCTCATATCGATTAGCCGATTTGCGTGTCAGTAGTACGCTGATTCGCGATGCGCTGGATGCCGATGATTTGACGCAAGCGAAACGTTTGTTGGGGCAAGATTATTCGATTTGTGGGCGTGTTGCACAAGGCGATAAACTCGGGCGAACGCTAGGATTTCCTACGGCAAACATCAAAATGTTGCGCCGAAATACGCCGATTCGCGGCGTGTTTGCCGTCACCATGACCGGCATTGATAATCGTGAATTTCAAGGCGTGGCGAATGTCGGTATTCGTCCGACGATTGACGGCAACCACAAAGTAATTTTAGAAACGCATTTGTTTGATTTTAATCAAGATATTTATGGGCGTTACGTTAGTGTGCAGTTTAAATACAAATTGCGGCACGAAATGCGTTTTGCCTCGCTGGAACAATTACAATCTCAAATTCGTCATGATGTGGCGGCGGCAAAAGAATTTTTTAATGTTTAACGTGCTAAAATTACACCTTCTCAATCTTCTAAAAGGCAAATAAATGAAAGCGCAAATTGGTTTAATTGGTTTAGCGGTAATGGGTCAAAATTTAGTGCTTAACATGAACGATCACGGCTTCAAAGTATCCGTTTTTAATCGCACTACTCGCGTTGTCGATGAGTTTTTGAATACCGCTGCAAAAGGCACCAATGTTATCGGCGTGCATTCGTTAGAAGCCTTGGTCGAAAGTTTACAAACGCCACGCATTATCATGTTGATGGTGAAAGCCGGTGACGTGGTGGATCAATATATCGACAAATTAACGCCGTTATTATCGGTGGGCGATATTATTGTTGATGGCGGAAATTCGCTTTTCACCGACACCAATCGTCGCACCGCCGATTTAAGCGAAAAAGGGTTGAATTTTATTGGCACCGGCGTTTCGGGTGGTGAAGAAGGCGCGAGAAATGGTCCATCGATTATGCCAGGTGGAAATCCTGCTGCATGGGAAACCGTTAAACCGATTTTTCAAGCGATTAGCGCACACGTTGACGGCGAACCTTGTTGCAATTGGGTCGGCGATAAAGGCGCGGGGCATTATGTGAAAATGGTTCACAACGGCATTGAATATGGC
>CAISXF010000005.1 GCA_903889445.1 uncultured Pseudomonadota bacterium
GCCACAGCGGGTAATTCTTTGCCTTCTAAGAATTCTAAAAACGCGCCACCGCCCGTGGACATATAAGAAATTTGATCGTTAATGCCATATTTATCAATCGCCGCCAACGTATCGCCGCCGCCTGCAATCGAAAATGCGTCGCTGCCCGCAATCGCATAAGCGATCGTTTGTGTGCCGTGCGCGAATTGTTCAATTTCAAACACACCGACTGGGCCATTCCAGACAATCGTTTGGGCAGATTTTAATAAGTGGGCGTAATGCGCGGCAGTTTCGGGCCCGATGTCTAAAATTAAATCGTCGGCTTCAATGTGGGCAACGTATTTAATCGTGGCTTCAGCAGTTTCAGAAAATTCTTTCGCACACACCACGTCGGTTGGAATTGGAATTTCCGTTCCAGCGGCTTTGGCATCGGCGATAAGTTGTTTTGCTTCGTCGATTAAATCCGCTTCGTACAACGATTTTCCGACTGAAAAACCTGCCGCAGCGATAAATGTATTCGCAATGCCGCCGCCGACAATCAGTTGATCAACTTTTTCAGAAAGCGATTTTAACACGGTTAATTTTGTCGAAACTTTTGAGCCGCCTACAATTGCAATGACAGGTTTTTCAGGTGTTTCGAGTGCGCGACCTAACGCTTCTAATTCGCTGGCTAGAAGAGGTCCCGCACACGCAATCGGGGCAAATTTTGCGATGGCGTGCGTGGAGGCTTGAGCGCGATGGGCAGTTCCGAACGCATCCATCACAAAAATGTCGCACAATGCCGCCATTTTTTTGCCGAGGTCGTCGTTATTTTTGCCTTCGCCGACGTTGAAACGCACGTTTTCACACAACACGATTTCGCCCGCGTTGATTTCAATGCCTTCGAGCCAGTCTTTTTCTAAACGAACAGACTTATTTAACAATGTCGCTAAATGTTCCGCGACGGGCTGCAACGAGTATTCGGGATTGTATTCGCCTTCGGTGGGACGACCAATGTGTGACATCAACATCACCGCTGCGCCTGCGTTTAAGGCAAATTCAATCGTCGGCAAACTCGCTTGAATTCGCGCATCGCTGGTGACTTTGCCATTTTTGACGGGAACATTTAAATCTTCGCGAATCAACACACGTTTTCCAGCTAATTCTAAATCGACCATGCGTAAAATCGTCATTGCTTATGCTCCTTCTTTCCATTTGATTGAACAGCCGATACTGCTTAATTGCTCTTTCGGGCCGTGACTGGTTTCAGCCACGAGTTTCATGGCTTCAAACAAATCGCGCGGCGTATTATTGGGTGTAATTTCACGACGACTCGAATCCAAGCGTCCGCGATATTGCAATTCAAAATCGGCGTTGTAACCAAAAAAGTCCGGCGTACAAATCGCGCCATAATTTTTCGCCACTTCTTGTGTTTCGTCTAATAAATACGGAAAACTGAAATTCAATTCGTCAGACCACAGTTTCATATTTTCAAACGAATCATCTGGATAATTTACAAAGTCATTTGGCATAATAGCAACGCTGTTAATACCAAGGGCTTTGAGTTCATTGGTATCACGGACAATGCGCTCTTTCACAGCTTTAACGTACGGGCAGTGATTGCAAATAAACATCACCAATAACCCTTTTTCACCCATGCAATCTTTCAGTGTCCACGTTTTACCATCAACACCTAATAACTGAAAATCCACTGCAGGTTTACCAAAATCACAAATTGGCGTTTCTAACGTCACCATTTTTTAAACCTCATTAATCTTTAGAATTAGTTTTAGAAAAGGAATGGTGTGATTATATCGCAAATCGCATTTCAAAGGATTGCAATCACAGGTTTAACCAGTCTAAATATTTTCACTTTATTCATGTAAGCGACTGACAAACGCATTTAGGAAACCGAGGCAGCAAGAAATGAAGATAGTGCTTTGCTTATAGTTGAATTCGCCTATTCCTTTTACACATTTCTTACGCAATGTTAGACTTATCCACATAATTTACGCCATTTTTTCACTTTATTTTTAATCAAACCTGCATGGATAATTTCGATTCCACTAAAAATAGTTTAGTTAGTGTTCACAACTTAACGTTTTCGCGTGGCGAAAAGAAAATTTTTGATGATATTTCGCTCGAATTTGAACGGGGCAAAATCACCGCAATTATGGGACCTAGCGGCACTGGTAAAACTACGCTGTTAAAATTGATTGGCGGACAACTTTTCCCCGAACACGGTAATGTTATGGTGAATGGACGCAACGTACATCATTTGAAACGCGACGAACTTTATACGTTACGAAAAAGAATGGGAATGTTGTTTCAGAGTGGCGCGTTGCTGACCGATATGACGGTTTACAACAATGTGGCGTTTCCGTTGCGCGAACACACAAAATTGCCCGAATCGATGATTCGTTCGTTGGTGTTAATGAAATTAGAAGCCGTTGGTTTGCGCGGCGCACGCGATTTAATGCCGAATGAATTATCAGGCGGAATGGCGCGGCGCGTGGCGTTAGCACGGGCGATTGCGCTGGATCCGATGATGATTTTGTACGACGAACCTTTTACCGGACAAGATCCGATTTCAATGGGTGCATTGGTCTTGTTAATTAAATCGTTAAATTCCACGTTGGGTTTGACTAGCATTATTGTTTCTCACGATGTTCACGAAACGTCAGCGATTGCCGATTACATTTATGTGCTGGCTGACGGTAAAATAGTCGGACAAGGCACGCCGCAAGAAATCCAACAATCGTCATCCGAATGGGTTCAACAATTTATGAAGGGGGCCGCAGATGGTCCCGTCCATTTTCACTATCCGGCAAAAGAATATATGGATGATTTGTTACACAGCGAAAAACCGTTATTTTCCCGCATTCGGCTTTCCGACGAGCGGTCTGAAAAACGTAAACGGTATTCATAATGGAGTTTTTTCGTTATTTAGGCGCAAGCACTCGCGCTGGTTTTACAAAATTAGGACGCGCTAGTTATTTTCTGATTGAAATTCTTTCAGGGCTTGGCAGCGTTATCGTGCGTCCGCGTTTATTGTTGAAACAATTGCATTCCGTTGGCGTGCTGTCATTTTTGATTATCGTTATTTCAGGCTTATTCGTTGGCATGGTTTTGGGCTTGCAAGGTTTCTATATTTTGTCACGCTTCGGCGCAGAAGAAACATTGGGTGTCATGGTTGCCGCCTCGTTAGTGCGCGAACTCGGTCCCGTGGTTGCCGCGTTATTATTTGCTGGGCGTGCCGGTTCGGCGTTAACGGCTGAAATTGGTTTGATGAAAGCGACTGAACAATTGTCCGGCATGGAAATGATGGCGATTGACCCCATCAAACGCATTATTTCGCCACGCTTTTTAGCCGGTTTTTTATCAATGCCATTACTTGCCGCGTTATTTAGTGCCGTCGGGATTATTGGCGGACAACTGGTCGGCTCAGGATTATTGGGCGTTGATGACGGCGCGTATTGGTCGCAAATGCAAGCAACGCTCGATTTTAAACATGACATTATCAATGGCGTAGTTAAAAGCGTGGTATTTGGATTTGTCACCTCGTGGATTGCGTTGTTTGAAGGTTACGACGCGATTCCCACCGCCGAAGGCGTAAGTCGCGCCACCACGCGAACTGTCGTCAATTCGGCATTTAGTATTTTAGGATTAGATTTTATTTTGACCGCGCTTATGTTTGGAGAACATTGATTTATGCCGCACACCCATACGCAAGACACGTTAGTCGGGCTATTTGTCGCCACTGGAATTGCCAGTTTATTTTTTCTTGGTTTACAAGTGAGTAATTTAAGTTCGCTTTCGCACGGTGACACTTATGAAATCACCGCACGCTTTTCAAATTCGGGCGGCTTAAAAGTGAAATCGTCCGTTTCGGCGGCGGGCGTGAAAATTGGCAGCGTGAAAGCCATTACTTTCGACCCGAAAACGTATGAATCCGTTGTCAAAATGGATATTGATGCTCAATATAAAACGTTACCCGACGACAGTTCAGCAAGCGTTTACACTGCTGGATTATTGGGTGAGCAATATGTAAGTTTAGATGGCGGCGGTTCAAGTGAATTTTTGAAAAACGGCAGCAAAATCGAAATCACAAATTCCGCGTTGGTTTTAGAAAAAGCCTTGGGGCAATTCTTATTTAAATCCGCCGAAGAAAAGAAAGCTACGCCAGTTGACGATAAAAAAGGTAAAAAATGAGCGGTAAATTAAACATCGTTTTCAAAGACAACGGACAATGGCTGCTTCACGGTGAACTTACTTTTGCCAGCATTCACGGTAAATTGGTCGAATCACCGCCCTTTTTGCGGGGCAGTAAAGATATTATTTTAGATCTCGCACACGTCACCAATACAGACAGCGCGGGACTTGCGTTGATGATTGAGTGGATAAAAATTACGCGCCACCAACGCGCTCAACTGCATTTTAAAAACGTGCCAAAACAATTGCTCAATTTAGCTAAACTCAGCGGGTTGGATAAAACCCATTATTTTTCACTCAAATTAAATAAAACGACCTAATTCATGGATAAATTGATTATTACTGGCGGCACACGATTGAATGGCGAACTGCGAATTTCAGGGGCAAAAAATGCCGCGTTGCCCATTTTAGCTGCGACGTTGTTATCGCACGCGCCCGTTCGGATTGGCAATGTGCCGCATTTGCACGACATTACCACCACAATGGAATTACTCGGACGCATGGGCGTGAGTTTGACCGTTGACGAGAAAATGAACATTCAAGTCGATTCCAGCACGATTAACAGTTTTATCGCGCCTTATGAATTGGTGCGGACGATGCGAGCGTCAATTTTAGTTCTCGGCCCGTTATTGGCGCGATTTGGTGAAGCGCACGTTTCGTTACCAGGTGGTTGCGCGATTGGTTCACGTCCGGTCGATATTCATATCAACGGGCTGATTCAAATGGGCGCAGAAATTAACCTCGAAGGCGGTTTTATTCATGCGAAAGCCAAACGCTTGAAAGGTTGCCGTTTGATGTTGGAACAAATTACCGTGACGGGAACGGAGAATTTATTGATGGCGGCAGTTTTAGCCGAAGGCACAACCATCATGGAAAATGCTGCGAAAGAACCCGAAGTCACAGATTTAGCGCATTTTCTAAATAAAATGGGCGCGAAAATTACTGGAATCGGCACCGACGTTTTGACAATTGAAGGTGTTGAAAAATTAGGCGAAACGACGGTGCATCATAATATCGTGCCAGACCGAATCGAAACGGGAACGTATCTTTGCGCGGCGGCAATTACAGGCGGACGAGTGAAATTGAAAGACACGCGCCCTGATTTGCTTGATGCTGTTTTGGCAAAATTGGTTGAAGCGGGCGCAGAAATTATCACCGGCGAAGATTGGATTGAACTCAATATGCACGGCAAACGCCCGAAAGCCGTTTCAGTTCGCACGTTGCCATATCCAGCTTTTCCGACCGATATGCAAGCGCAATTTTGCGCGATGAATGCGGTGGCAGAAGGCGTTGGTATTGTGACGGAAACCGTTTTTGAAAATCGTTTTATGCACGTTAATGAATTGCAACGCATGGGCGCAGATATTCGCCTCGAATCGAATACCGCAATTTGTACAGGCGTGAAAAAATTAACCGGTGCGCCCGTGATGGCGACGGATTTACGCGCGTCGGCGAGTTTGGTAATTGCCGCATTAGTCGCAGAAGGCGATACGGTTGTCGATAGGATTTACCACATTGATCGCGGTTACGACCACATCGAAGAAAAATTAGCACAACTTGGCGCGACCATTCGTCGTGTCCCGAAATAAGGCGGCGACGATGATTACCATTGCAGTTTCAAAAGGGCGAATTTACGAAGAAGCCTTGCCGTTGTTGGCAAAAATGGGTATTTCACCGATTGATGACCCCGAAACCAGTCGAAAATTGATTTTGCCGACGACGCGCGACGATGTTCAACTCGTGATTATTCGCGCCACCGATGTGCCAACCTTTGTGGAATATGGCGCGGCAGATATGGGTATTGCTGGCAAAGATGTTTTAATCGAACACGGAGCCGAAAATTTATATGAACCATTGGATTTAAACATTGCCCGTTGTAAATTGATGACGGCGGCTCACAAAGATGCGCCTGCGATTTCGGGACGGGTTCGCGTGGCGACAAAATACGTCACGATTGCTCAACAGTATTTTGCGAGTTTGGGCGTTCAAGCCGAAATTATTAAACTTTATGGTTCGATGGAACTTGCGCCGCTCGTGGGTTTGGCGGATTGCATTGTGGATTTAGTCGATACGGGCAACACGTTACGCGCCAATAATTTAGAGCCTCGCGAGTTAATCATGAATATCAGTTCGCGTTTGGTCGTGAATAAAGCCTCGATGAAAATGAAAAATGCGGTGATTGCGGATTTGTTGGCACAATTTGAGCAGGTTTTGGCTGAACAAAAATAAGACAACGGCGATAAGTTTTTCAAAAAAACCACCGCTGATTTGCAAATCAGCGGTGGTTTTTTTATTGCCAAAAATTTAAAGTCGTGGACTTTAAGCGGCTATTGATTCGTTTTATCGCTACGCACCAACCGAACACTAAAGTTGCCGTTCTTACCGTAGAAGTTTGAATAGCCGTCGCTGAAATTGACAACCCACGCACCGCTACGATTGTAATCATAAGGCGAGGACGACCAAAAATAGTCGCTTGGTGTATTTGGAAAATAGGTTGTGTCAATAGCTGGGGTATTCCCGTTTTTCACAATACCTAATAATTCATCTATCGTTGGCATCCTCCAGTCATTTGCACCGCATAAACCTTGTGAATTTACATCAATTACAAAACAGTCAGCATTTGTTTCGGCTCCGTAATCGGCTGAATCGGCACTGTAATTTGTGTAAGTTTTTGCCATGTCACGCAAACCGTAGTCAGTCGTTTTCACTTCCCAAATCAAGCCTGTGTTGTTGTCTTTAGTACAAGCCCAATCTTTTGCGCCAGAGCCAATTTGTGCGTTATCAGGCAATTCTGAACCGTCGTTAGCGATTTTTGTGTAAGTTGGTTTTTCAGCCGCTTTTGCTTGATTTTTTTTTGATTCTTGTTTTGGAAAATAAGTTCCGAATATATCTACAAAAAATAAACCCACTAATAATGGGATTGCATATTTATCAGGCATACCCCACTCATCCACTGCATAATAAAAAACGATAAAGACGCTCATGATTAGCTCAAAGACTAAACCTAGAAATCTCATGTTTTAGCTTCTTTTTCTTTTGCTGTAATTTCTAAATTCTTCGATTTTATTTTTCATGATTTTCTCGTGTTAATTTGCGGCTAATTCTTCGCTGCATCTAATCACAATAACTCACTAAAAACAAAGATAAAATTGGCGTATTAAATAAATTCATCTTTTAAATCGGCAGCATTAACCGTTTCGTTTCTCTTGAATGGTGCGTGATTTACTTTATTTTGCTACGCACTGATAGAAAGCGACCTGAATGTTTGGAGTGATTTTAAATCAATTTTTTGGAAAATTGAGACTACCAATTGATACTCAAAACGGTGTATTCTTTGTGCAAATACCACTTTAAGTGGCGTGATTTTTAAATCACGCCTTTTTGTTTACGTTTTCTGAAATCTTAACATTCCTGACAGTCGTCTTGCGGAACGAAATCTACATGAACATTTACATCCAGTAGCGAATCCTGTTCTTCTGAGTTTAATAATTTCGAGAAATTTTCAACCAGTGAATTCGCGATTTTTTGAGCGTTATTTAATGTATGAAGATTGTCTAGTAAGACAACAAAACTATGTTCATTTACGTCGTTTATTTGCACTAAGGAATCACTCTCCCGTATTCGTTGCCGAAAAATTTTGTTAACCTCCATTAACAATTCACGAGTTCTCGCGTGGGTAAGACTATTCTGCAACACTTGGAAATTAAGTGTTAATAGCGCGATACTTTTACCTTTTCTCTGCTCTACTTCGAATTTTTGTGTTAATTCAGTCATCGTAATTGTCCTTCTTAAATTTTTAGTAAATATAGTAATAACCACCACAGATAGCAGAGGTAACGGTTCATTTTATCATTTTGGTAAGAAATATCAGCATTGATTCGTTAGTTATTCAAAAATTCCAATACTTCCCCGCTGTGTTACGCAAACTTTCGATTTTTACGCCGTCCGAATTTAATTTTACCGTCAACGCGCCATCGTTCGCACTCGTTAAAATCTGCGCGTTAATGGCTTGATAACGCGCCAAAATCTCTTTGCTCGGATGATGAAATTGATTGCGATAACCTGCGGGAATTAACACGGTTTCAGGTTTGACCGCGTCTAAAAATGCCTGTGTCGAAGACGTTTTACTACCATGATGCGGTGCAATTAAAACCGTGGCGCGTAATCGCTGACCCACATTTTCAACCAACCCATTCTCCGCCGTTGCTTCAATATCGCCCGTCAATAAAACGCTATTTTTCGCCGTTTCGATTTTCAACACACACGAATTATTATTATTCGCTTCAAAAATTTTCGCGGGCGACAAAATAGTGAACGTCACTTCATCCCACGTCCAGGTTTGCCCTGCGTGACAAATTGTCGTTTGATACGGAATAAATTTTTCGGGAACGCTGGTTAGAATTTGTTGCACCGGTAACGTTTGCAAAATCGATTCCGCGCCACCAATGTGATCATTGTCGCCGTGACTAATCAACAACGTGTCCAGCTGCTTCACGCCTTCATAACGAAAAAACGGCAACACCACATTTTTACCCATGTCGCCGCCATCTGGAAATTTTGTGCCTGCGTCGTAAAGCAATTGATGATGTTGCGTTTGGACGCTGACCGCCAAACCTTGCCCGACATCTAAAAGCGTAATGATTGCGTCGCCCTGATTCAACTTCGCTACAACGGGAAACAGCAACGGTAAATTTAAAATCAAACCGAGCCAACGGGCGGGAATTCCACGCGGCGCAAATAACCACAACAATCCCACGCACGACAAAATTAAGCTAAAAATCGACGGCTGTGGATAATCCATCGACGCATTCGGCAACGTCGCGGCGAATTCCAGCCCCATCATCAACCACTGTAAAACGTGATTCAACGCGAAAAATAATTTGTCCGCCAACCACGGTGCGACAAAAATCAGTGGAATCAACAACAACGCAAACGGCACGAGTAATAATTCCACTATCGGCACGGCGACGAAATTCACCAACGGCGAAATCAACGACGCTTGTTGAAAAAAGAACAGCAATAACGGCGACAAACCGAGCGACACGGTGAGTTGAATATCCACGCCACTCCAGGCATTCGGCGGCGATTGTAACCGTCCCGCCACGCGATATAAAATCAGCGCAACCGCTAAAAATGACAACCAAAAACCAATCGACAATAATATCGTCGGGTTGAAAATTAACATTGCCAACAACGCCACGGCAAAACTTTGTAAATGGCTGAGTTGTCGCTGATAAAAACTCGCTATCGCCACCATGCTCAACATAATCACCGCCCGTTTTGTCGGCACAACGTAACCCGCCAAACTCGCGTAACCAATCGCCGTCAACAAACTCGCCAACGCAGCGGCGCGGGGCGGTGAAAAGCGTAAAATGTTCAAGCGTGTCCACAATTTCAACGTCAACCAATAAATCAACCCCGCAACTAACGCAATGTGTGAACCTGAAATCACGATTAAATGCGTCGTGCCAGTAATCCGAAAAACGTCCCAATTTTCAGGTGTTAAACCGTTGTCGTCGCCAATCGTTAACGCCTTCAATAAAGCAACGCTGCTGTTTTCGCCGTAATGTTTTGTTAAATTATCGCCGATGATTTGCCGCCAATGGTCGATATTCAAAAACGAAGCCGACGTGATAAAAACGGGCGGAATTTTCGCGTAAACGGTACCCGTTGCGCCGATGTTTTGCGTGAATAACCAACGTTCAAAATCTTGGCTGCCCAGATTAAACGTGGCGTGCGGACGTTTTAATTTCACTGTGAATGTCCACGTTTCACCCGCGTGTAAAATGGCGGTGGGTTCGTACCACGACAATTTCAGTTTCAGTTTATCGGGCAATTTTTCAGCCGCTTGCGTGACGGTTGTAACGGTGAATTCAAAATGGGCGCGTTGGGCGTTTTGGTCGGGTAAATTAGAAATTTTTCCCGTTATAGTCAGCGGAACGCCTTCAAATTTGGGCGATAATCGATCATTTAATTGATAATAACCAAACGCACTCGCCCATAAAAATCCGATTACAAAAAAGAGCGAATGCCAATAACGCAACCGTGCCATAATTGCCGCTAACGCGCCTAAAATAAGCAATGCAGAAACGGGTGGCAAGTGGGAAAATTGCTGCAAAACTAAATCGCCGCCCACAAAGGCTAATGCGCGACCAATCATAAAAGAAAAATAATAATAATTATTGAGGAGACAAGAAAATGGCTAAAGAATTGATTGAAAAAATGATGCACAGATTTATTCCCGACCCTGAGGTGATTAAACGTCACAAAAGTTTACAGTTTTTAGGCGAAAAGTTACACGACCCCAATTTGTGGCATTTAAATCGGCGGTCGATTTCGCTGGCATTTGCGGTGGGATTATTTTGCGCGTGGATTCCAACGCCGACGCAAATGGCGATTGCAGCGGCTGGTGCGATTTATTTTCGAGCGAATTTACCCGTTTCGGTCGCGCTGGTGTGGGTGACAAATCCGTTGACGATGCCGCCGTTATTTTATTTTGCGTATCAAGTTGGCTTAGATGTGATGAATCAACCTGCCGCTGAAGGGAATTTTTCGTTAACGAGCGTATTATCGGGATTGGGTGACGTGTGGCAACCGTTTTTACTGGGTTGTTTGATTATGGGTGTGATTTCTGCAACCGTTGGTTATTTTGGTATGAAAACTTTTTGGGCGTATCACGTCAAGAAAAAATGGACGCATCGCCACGAAAAAAGTCATAAAAAACAAACTCACTCTTTCTTTCATGCGATAGAATGGCGACGTTAAATTGGTTACACAGGTTTTTGAAATGAAAAAAAGAATTTCTCTGTTTTTGGTTTTTATGACGTTGATGAGTGCGGTGCAAACAAGTCACGCGCTTCAACCTGAACAAGCGTCGTTAACGCTACCACCCAGCACACCGCCGCTTCCGACCGATGCTGCGGTGTTATTTACTTGGGAAAACACTCCCACTGCACAAATTATAAGTTATCGTCTCGTGGTTTCAACCACTCCGAATTTCAGCGGTTACAACACTAAAACAAAAACGTGTAATAACACTTGTTTTACGACGACGGTGCAAAAAACCTATTATTCATTGCCCATTTCAAACGCGATTTTGAAAGCGGATAACAATTATTATTGGCGAATTGAAGCCACAAACACCGGTGGCACCAGTTTATCGGATATTCACGCTTTTTCATTTGGAGCTTCTGCGCCTGCACTCGACCCTAAATTTTTGGCGGCAATTCCTAACGTGACCGCCGTGAGCGTTTTGCCGACTTCGGTTATTCAAGGTACGCCGTTGACGATTTCCGCGACATTCGATATTGCTTTGCCAGCGGGTTTTGTTGCTAAAGTTGATTATGGCACCGGCAATGGTTTACTTTCAATGACGGGGTCGGGAACGAGTTATAGCCTTGCCCAAACGCCGACAAAATTAGGCACGCAATCCTTTAACGTAGGGATTTACGATAATAAAGGTGTTTTAAAAAGTAAAAAATTCACGAGCAGTTTTAAAGTCACCGCTCCCATTGTATTACCTGAGCCGCCTATTTTAAGTTTGGTCAGTAAAGTGAGCATGATTTTAAAAGTAGGCATGAACAACGTTTATGCGATTCAACTTTCAGCCACAGACAAAAACAGAGATTTACGCTTAATCAGCATTGATTGGCTGGATGGTTCAAGTGATTCAATTAACGTTGCTGATGGTGCAATGGCTTTATTGACACACACTTACACCGCTGCCGGTTCGTACACTTGGAGCGCAACTGCTTACGATTATACCGACGCGGCAAGCAACATTATTTCTCAAGCTGTCACGGTTTCAGTCCCGATTATTCCAGTTGTTCCACCGGTTGTGACTCCGCCCGTTGTTGTGCCACCTGTTTCAACAACGCCTGCCGTTGTGACTCCGCCGCGCTATTTCGAAATTGCTGCTGATGGAACAGATTTACCCGATCAAGCCATTCTTTTGGGTGCGGGAAAAACGAGCGCATTAGTTGGTGCAGGTGAAAATGGCTGGGCGTGTACTCGTGACGATAAAACGAAACTCGTTTGGGAATTGAAAACCAATAACGGTGATTTGCACGACAAACGCTGGACTTACAGCTGGTACGAACCCGATGCCGCAAAAAATGGCGGTTATGCGGGAGCGCAAAATGGCGGTTCATGTCGAGGAAGTGATTGCGACACGGCAGCGTATATTAAAGCCGTGAATGCCGAAAAATTGTGTGGAAAAAGTGATTGGCGATTACCAACAAATGCAGAATTAAAAGGCTTGGTTTATTGTGCAGACGGTGAATCTAAAGGATTTGACGCGGTAAAAGGCGGTTATATTTGCACGACGGCTTCATCGCCCACAATTGATTCGATTTATTTCCCGAATACACCGAGCGATTGGTTTTGGTCATCGACAACGTATGTTGCACCCGCTTATGTGCCTCCGCCATCTAAAACGAAAGTCAGCACCACTGCCGCGCCGAAACAATTGCCCATACCGAAAATTTATGCGGATTTGGCGTGGGATACGTCGTTTTACTACGGTTATAATTATCCGCACAGTAAAGGTAATCGCGCGGGTGTTCGTTTAGTTCGTAGCGCAGTAGCGGCTACGATTGGAACGACGGCAACAACTACACCAATAACGACGACTGGAACGACCGCCACACCAATAACGACAACACCACCAACAACAACTACACCATAGGAAAACAGTGAACAAAAGACAACCAAATCCATTTGCTTCAGGCGATAAAACGAAACTTAATAAAACCCATAAACCGCAATCGCGCAACGATAAAGTACGTCCAGCTGTGACGAAAAAACCCATTCAAAAACACGCCGGAAAAACAGAACTTGTTGGCGACGGTGAGCGCGTGCAAAAAGTATTGGCGCGAGGTGGCGTGGCTTCGCGGCGTGAAATTGAACGTTGGATTACCGAAGGGCGTTTTAAAATTAACGGCGTTTTAGTCACGCAAGGCGCACATCTCAAAACGGGCGATTATTTGCAATTGAACGAGCGCGTGGTGCATTGGGAAAAATTTGCGATTCAACCGACGCGCGTCTTGATTTATCACAAACCGACCGGCGAAATTGTCACGCGCCACGATCCGCAAGGTCGTCCGACAATTTTTGCGTCGTTGCCAAAATTGGACACATCGCGCTGGATTGCGGTCGGACGGTTGGACGTGAACACGTCGGGCTTGTTGTTGATTACGAATAACGGCGAATTAGCCAACAAATTGATGCACCCGTCTACCGAAGTTGAACGCGAATATGCGGTGCGGATTTTGGGCGACGTGCCGGCTGAAAAAATAGAATTACTCAAAAAAGGCGTGCCACTCGAAGACGGCGAAGCGAAATTTGACCAAATTTATTTCATGGGCGGCGAAGGCGCAAATAAGTGGTATCACGTCATCGTCAGCGAAGGTCGAAATCGGTTAGTGCGCCGTTTGTGGGAATCGCAAAACGTGGTGGTGAGTCGGTTAATGCGTGTTCGTTATGGACCTGTGGTGTTGTCGGATGGTTTACGCACCGGCAAATGTCAGGAATTGAACGCCAAAGAATTGGATTTATTATTTGAATTTGCGGGCTTGCCTGCGGAAACATCACACGTTGTGAAAGAGGAGAAAAAAGATGTCAAAACCAAGCGTCCTACAAGTCGCTAAAAGTGTGTTTGCCGCCGCGACTGGCATTCAAAGCAATAAAAATCGTGAGCAAGATTTTGAACACGGTTCGCTGTCAAGTTACGTTATCGGCGGCATTCTTTTTACGTTGGCGTTTATTGGCGTGATTGTGTTGGTGGTGTCGATGGTGTTGTGATTCGCCAATTTTAAATAAAAAACGCGACTTTTTAGGGTCGCGTTTTTACGTTCAGCAGCTGCGGCTAACGACTACGCTGCTTCACTTTCAGTTTCTTTATCGTCGTCACTCAATTCAGAAATTTCTTTCAATCGACAAATCGCTTTGAAATTCAAACTATTTTCTAAATAATTGCCTTCCGCGTCCATCATGCCAACGACTTCGCCCGTCAATAATTCCAATGCGTCATCCACGGTATTCACGCCATAAATCGTAAATAATCCCGCTTCCACCGCATCCAACACGTTTTGTTTTAGCATCAAATTACGTTTGTTTGCCGCTGGAATAATCACCGCGTGCGAACCGTTCAAACCGCGAGCTTGGCAAAGTCTAAAAAAGCCCTCGATTTTTTCATTCGCGCCGCCAATGGCTTGCACTTCACCGTATTGGTTAATCGAACCGGTGACGGCAAAACTTTGTTTAATCGGCACGCGCGTCAACGCTGAAATCAAACTACACAATTCCGCCAACGACGCGCTGTCGCCATCGATATGACCGTAAGATTGTTCAATCGCAATGCTCGCCGAAATCGCCAACGGAAATTGTTGCGCGTAACAATGTCCCAAATAACCCGTCAAAATCATTACGCCTTTGGAATGCAACGATTGCCCCAATTCGGCTTCGCGTTCCACATCGACAATGCCGCGCGAACCCGGATAAACGGTGGTGGTAATGCGTGCCGGCGAACCAAAACTGCTGCCGCCCATATCCATTACGGTCAAGCCGTTGATTTTGCCAATCGCGCCACCGTCAGTATCAATCAAAATCGTGCCGTCGAGCATTTCTTCCAAAATGGTTTGCGACACGCGCCCGTTTCGATATTCACGCGCTGCCAACGCTTGCTCAATTTGAATGCGGTCAATAGTTTCACTTTTTGTTTTGGTGGAAAATAATTGCGCCTCCCCAATAATTTCCAGCGCGTCGTTAATGCACGCCGAAAAATACTGCTGACTTTCCGCCAAGCGACAACTGTGTTCGATTAAACTTTCAATTGCGGCTTGCGTTAACGGCGATGTTTTCGCGTCCGTCGCTTGTTTAATCATCAATTGCGCGAAATGTTGCATCGTGGCGGGGGTGCGTAAAATGCGATAATCAAAATCCGCCAACACCCGAAACGACTCGTTAAATTCATCGTCCATCGCTTCAAGCAAATAGAAAATATCGCTATTTCCCACCAAAATCATTTTGACATTTAACGGAATAACTTCAGGTTTAAGCGTAATCGTGTTGGCACTTTGTTCGGTGTACGGCGATTCGATTTCGATATAACCCGATTTCAACGCGCGTTTCAGCCCTTCCCAAACAAACGGATAATGCAGCACTTTTTCCGCATCCAAAATCAAATAACCGCCATTCGCTTTGTGCAATGCACCCGCGCAAATGCGGCGATAATGCGGCACGAGCGTTCCTTGGTCGTTGGTATATTCAACTCGTCCAAACAGATTTTGATACGTTGGATGCGTTTCGTAAATCACTGGCGCACCGCTATCTTGCTTATAATCAATCAAAATGTTGGGCGCGTATTGTTCCAAAATCATGCGCTTCAACATGTAATCGCGTTCAATCGGTTCATTCGTTGAAACAGGCATTAAAAAATCGTTAATCGTTAAACGCAGATTTTTTTTCACTTCGGCTAAATACGTCACGACATCGTCAATTTCGGAATATCTTGCATTTAATTCTTCAAATAACGGCTCAATCGCGGCATCAATCGTTTCATTGTTGAGTTGCGTCATCGAGGCAGCCAATTCTCTGCGCCATTGCGGCAATTCCAATAAAACGTCGCTCAAGCAATCTTCCAATTCCTCAATTTGCTCTTTAAACATTTCGCGATCTTCGGTCGATAATGCTGCCAATTCCTCGTCGCGAATCGGTTTGTTATCGCACAACGGCAAAAAGTTAAACGTGTCATTTTCAGAAAATAAACCAATGTTAATTTCACGCGCTTGAGCATCAACGTATTCGGTCGCGTCGCGGTAAGTGTGAACAAATTGGCGTTCAACAGCGGTTTTTTTCTGTTGATAACTGGGGTTTTCAAACGCAGCAGGAAATGTGGCGAGAACATTGGTGATTAAATTTTCAATCGCTTTGCAAAAATCTTGTCCGTGTTCAGCGGGTAATTGAACGGCAATCGGTTCACGCGAATTGTCGAAATTATCCACATACGCATAAGACGACGGCGCAGTATGATTGGGTGCGAGGGCGTTCAAATACTGCATAATCATCGACAACCGTCCTGAGCCAGTTTCGCCCATAACAAAAATGTTGTAGCCCGAATTAGTCATGGAAATGCCGAATTCAAGCGCAGATTGAGCGCGTTCCTGCCCCAAAATGCTGGTTGCTGAATTCAACGGAATGGTGAAATCGATACCGCTTAAATCGATGCGGGCTTTTAAGTTTTCGAGGCTGATTTTTAAAGAATCGGTCATATTTTTATTTGATGATTAAACTGTTGTTGACGGCTTTGACACCTTTGACGGTGCGAGCTAATTGAACGGCGCGATCGGCTTCTTTTTGCGTATCAATAAAGCCGCTAAGTTGCACCTGACCTTTATAACTTTTGACGTTAATATCTAGCATTTTCAAACGTGAATCGCCTAAAAATGTCGATTTTATTTTGGTCGTGAGAACGGTGTCGTCGAAGTATTCACCAGTGCTTTCGTGCTTGGTATTTTCCGTGCAGCCGCTGATTGCGCTGAGTAAAAATAGACTGAGCAACAAACGAGTGAGAAACTTTAGTATGTTCATTTTTTGATGGCAGGTTCGAGGTAAAAGTAGCGCATATCATAACGGTTTCAACGCATACAGGCTATAAACGCGGGACAGTCGAAAATAATAAGATTTTACGAAGCGTCCAAGTTTGCCGCTTTAATCCTTTACACCTTTAGCAATACATTTTGCTTAATGCTTTGACTTCCAACGCAAAGGCTTGGCGTAATTCCAATGGTTCAAGCACTTCAATTCCCGTTCCGAAACTGCGAAGCCACCAATTCAATTGTTTTGTATTCGTAACAATGGCTTCCAATAAATAGTGTTTCTCGTCAATATCACTAATTTTCTGCTTCGCGCAAAGCGGCGTTTCCAGCAACATTTGTTTCAAAAAAACATTAACTTTTAGTTTTAGCGTAATTTCTTCCAAATGATTATCGACAGGATAACTAAAACTACCTTGGGCAATGTAATCGTTCAACACAAAATCGGTTGGCACTAACACGATTCGGTCGCTTAATTCAGCGTCTTTAAAACGATGCAACGCTAATTGTTTAACGTCGGTGTAATCAAAAATCGTAGCAACCAAATAAATGCTATTGTGGCGAAACACTAAACCCAACGGATTGATTTCGTAAGTTTTTGGCGATTTGTTCACGGCTTGATAAGTCGCTTTGAAACGCAGACTTTTGAGCAACGCTTCATAAACAACTGCCAAAACAGAAGGCTCAATTTCGGCTGGTAACAAAGGCAAATTATTCGGAACAACACCGACTTTCTCAATCCAATGCTCAAATTTCGATTCTTTCAAACGCTTGTCCGCCAAATCAAAATAACCCGTTAAACGTCCTCGAACCGAAGGTGGTAATAACGGTTCAAGAAACATTTCAGCCAATTTAAAGGTCAAAGCTTCATCCGTTGACATCATCGGCAATTGCATAGGGCTGGAATTATCAATCCAAAACCAACGCAATGGTTTGGTATTTTCAGTGTTTGCAATCGGAAATAACGGCGACGCTGAAAGTTTCACCAAGTCGCGTTGTACCGTTCGCAAATCGACGGCGTATCTCATATTTTGCAACTTTTCTAAAATTTCGGGTGTTGAAATCGAATTCGGTGCTTTCGGAATCAAGCACAGCATATCGAAATAACGTAACAAGCTCTCCATCGGTTTTCCTTTCAAGTCTATTTATATTTTCAAAAACTATAGCATCAATTGTTAAATTTTTTATAAAAACGTCCAATTTTGTCGCATTGATGTTTTACACTGTCACCCAATTAACTAAAACTAAAATCAATTATGAAAAAACGTCGCTACATCAAACGCAAAAAAGTTTATCTCCGAACAAAATACCGTTTCAGAGAATCCAAAACGCATCCTGTGTTTAAACAGTTTTTGGCATGGTACGAATTGTATCAATCTGAATTCAACTATCCATTACGGCGTTTTACAGAAAATTCGATGTTGATTGATGGCGTGAATGACAAAATTCGCGTTCGTTACGATGGTTGCGAATTAGTCGTTTGTGTTTGTTGGCAAGGTTGGTACGAAGAATTTTTTTATTACGGCGCATCGCCAGAACCCACCGCACAAGGCTTTATAAATGAATTACTACTGCCTGAATGGCAAACCGTGTATTTTTCAGAAGCCGCGCTGTATGAATTTGATGTTTTTGAAAAACTAAAAGAGTGGCTGAACGAAAAATTACCGTTAGCAAAATGGGTCGCGTTTTATAAAGTTAAGCATTTTTCGTTTGCAAAATTAGTGAGTGAGCGTGATCCTGAAGCTGCTGAACATTTGCCTGTATTTAAAATTGCAAATCTGTTGTAATGGCGCGTGTCTTTAAACTTTTAAAATTAGAGGAAAAATAGATGTCTCATACATGGTTACTAGAGTTTTATCTTGATGACGAAGAAACCGACGTTGTTTCTGACTTGATTGATTCGGATGATTTTACAAATGCCATTTCAATTCTGGAGAAAAAAATTCATGAAATGGAAGCCGATGGCGTTTCTGAACCCGAAATCCTAGCTGATATTGCTTATTTGTATTATCTGAACGGTGACGGTGATAACGCTTCTGTATTTTATGAAAAAGCGATTGCCTCATTTGAGGAAAGTGAGTTTAGTGGCTCTGTTGGATTCGGTGGGCTTTTACAAGAATATGCGGTGTTGTTAAAGGCAAAAAATAAACATGAGTTAGCACTAAATTATTTTTTACGCACAGAAGAAATTTTTAATAACCATTGGGTTGAAGATAGTGACCCTGTTTGTTTTGCAGAGCTTCTGGGCGAAATTGCAGACACGCATCACAATTTAAAACAAGATGGTTTGGCAATAGAATTCTATGCCCGCGCTAAAAAAATTCTTGAGGATTCAGAAGAAGCGGAACAGTTTTTATATGCGGCAATTTTGAATAATTTAGGTGAAATTTTTCTTGATTTAAAACGGAGTGACGAAGCATTGCCACTTTTTACGACGGCTCTAACTTTGTTGGAAAATGCGTTTTCAGATGAAAATGGTGTTATTGACGTAATCAAAGGCAATTTGGTGAAACTGGATAGTCTTATTCAAAAACAACATTAAATTTACGAGGAAAACAAAATGCTAAAACTTGTTACGAAGGAATCTGAAATTGCTAAATGTCAAAAACGATTAGAGAAAACGTTAAAGGCTGCACTTTCCTTAAAAAAAGAAATTCGTATAGGTTATCCTTCAGGAAGTTGGATGAGTAAAGTTGGCTATAATTCTGACATTTGGTATGCGAACTTTTTTATAGATGAAGAGAATAAGACCCGTCGTTTTTGGAATGGATTCGGGTTATCGAGCGAATCAGAATTCAATACGGGGCAAAACAATAACATTGCCGTAGAAATAAACATTACAGAAAAAGGAATAAACAGAAGCATTCGAGGTGCTTTTGTAATAGATGACAGGACTAAAGAAGTAATACTAATTCACCGAGGTAGGGTGAATGGCTTTACGATAAAAGAATTTAAGGCTTGGTATCCAGAACAATTCATATCCATTCATGACGACAAAGGGAATCATGAAGAAAGAGTCCTTGTTATTGGTGCCATTGAATCTAGTGATTTCATTGAACGATTGACTGATTTTGTCAAAAATGTCGTCCGTTTTAAAAATGGATTAGAGCCTGTGAAACATCCTCCAAAAAAACCAACTAAACCGCACAATGCCGAGATACACCGATTATTTCAAGAGCATGAAAATGTAGAACTCGAACGAATTGAACAAGTTGTGCTTGTTTATAAAAGAGACCCAAAGGTTGTAGCGGAGGCAAACGAGCTAGCAAAAGGTAAATGTCGATTGTGCAAATGCGATGCACCGTTTGAAAATGAAAATGGTGTGCCTTATTTAGAGGTTCATCATGTCAAATGGTTATCTCAAGGCGGTGCGGATTGTATTGAAAACGCTATTGCGCTTTGTCCGAATTGTCATCGAAAAATGCACAGTTTGAATTTAGCAGAGGATGTTGCTGCGCTTACAAAAATAGCCGAATCACAGTGGTGATATTTCGGTGTGAGAATTAACGACACATTTTTCTAAATTTATTTCACAAAACGTCCCGTTATGTCGCGTTAATAAATTATGATTCACTCGCCCTAAAAAATAACGACGAGGAAATTCAACATGAACACATTTAACGCGCCAACCATTCCAACCGCCTTAATCGAAAAAATCAAAACCGCTAAACATTTGGTTGTGCTAATGCACGGTAAAGCAGGTGATATTTTGCCAAAATTGTATGATGAAACTTTTTTAGGAGCCTAAACCATGACGATTAAAACGGTGCTGACCGAAGGCAATGTGCCTGTCAAAATTTGGACTGATGAAATTGAAGACCGTGCAAAACAACAACTCAGTAACATTGCGAATTTGCCCTTTATTCACAAACACGTTGCCGCAATGCCTGATGTTCATACAGGAATTGGCGCGACGATTGGCAGTGTGATTGCTTGCCATAAAGCCATTATTCCTGCGGCAGTTGGCGTAGATATTGGCTGTGGGATGATTGCGTGCCGATTGTCTTTGACGGCGAATGACATTGACGAAAAATTGTTAAAAACGCTTTTTGACCAAATCAGCCGTGATATTCCTGTCGGACGCGACCAACACAAAGAAGACCGTGCGCTGGTTGAACGGGCGTTGCCGTTTGAAACGCAACTGATGTTGATGACTGAAAAACATCCGCAATTGCTCAAAGCCTTTAAAAAATTTCCAACGTGGATTTGCCAAATGGGAACGCTCGGCAGCGGTAATCATTTTATCGAGTTGTGTTTGGACGAACAGCAACGGCTTTGGATTATGCTGCATTCGGGCAGTCGTGGGATTGGCAACGCCATCGGCAATTATTTTATCGAGTTGGCGCGAAAAGATATGGAACAGTGGTTCATTCAATTGCCCGACCGTGATTTGGCGTATTTCCCCGAAGGTTGCGACCATTTCAACGATTACACGCACGCCGTTGATTGGGCGCAACGTTACGCTTTTGAAAATCGCCAAGCGATGTTGGATTTAGTGTTGGCGGCATTGAAACGGCATCTGCCTCCGTTTGAAATCACCACCGAAGCCGTGAATTGTCATCACAATTACGTCGCGCATGAACATCATTTTGATGCGAATGTTTGGGTGACGCGAAAAGGCGCAATTCGAGCGCGAGCAGGTGATTTGGGGATTATTCCTGGCAGCATGGGTGCGAAATCTTACATTGTGCGTGGCAAAGGAAATCCTGAAAGTTTTCATTCTTGCGCTCACGGGGCTGGTCGAAAAATGAGCCGCACCGCTGCTGAAAAAGAATTTACGATTGCTGATTTAATCGCACAAACCGAAGGTGTGATTTGTCGCAAAGACAAAGGCGTGCTGGATGAAATTCCGTCAGCATACAAAGATATTGATGTTGTGATGGCAAATCAAAGTGATTTGGTTGAAGTGGTGCATACGTTGAAGCAGATTTTGTGTGTGAAAGGTTAAACATACAACGCGCTCAACACCTTCGTTTCCCGCGCAAACTTTTGGATGATTATTGGCAATGCTATACTTGCCGCTATTATTGATTCCAATTTTTAGAGTGTTTAAATGTTTCGTTATTTTCCCCCGCAACACAATCTCCACCCGCACAATTACCGTGATTATTACATTTCCGCGTTTACTTTTTTTTGCGTCGCCGTGTGTTTAATTACCGATGCCGATGCCAGTTTAGAAAAACAAAACGCTTTGGGCGTGAGCGGTTGGGTTTTTTTAATCGGTTGGTTGTTGGGTGAAAACAAAGAAATTCGCGTCCAAGTTTTAATTGCGGTGTTATTTGCCACGGTCGGCGAACATTTCGCGTCACCGTTTATGGGCGGTTACACTTATCGTTTTCACAATGTTCCCGCTTATGTTCCCGCAGGTCACGGCATGGTGTATTTAACCGCCGTCGCGCTGGGACGTTCTGGATTATTTGTGCGTTATGCACGGCAAATTGCTTATTTTGTCGTCGCGGTGTGTGGCGCGTGGTCGTTGTGGGGAATTACGTTTGCCACGCAAGGCGATTGGGTTGGCGCATTATTATTTGTAATTTTTCTATTTTATTTATTTAAAGGGCGTTCGCCGTTGGTTTATTTGGCGGCATTTTTTATTACGACGTGGCTGGAGTTAATCGGCACGGCGGTGGGAACGTGGCAATGGGCGGCGATTGATCCAGTATTAGGTTTGCCACAAGGAAATCCGCCAAGTGGTGTCGCCGCATGGTATTGTTTAGTTGATGCTGTGGCAATGGGCGGTTCTGCGCCGGTGTTGCGAACGGTTAAAAAATCGCGCGATTTTTTGTTGCGAAAACTTTCTTAAAGGCTCTATATATGCAATGCTCGACTATTTTCATTATTTAAGCTTTTTGGAGTTTATTCATAACGTTAGAAAACGCGGTAAGAGCATTACTTTCCACTCTTGTCAAAAAGATCTTAGAATCCATATAGAGCCAAATTTTAACTAATGCTCAGGCGCGTAAGTTGACTTATAATTGCGCGGTAACTTTTAAAAATTTTCATTTTAGGAAAAAATTAGCATGCAAAAATTAACCCTTTTGTTGTCGCTTGGCGCATTTATGTTCACTTCAGTTGCTAGCGCACACGGGCCAGTTCGTCAAAAACTCGATGAAGAAATCACCATCAACGCGCCAGCGGACAAAGTTTGGAACATCATCAAAGAATACAAAGATTTATCTTGGTTGCCTGCGATTAAAAGCGTAGCCGCAACGGGTGGAAACGAAAAAGGCGCAACGCGCGTGTTGACGTTGAAAAATGGCGGCACCATTACGGAAGAATTGAAAAAATACGACGCAGAAAAAATGTCGTACGCTTACAAAATCACTGACATCAGCACCGCCAAAACCATTACGCATTCTGGCGTAGAAGAAAAAGTGCCTGTTTTCCCGGTTGATAATTATGCGGCGAGCATTGACGTTGAAAGCAAAGACGGCGCAACGGTTGTGTCGTGGAAAACGGGTTATTACCGCGCTTACATGAACAATAATCCGCCAGCTGAAATGAATGAAGAAGCCGCAAAAACAGCTGTGACAGCGGTTTTGAAAGAAGGTTTGGCGAATTTAAAAACGTTGGCTGAAAAATAAGTGTTAACAATTTCAAAATGGACGGTAGCGATGGGAATCGCTGCCGTTTTTTTATATTCTCCCACTTACGCCGCGCCGTTCGCCTACATTACGAATCAATTAGGCGACAGTATTTCGGTCATCAATCCGCAAACTAACGCGGTTGAAAATACCATTTCTGTTTCGGGCAAACCTGCGGGCGTAGCAGTTTCGCCGAATGGTGAACGGGTTTATGTTTCAACGCCTGAAGCGCAAGGCGTAGCGGTAATTGATACGACAAAAAATGCCGTGATTTCGACGATTAAACTCAGCGAAGGCGCGTTAGGGATTGCGGTTTCGCCTGATAATTCGCGGATTTACGTCGCGGATTGGTATCAAAATAGCGTCAGCGTGATTGATGCAAAAACCCTGCAAATTATCGCAACGATTGAAGTTGAAAAATCGCCGTCTGGTTTGATGGTTAGTTCGGATAATCGTTTTTTGTATGTGGCGAATCGGATGAGTAATTCAGTTTCACAAATCGATTTAAAAACGCTGCAAATGCGAAACGTGACACCCGTCGACAAACATCCGTTTGGTTTGACCTTGGATGCTAAAAACGAACGGCTTTATGTGGCGAATGTGCAAAGCGACGATGTGAGCGTTTTGGATACCAAAACGATGCACTTAATTGCGACCATTCCCGTTCAAAAAATGCCTTACGCGGCGACATTAGCGAAAAACGACGCGCTACTTTTCGTCACGAATCAATCAGAAGATAGTGTTTCAGTTATCGATACCCAAACCTTAAAAGAAATTAAAATAATCACCGTTGGCGATAAACCCGAAGGCATCGCCACGCAGTCGGATGATATTCATGTTTACGTCGCCAACTGGTTTGACAACACGGTTTCTGTGATTGACGCGAACACCCTCGCCGTCGTCGAAACCATCAAAACCGGCTCAGGCAGTCGAGCTTTCGGTCAATTTTTCAGCCGCTAAAAACTTATGCAATTAAACGCGGTACTTCATTCTCTTCCTTATTTTTCAGACAGTGCGGCTTTATTTGCACCCTTTTCGGCACAATCGTGGGCGGTCTTTTTAGACAGCGGTCATCCCCGCAGCACGCAAGGGCGTTACGATATTATTGCCGCGAATCCTGTTTGTACTTTAGTCACGCACGGCGACCACACAACCATTACTTGCGCTAACGAAGTTATCGTTTCAAACGAAAATCCGTTTGATTTGCTCCAAAGTGAATTGACGCGCCACGGCGAAATTTTTAATTCCAGCCATTTGGTAGAATTTGATTTGCCGTTTGTCGGCGGCGCAATCGGTTATTTTTCGTACGATTTGGCGCGACGCTTGGAAGCGTTGCCGAATCTCGCCGAAGATGCCGAAGCGATTCCTGAAATGATGGTCGGAATTTATGATTGGGCGTTAATTGTAGATCATGAAACCAAGCAAACTTTTTTGATTTGTTATGACGATGCACGAATTGAAAACTTTAAAGCACAGCCAGCCCGCCATTCTTCAAAGGGAGGAGAAAAAGAATTTTCTGTCACTAGCGAAATAAACGCCAATTTTTCACAACACGGTTACGCGCAAGCCTTTCAAAAAATTAAACATTACCTGAAAGAAGGCGATTGCTACCAAGTGAATTTAACGCAACGTTTTTCAGCAACGTGCGAGGGCGATACTTGGCAAGCGTATCAAGCGTTGCGTGAAATCAACGCCGCGCCATTTAGTGCGTATTTGAATTTGCCCGACGTGAAAATTTTGAGTTCATCGCCCGAACGTTTTTTAAAACTCACGGGGCGGCACGTCGAAACGAAACCGATTAAAGGCACGCGCCCCCGCAAAATTAACGAAATTGAAAATGACGCGCAAATTACCGATTTAAAAACCAGTCCTAAAGACCGCGCGGAAAACGTGATGATTGTCGATTTGTTGCGAAACGACATCAGCAAAGTGTGTCAAAAAGTGCGCGTGCCGAAATTGTTTGAAATCGAAAGTTATAGCACCGTTCATCATTTGGTTAGCACCGTGACGGGCGAATTAAACGCCAATCAACACGCACTGGATTTGTTACAACATTGTTTTCCAGGCGGTTCGATTACCGGCGCACCGAAAATCCGCGCCATGCAAGTGATTGAAGAACTCGAACCAAATCGGCGCGGTGTTTATTGTGGCGCGATGGGTTACATCGATTTCAATGGCAACATGGACACCAATATCGCCATTCGCACCTTGGTTCAATCGCACGATACGATTCGGTTTTGGGCGGGCGGCGGCATTGTGAATGATTCAAAAGTCGAAGACGAATACCAAGAAAGTTTCGACAAAGCAGCGGCAATGTTTCAAGTTTTAAAGCGGTTTCAGAAGTAAATTTTTTAACGAACGGCAAGGACAACAATGTTTGAAAATCTACCTAACATATTTAAAACGTTTCACGATTCTGTACTTTTCCATTTCGTACAGGCTATTAAATAAATCAATACTTCGATAATTTTGATGCTGTGCGATTCAATTATGAGGGACGCATGCGTTTTATTTTGATTCATTGTTTAACAATGAATCATCGAAAAGGCTTTAAAACCCCGCCATTTAGGTGGCGGAAAGGTAGTCACCCGCAATGAGTAAAGCGAAGTTACATTCCCCATGACTACCGATTTGGACGGAGTGCGAGCATCCTCGTCCAAATCATCAAACCAACGGGAGAACTCCTTATGCAAAATTTTATTTGAAACTGATTTGCAACGCATCTAACGCATGGACACAATCAGGAGTTGCTTGTAATTCAGCGTTACCTAACTCACCACGACATTCGTTATTTTTAGCTTGAGCCGCTTTTATATTTGCCGTGTACCAGCCGACGCTTTTCGGTTCGCTAGACTTTGAATCTGCAACGCTCACTTGTTGAAACGCAACAATCGCTGTCAACGCAGAAACAGCCGCCGCAATAATAATTTGGTTTTTGCTTAATTTTTTCATTCTTTTATCTCACGGTTAGAAAATTGGAATTGATTTACGCAACACTTATGAGTGACACCTCATAAGTTGCATTTAGTTTAATTGCAAATTCACCGTTTGAAAATGTGGCAAATTGTCGCGCGACATATTGTCACGCGGCAATTTGTCGCAGTTTGAGTGATTATTTAATGTCACGCACCAACCGAAAACCAATATCGCCAGAGCGTATGCCAGGCAAACCACTGTAACGAGTTGCCGAACGTAAAAGTGGGGCTTTCGCTACCCAACTTCCACCGCGATAAATTTTATATTGTCCAGATTCTGCGCCTTGGGGATTAGTTTCAAGACTATTTTTGTAATAATTGGAATCGTACCAATCTTGTACCCATTCCCACACATTACCGTGCATATCAACTAAACCCCAAGCATTCGCTTTCTTCTGCCCGACTTCGTGTGTATCGCCACCGTAACCTTCATTGCCAAACCACGCATAATCCCGAATGGTTTTAGAATCATCACCAAACGAATAAATCGTCGTTGTCCCAGCTCTCGCCGCGTATTCCCATTCGGCTTCAGTTGGCAAACGATAGAAATTACCTTTTGCACGGTCATTTAACTTTTGAATAAACAATTGCGTGTCGTTCCAAGTCACTTTTTCAACAGGGCGATACATTCCTTTGAATTTACTTGGATTACTCCCCATCACATCTTCCCATTGTTTTTGGGTAATTTCAGATTCGCCCAAATAAAATGGTTTATCGATGCACACTTTATGCTGCGGCAACTCATTTCCAGTCGTTTGCTTGTCTTTTTCTTTCAAATCCGTTTGTTTATCTTGTCCCATTTGAAAACAACCAGCTTCGATTTTAACAAACCTAATGCCGTCAAAATTTTTCATTTCAACCGCTGATACGGTTTGCACCATTAAAAATGCAGAAATTAACGCGATTTTATTTTTATTATTCATAATTCGACCTCTAAATGTTCACGGTAAATTGACCCACAACTATTATAATGAACCTTACGAAATTCACTATTTTTGTTTATGAGCTTATGATGAAAACGATTTTTTCTGCGGGTGCGTTAATTTTATTACAAAGTTGTTCGGCAATTATTGCGCCACCTACTTTGACGACAACTTTTTATCCAAAAACGTCGGTGGGTTTGCTAGAAATCAGTAGTTTCGATGTTTATAAAGATGGCGAAACCTTGCACGCGCTGGTTTCTGGTTTGAAAAATGAAAAAGATAAAGCGCAAACTGTGCGTTATTTACAATCGAACGATAATGGCAAACATTGGTCGTCACCCGTTGATGTTCAAAATACGTTTTCGGCTGCCCTTGCGGCTCGTGGAAATGATGTTCAGCTTGCCGCGAACGGACAAAATATCGTCGCAATTTGGCAAACGCAAGGCGAAATTCCAAACAGTGGCGCGTTAATCAGCATGTATTCACACGATGCTGGCAAAACGTGGCAAGCGGGTAAAAATCCCGCTGTTGATAATGCTGGCGATCAATCGCACGCGGATTTAATTGCTGATAAAAAAGGCAACTTTCACACAGTTTGGCTGGCTGATCCTGAAGAAAATGGTTATCAGAGTTTACGTTATTCACGTTCGATGGATAACGGTGAAAACTGGCAAACGCCTTCCAAACTCGATGAATCAAGTTGTTCGTGTTGTTGGAATACGCTGGCTGTGTCACCGAATAACGAGCTTCATGTGCTTTATCGTGATATGAATCCGCGAGATATGACATTGCTCAGTTCAAGTGATAATGGTCAAAATTGGCAAAGCAAAAAAACGGTAGGCGAATTTAATTGGCATTTTGATGGATGTCCGCATGTTGGTGGTGGCATTGCATTCGACGAAAATAACGCTTTTTACACCAGTGTTTGGACGGGCGAAGCATCGAAATTGGGTTTATACACGGTGAATTCAATTACGAATTTCCCCGTCAAAATCCGTCAAAATGCCACACATAGCGACATTGCCGTTTTAAAAAATCGCGTTATTGTCGTTTGGGACGAAATGAGTAAAGACGGAACAGGAATTTTTTCCTCTGAAGCGACCGATAAAGGCACATCATGGTCAACGCCGCGTCGTTTATCGGCAAATAGCACAAATTCAACGCATCCACGCATTGTTACTAATGAAAATAATGCCTTAATTTTTTGGACAGAAAAACAACCTAAACAGGCAAATCAATGGGCGATGACGTGGTTGGAATAAGCTATTTTGCAATCACGGCAACTAAATCTTCTTTTTTAACCGCACCGGCGTGACGATAAATAATTTGCCCAGCCAGATCCACCACCACCGTATAAGGCACAGTATTCGAGCTATTACCGAGTTGTTGCGCCAAATTAAACCCGCCCCATTCGCTGCTAATTAACACGGGATAATTCATATTTACCGTGTTTTTGTAGCGCGTCACAACTGCTAATTCGTCAATCGCAATACCGATAAACTGCACATTTTGTTTGGAAAATTGCGTTTGTAATTGCATGAATTCGGGAATTTCTTTTAAACATGGCTGACACCATGTCGCCCAAAAGTTAATGACTAACATTTTGCCCTTCCATTTGGAAATACTCTGCGTTTTTTCGTCGCTATCTGGAAAACTAAAATCGGGCAAAGTGTCGTCTGCCCGCACAGAAATGTTATTCAATAAGATAAAAAAGAGAATGATTATTTTTAAATTTTTCATAAAGATTAGGTTAGAAATTTTGAAGTTTAGTTGGGTTATAATGAACCCTTTTTCTACTTCAAGTAATAATTTTTTATGAAATCTTATTCTGCAAAAGCGCTTTTACAATCATTGTTTTTTATTACCACTGTTATCTCACCGTTGTCCGCATTTTCTCACGCAATTATGGTTAAATCGCAACCTGAACAAAATGCGACTCTTACCGTTTCACCGAAACAAATTGATGTGTGGTTTAACGACAAAGTGGGCGGTGAATACAAAGCAGTTGCAGTCATAGATAGCAAAGGTAATCGGGTTGATAACAAAGACGTGCAACAAGAAATGCTCGACGGCTCGCATTTATACTGCACCATTCCAAAATTGTCCGCCGATACCTATACAGTACGCTATCGCGTTGTTTCGATTGATACACACATTGTTACCGGCAAATTTCAATTCACCATCAAACCATAATTTATGAAAAAAAAAATTATCTTAGGCACGTTAATTGTAGGCACATTGACAGGTTGTGATATGTCAGAAAAATTGGGTACACCACCTCAAATTTCTGACGTTAATAGCGTCGGTTGTTTGGTTGCGAATGATTTTTATGCTGTGCATTTTAGCGCGTATTTAAAACCCACAATGCCACAACAAGGCGATGATCGTAATGCGTTATTAAAACCGTATTGTCAAGAATTGCCTGACATAGGCAAAGCATTTTTTGCTGCGGATTTAATCGACCGTGATATTCGCAAAACGCCGATTGGTATTAGAGTAATTGAAATAGAAAAAACAGGCTCTAAACTGAGTGACTTCAAAGAAATTCGAGAATTAACCCATGTTGAACCCAAAATATATTCAACTGGCGTAGTTGAAGCACAAGTTGATTTAGATAAAAAAGGGGATTACACATTTATTTTACTTATTGGTGGAGAAGAAGCTATTTCTGACGAGGATAAATTAAAAATTTTATTTCATGTCGGCGAAAATCCGTTTGCATGGCTGAAAGAAAAGAAAATACTGATTTCTGGTGGTATGGCTGGATTATTTGCATTTTTTTGTGGTGTTTATTTTTATCGCAAAAAATAAATTTGGCAATAAAAACCCCCCGTTGTGTACACAACGGGGGGTTTTTTTCAGATAGCTTACGCTAAACGACTAGATGAATACAGGAATTAAAGGAGCATCCACTGTAATCATTTGACGTTTACCAGCAGCATCAAAGAAGAATAACAAACCAGCGAAACGACTATCTGGATCGTAAATCAAATCAGCTAAACGATAAACTTCCCAAGCCGCGTCAGACGCAGTAACTTGAACAGTTCTTGTTTGACCTGGTGCTAATGGGCTATTATCGCTAACAGTTAAACCATCTTCAGCCAATAAGTCATCTGGGTAGCCAGTTGTATCTTCTAATACTGCTGAGTCTAAGAAACGAACAGAAGCTGTGTTAAATTCACCTAAACGAACAGCTGAATCGCCGTTGTTAGTGATTTTTAAGGTCATTTGCATTGCACGACCTGGTACACGATAAGTTGCGTCTTCAACTTTAACAGTAATAGTTTTAGCAGGCATTTCAAATGTTTTCATACCGCGTAACAAACCAGCTTGTAGTGGTGTTGTTATAGGATATTTAGCATTTGTTGAAGTCATACCAAACGCAACAAGTGCGATAGTACCAGCTGTGAATGCCATGCCAACTTTTTTATCAGTAGATGTAATCAATGTGTTTGATTTACCAGATTCAATCGCAATTGAACGTGGAATAAACATTGGTTTACGAACCCAATAAGCTAACCAAGCTAAACCAATGGCATACCATAAAGCGTGCCAGAAATAGGTATTATCTAAGTTGTAAGTTTCAAGATCAATGGTTTCGCCTGTTAAAGTAGTAACAGGGTTTACGAAATCTTTCATGGAGCCGGTAATGGTTGTCCATTTGCCAGGTCCGATGATTGGACCACCACCTTGAACGTTCATCATAGAGTGAACGTGCCAATCACCTGGGCGACGAGCTTTCAACAATACTTTGAATTCATAAGTTTCGCCTAGTTCCAAAGATACTGAACGTGGTACTAATTGACCACCAATCCAAGATCCTTGACGAATGAAAACAGGACCAGGAATACCTACGTTCAAGAACGAGACTTCTGGTTTGTCAACAGTTTCTGGCCAGCCTGCGAAAACGTAGAATTTACCAGTAACAGTCATAGTATCGTTTACTTTCACTTCTTCTTTTGACCAATTCAAGTCAAACCAGTGAATAGTACGCATACGCATAAACGCTGCTTGTGATTTTTCACCGTGAGCGGCTGCTGTCGGTGTGTAAAGCATTGCAGCAGAAGAAGCAGCTAACAATGCGACAAAGGACAACTTAGCAACTTTGTCTTTTAATAATTTCATATATCCCCCAATGTGGTAATGTAATTCTTCAGATTAAACGTTTTCGCCACTGACGAAATCAGTTGAAGCGAACCATCTACCAAAGAAGTGCCACAAGAAGTAAATGATGATGCTTACGAAACCAGAAAAGAACGCTGATACTGGAGCAACGTCTTTACCGAAAGTTCTTAAAGTACCTTTTTCAACCATACGGATGTATTCAGGTGTACCAGTTCTAACATAGTTATAACCTTGCAAGTCAGCTAAAGTCATCATCATGCCGTTGTACTCAACAGGAACATGTAATGGTGCAATAACTGGCCAGTTACCTGGATAAAACAATAAACCCCACGCCAAACCGCCTACTACAGCAGTTACTGTCATGCTACCTGACAACATTAAGATAGCATCTAATACTACTGCGCCTGGCATCAAGTTTGATGGGAAGCAGAAGTTAACTGGGAAGTACGTCCAACCCCAGAAGTTCAAGTAACGGTTAACCCATTCACCCAACAACAAACCTAATACACAAACTACTGCGCCAAATGGCAAACGGTAGCGATACCACAAACATGCTTGAACAGCAGCAGGGAACGTAATTGACACGATTGGTGCAACAGTCACCCATAAACGTCTATCTTTCCAATCAGTCCAGAAATCCCAATCGCCACCAGTTAACATGTAGTGAATGTGATAACCGCCAAGTACAACGAAAAACAACGTAAACAAAATCATCCAGTCAAATGTGCGTGAAACTTTTACTGCTTCAGCACGTGACCGTACAGCTGATTGAGATGCGCTCATTAGCTTACCTCCTAAAGGATTTAAATTATTTTTATTATTACAATCAACCTCTTGCAGCCTTACCTAAAGTGGTAAGGCTGCGGGAGATAGTAATTACAACGGAAGACTCAAATTATGCTAAGTCTTTTTTCAAAAGTTTAGAAATTGCTTGAACTTCTATGTTTACAACACCCATTACACCTAAAGCAGCCCATCCGAAGAATACGAAACCGTAGTGTAAAGGAGCAACAAACAATTCTTCCATAAACCAGAAAGTGTGACCCCATTCATTCAAACCTACATTTGGAAGAATCATGAAAGGTCCAATAACTGATACCATATACTGTAAAGGCAAACCTTCTTGATAAGTAGGTAGTCTTGTTTTTGCATATAGGAACGAAGATACACCAGTAATGATGTAGATTGGGTAGCTCAAATAGAATTCGATGATGTGACTTGGTGTGAAGTCAGTATCACGAACGATTGTTTGATGCCATGTACCATCTTGTTCTGTAAAGTAGCTTGCACCGTAATAGATAGCGATAGCATACATTACCAACCAAATCCAATGTGTGAAATGTCTTCTCAATTCTTCACGTGGTGTGATAGACATCACTTTACGATCACGAGATTTCCAAATGTAACCCCACAATACAGATGCGGTGATAACTTCAAGAACCATTTCGATGTACAAGAAATTCATCCAATACGTTTCAAATTCAGGTGCGAATGAATCTAGACCAGCCGACCAGCCGTAAACCCCTTCATACCAACGAACCCAGCCGTAGAACACAATATAAAGTGCTGCGCCTGCGAACATATTTTTTTTGTTTAAAAGCGGTGCTTCCGCAACATCAGCTTTCACTGATTCAGTTGTAGCTGCCATTTCTACCTCCTAAAATTACTAAATCCCCGATTTTTCGGGAGTCGTCTTTCGCACATCCCTTTCCCGCATTTATAACCCAATAACTGCGTCAAAATGTCGCAACTCCATCTGTCGAATGCAAGTCTACCAGTTCATTTTTTGTTGTCAACAGCAATGCTCTAAATAATTTTCTAAATGACACACAATCTTTTTAGTTGTTGAATCCAACTTCAAAATCCCAATCATTTACGCTGCTAAAAATAACGCAATAATAGCCGGCGACCACCTATAAACGCCAGCATAACCACTACTAAAATCACAATAATGCCCGACTTTAATACCGTCATCAAATCGAATGAATAATTGTCTGTTTTTATTGGCGCACTGATTGCCGGAATACTAGGTAAATCGCCATCCCCTCTCCCCACTTTTAATTGCGCCTTCATTCCTTTTTCTGCATGTTGTGCCAATTCGCAATGCACTAAATACGTCTTTTTTTGGCTCGGCATAATCAAGCTCGCTTGCAATTTACCTTCACCATAAAGTTCTAAATGCAGCATTCCATCGGGGTACAAATAACCTGGCAAGCCGTGAATCATAAATTGATGGCGAATTTGGTCATCGTTAATAAAGGTAATGTTAATTTTTGCGCATGGTTTCACATTCCATTCTTGTTGATCAAATGCGAACATTTTACCGTTAAATTTAGCGGCATATTTGTGTCCAGCGTGAATCGTCAAATCTACAGTTTCAGAAATTTGCGGACAATCTTTTGGCAAATTATCCGAATTAGCATTCATCACCATGCCCTTTTCGTCCATTTGCATACTCGCTAAACTTACGGTTGACATAAAAAATAGTAATGCGAGTAAAAATTTAGTCTTTTTCATGATTTTTATTTTGTAGGTAAATACGCAGCGTCAAAATAAATGCGCCAATTAACAATCCAATCACTGTGCAAAATGCAATCAATTCAGTGTAATTTGGAATTACTTTTCCCGCATCACCAAAAAAGTTAGCAAAATCACCATTTGCCCAAATTGGACGTTGTTTTGCATAGTATTCTTTGTTGAAAACATCGTTAAATAACTCGTCGTGCATTTTGGGCATTCCTTGTTCATCAAGCAGATTTTTGTACGCCAAAATTGCCATATTTCCACCAGGTTCCATACCATCGGTTGTTGTCCCCGTTGGGACGTGATCATGAAACATCCACAAGCCCGCGCCGTAACTGTGTAATCCATCATTTTGCGTTGTGAGCGATAAATCCAATCGCTGCGCTGGTGAAATATCAAAAACATCCCGCGTCAGTTGCAAACCCAACGGCGCATCTACGCCGTCATAAGCCATAATCGTGGCTTTGTGACCGTGAAAATGCACCGCAATTGGCGAACGCTGTAGATTTGCAATGTGTAACTTAATGCGCTCATTTTCACCTGCAATAATCATGGCATCGCGCAATGTGTAAGGGAATGAATGCCCATTGAGTAAAAAATAATTTTCATGAGATTCACTCATATTGTAATCACGGCTCATGCGCTGACTGATTAAACGTGGATCGTTAGCTTCTTGCGGAATTTTGGTTAATTGTTTATCCAGCGACTGATAATGCAAATCGTATTCTTGGTCGTAATTTTTCTTAACATTGACAGCCGAATGACGTACCTGTCCTGCCCCGACATTAAAGGTTTGAACCCAATTATTTGGCGCATTTTCCTCGACGATAATCATGCCATTCAAACCCATCATAAAATGTTGAGCCGTTTGAACGTGACAGTGATAAAGCATCGTACCAGCGTGGCGCGGTTGAATTTCGTAAGTGTGTTGTTTGCCAGGGAAAACTGCGTGTTCTTCCATTCCATCATTATCATGACCCGCCGCCGTCAGCCACGGATGATCAACACCGTGCAAATGTATTGTATGGGGTAAATAATGTGTATTTTCTAGGGTGATAAAAACTTTATCGCCTTGTTCGACACGAATAACGGGCGACGGCGCACGCAATAACGGATGTGCGACGCGAGAATTAAAATTTTTCACCGCCATGCCCTGCATTTTTGGCGCAAAAACCCACAATGACGGTTGTAAACCTGGGGCGATATTATAAGTATTCATCAAATAATCACCGTCAGGACTAAAACCATTCAATTCAACCACTTCTAATTTAATATGAATTTCATCGGGGTCGCCATCACCATCTAAATCTTTGCCCATAACCACAGCATCTTGCGCTAAATGACTTTCCATCAATGTCATCATCGACACGTTATTTGTCCCTTTAACCACCGTCGCAATTGTGTAAGGATTATCTGGTTCACAAGCAGGTGCGGCAGCAATTTCCACACCCTCAATCGTTTGTGCATCTCGCCATTCAACATGATCATTCGTACATGGTTTTTCGACATTCGCATTATCGGCATTACTGAAAACAGTTGCAGGTGGTTTTTCACGCGCGTGTTTTTCAATAATCGGGAACCACTGCGTAATCACAACAACTAATGCTGTGATAATTACTAACAAACTCAAAACAAAGTATTTTTTTAACATAGCCTCAACAAATTTTAATTTTGCATAATGGACGCGATTGTACACGTCAGATTCAAGTAGCAAGTGCAATTTATCTTCACCACTATTTTCAAAATTACATGACCTGTCATCGGTGCATTTTATTATTTGGAATTTCGTATGGCATACCCTGCTCAATTCAGAAAAAAACTTCTTTCGGTAATGAAAAAAGAAAGGCCGACAATAGAAGAAGGCGTAAAACGTTTCGCAGTAGGAAAAGTAAGTGTTTCGCGTTGGAAAAAGATGAAGGAAACCGATTCGCGTGAATGTCGAAATTGTCACGATGAAGACGCGATGGACTTTTTAGAACAACGTCGTCGTTCGGTGAAGCAGCATATCAAAGGCTTTGACGAAAACAAAACGTGTATCGATTGTCACAAAGGCATCGCGCATTCGTTGCCCACGATGTACGAAGACGATCCGCAAGCCGCGTTGTTGGATAAACGCGAAAAGTAGTTTTTTTGATTTTGAGCGATAACGTTTTGTGAAAAATGTTATCGTTCATAGAATAGCTGGTACATAAAAAAATAAGGAAAACATGCCCCTTTTCATCAAAAAAATTATCGAACAAAATTTAGACATTCAAGAAATCCCCGCCGCACATTTAGAGATTTTGCGCGATTGGCAAGCAATGATTGTCAGCAAAGAGCTGGTCAAACACAAAGAAACCGCTGTTTCCATTTCGTTTGTGAGCAAATTTTTGGAAACGATTTTAGGTTATCAAACGATTGGCAGCGGCAAAAATTACAGCCTCGCGCAAGAATATCCCATTTCAACAGGTTCTGTTGATACGGCGTTGGGCGAATTTTTCAACGATAAACAAGGCGATAAAGTTCACGCGGTTTTTGAATTGAAAGGCGCGAAAGCCAAAAATATCGACAATTTAATCAGCGGTCGAACGGAAACACCGATTCAACAAGGTTGGCGTTATGCGCGGGACGCAAAAGGTTGTCAGTGGATTTTAGTCACCAATTATTTAGAAATTCGTTTGTACGCCTACAACGAAACCACGCTAGTTTATGAAACGTTCGATTTAGCTAAACTGACCGACCCAACCGAATACGCAAAATTCGTTTTGTGTTTGCACGCCGATAATTTGCTTACAGGTAAAACAAAAGCCTTACTCGCACAAAGCAAACAAGTTGAAAAAGACATCACCGAAAAACTTTACGATGATTATAAAAATCTGCGCGAATTGTTAATCACACGCTTTATTGAAGACAATCCCGACATTGAACCACTCGATTTAATTTCACCCGCACAAAAATTACTCGACCGCATTTTGTTTATCGCTTTCTGCGAAGACAAAGGGCTTTTGCCACCTAAAACGATTGAACAAGCCTGCAAACACGTCGATATTTACAACCCAAATCACCCCATTTACCAAAATTTTCGCGGGCTATTTCAAGCGATTAACAAAGGTAATGCGTTCTTAAACGTCAACGCTTACAACGGCGGATTATTTGCGTCTGACAAACTTTTAGACAAATTGATTGTTGCCGACGAATTGTGCAAAGGCTTTTTAAAAATCGCCGACTACGACTTTGCGTCAGAAATTTCCGTTACCGTTTTAGGGCATATTTTTGAACAATCGCTTGCCGATTTAGAAGAAATCACCGCGCAAATTAAAAACGGTGAACGCTTCCAAAAGTCAGCCAAAACCACCGCCGTTTCGGGCAAACGCAAACAACACGGCGTGGTTTATACGCCCGACCACATCACCGCTTTCATCGTGGAACACACGCTCGGCGAACATTTAAAACAGCGTTTTGCCGACTGTTTAACGCCGTTCGGTTCGGTCAAAGACGACGGCGAAATTCAATGGAATAAGGCAAAAGATTCGGAATTAAAATTTTGGTACGAATGGCAAAACGTGTTGAAAACTATCAAAATCGTAGACCCTGCGTGTGGTTCAGGCGCGTTTTTAGTGGCGGCATTTGACGTGCTGCATTTTGAATATCAAAAAGCCAATAATCGCGTCGCCGAAATCACCGAACACGGCGATATTTTCGATTTGAATAAAGAAATTCTCAATTCCAACTTATTCGGCGTGGATTTGAATTCGGAATCGGTCGAAATCACCAAATTGTCGCTCTGGCTCAAAACCGCTGAACGTGGCAAAAAACTCACCACGATTGATAAATACATTCAGGTCGGCAACAGTTTAGGCTTCGATGCGCCCACGTTTGAAGGCGGTTTTTGTTGGCAAAACAACTTTTCTAAAATTCTCAAATCAGGCGGGTTCGATGTCGTTTTGGGCAATCCACCGTATGTTCGACAAGAATTGTTGGGCGACGTTAAACCCTATTTGCAAAAAAATTACGCGGTTTATCACGGTGTCGCCGATTTGTACGCTTACTTTTTCGAGTTGGGTTTGAAACTCTTGAAACCCAACGGATTACTCGGTTTTATCAGTTCGGCGACGTTTTTTAAAACAGGTTCCGGCGAACCGTTGCGCCGTTATTTGAAAGACAATGCGACGTTGCAAAAAGTCGTCGATTTTGGCGATTTACAAGTTTTTGAAGGCGTGACGACGTATCCCGCCATTTTGATTTTTCAAAATGCCAAACCCGTTGACGATTCGCAAATTCAAATGCTGGCTTTAACAACCGAATTGCCCGAAAAATTAAGTGAATACTTCGCGCTAAATCACGGCGTGATGGTGCATTCGCAATTGAAAAATGACAGTTGGCAATTTGAAGATGCGCGGCTTTCACAGTTGCGCGACAAACTCACAAACGGTTTTTTGACGTTGAAAGATGTTTATGGTTCGCCTTATCGCGGCGTTTTGACGGGTTTGAATGAAGCGTTTGTGATTGATGGCGAAACGAAAAAACGTTTAATTCAACAAGACCCGAATTCTGCCGAATTGCTCAAACCGTTTTTGGAAGGCAAAGATTTGAAAAAATGGCATTCTCAACCGCGTGATTTGTGGCTGATTTTGATGCCGAAAGGTTGGACGCAAACAAAAATGGGCGGTTTGTTTGATAAATCGAAAAGCTGGGAATGGTTGAAATCAAATTATTCTGCGATTGCGAAACAGCTTGAACCATTTGAAATAGCGGCGCAAAAACGTGGCGATAAAGGTGATTTTTGGTGGGAATTGCGAGCGTGTGCGTATTACGGCGAATTTGAAAAATCGAAAATTGTTTATAACCGATTTATGGCGGAATCAACTTTTTGGTTAGATACTAAAAACTATTATTTTAATAATGCGTTAAATCTAATTCCAGAAACCACTAATTACGAACTTGGGATTTTGATTAGTTCTTTAAGTTGGTATCTTTTGACCGCAAACGCTTCAACAATGAGCGGCGGTTTTTATCAAATACACGGACACGTTTTAGAAAAACTCCCAATTCCACCCGCCACGCCTGAACAAAAAACGAAAATCGGTGAGTTGGCGCAACGTTGTCAAACGTTGACCGAAGCGCGTTACGTTTTAGAAAACAAAATCCGTCGGCGTTTGCCCGATTTGGGCGTGGTGAAAGTGAATCAGAAACTGGAACGTTGGTGGCGGTTGGATTTCAAAGCGTTTCAAGACGAATTGAAAAAGTCGTATAAAAGTGAAATTCCCGTTAAAGAACGTGGCGATTGGCAAGAAATGCTGGAAGACGCAACATCGGAACGTGAAAATCTGGATTTGCAGATTCGGTTGCTGGAGAAGGAATTGAATGTTGAGGTTTATGGGTTGTTTGGGTTGGATGATGAAGAGATTGGAATGATTGAAGGGGAAAAATGATGTTAAACACACAAGAATTAAAAGCGACAGTTTCAAAACTTTCAGCAGGTGATTTAAACGAATTTACGGAATGGTTTGAAGAATTTATCGAGGGGCAACTCAATAACCAAATTGATGCAGAAAAATTATCGATAATAGACGTGCCTTATACGGCAGATATAATAGAAGAACGTATTTGTTATATTGATGAAAAAGGACACATTAGAGAGAAAACAATAATATCTTGATGGCAAAAGAACGCGCTGAAGGGCTGGTGTGGTTTTGGATTGGTTCACATGATGATTACGATAGACTGATTGAAAATGGTTAAGAGGAAAAATGATGCAAAGACAAGAAATAGAACAAACGATTTACAAAATGGCACAACAATTACCAGAGGAATCGTTGGAAGACGTGTTGCGATTTATGCAATTCAAAACGCGAAACAAGTCGAATAAGCAAAATTGGCAGCACGATTTTTTGGCTGTTTCACAATGGGATATTAACGAAAATGACAACGCGATTTCATCATGGCACATCGAAGAATTTTAATTGATACATCTGTTTTCATTGATTTTTTACGCAAAGAAAACAAAGAACGAACCATTTTGTGGGACTTGCAAACGCATTACCGTTGTTCAATGTCTGCGGTGACTTTGTTTGAATTATTATGTGGCGCAAAAACGGAAAAACATTTAGCAGACGTTAAGATTTTAGAAAAATGGATAGAAAGTTTGCCATTTGATGACCACGTTGCTGAAAAAGCGGCGACAATTTTTCGAGAATTGAAAACGAAAAATAAGCTGATTGAATTTCGGGATATTTTCATTGCGGCGACTGCTTATGAACATAATTTGCCAATTGCGACGTTGAACAGGAAACATTTTGAAAATATCGAACAAATTACGCTGATTGAATTGAAAATAAGTTAAATGCAACGAAGTTGGCGACCTCCGTTAGCTCATCAATGCAAAATGCAAAGGTGTTGAAGCTAACTCACGTCACAGGTTTATGCCCGTCGTGAATTAGCTTCAACGTTGCGAACAACTACGCATTCAACGCTTTCAAAACCGCCTGCAACATCGCATTGGCATCACCAAAAAGCATCCGCGTGTTTTCTTGCACAAACAACGGATTGCCCACACCAGCATAACCCGATGCCATCGACCGTTTCATCACAATTGTGGTTTCACTTTTCCAACATTCCAACACGGGCATTCCCGCAATCGGACTATTCGGATCCGTCAACGCCGATGGATTCACAATGTCATTGGCACCAATCACAATCGACACATCGACATTACCCCAATCTTCATTGATTTCGTCCATTTCATAAACAATGTCATACGGCACTTTCGCTTCGGCAAGCAAAACGTTCATGTGTCCAGGCATCCGACCTGCGACGGGATGAATCCCGAAACCGACTTTTTTACCTTTGCCGCGCAACAACTTGGTCATTTCATAAACCGTATGTTGCGCTTGTGCGACCGCCATTCCATAACCTGGAATAATCATGATAGATTTCGCGGCAAGTAATAATTGTGCGGTTTCTTCTGCGCCAATCGGTTGAACGTCTCCGACAATTTCAGCGGCTTCACCACCTGAAGCCGTACCAAAACCACCTGCAATCACACTTAAAAAATGACGATTCATGGCTCGGCACATGATGTAGCTCAAAATCGCGCCGCTACTTCCGACTAACGCGCCTGTGACAATCAACAAATCATTGCTCAACATAAAACCTGTTGCCGCTGCTGCCCAACCTGAATAACTGTTCAACATCGACACCACGACAGGCATATCTGCGCCACCAATTGCCATCACCATGTGAACGCCAAACGCCAACGCCACAATCGTCATCAACAATAACGGAATGGTGCCGCCACCCATTTCGGCTGAATTCAAGAACCAATTGCCCAACAAAATCGCGGAAATCAACAAGCCTAAATTCAAAAAATGGCGATTCGGTAATAACAACGGTTTGCCGCTGATGCGTTCGCTCAATTTTCCAAACGCAATCACTGAACCCGCAAACGTCACCGCACCGATTAAAATGCCGATGTAAATTTCGACTTCGTGAATGGTTTTTTCAACGCCGTTCAAGCTCGCTGAATCATCCAGAAAATTTGCGTAACCGACCAACACCGCAGCCATCCCAACCAAACTGTGCATAATCGCGACGAGTTCAGGCATTTGCGTCATTTCAACTTTTAACGCCGCTTTGGTGCCGATAAATCCGCCGATTAACAACGCAATAATCAAAATCACATACGACGAAACGGTTGCGCTGAATGCGGTGGCGACAATCGCAATTGCCATTCCCAACATGCCGTAATAATTCCCTTTGCGGGCGGTTTCTTGATTGCTTAAACCACTCAAACTCAAAATGAAAAGAATCGTGGCGACGATGTACGACATCGTAACTAAACTGTGTGACATAATTTTCTCCTTATTTTCTGAACATTTCGAGCATACGGCGCGTGACTAAAAAGCCGCCAGATATGTTGATGGTGGCAATTAAAATCGCTAAACCCGCGAGCAAACTAATTCCGATGCTGGGCGACGAAACTTGCACCAACGCGCCAATCACGATGATGCCGCTAATCGCATTGGTGACGCTCATCAACGGCGTGTGCAACGACGGTTTCACGTTCCAAATGACTTGATAACCAATGAAACACGCCAACACAAACACGGTGAAATGCGACATAAAGGAAGTCGGCGCAACCGAATCGACGCTGAATAAAGCGAAAACGCCCACCAGCAGCGGTAAAAATTCTCGGATTTTAGGCGGAATTAACGACGGTTTTTTTGCAATAACAGCCGCTTCCACTTTCGCTGCGGGTGCTGCTGATAAAGTGGGAGGAGGTGGCGGCCAAGTGATTTTGCCTTCTTTAATCACCGTTGCACCACGCAACACTTCATCTTCAAAATTGACGTTAATCACACCATCTTTGGCAGGTGTTAATTCGGTGAGCAAATGCCGTAAATTCGTGGCATAAAGTTGGCTCGATTGATTCGCCAAACGGCTCGGCAAATTCGTGTAGCCGATAATTGTCACGCCGTGCTTGACCACGACTTTGTCTTTTTCGGTTAATTCACAATTGCCGCCTTGTTCCGCCGCTAAATCCACAATCACGCTGCCTGCACGCATCGATTGCACCATTTCTGCGGTAATCAATTTGGGCGCGGGACGACCTGGAATTAACGCCGTCGTAATGACAATATCGACTTCTTTGGCTTGTTGCGCGAACAACGCCATTTCTGCCGCGATAAATTCGGCAGACATCGTTTTGGCATAACCGCCCGTGCCGCTGCCGCCTTCTTCGTCTTTGAAATCGAGCATCAAAAATTCAGCGTCCATGCTTTCGATTTGCTCTTTCACTTCGGGGCGCGTGTCGAAAGCACGAACGATTGCGCCCATACTTTTTGCCGCGCCAATTGCTGCCAAACCTGCCACACCTGCGCCAATCACCAACACTTTCGCGGGTGGAATTTTCCCCGCAGCGGTAATTTGTCCGGTGAAAAAACGTCCAAAATGTTGCGCCGCTTCGACAATCGCGCGATAACCGGCGATGTTTGCCATTGAACTGAGCGCGTCCAATTTCTGAGCGCGAGACATTCGCGGCACGCTGTCCATGCCCAAAACCGTGACATTTTTTGCCGCCAATTTTTCTAACAATTCAGGGTTTTGACCCGCCCAAATAAAGCTGATTAACGTTTTTCCGCTCGACAATAAATCCACTTCGTTGCCTTCAGGCGCACGAACTTTGAGAATAATATCGGCGTTTTTCCATAACGTTTTGGCAGTTTTAACAATCTCAACGCCAGCGGCTTTGTACGCTTCGTCCGAAATGTCGGCAGCGACACCTGCGCCACTTTCAATGCTAATTTTAAAACCGAGTTTTTGAATATGAGCGGCAGAATCGGGCGTTAGTGCAACCCGTTTTTCGCCGTCGTGAATCTCTTTGGGGATACCAATCTTCATAATGCACCTCGTAGTAAGTTTGTGGGTGGTACAAACCAAGGTTTGTACTCCAAAATAAATTGAACTGGAGTACAAACCTTGGTTTGTACCCGCAGAAAAAGCCACGAATCTTGGGTAATTAGCGGTGTAGACGTGTTTTTGAGCTATAAATCTGCTACGCTAATCCGCTGTCATTATGCCACTAACTTCTTATAAGAAAACCATCATGAATATGAATCAAAATAAACAAACGGTGACTTGCCCAAAATGCGCCCATCAATTCAATGCGGATGAAGTGCTTTCGCGTCAAATCGAAGACAAATTACGCCAGTCTTTTGAAGCGCAATCTGCACAAAATCAAGCGCAATTCGAGCATCAATTAAAAGCTGAAAAATCACAATACGAGCAACTTTCCACAAGAATCCACGCCGAAAAATTACAAATCGATTTTGAAAGACAGTCGATGCAAACACAAATCGCGGAAGCCGTGCAGCAACAAGTTAAAAGCGAAAAATTGAGATTAGAACAATCTCTCAGAGTGAACATCAAAGCAGATTTAGATGCAGAAACCGCCGAGCAAATTGAAAGATTGAATGCTGACTTACAGAATCAATCAGAAAAAATTAAAGAAGCCAATAAAGTTACTTTTGAGTTAGCCCGTACCCTTCGTGAAAAAGATGAAGAAATAGAAGCGAAAAAAGTCGAGGAAGAATTAAAACTTAACCAACTTTTGCGTGAAGAGCGGCAAAAAATTGAAAGCCAGTCAGAAATCAGATTGCGCGAAGAAAGAAGTCAAGCAGACATGAAATTGCGCGATAGAGAGTACGAAATTGACAAATTAAAGCATCAAATCCAAGAAGCGCAACGGGTCTCTGAACAAGGTTCAACACAAGCACAAGGCGAAGTTCAAGAATTAGCGATTGAAGAATGGTTGCGTAAATCCTTTCCAATTGATGACATCAAAGAAATCCCTAAAGGTCAACGTGGTGCAGATTGTATTCAAATAGTGAACTCACTGACTCGCAGAAATTGCGGAAAAATTTGTTACGAAAGCAAACGGACAGAAAATTTTAACAAAGAATGGATTGAAAAATTCAAAGCCGATTCACGTTCTGAAAACGCAATTATCAGTGTGCTTGTCACAAAGACGATGCCAAAAGATATGGAGCGCATGGGTTTAAGAGACGGTATTTTAATTTGCACATTTGAAGAATTTAAAGGAGTAAGCGCGGTTTTGCGCCAATCAGTTATTGATATTAGTAACATTGAAATTGCTCAAGAATTTAAAGGTGAAAAAAAAGAGATGTTGTATAACTTTGTAACAAGTCATGCTTTTATATCGCGAATCAAAGATATTAACGAAACAATTGCTCAAATGCAGGAAGACTTGCACAAAGAGCGTGCCACAATGCAGAGATCATGGGCGCGGCGGGGTCAGCAAATTGAAAGGTTATTATCAAATTCAAATGAAAATTTTGGTGCAATTGATGAAATGGTTGGAAGTACCATTCAAGGCGAAGGACACCTAGAATCGAGTACGCCAGCGATTGAATCTACAAAACCCGTGTTAGCGTCGCCCGTTGTGAAACCGATTTTGGCTGGTGTTAAGCAAGATAGTTTGTTTTAAACTCGTTACAATTCGTCTTTTAATTTTTATTTTTTTAGAGTTTATCAATGTCAGAAAACCTGAGTGAATTACAACGCCGTCGCACGTTTGCGATTATTTCCCACCCCGATGCGGGTAAAACCACCGTCACCGAAAAATTATTATTATTCGGTGGCGCGATTCAATTAGCGGGTTCGGTCAAAGGTCGCAAAGCCGCACGACACGCGACTTCGGATTGGATGGCGATGGAAAAAGAACGCGGAATTTCCGTCACCACGTCCGTGATGCAATTTGAACACAAAGAATGCGTGATTAACTTGCTCGACACGCCTGGACACGAAGATTTTTCCGAAGATACTTATCGCACGCTAACCGCCGTCGATTCGGCGTTGATGATTATCGACGTGGCGAAAGGCGTGGAAGAACGCACGATTAACTTGATGGAAGTTTGCCGTCTGCGAACCACACCAATTTTAACGTTCATCAATAAATTAGACCGCGAAGGACGCGAGCCGATTGAATTGTTGGACGAAGTGGAAGACGTTTTAAAAATCCAATGTGCGCCGATGACGTGGCCGATTGGAATGGGGAAACGATTCAAAGGCGTTTACCATTTGTACAAAGACGAAATTCATTTATTCAGCGCACAACACGGCGGCAAAATCGCGGAAGCTGAAATTGTCAAAGGGTTAAATAATCCAAAATTAGACGAATTACTTGGCGACCAAGCGCAAGAATTACGCGACGAAATTGATTTGGTAAAAGGTGCGAGCCATGAATTTAATTTGCCTGATTATTTGGCGGGAACGTTAACGCCCGTTTTCTTTGGTTCGGCGGTGAATAATTTTGGTATTTTAGAGTTGCTCGATGCCTTTGTGGAATACGCGCCGTCACCGTTGCCACGAAAAGCGGTGCAGCGTGAAGTGTTACCCAACGAAGATAAATTCACCGGTTTTGTGTTCAAAGTTCAGGCAAATATGGATCCGTCGCACCGTGACCGCGTGGCATTTTTGCGGGTTTGTTCGGGGAAATTCGACAAAGGCATGAAAATTCACCACGTTCGTTTAGGCAAAACGATTCAAATTGCGAATGCGATTACCTTTCAAGCGGCGACACGAAACGCGGTTGAAGAGGCTTACGCGGGCGACATTATTGGCTTGCACAATCATGGCACAATTCAAGTTGGCGATACGTTCACGCAAGGCGAAACCTTGAAATACGGCGGCATTCCGTATTTCGCGCCCGAATTATTCCGTCGGGTGGTGTTGAAAGATCCGCTTCGTGCCAAAGCGTTGCAAAAAGGCTTGATTCAATTGACCGAAGAAGGCGCGACGCAGTTGTTTCGTCCGTTGAAAAACAACGATTTGATTTTAGGCGCGGTCGGGGTGTTGCAATTTGACGTGACGGCGTATCGTTTGAAAGGCGAATACAACGTGGAATGTGTTTATGATGCGATTCCGATTTCAGCAGTGCGTTGGGTAAGTTCAGAAAATCCCGCAAAAATGGACGAATTCAAAAAGAAAGCCTTTGATAATTTAGCCGAAGATGGTGGCGGTTATTTGGTTTATGTGGCGAATAGTCGGGTGAATTTACAACTGGCGCAAGAGCGTTATCCCGATATTAAATTTAGTTCGACACGCGAGCTATAAGTTAAAAACATTCAAACAAGTAAAATGTGGGCGCGAATTTATTCGCGCTTTTTAATGTTCAAGCTGAGGAAAATATGAGCAATAAACGAGTAATGATGAATTCTTTTTGTGCATGGGAAGAGGATTAAAAAATCCATCTTTCAAATCGACTGTATTAACCGTAGAATTTGCACATTAAATACACTTTTAAACTCAAAAAATTATGACAAATATCACCATTAAAAAACTGAATGCCAGCGATGCCAATTTCACCAAGCAATTACACGATTTATTGGCGTGGAACGAAACGGACGATTTAGCGATTCATCAACGTGTTTTGGACATTATTTCTGATGTGCGAAAAAACGGTGATGCGGCGGTGATTGAATACACGAATCGCTTTGACCATTGCCACGTTTCTGAAGCCAGCGAATTAGAAATTCCCAAAGAAAAATTAAAAGCGGCTTGGGATAATTTACCGACTGAGCAAGCGCACGCATTGGAACAAGCAGCACAACGAGTTCGGGCGTATGCCGAAAAACAGAAAATGGAATCGTGGCAATATACCGAAGCGGACGGAACCGTTTTGGGTCAAAAAGTCACACCGTTAGATCGCGTGGGATTGTATGTACCAGGTGGAAAAGCGGCTTATCCATCGTCTGTTTTAATGAACGCGATTCCGGCAAAAGTTGCAGGCGTGCCAGAGTTAATTATGGTTGTACCAACGCCAAACGGTGAAACAAATGAATTGGTTTTGGCGGCGGCGTATTTAGCGGGCGTGGACAGAGTTTTTGCAATTGGTGGCGCACAAGCGGTTGCGGCATTAGCTTATGGAACGGAAAGTATTCCAGCTGTGGCAAAAATTGTTGGGCCAGGAAATATCTACGTTGCGACAGCAAAAAAAATGGTTTTTGGTCAAGTCGGCATTGATATGATTGCAGGGCCTTCTGAGATTTTGATTATTTGTGATGGCAAAACGAATCCCGATTGGATTGCGATGGATTTATTTTCACAAGCGGAACACGATGAAGACGCGCAAGCGATTTTGATTAGTGACGATGCGGCGTATTTGGAAGCGGTTGAAGCCAGTATTAACGCGCTTTTACCGACAATAGAACGCGCTGAAATTATTCGTACGTCGCTAACAAATCGTGGCGCGTTAATTTTGGTTAAAGATTTGGAACAAGCCGCCGAAGTTGCCAATATAATCGCACCTGAGCATTTGGAATTATCGGTCGAAAATCCAGAAAGTTTGTGTGAACACATTCGTCACGCGGGCGCAATTTTTATGGGACGTTATACCGCCGAAGCCTTGGGCGATTATTGCGCGGGACCGAATCATGTTTTGCCCACCTCAAGCACCGCCCGTTTTTCGTCGCCGTTGGGTGTTTATGATTTTCAAAAACGCTCAAGTTTAATCAATTGTTCAGCCGATGGCGCGAATATGTTGGGTAAAATCGCTTCGACGTTAGCGCGCGGTGAAAGTCTGACCGCTCACGCACGTTCCGCAGAATATCGCCTTAAATAACATCAAAATGCGTTCATTTGTCGTGAAAATGTTCAGTTTGAACCGTAAAAACACTCAAAATGTAAATTTAAACTGGACATTAAACTCAAAACCTGTAGAATTGGCGTCTCAATACGGGGCTATAGCTCAATTGGTAGAGCGCAACACTGGCAGTGTTGAGGTCAGCGGTTCGATTCCGCTTAGCTCCACCAAGTATTATCTAGTCCCCATCGTCTAGTGGTCTAGGACACCGCCCTTTCACGGCGGTAACAGGGGTTCGAACCCCCTTGGGGACGCCATTTTTAGATTTAAATTTCAAAATTTTCACAATATCTAGTCCCCATCGTCTAGTGGCCTAGGACACCGCCCTTTCACGGCGGTAACAGGGGTTCGAACCCCCTTGGGGACGCCATTATCTTCGCTATACATTCTCGCTTTTGTTAAATAAATTCCACAAATTCTACTTTTACCACGCAGGAATTCTGTCATGGGTCTTTTGCCTGAACACTTAAAATACGCTTTATCCCACGAATGGGCGCAAGTCGAAGACGATAGCGTCGTACGCGTTGGCATTACTGATTTCGCACAAGAAGAATTGGGTGATTTAGTATGCGTCACTTTACCTGAAATTGGTCAACACGTTACAGCAAACGAAAGTTGTGCCACTATTGAATCCGTCAAAACCGCTTCCGATATTTCGAGTCCCGTTTCTGGTGAGATTATCTCCATCAATCAAGCTGTGATAGATGACCCAGAGAAAATTAACGATTCCGCTTACGAAGCATGGTTATTTTGCGTCAAAGCCGACGATTTACTTGAAATCGAAAAACTTCTTTCATTCGCCGCATACGAAACCATGATTGCCGCATAGTTATGGCAAATCAAAATGCAAAAGGTTTAAAACGGATTTACAACGCCGCATTTTTTTCAGCAGCAGGTTTCAAAGCCACTTGGCAACATGAAGAAGCCTTTCGGCAAGAAGTTTTGCTGCTAATCATTTCCGTCCCTGCTGCAATTTATTTAGCTAAAACATCGATTGAAATATTGTTGTTAATTGGCAGCGTGATTTTAGTGTTGCTCGTTGAGCTATTGAATTCTGCCGTTGAAGCTGCAATTGATAGAATTGGTTTGGAGCATCATGAACTTTCTGGACGCGCTAAAGACATTGGGTCAGCCGCTGTTATGCTGTCCCTGATTTGGGCGTCAATTACTTGGTCTGTTATTTTAATTTTTTAAGAGGTAATTATGAGTGCGTTAATTTGTGGTTCAATGGCGTATGACACCATTATGGTGTTTCACGATAAATTTAAACATCACATTTTGCCAGAAAAAGTTCACATGTTGAACGTGTCATTTCTTGTGCCGACAATGCGGCGCGAGTTTGGCGGTTGTGCGGGAAATATCGCTTACAATTTGAAATTATTAAACGAAGAACCTTTGATTATGGCGACCGTTGGGCATGATTTTGAACCTTACGCCAAATGGCTACATCAACATAACATCAACAATCAATACATTCGTCTTATCGAAAATCAATTTACGGGACAGGCTTATATTACTACCGATGAAGACGATAATCAGATTACGGCGTTTCACCCTGGCGCGATGAATTTCTCACACCAAAACTCGATTCCCACCATTGAAAATGCCATCCGAATTGGCATCGTTTCACCGGATGGTAAAGATGGAATGCAGTTGCACGCCAAACAATTCGCCGAATTAGAAATTCCGTTTATTTTTGATCCAGGTCAAGGAATGCCCATGTTTGATGGGGCAGAATTATTGACCCTTATCGACCAAGCGACATGGCTAACATTGAACGATTACGAAGCCGAATTGATGCAAGAACGCACCGGTTTATCGTTGGCGCAACTGGCTGAAAAAGTGGAAGCGTTAATCATCACGCAGGGTGGCGAAGGTTCGACGATTTACACCGATGGCAAACAAATTAAAATCCCCGCTGCGCCTGTTGCCAAACTTTCTGATCCAACAGGTTGCGGCGATGCCTATCGCGCGGGTTTGTTGTACGGTTTATTGAATGATTTAGATTGGGAAATCACGGGGCGCATTGCATCGTTAATGGGCGCAATCAAAATCGAACAGCACGGTACACAAAATCATTCGTTTAATTCTGAAACGTTCAAACAACGTTATCAAGACAGTTTTGGCAGCAGCTTCTAAATAATTCATGCTTAAAAATACGCAAAATTTGCTCGATATTATGGCGCAATTGCGTCATCCCGAAACAGGCTGCGCGTGGGATGTTAAACAAGATTTTGCCAGTTTAATTCCTTACGTTATCGAAGAAGCCTACGAAGTCGTTGACGCAATTGAACGCGAAGATTTAGACGATTTGCGCTCAGAATTAGGTGATTTATTATTACAAGTCGTGTTTCATTCGCAAATTGCCAATGAACGCGGCTTGTTTTCGTTTGAGCAAGTTGCCGAATCGATTGCCGACAAATTGATTCGCCGTCATCCGCACGTTTTCGCGGATGCCGTTTTTGAAACCGATGCTGAACGTCATGCCGCGTGGGAACAGTCCAAAGCTGATGAACGCAAAGAAAAAAATCCTGAATTGAAAAGTGTTTTATCTGGCGTGGCGCGTTCACTCCCTGCCCTTTTGGAATGTGAAAAAATTCAAGATCGCGCCGCTCAACATGGTTTTGATTGGAAAACAGTGCCGCCTGTTTTCGACAAAGTGTTGGAAGAATTAGACGAAGTCAAAGAAGCGTGGGAATCTGGCGACCAAGCGCACATTCAAGAAGAAATCGGTGATTTGTTATTGGTCGTGGTGAATTTGGCGCGACATGTAAACGTCAATCCTGAAATTGCTTTAAAACAAAGCACACAAAAATTTTCCAAACGTTTTCATTACATTGAAAAACACGTCGCCGCATCGGGGCGAGTTTTGAAAGAATGTGAATTAGAAGAATTAGACGCGCTTTGGAATGAGGCGAAACGCGCCAAAACGAGTTAATTTTCAACGTGCGGTTTGTCGTGTGGTATAGTTTTTCCCAAGGTTAAAAATGAATTTCATAATTTTTTGATTGGGAGTGTACAAATGAAAACATCAACAAACTGGCACGCATTAACTGTTGAAAAAGCCCTCGCACAACAACAAACCACGCAAATTGGTTTAACCCAAATCGAAGCAGCTGCCCGATTACAACGTGACGGCGCAAATCAACTCCACGAAAAACCACCTAAATCTGCATGGTGGTTTTTTTTCGCGCAATTTCAAAGCGTTTTGATTTTAGTGTTAATCGCAGCCGCATTTTTAGCGACATTTATTGGCGATAAAATCGATGGCGTAGTGATTATGACGGTGGTTTTTATCAACGCGCTGCTCGGTTTTTATCAAGAATTTCAAGCCGAAAAATCCCTCGCCGCACTGAAAAAAATGTTGTCGTTACAAGCGAAAGTGCGCCGCGATAATCAAATCAGCGTTTGTGCCGCGAAAAATCTCGTTCAAGGCGATATTGTGTTGCTCGAAGCGGGCAATAAAATTCCCGCTGACGGGCGGTTGCTCAAAGCGTTTGGACTAGAAATTGACGAATCCGCCTTAACGGGCGAATCGTTGCCCGTTTCTAAAAATACGGACGAATTGCCTGAAAATACGCTGCTTGCCGAACGCTCAAATATGCTGTTCATGAACAACGTCGTCACACGCGGACGCGCTGAAATGCTCGTGACCGCGACTGGCATGAACACCGAAATCGGCAAACTTGCGCAACTTCTCACCGAAACCGAAGAACAACCCACGCCATTACAAAACCAACTCGACCGTTTAGGCAAACGCTTGGCAGCATTGGCGTTGGTGATTGTGTTGGTGTTATTTGCCAGCGCATTGTGGCGCGGCGAACCGTTGATTGAAACGGCGTTTACCGCGATTGCTTTAGCCGTTGCCGCAATTCCCGAAGGTTTGCCCGCCGTTGTCACCGTGACATTAGCGTTGGGAATGCACCGAATGGCAACACACAAAGCCATCGTCAAACGGTTGTCAGCCGTGGAAACGCTTGGTTGCACCACCGTGATTTGTACCGATAAAACGGGTACGCTAACGTTGAATCAAATGGCGGTGCGGCAGTTTTTTTATCGTGGCGAAACGCATTTTGTGAACGATAAAATTTTGCCGCAAAACGAATTATTGTTGCCGCTGATATTGTGCAACGATAGCCAATTTCACGATGAAAAAATTATCGGCGACCCGATGGAAGGCGCGTTGTTAAAGCTCGCAGAAAAAGGCGGGTTAAATTACGACCACGCGCGAATGAACTTTCCGCGTTTGGCAGAAATTCCGTTCGATGCCGAATATAAATTTATGGCGACGTTTCATCGACAAGGTGACGAAATTTTGATTTTCGTCAAAGGCGCACCCGAAATCATTTTAGAACGGTGCAATTTGACCACCGAAGAACACGCGGTGTTGTTGGCGCAAAATATTAAAATGGCGCAAACGGGCTTGCGTGTTTTGGGAATGGCGACGGGAAAAATTCCAGCCATAGAATGGGCGGATAATGATTTTTTCAGACACATTGAAAAGTTAAATTTCATCAGCTTAATTGGTTTACAAGACCCGCCGCGTGTTGAAGTTCGTGACGCAATTCGCTTATGTCAACGCGCTGGAATTGCCGTCAAAATGATTACGGGCGACCAATCGACAACCGCTACAGCAATTGCGCGAGAATTGGGTTTGCCCGGTGAAACTCTGGAAGGACGGGCTTTGGCGGAATTAACTGACGATGAATTAGCGGCACGCATTGACCAGATTGGCGTATTTGCCCGAACCGCACCCGAACAAAAAATGCGCCTCGTGAACGCCCTGAAAAAAGCCGGTCATATTGTGGCAATGACGGGTGACGGAGTGAACGATGCGCCCGCGTTGAAAAGTGCGGACATTGGTATTGCGATGGGAAAAAGTGGCACCGATGTCGCGCAAGAAGCCGCCACGATGATTTTGACCGACGATAATTTTGCCGCGATTGTGAACGCCGTCCGCGAAGGGCGTGGCATTTACGACAATATGGTGAAGTTTATTCGCTTTCAACTTTCGACCAATATTGGCGCGATTTTGTGCGTGGCGATTGCGCCATTGTTGAATTTACCGTTGCCTTTTACGGCGATTCAATTGTTGTGGATAAATATCATTATGGATGGCCCGCCCGCGATGTCGTTAGGCGTTGATCCGGTTCGCGCCAATACCATGAACGAACCGCCACGTTTGGCGACAGCGCAATTATTATCGTGGCGACGCTTGGCGCAACTGCTTTTTTACGGCGTGATTATGGCGAGCGGCACGTTAGGAATTTTGTTTTATGATTTGCAAATTCATGACGCTGAACACGCCAAAACGCTGGCTTTTACCACGTTTGTGTTGTTTCAAGTGTTTAATGTTTTCAACGCACGCACCGAAAAAGGCACGGTTTTTAATCGCCAATTTTTCAAAAATAGCTGGTTGTGGTTGTCACTCATTTCAGTCGTCGCGCTGCAAATCAGCATGGCGCAATGGGAATTCGCGCAAACGATTTTTCGCACGGCGGATTTGGATTTAAATGATGGTTTGTGCGTGATAATGGTGGCGAGCAGTGTGTTGATTTTGGAAGAAGCGCGAAAACTTTTTTGCTTGATTTCCCCGCTGAAACGCCACGGAGAAATCAACCATTCATAATCTAAAAATCTGCATCCAAAACAATGCGATAACGCGCATTACCTGCGACTAAATGCGCCAATGCGTCATTCACGCGACTCATTGGAAAATGTTCAACTTGTGGCGCGATGTGATGTCGCGCCGCAAATTCCAACATCGTTGCAATTGCCGCCGGTGAACCCGTGGGCGAACCCGAAACGCTTTTTTGCCCAAAAATCAATCCCATCGCAGGAATTGGCATCGGTTCCAGTACCGCGCCCACAACGTGCATGCGTCCGTTTGGTTTTAGCGTTTTTAACAACGTCGCCCAATCGAGCGGCGCGTTGACCGTTACCAACAACAAATCCAACGAATTCGCGGCAGTCAAAATCGACGCGCTGTCATAACTAGAAATCACGTTGTGTGCGCCCAACGTTTTCGCTTCTTCAATTTTCGATGGTGAACTGGTAAACGCCGTCACTTCGCAGCCCCACGCCTTCGCAAACTTCAAGCCTAAATGCCCTAAACCGCCAATTCCCACCACGCCAACGTGGTCAGTCGGTTTGATATTGAAATTCAAAAACGGCGCGAACACGGTAATTCCGCCACACAACAACGGTCCCGCAGAACGCAAATCGAGTTTTTCAGGCAGCGGAATCACCCACACCCAATGCGCTCGCATTTTATCGGCAAAACCGCCGTAATGTCCGCCCGCAATCGTCGGCAACGCTTGGCTGCAAAGATTATGTTGTCCCGTCACACATTCGTGGCAGTGCATACAACTTCCCGAATTCCAACCCACGCCAACCGCTTGCCCAATTTTCAAACCTTTCACATCTTTGCCGATTGCGCTAATTTTGCCAATAACTTCGTGTCCCGCGATGAGCGGATAATTGGAAAATCCCCAATCGTTGTTCAACATCGATAAATCAGAGTGACAAACGCCACAATGTTCTACAATGATTTCAACCTCTTCCGCGCCTAATTTGGGCAGTTCAACCGAAATCAGTTCGAGTTTTTCTTTAGAACCGTGCGCCGCCCAACCTTGAATAGATGTCATCTTTTTCCCCTTGTGCAAATAAAAACTGTTTTGTAGCCCACAAAGTCGTGTAATTCAAGCGTTTCCTTTGTTACACTTCAACTTGTTTAAATTTAATGATTATTCAAATAAAGCCCTTATATGAAATTACCAGCTGATTTATCATGAAAATGAGCGACATCACGGCACAAATTCCACATTATCGCTTACTTGAACAGTTGGGCGAAAGTTTAGAATCAATCGTGTTTAAAGCCGTTTCTAAACAACACGCAACGGATTATTACATTCTCAAACTTTTTAAGCATCCCTTACTTCAAGAAAGTCAGAAGCGTTATCTACGCCAAAAAATTGAACGTTTGAAAATTATCCACGATGTGCGTGTGATTACGCCGGATGCGTTTGAATGTTTTGGTCAGGTGCAATTTATTGTGAAACCTTACTTTTCAGGTTACGTTTCACTCAGTCGATGGTGCATGAAATCACCGATTTCGCTGCCTGATTTTTTTCATTGTGCCAGTGCGTTGGCGCAAATTATCAACGTGATTCACCAAGCCGGTATTATTCACGGCGGCATTAAACCGCACAACATTTTAATTCAACCTGACACGCTCGACATTAAAGTGACGGATTTCATTACGCCGATTGATATTCATGAAATTAGTCATTTTATTTACGACCCAGACTTTATTGAAGGCACGCTCGCTTACACGTCGCCAGAACAAACGGGGCGTATCAATCATCGTGTCGATTTTTCAACCGATATGTATTCGCTGGGCATTGTATTTTATCAATTATTGACGGGCGAATTGCCATTCAAAAGTACCGATCCGCTCGAGTTAATCCATTCTCACCTCGCCGAAGAAGTTCCGCTCATTCATCACGTTAATAGAAATATCCCGCCCATTTTGAATGATATTATTACCAAAATGTGTTTGAAAGAACCCGAAAAACGCTATCAAAGTGGTTTGGGACTTTACGCAGATTTACATCGTTGCGCGGAAGAATATGCCACTTCAGGGCAGATAATCCCATTTAAAGTCGGCTTACAAGACCATCAACGGCGCGTGGTGTTTATTTCTAAAATGGTCGGGCGATTGGCAGAAGCTAAAATTGTTTTACAGCAATACGATTTAGTGACGCGCGGCGCATTTGCATCGGTGTTTATTTCGGGTTTACCCGGCATTGGCAAAACCCGTTTAATTCAAGAATTGCAACGCCCGTTGGTTGAACATCGCGGTTATTTTACCTCCGGAAAATTTGACCAATATCAAAAAAACATTCCGTACAGTTCGTTGTTACAAGCGTTACGAAATCTAATTCGGACGCTGTTAACGGAAAGTGACATGCAAGTTTCCTATTGGCACACTCGAATTTTGGAAACGCTCGCGTCGCAAGGGCGCATTATTACAGATGTTATTCCAGAGCTAACGATTCTCATCGGTGAACAACCTGACGTGCCGAATTTGCCACCCGTTGAAGCGAGACATCGTTTTAATAACGTGTTGGGGCAATTTTTAGCGTGTTTAGCGCAACGGAATTATCCGTTAGTTTTATTTATCGATGATTTGCAGTGGTGCGACAGTGCCACGTTTGATTTTTTGGATTATTTATTTGCGAATGTGGCGGATTATCCGTATTTATTTTTTATTGGCGCGTATCGAAATAACGAAGTGGATGAACATCATCCATTAAGTCAGCTTATGCGAGCGATGCAGAAAAAAGGTTTGCCGCTGCATGATTTGCGTTTAACACAACTCAATGCCAGTGATTGCCATGAAATGGTCGCGTATATTTTAGATTTGCCGCTTAGTCAATGCGTCGAATTATCTCGTTTTTTAGGTGATTTGACCGAAGGCAATCCGTTATTTGTCAGCGAAAGTTTGTCGTGGTTGCACAATGAAAACTTGTTGCTGCTCAATAAAAACGGGCAATGGGGCTGGGATATGATGAAAATCAGCCAATCCAATATGCCCACCAACGTGGTGGACTTATTCAGTTCAAAAGTCTCTCAATTGCCCCCCGAAACGATTGATATTTTGATGCTGGGCGCGTGTGTCGGCAATCGATTTTCAGCGGAAGAAATATCACGGATTAAAAAAATATCGTATCAAACCTTGTTTGAACTGTTGAAACCGGTGTTAAGTTTGGGTTTATTGATTGAACGTAAAACCAAATTACAATTTGTTCACGACCGCGTGCAGGAAGCGGTGTTACGTTTTTTGAATTCCGAACAACGCCGCGCGATTCATTGGCGTATCGGGCAACATTTGTTAGGCGACACACCGATTGGCGTTGAATTGGAACGCCAAGACAATTTATTTACTGTTGCCGCGCATTTGAATTTAGGTCGTCCCGACACGTTGACGGAAAACGAAACGTTGAATTTAATCACGCTGAATTTTCACGCCGGAAATAAAGCCTTAAATACGTTGGCAACCAACGCCGCGAATGAATACTACCGTTACGGTCTGGAGTTATTACCTGCCGATGCGTGGGAAAGCCAGTACGCGCTGACGTTTCGGTTGCATCAACGATTGGCGAAAACCGAATTGATGGTGGGGCGTTCTGATTTATCGGAAAAATTATTGGATACGCTGTTGTTTCGTGCCGTGGATGATTTAGATTGCGCCGAAGCGTTAGCGGAACAAACGACTTCGTTGTCGTCGATTGGCAATTTTATCAAAGCGATTGAAACCGCCAATCGAGGTTTGAATTATTTCAATCAATCACTTCTTGAGGATTCAAGGAAAGCAGAATTAAAAGCCGCTGAACTCATCGCCAAAATTCATAAAAACAACACCGACGTGTGGCAAAAAATTCTGGAAATGCCTTTTACCACCGAGCGGCGCAACAAAATTGAATTGGCGTTTTATAGCGAATTAATTCCAGATTTATACATGACGGGGCAAGTTTCGCAGCTGTATTTAGCCTCTGCCCAATCGACCACGCTTTGTTTGCAAGGCGGCATGGATGAATCCGTGATTTATTCATTTTCGATTATGGGTTTAAATTTAGGCGAAAAAGGGCTGTTTGAATTAGCATTTCGTTACGAAGATTTGGCACGCGAATTATGCACGCGCTACCCCGATACGTTTGGCGCGACGCGCGGTATGAATGGTATTGCCTGGTGTAATATGCACTCACGCAGTCATCCCGCAGACATTGTCGCCTATTGCGAAAAAGGCATTCAAAGCGGCAAAAATTGTGGGGATTTGTACAACGCCGGTTTAATTTACGCGCCATTGATGTGGAATTTACAAGTTCAAGGCGCGAATTTTCAGGCGATTGAAAAAGCCGCATCGGCGTGTTTGGAATTTTCACAAAAAAATCAATTGAGTTTTTCAGTCGCTATCGCTCAAGCGATGCAAGCCGGTTGGATTGAACCGATGAAAAGCGCGTCGGCTCCGTTAATTCCAATGGCGGAAACGCTGAAATTATGGGAAAGTTGCAATTACGTTGCGGCAGCGGGCAGTTATTTTGTCCATTTAGCAATAAGCAATTATTATTACGGGCGTTATGAGGCGGCAAATGCGAGTTTTGAAAAAGTGCATTGTTATTTGACCGGTTTAACCGATAACGTGTTGAAACGGCAATGGTATGTATTTCAAGCTTTAAATTTATTGCGGTTACATCGACAAGATGGCGGCGATAAAAACGTATTGCGTGTAAAACTTGCTCCTTTAATTCTGCTCGTTGAGGAATGGGCAAGTTTGGGCGTTTTGTTGCAGCCGTATTTGCAACTTTATCGAGCGGAATACGCCGTGGTTTTTTCGCGTTTTGAAGACGTTTGCGGTGCTTATTTAAACGCCATCGAATCCGCGCACCGATTAGGCTATACATTTTTGGAAGGTTTTGCGAAAGAAAATTTTGGTATCTGGTTACACGAATCGGGCTTTCAAAGTAGCGGACATTATTTTTGTGCCGCACGGCATTTGTACCGACAATGTGGCGCACAAGGCAAAGAAATACAGTTATTGGAAAGTTATCCCGACCATTTTAAAGATCCAGAGGATGCTAAAAATAGCTACGCCGCCAATAGCGAAAATTTAGTGTTGCCGAATTTGGATGTCGATTATTTGGTGCAATCTTCGTTGGCGTTATCGGCTGAAATCAATGAAGACAAATTGCTCGAGAAAATTATGGATATGGTGCTGCTATCAAGCGGCGCACAACACGGTTATTTGTTAATTCAACAAGATGGCATTTGGTCTATTCTTGCCGCCAGTCATGTGAGTGAAAAAACACATTTAGAGGTTGAACTCTTACACACCATGACGGAATTGTGCCAAGGCATTGTGCATTATGCGTGTCGCATGATGAAAACCATTGTTGTGAACGATGCTGAAACTTCGGAGGAATTTAAACATTTACCCGAAGTTTCCCAACTCGGTTTACGTTCGTTGCTTTGCGTGCCGTTGCACCGAAAGGGAATACTCATCGGGTTACTGTATTTAGAAAACCGCCTTGCGCCCAATGTATTTACGACAAACCGCGTGCGAACCATTGAATCATTAAGTCAACAAGCCGCGATTTCATTGGAAAATGCGCGACTGATAACCAAAATGGAACAGTTTAACGCCGCTTTGGAACAGCGCGTGGAAGAGGAAGTGGCGCGTAACCGTGAAAAAGATCATTTGTTGATTCAACAATCGCGTTTGGCGGTGATGGGTGAAATGATTAACAATATCGCGCATCAATGGCGACAACCGTTGAATGCACTCGGGTTGGTGTTGGGGAATTTGAAAGATGCCGCCCGATTTAATGAATTAACGGACAGCTATTTAGACAGTCAAATTGCCGATGGTTGGCTGTGCATTGAAAAAATGTCGAGTACGATTAACGATTTTCGGAACTTCTTTCGTCCCGACAAAGAAAAAGAACGGTTCAGTTTGAAAAAAGTTATTCTCGACGCGATTGCATTGGTGGCAGCCGGTTTTGAAAGTCATAATATCGCGTTAATAATTGACGCGCCGGATGATATAGAAATGATAGGATTTCCTAATGAATATTCTCAAGTGTTACTCAACTTGATAACAAATGCCAAAGAAGCCATTTTGGAGCACAATGGTAACAGTAAGAACGGACAAATTACGGTGCGGTTGCACCATGTCGATAATTTCACACAAACCATTGTCTCGGATAATGGCGGTGGGATTAACGAGAACATTTTAGCACGTCTGTTTGAGCCGTATTTTTCCACCAAAGAAGGCGGCAGCGGGATTGGACTTTATATGTCGAAAATGATTATTGAAAATAGCATGGACGGAAAAATCAGTGTGCGGAATTTACCGCAAGGGGCAGAATTTACGATTTTTACACCCAACAACGCAATACTTAACACAATTATTGAAAAGGAAAATCAGAGTGAATGATGACAACGGTGATTTAGCGTTTCTCAAAACCTTAAACATTCTTTATGTCGAAGATGAAATGATTATTCGTAAGCAATTAGCGCAATTTCTTAACCGCCGGTGTGCGAATTTATATTTAGCGGCGAATGGGCAAGAAGGTTTGAGCCTTTTTCAACAATGTCAGCCCGATATAGTTATTACCGATGTGTTAATGCCTGAAATGGACGGCTTGAAAATGGGTGCCGCCATGCGGGCTATCAATCCCAAAATACCGATTATTCTCACCACCGCTTTTGAAGAACCGCGCTATTTTCACCTCGCCATTGATTTAGGTGTCGATAAATATGTGGTGAAACCGGTTGATTTAGGGATATTAGAGAGCGCATTATTGAAATGCACTCACACGCTTCGTGGCGAATTGGCGTTACACCAAGCACAACAACGTGCCGATGAATTGGTGGAAATACAACGCATTGCAGCGGTGGTTTTTGAATCGCAAGAAGGGATGTTTGTCGCGGCGGCGAACGGAACGATTCTTCGCGTCAATAAGGCTTTTAGTGAAATTACCGGTTATTCCGCCGAAGAAATAATCGGGAAAAATCCCCGCATACTACAGTCACATCGCCATGATGCTAATTTTTATGCTGAAATGTGGGAAGCTATCAGTCAGCTCGGTTATTGGAAAGGTGAAATCTGGAATAGACGAAAAGATGGTGAGATTTATCCCGAAAATCTCTGTATTACTGCCGTAAAAGATAGCGAGGGCAACATCACGAATTATGTTGCCACATTTATGGATATTACGACAAACAAAGCCATCACCGACGAAATTGAACGTTTAGCGTTCTATGATCCCTTGACCAATTTACCAAATCGACGGTTACTTTTTGATAGATTAACAATCGCTTTTGCGAAGAATAAACGCAATGGAACAAAAGGCGCGGTATTGTTTATTGATATGGATAACTTCAAAACGCTTAATGATACGTTAGGGCATGACATGGGCGATTTACTCTTGAAAGAAGTCGCGCAACGTTTGCATGATTGCTTGCGTGATTCCGACACGGTGGCGCGTTTTGGCGGCGATGAGTTCGTGGTAATGCTGACGGATTTAAACAAAGAAGACGAGGTCGCGGCAAAGCAAGCTGACAGTATTGGTCAAAAAATTCTCGCGACGTTGAACAAAAATTATCAGCTTGGCACGCACGATTATCACAGCACGCCTAGCATTGGGGTGGCGATTTTTACGGGTCATGAAAAATCCACGGATGAACCGCTCAAACACGCGGATATTGCCATGTATCAAGCCAAAATATCGGGACGAAACGCGCTTCGTTTCTTTCAAAACGCCTAAACAGGAAAAAATATTTCCTTGAATTAGCGGTCAATTTGCCCCATTGTTAAACTGAGTTAAATCACTTACTTTCTAGGAGTCACCGCGATGAGAATGGACAAATTAACCAGTAAATTTCAGGAAGCGTTAGCCAACGCGCAAAGTTTGGCGTTGGGCAAAGATCATCAATTTATTGAAGCCACACATTTATTGCTGGCGTTACTCGATCAAGAAAGCGGCAGCATCAAACCGTTACTCGCACAAAGTAATATCAACGTGCCGAATTTGCGGGTTGAATTGGTCGCAACACTCAATCGTTTAGCCAGCGTCAGTGGCACGGGCGGCGACGTGCGTTTATCGAATGAACTCGACCGTTTATTAAATATCACCGACAAACTCGCACAAAAACGTAACGACACCTTTATTTCGAGCGAATTATTTTTGTTAGCCGTTGCCGATGAAAAAGGTTCATTAACGGAAATTTTCAAAAAGTTTTGCATTTCAAAAGCATTACTCGAACCCGCGATTGAAAAATTACGCGGCGGCGAAGCGGTCAACGAGCAAAATGCCGAAGATCAGCGTGGCGCGTTAAATAAATACACGATGAATTTAACCGAACGCGCGGAACAGGGAAAATTGGATCCAGTGATTGGACGCGATGACGAAATTCGCCGCACGATTCAAGTGTTACAACGTCGCACCAAAAATAATCCGGTGTTAATCGGTCAACCTGGCGTGGGTAAATCCGCGATTGTCGAAGGTTTGGCGCAACGCATTGTCAACGGCGAAGTGCCAGAAGGCATGAAAGGCAAACAAGTTTTGTCACTCGATATGGCGGCGTTGATTGCCGGCGCAAAATTTCGTGGCGAATTTGAAGAGCGTTTGAAAGCCGTTTTGAATGATTTAGCGAAACAAGAAGGACAAGTGATTTTGTTCATCGACGAATTGCACACCATGGTTGGCGCGGGAAAAGCTGAGGGCGCAATGGACGCGGGCAATATGCTCAAACCCGCATTGGCGCGGGGTGAATTGCATTGTGTCGGCGCGACCACGTTGGACGAATACCGCAAATACATCGAAAAAGACGCGGCGTTAGAGCGACGTTTTCAAAAAGTGCTGGTCGATGAACCGAGCGTGGAAGACACGATTGCAATTTTGCGTGGCTTGAAAGAAAAATACGAAGTCCATCATGGCGTGGATATTACCGATCCCGCGATTGTCGCGGCAGCAACGTTGTCGTACCGTTATATTTCTGATCGCCAATTGCCCGACAAAGCGATTGATTTAATCGACGAAGCGGGCAGCCGAATTCGGATGGAAATCGATTCCAAACCCGAAGTGATGGACAAATTGTATCGCCGGTTGATTCAACTAAAAATCGAACAAGTTGCGCTGAAAAAAGAAAAAGATGCCGCCTCAAAAAAACGTCTGCAAGTTTTAGAACAAGAAATTGGCGAACTCGAAAAAGAATATTCGGATTTAGAAGAGATTTGGAAAGCCGAAAAATCCGCGTTGCAAGGTTCAGCTGCGATTAAAGAAAAGTTGGAACAAGCGCGTTTGGATTTAGAAACTGCGCGACGTAGCAATGATTTAGCGAAAATGTCTGAATTGCAATACGGCATTATTCCAGAATTTGAAAAACAAATTGCCGCGTCCGCAACGGTTGATATGTCGAAAATGACGTTGTTACGGAATAAAGTCACCGAAGACGAAATCGCCGAAGTCGTGTCGAAATGGACGGGGATTCCAGTTTCAAAAATGTTGGAAGGCGAACGCGAAAAATTGCTCGAAATGGAAACGCATTTGAAACAGCGCGTTATCGGACAAGAAGAAGCATTGAAAGCCGTGAGCAACGCCATTCGTCGTTCACGCGCGGGACTTTCTGACCCGAATCGTCCGAATGGTTCGTTTTTATTTTTAGGGCCAACGGGTGTGGGTAAAACGGAATTGTGCAAAGCATTAGCCGAATTTATGTTCGATACGCCCGACGCAATGGTGCGAATCGATATGTCGGAATTCATGGAAAAACATTCGGTGGCGCGTTTAATCGGTGCGCCTCCAGGCTATGTCGGTTATGAAGAAGGCGGTTATTTAACGGAATTAGTGCGTCGCAAACCGTATTCGGTGATTTTGCTCGACGAAATTGAAAAAGCGCATCCTGATGTGTTTAACATTTTGTTGCAAGTGTTGGACGACGGGCGTTTGACGGACGGTCAAGGTCGCACGGTGAACTTTAAAAATACCATTATCGTGATGACTTCCAACATCGGCTCGGAAGTCATTCAAGCCTTGTCGGGCGAGGCAATGTATGACGTAATGAAATCGGCGGTGATGGATATTGTGGTCACGAAATTCCGCCCCGAATTTATCAATCGAATCGATGAAGCCGTGGTGTTTCATTCGTTGGGACGTGAGCAAGTTCGCGCGATTTCGACCATTCAAATTGATTATTTACGCGGACGTTTGCAAGAACGAGAAATTGGGTTTGAGATTTCTGACGCAGCGTTGGATTTATTGGGCGAGGCAGGATTTGATCCGATTTATGGTGCGAGACCCATGAAACGCGCCATTCAACAACAGCTTGAAAATCCACTCGCGCAAATGATTTTGGCAGGACAATTTGTAGCAGGTGACGTGATAAAAGTCAGTGAAGATGCAGGCGAATTGCGTTTTTCACGCTAAGTTTTAAAAAACAAAAACGCCTTAAAACCACGAGGTTTTAAGGCGTTTTTTTTGTTCAAAAATTTAACTGACCGCGTGTAATTTAATCACGGACGTTTTCGGGTGAAAATTATTTGCCTGAATCACTTCTATTTTTTTTGGACTTTGGCGTTGGTTGACAAAATAGCTGTTACCATCAATTTTCTTTGCCATTTTTTTCGATGACGACGCTAAATCAGCAATATCAACGTGAGACTGGCAATGAGCGGTAGTTTTTGGCGACACCAATCCCACCGATAAACTGGTTATTGGGAAAAAACATTTTTCGCCCTTGCGATTTTCAGCATGAATCCCACCGGCTTTCACATCAGTGGAAGTGTAATAAGTGGGTGCTAATTTTTTAAAGACATCCAAAATCGCCTTGCAGCGTTCTAGCCAATCGTCACAAATAAAAATCACAATAAAATCATCACCGCCAATGTGTCCAACGCATCCTTTTTCTGGTGGCAAACATTGCGTCAAGGTCGTCGCTACGGCTTTAATAATGTCGTCACCCGCGCTGTAACTGTAAATATCATTAAATGGTTTAAAATTATCCAAATCAAAATAGCCAAATGCAAACGGCGTTTTATTAGCAATCAATTGATTAACCATCTCATTGATTGGCACGCTGCCCGGTAATAAGGTCAGCGGATTCGCGTGTTTAGCGTTGTCAATTTGTTGCTGTGTAATTCTTTCTAACAACGACAAAATGGTCACCACGCCCATATATTTATTGTCGCGTGAAATAATAAACGCCTGTTCATGGCGCATACTCGACGTAACTAGCTGACTCACCAATTCAATCGGCGTATCACAATCGACACTGAGCGGCATTTGATCAATAAACGTTTTAATCGGTTTGCGACCGTACAATTCCATGCCGTAACGACTTGAAAATAATTTTGATAGAAAAATATCTCGAAAAATAATACCGGAAGCCACGTCATAATCGACCAATGGCAGAATCGTTAACTCGTTTTGTTGTTGAAACAAATTCATCACGTCGCTAATCGGTGTTTCAGCTGAAATGGGCAGAATAAAACGCCCAATGCTTGCTACGGATGTTGAATTTAAATCGAGCAGTTTTTTCTCAGACAATTCATCCGACAAAAAAATCGCTTTATTTTCAGGCAATTCATCCGACAAAAAAATCGCTTTATTGATGGTGAATAAGGGCGACGCGGAAGGACGCGCTAAGTAATAACCTTGACCATGCGAAATGCCCAATTTTTCAATCAATTTAAATTCGGTTTCCGTCTCAATTCCTTCAGCAATCACATTGCAATTGAGCGAACGAGCAATGCCTTGAATCGAGCGCACGAAATTTAGTTTTACCGAATCATTTTGCAATTCTTGAATAAAATGCCTATCGATTTTGACGTATTCTGGCAACAATTCTGACCACAAACGCAGACTCGAATAGCCCGCGCCCAAATCATCAAACGCAATCTCAAAACCCATGCCGCGATAGTGCATCATGGCTTCACACATCAATTCATAATCATCCGATGGTTTATGTTCGGTTAATTCAATCACTACGTTATGCGGACTCACACCAAATTGATTTAAATAACGGAGCGTTTCGCCAGTTTTAAAATCAGGTTCCAATAAAACACGCGGGCTAACATTGAGAAATAATTTGGCATCTAAATTACAATCAGCGAAATGCTTAATGCTCAATTCACGGCACACAAATTCTAATTGCGAACTTAAACCGTAGCGGTCAGCCACATCAAATAAATTCAGCGGACTATGCAGTGGACTATTTGAAGGACCGCGAATCAGAGCTTCGTAACCAATAATTTTCTTTTGTGCAAAAGAAACAATCGGCTGAAAATATGGCGTGAGTTTTTTGTGTTCGAGGATGGTAATTAGTTCTTGTTGCAATGAGGACATGTAAAGCACCTATGCGAATAAATAAATTATTAGCATAGGTTATTTTTATGACGACGCTATGACTTAGAAAAATGCCCCGCGCATAGTGTTCCGCAAGCCAAACACGCGCCACTATTATTCAAATTCCATTCCGATAATTCGTACCAATCACGCCCAATCAACAACCCGCCACACGCATGACAATAAGTGCTATCAGCGATTTTGTGATGAACATTGCCAACGTAGGCGTAACGAACACCATTTTTTAACGCTATATCTCGCGCCAATAATAAAGACGCAAGCGGCGTGGGCGGCGTGTTCCGCATTTTCCAGTCGGGATGAAATGCGGTAAAGTGCATGGGTACATCTACGCCTAATTTTTCCACTACCCATTGCGTCATCGCGTCCAATTCGGCTTCGGAATCATTTTCGCCTGGAATAATCAGCGTGGTTAATTCCAACCACACCGATGTTTCGTGATGAAGATATTCCAACGTATCCAAAATTTCGCCCAAATGTGCGCCAGTCAGTTCATGATAAAACCGTTCGCTAAAGGCTTTTAAATCGATATTCGCCGCATCCATATATTGATAAAATTCGGCACGCGGTTTCGGACAAACATAACCCGCCGAAACGGCAACCGATTTGATGCCCAATTCTCGACACGCAATCGCCGTATCAATCGCATATTCATGAAAAATAACGGGGTCGTTGTAAGTGTACGCCACACTTTTACAGCCCAGTTCTAACGCTTTTTGAGCAATCATTTCGGGTTCGGCTTTGCTCATTAACGTGTCCATTTCGCGTGATTTGCTAATATCCCAATTTTGGCAAAACTTGCACGCTAAATTACAGCCCGCTGTGCCAAATGAAAAAACCGCTGAACCTGGATAAAAATGGTTCAACGGTTTTTTTTCAATCGGGTCAATGGCAAAACCACTTGAACGCCCATAACTGGTTAAGACAATTTGCGCGTTTTGATTTTGCCTCACAAAACATAAGCCGCGTTGTCCTTCGTGCAATTTACAAAATCGCGGACACAAATCACATTGCACCCGTTTATCGTCGAGTAAATGCCAATAATCGGTAGTGACCGTATCTGAACTTAATCGTGTTTTCATGAAATCCTCCAAAAGTTTCTAAGATAGATTCTAATTTTACGTTGCACTATTCATAGATTACGGCATATTATCGAGACGCAAGAAAACTCATTTTCGGAGAGCAATCATGGTTTTAATTCGTCAACCAGCCGTCGCTGGAACATTTTATCCTGCTAATCCAGAAGTATTGCGAAAGATGCTTAACGTTTTTTTGGACGCAGTTCAAAGTACCACTAAAGTTCCCAAAGCCATAATAGTTCCCCACGCAGGTTATATTTATTCGGGTGAAATCGCCGCCAGTGCTTATGCACGTTTGAAAGCGGGAGCCGATAAAATTAAGCGCGTGGTTATTGTTGCCCCGTCGCATCGCTTGGCGTTTGACGGTTTAGCCGTTTCTCATGCCGATTTTTTCAACACGCCACTTGGCGATATTCCCCTCGATAAAATAGCTATTCAAAACTTAGTGGTGTTGCCGTTTGTCAATTACAGCGACGAAGCGCATCACGCTGAACACAGTTTGGAAGTGCAATTGCCATTTTTACAAACCGTATTACATGCTTTTAAGTTAATTCCGATTGTCGTTGGTAACGCGACGGCAGAGCAAGTTTCACAAGTGCTGGAATTATTTTATGACGATGATGAAGCCGTCATTGTGATTAGCTCAGATTTAAGTCATTACCACGATTACGCGACGGCGCAGGAACTGGATTTGGAAACCAGCCGTAAAATCGAACAGTTAGATTATCAACATTTAGATTACGATTCGGCTTGTGGTCGAGTGGGTGTAAGCGGTTTATTAGCATTAGCGCAAAAGAAATCCCGTCAAATTGAAACGATTGATTTGAGAAATTCAGGCGACACGGCGGGCGATAAATCACGAGTTGTAGGGTATGGATCTTATGTCATTAACTAACGAACAACAGAAATTACTGATAAAAATTGCGAGAGATTCAATCCAACATGGTTTGACACACGGTGTACCGTTGCCTATAAATCTGGAAAATTATCCCGAAGAATTTCAAGAAATTCGAGCGACGTTTGTCACACTGGAAATTGGCAGACTGTTGCGCGGTTGCATTGGGATATTGGAAGCGGTGCAGCCTTTGATTGTGGATATTGCGAAAAATGCGTTTTTGGCGGCGTTTGATGACCCGCGTTTCCCCCCTATTTCCGCGACGGAATATACAAAACTAGAGATTCATATTTCTATTCTTTCGCCTTCCGAACCGATGAAGTTTGATTCGGAAGACGATTTAATTCGTCAATTACGTCCGCATATTGACGGGTTGATTATGCAAGAAGACGACCGACGCGGCACATTTTTACCGTCTGTTTGGGATTCTTTGCCCGACCCGCGCCAGTTTTTAGAACACTTAAAATTAAAAACTGGCTTGCCCAAAAATTATTGGTCGGACACATTGCAAATTTACCGTTATAACTGTGAATTGATTGGTTAATTTCCTGCCAATTTTTCCTCAGTTTCTAATACTAATTGCGTGGTTTTTAATACGGTATCGGGATTTAAGCTCATCGAATCAATCCCGATTTCCACCAAAAACTGCGCCATTTCAGGATAATCGGACGGAGCTTGTCCGCACAATCCACAATGTTTGCCGTTACGTTTTGAACCCGTGACGGCAAGACGAATCATCTCTTTCACGCCATTGTCACGCTCATCAAAATCTTCTGCGAGAATCGCCGAATCACGGTCAACGCCTAATGTGAGTTGGGTTAAATCATTCGAGCCAATCGAAAAACCGTCAAAATGTTCCGAAAACGCATCAATCGAAATCACGTTATTCGGAATCTCACACATGACGTAAATTTGCAGCCCATTTTCACCGCGTTTCAAACCCAATTCCGCCATGTAATCCAACACTTTTTTAGCTTCTTGCACTCGCCGACAAAACGGAATCATCAAAATAACATTGGTCAAACCCATGTCGTCGCGCACTCGTTTCATCGCCGCACATTCCAACGCAAACCCTTCCGCATACGCAGGATGCGTGTAACGTGACGCGCCACGAAAGCCAATCATCGGATTTTCTTCGTCGAATTCAAACCAACGCCCGCCCAATAACGTCGCGTATTCATTGGTTTTAAAATCGGACATTCGCACCACAACGGGTTTCGGATAAAACGCCGCGCCAATTGTGCCAACGCCTTCCGCTAATTTGCTGATAAAAAATTCTTGCGGCGTAGCGTAATGGCGCGTTAATTTTGCCAATTGTTCACGCTCGTTTGCATCTTGCACGCGCTCCGAATGAATCAACGCCATCGGATGCGCTTTGATGTATTCGGTAATAATAAATTCCATCCGCATCAAACCCACGCCATCATTCGGCAAAAAGCTGGTTTTGAACGCCACTTCTGGATTGGCAATATTGAGCATGATTTTGGTTTTGGGATGTTTCAAGCCCGACAAATCGGTGGTTTGAATATCAAACGCTAATTCTCCCGCGTAAACTTTGCCGACATCGCCTTCCGCACAAGAAACCGTGACGTGCGTATTATTTTTAATGGTGGTCGTGGCATTTTCACAACCAACCACCGCTGGAACGCCCAATTCACGCGAGATAATCGCGGCGTGACAGTTATTCACCAAAATTGGCGTGTAACGATTGGTGAACACGATGTAATTGTGATGGTCAGAAACGGTGAGGTTATAAACCGCTTGCGCGGGCAGTTCTGCTAGATGTTTCACCCGAATCTGCCGACAATCACTGTTCAGCAAATTGGTTAAACGCGCTTTTAAAAGCTCATCGGTCAAATTTTCAACCGTGTGGTGCAGGTGTTGCTCATCGATAAGATAATTTTTGCGACTACGATTGTTAATATCAGAATTCAGCGGTTTTGAAAAAAGTTGTTTCGTATTGAAAAAACGTGTGCCAACGCGAATCCGCCCATCGTGACAGCGCACCCGTTTCGTATAGAGATTGAGTAAATTCAATTGCTCAACGATTTGAACGTTGTGGATATTGCGATTCACGGTTACACAGGGAACGATGCCCAAACGCAAACACGCCACAATCACCGCTTCCAGCACTTCTTGTTTCGCAATGTAAATGCTGACGCGTCCTTTGTTAAACGAACCATCACCATCAATCATGCCCGCCAAAAATGAACACGCTAATTCCGCCTCACCTTTGAGCAACGTTTGCGTAATCGTCACAGTTTCGTCGTGTAATTCATACGCGATTTCTTTGGAAAAACAACGGTAGGCATTGGCACTGCCGATGACTTGTTGCCCCCGAATAAAGCCTTGTGATTCTTGTTTCACAAAGGTTTTAAACACTTTGCCATAAACGCTGTGCAGCGCGTCATTCATGGCGGCAATGAATTGCTCTTTAACCGCCGTGGGTTTTTGAATAAATACGATTTCACCATGCGTGCGAGTTCGACGAATGTGTCCGTCAGACATAATGCCGCCGAGTAAATAAGCAAGTTTCTTTTGCTTGTCGGTGCTGGTGGTGAGCGCGGGTAAGTATTGCGCGACTAAAGCACTCTCTTGATGCGCCAGTAAATCGTGTAATTCGGTATCGACTAACGCGCCACCGCGTACATTGAGCATTTTGTGATCAGCCGTCACTTTTAAGGTGTTACCTTTCATGCGACCTGTTTGCGACACGTTGATTTCTAAGAGTGTGGCTGTTTTTTTCATCACATCGAGTACCGCTTTCCACTCAATTTTGAGCGTGTCGCGATTTAACGCCGGAACGTGTAAATCCTCATGACCACGTTGTTCAATTTGTTCAAATGTTAAAAATCCTTCGTTGGTTAATAATACCGTATCACCCGAAAAACAGGTTCTTCCACCGCGATTCGTCACAATCGCCGACGCGATTTTCATCACCGGTTCCCAATCGGGCGTAGTCATATCGGCGACTAAAATATCACCCGCTTTAAAACTGCTGAGTTGTTCGGCATTTTCAATAATTCGGACGTTGCCGGTGGCAATTTTGCTGCCGACCGAATGCCCCGTGATAATTGGCACAGCGGTTTCTGTCAGCGTGTATTGTTCCAACATCATGCCGCGCAATTGCGAAACCACCGTTTCGGGTCGCGCTTGCACAATGTACAACGTGCCGTCGAGACCGTCTTTCGCCCATTCCATATCCATCGGTTTCACATAACCAGCTTTCGCGCTGTAATGTTTTTCGATTTTTATCGCGTAATCGGCGAGCGTCAACACGTCCGCATCGCTGATACAAAAACGATTTCGTTCGTCGTTGGAAGTGACGATATTGTGCGTGGATTCCCGCGTGCTGCGGTCGCTGTAAATCATTTTGATTTTTTTTGCGCCCAAGGTTCGGCGTAAAACGGCGCGATGTCCTTGTTCAAACGTGGGTTTGTGAACGTAAAATTCGTCGGGATCGACCGCGCCTTGCACCACGTTTTCGCCTAATCCATAAGAACCGGTGATAAACACCACATCCGAAAAACCCGATTCGGTATCGAGCGAAAACATCACGCCGCTGGCAGATAAATCAGAGCGCACCATTTTCATAATGCCAATCGATAACGCGAGTTTGAAATGATCAAAACCTTGATCGACGCGGTAATGAATGGCGCGGTCGGTGAATAAACTGGCAAAGCAACGTTTGCACGATTCGAGCAACGCCGCCGCGCCACGAATGTTTAGATAAGTATCTTGTTGTCCCGCAAAACTGGCGGTGGGTAAATCTTCAGCAGTGGCGGAACTACGAACGGCAACGCTTAATTCGTCGCCATATTGCGCTTGTAATGTTTCGTAAGCGGCAAGAATTTGCTGTTCTAAATCTTCGGGAATAGGCGCGGCGTAAACAATTTCGCGAGCTTTTCGAGCGCGTTTGGCAAGATCATTCACATCTTCAGGATTTAAATCGTCCAGCGCGTCGTGTAATGCCGTCCAACCGTTGGCGCAATCCAAAATATAACGATAGGCTTCCGCCGTCACTGCAAAACCGTTTGGAACTTGTACGCCTTGTGACCCTAATTCGCGGTACATTTCACCCAACGACGCATTTTTACCGCCAACGAGCGGCACGTCTTCAAGCGTTAACTCATTAAACCAACGAATGTAACTAGTTTGTTGTGTCATGGTGTTTCTCCTTGGAATAAAAATAAATACTGAGATATGTTTTCCGCGCCACTTTCTACGGACACAGCCTGTTTTTGTTCAGACGAAGTCAAAGGTTGCGCGGTTTGTAATTGTTGTTGCAACACGGTTAATGTCGCTTCAGACGCATCATTACCCAGTTGCTGCCGTTGAATAACACGGCGACTTAATTCCTCCTCTGCTTCCTGAAAATCCAAAATAAAAAACTTCACCAGCTTTTTTGTCGCTAGATTTTGAAACAAATCTCGCTGTTCGCATTTTAGAAACGTCGCATCGATGAACACCGAAAAACCTGCGTCAAGAATCGTGGCGGCAAAATTAGCCAGTTGTTGATAGATTTGTTGTGACTTTTCCGCGCTATAACTATCCTGATTTTTCAATGTTGAAAACAACCGTTGCCGTTCCACATCCGAACGTAAATGAATCGTGCTAAAATTTTCAGCGATTTTCCGACTCAATGTCGATTTTCCCGAACCTGAATAACCGTGCGTAATCAGCAACACCGGCGGTGGCGGGGTGGTGAACTCTTCCGCCAAATTCGCATAATGTTCTGCTTCCTGATAATCGTGCAGATTTTGATGTTGTTGCCAACGTAATAACGCAATTTTGGCGCGAACCGACGCGCGATAAACCAAATAATACCGCAACAAACTCAAACCGGAATAATCGCCCATTTTGCTCAAATAGCGATTTAAAAATCGAGTCGCAAACGGCTTCAAATTTCGTTGTTGCAAATCCATTACCACAAACGCAATTTCATTCATCACATCAATCCAACGTAACGCGGGATTAAATTCGATGCCATCAAACGGCGTGACGTGATTCTCAAACAACGTAATATTGCCCAAATGCAAATCACCATGACATTCGCGAATAAAACCCTGTGATTTGCGTTGCTGCATAACCGAGGTATTTTTTAATAATTCCTGATTGCCCCAATTTTCTAGTCGCGCCAATTGTGATAAAAATTTTTCGTTTTCGATAATCGGACAAATCTCTGCAAAATTGCCTGAAAACCAACGGTGAATTTCTGCCACTGTGCCGTAGCTGCTGCCAGAAATATCAATGTTCGCGTCACGATGAAAATCCGCAGTCAAATCGGCGAGTTGGTCAATCAGTGGCGCGTCTAAACGCCCGTGATTTGCCATTTCACTCAAAAGTTGATGCGCGGGAAATTGCCGCATTTGCACCGCATATTCAATGATTTCGCCGCCGCCATTGATTTTCGCATTTTCAATCGCTCCAGTTATCGGTACAACTTGCACATAAAGTTCCGGTGCAAAACGACGATTTAACCGCCATTCTTCCTCGCAGTAAAAACGCCGTTTCTCTAGCGTCGAAAAATCTAAAAAATCAAACTGCACCGCTTTTTTGATTTTATAAACAAATTTTCCAGTTAAAAATACAAATGAAATGTGCGTTTCAATCAGTTCAATTGTCGCCACAGAATGCGGGTAAGCGGTAGGTTTTAGCAACGATTGAATTAAATTCACGGAAATATCCCCCCTTTTGACGAAAGTTAACACATTATTTTTACATTAGCTTTACTTATTTCAAGGCTTCACTTATGCTCAAACTTCCTTGAATTTTAAATTACAAAGGTGAGCGCAATGAATCCAAATGCAAAAAGATTACAGTCTTTAAAAAAAGTCGCGGAAATCGTGTATTTATGCCAGATATTAAGTTTCTTCCTTGCTGGATTGCCATTATTGATTGGTGTTTTGCTTAATTTTTTAAATAAAGATGAGGTTGCCGGAACGTGGTTAGCGTCACATTTTGAGTGGCAAATTAAAACTGCTTGGTTGGCATTAGCTGGTTTTGCGTTAGCGGGATTAACGTTTGCACAGGGCTTCGGCATTTTAATTTTAGTCCCTACAGTTGCTTTGATGACTTATCGAATTGTCGTCGGCTGGAATAATTTAAACGCCGATAAAGCCGTCAAGGAAGATTAATACTAAACTTTCGGAGCGAATTTTAATCCGCTCCGAATCGCATTTATTCATATCATCGTAATACGCCTGTTGCACCCGAATAATTATCTAAAATTTGCACATAATTCGCGCGTTCGTACGCACTCGGATCAATAGCGTTTTGTTGGCTGACACTGCCTTTCAGCTGCTCAATCGATTTATATTCATGTTCGATTAACCAGTATTCCAATTCGCTCAGAATTTCTGTCAAACGCCCTACTCCTTCTTTCAACAAAACGCTGCAAAGTTGCACCACATCTGCGCCCGCCAATAAAGCTTTCACTATATCGGGCGTTTCATGAAAACCGCCCGTCACGCCAATCGAAAGTGTTGTCCGACCGTACAATAACGCCGTCCAACGTATGCGTAATAAGGCTTCCGACGCGGTCGATAATTCCAATTTCGGTACAACTTGCAACGTATCTAAATCAATATCGGGCTGATAAAAGCGATTGAAAATGGTGATTCCATTCGCGCCAGCGGCTTCCAAACGTTTGGCAAAATGAATCGGTGAACTGAATTGCGACGAAATTTTCATCGCGATGGGAATGCTGACGTGGGCTTTCAATTCGCGCAAAATGTCCAAATAACGATTTTCGACAACCTCGCTACTTTCTTCTCCATTCGCCGCGAGATGATAGATATTCAACTCTAACGCATCCGCGCCTACTTGTTCTAATTGCTGACCGTAATCCACCCAACCGTTTAACGACGTGCCATTCAAGCTGGCAATCACAGGAATCGATAACGCCGATTTAAGTTTTTGCAGATGCGTCAGATATTTTTCTTGATAGGTTTGAATGTTATTCGACACGGGATGAAACGAATCCGCTTCACCGTGTCCAATCGCTTGCTGATAAAAAAAGCGTTCCATTTGCTGCGCTTCCGATTCGATTTTTTCTTCAAATAGCGAATACACCACCAACGCCGACGCGCCGGCATCTTCCAAACGCCTCGCACTGTCCACATCTTTACTCAACGGCGACGCGGAAGGCACTAACGGATTTGCCAATTTCAAACCAAGACAATTTGTCGTTAAATCAATCATTGCCGTTCTCCTGTTTGAGTTGAATTTTCAGGGCTGAAACGCTCGTGGTGTCGCGCCATTCCAAATCCGCTAATTGTTTGTAGAAATGGTAGCGATTTTTCACATCTTGCTGCGCTTGAGCTAGAAAACGTTCCGCCTCTTCGGGATGCGTTTGCCACAACATACTAAATCGAGTTTCAGTTTGCACAAAATCGCGGTACGGAATTGACGGTTCAGCGGAATCCAAGTGCATCGGATTTTTGCCTTGTTTAATTTTGCGCGGGTCAAACCGAAATAAATTCCAATGCCCACTTTTTACCGCTAAATTTTGTTGGCGATGATTGTTCGACAAATCCACACCGTGCGCGATACAAGGCGCGTAAGCAATAATAATCGACGGACCATCGTGCGCTTCGGCCTCTAAAAACGCATTGAGCGTTTGCGTATCTTTGCCTGCATAAGCGACGTGCGCGACATACACATTGCCGTAATCCATCGCTAATAATGCCAAATCTTTTTTAGCGGTTGCTTTGCCACCAGCAGAAAATTTTGCTACCGCGCCTAATGGCGTTGATTTTGACGTTTGTCCGCCTGTGTTTGAATAAACCTCGGTATCCAAAACCAAAATGTTGACGTTGCGACCGCTTGCTAAAACGTGATCCAAACCGCCGTAACCAATGTCGTACGCCCAGCCGTCACCGCCAATAATCCACACGCTTTTTTTGCATAAACTGTCGGCGATTTGCGCCAATGTTTGCGCGGCTGGATTGGTCAAAGTGGGTAATTGTTGTTTGAGTTTTTCGACGCGCTCGCGCTGTTCATAAATGCCCGCTTCGTCGGATTGGTCAGCGTTCAAAATGGCATCCGTCAATTCGCCGCCCAACTCTTCACGCAATGAAGCCAATAATTCTTTGGCGTATTCGTGTTGTTTGTCGAGGGCAACGCGCATGCCTAAACCGAATTCGGCGTTGTCTTCAAATAACGAATTGCTCCACGCGACACCGCGTCCTTCGGCGTTTTTTGTCCACGGCGTGGTGGGTAAATTGCCACCATAAATCGACGAACACCCCGTCGCATTGGCTACCACCATTCGGTCGCCAAATAATTGTGACGCGAGTTTGATGTAAGGTGTTTCGCCGCATCCAACGCACGCGCCTGAAAATTCAAACAACGGCTGCAAAACCATCGCGCCTTTTATCGTGTTTGTTTTCAACAAACGGCGGTCATATTCAGGAATCGACAAAAAGAAATCCCAATTTTCGCGTTCTGTTTCGCGCAACGGTGGCTGCGGCTGCATATTTAACGCCTTGCGGCTGGCGTTGGATTTATCGCGAATCGGGCAAATATCGACGCACAAATTACAACCAGTGCAATCTTCGGGCGCGACTTGATAACTCATTGCCAAACCGTCGGGGAAATCTTTGCCCAACATTGGCGCGTGTTTGAAGGTTTCGGGCGAATTTTCTAAAAGGTCGGTTGAATAAATTTTGCTGCGAATGACGGAATGCGGGCAAACCATGACGCATTTGCCGCATTGCGTACACAAATCGGTTTCCCAAACGGGAATTTCAAGAGCTAAATTACGTTTTTCATACGCCGCCGTGCCTGTTGGAAACGTGCCATCAATCGGCATCGCACTAACGGGTAACGAATCGCCGCGACCCGCAATAATTTCAACCGTCACTCTTTTCACAAAATCGGGCGCAGAATCGGGAATAATAGATTTAATCTCAAACGGAGTACAAACCTTGGTTTGTAAAGGAACGGAGTGCAAATTCGCGAGAGTTTCATCAATCGCATTCATGTTCAGTTCGACCATGCGCGACCCTTTTTTGCCGTACGTTTTTTCAACGGCGTGTTTAATCGCGGCAATCGCTTCGTTTTCTGGTAACACGCCCGAAATCGCAAAAAAACAGGTTTGCATAATCGTGTTAATTCGCCTTCCCATACCCGTTTTCTCAGCGACGGCGTAACCATCAATCACATAAAAACGAATGTTTTTATCGAGCATTTGTTGCTGTATTTTATCGGACAACGAAGCCCAAACGTGTTCGACTGGTTCGGGTGAATTCAGCAAAAAAACCGCGTCTTTTGCGGCATTGGCGAGCATATCGTAACGTTCTAAAAACATGGTTTGGTGACAGCCAATAAAATTCGCGTCGTTTTCAGCAATCAAATAAGTCGAACGAATCGGTTTTGCACCAAAGCGTAAATGTGAAACGGTAATCGCGCCTGACTTTTTCGAGTCATAAACGAAATAACCTTGCGCGTTTAAATCGGTTTCTTCGCCGATAATTTTGATGGTATTTTTATTTGCACCGACCGTGCCGTCGCTGCCCAGCCCGTAAAACATCGCTTGAAAAGTTTCTGCTAGCGCGTCGGTTCGATAATTTGCATCCCAATTCAAACTGGTGTGCGTGACATCGTCGTGAATGCCGATGGTGAAATTATTTTTAGGTTGCGGCTGTTTCAATTCATCGAAAATCGCTTTAATCATTCCCGATGTAAATTCTTTGGATGATAAACCGTAACGCCCGCCGACCACTTTGGGCAATTCTGAAAACTTCGACGCGCCACTAATATAATTTTGAGCAATCGCCGCCAGCACGTCTTTATAAAGTGGTTCGCCATCTGCGCCCGCTTCTTTGGTACGGTCTAAAACGGCAATTTTTCGACACGTTTTCGGCAAGGCGGCAAGCAAACTTTCGGCATCAAACGGACGATATAAACGCACTTTCAATAATCCTACCGATTCGCCTTGTCGGTCGAGATAATCCACTGTTTCTGTGACGGCTTCTGCGCCCGAACCCATGATAATAATCACCCGCTCGGCATTTTCTGCACCGACATATTCAAACAAACGATAAGCGCGACCCGTCAGCGCGGCAAATTTGTCCATCGCATTTTGCACAATCGCAGGCAGCGCGGCGTAATGCGAATTGACCGATTCACGTCCTTGAAAATACACATCTGGATTTTGTGCGGTGCCACGCATGACAGGTTTATCAGGCGTTAACGCACGATTTCGATGCGCGATAATCCACGCTTCGTCAATCATGGCGCGAAAAACGTTGTCATCAAATGTGTGAATTTTGGCGACCTCGTGCGAGGTGCGGAAACCATCGAAAAAATGCAACATGGGAATGCGACTTTCCAGCGCGGCGGCGTGAGCAATCAACGCAAAATCCAAAACTTCTTGCGGCGAATTGGAACACAACATAGCAAATCCGGTCATTCGCGCCGCCATCACGTCGCTGTGATCGCCAAAAATCGACAATCCCTGATACGCCAACGAACGCGCGGCAATATGAAAAACGGTCGGCGTTAATTCACCGGCGATTTTGTACATATTCGGCAGCATCAATAACAAACCTTGAGACGCGGTGAATGTCGTAGCAAGAGAACCTGCTTGCAACGCGCCATGAATGGCTCCCGCCGCGCCCGCTTCACTTTGCATTTCAATTACTTGCGGAACGGTTCCCCACAAATTGGTTTGACCTTGTGACGACCATTCGTCTGACCATTCACCCATTGGCGTGGCAGGCGTGATAGGATAAATAGCGATGACTTCGCTGAGTTTGTGCGCGACCGTCGCGGCGGCTTGATTGCCATCGATGGTAAGAGTGTGCTGATTTCGCATTGGACAATCCTCATAATTAAGTAAAAAGAAGTATGACATTTTGCTTTGCATCTTGAGTCTTGAGTTTACAACGGCAACGAAAAATATGTTAAATTTTTTAGGAGAAATTTATGAATAAATCAATAACAGGCTGCATTTTCGTCATATTGTTCATGATGAGTTCTGTTTTTAATGTTGGCAGAGCGAATTCGGATGTCATTCAATCGAATCCAGCAACAGAAACGATTGATATAGAAGCGTTTGTACGCTCGAATTGTCCGCATTGTGCAGCAGCGGAAAAATTTTTAAATATGTTACAACAGGAACAACCGAATTTGCGAATGGTTATTCACGATGTCACTCAAGATTCAGCGGCGTTGAAACGGTTGAAATCTCTCGCACAATCGCAAGAAATTCGCGCAATTCGCGTTCCGGCAATTCAAATAAACGGGCAATTGATTATTGGTTATTCCGACGAAACGACGACGGGGAAATTGATTCGCAATATTTTGGCATCGCCGCAAAAATCGACACCTCAAAATGAGGCGGGAAGTTGTGAAATTGAAACGGCTTTATCGTGCGAAGCACCACAGGCAAACATTCCTGAAACGTTTGAATTGAATTTTTTGGGACAGAAAATAACGCTTACCGAAATCGGTTTGCCGCTGTTCACAGTGACGATGGGATTGCTCGATGGCTTTAATCCGTGTTCGATGTGGGTGTTGATTTTGATGATTTCGTTGCTTGCGCCAATGCGTAATCGCTGGCGAATGTTGGCGATTGCGGGAACGTTTGTGGCGGTTGAAGGCATTGCTTATTTTGCGTTTATGGCGGCGTGGCTAAATCTTTTTTTGTGGATTGGTTTATCACGAATTTCTGAAATTGCGATTGCGCTGATTGCGTTGGTTGCCGGCGCGATTAACCTCAAAGATTTTTGGCGTTTTGGTTGGGGCGTATCGTTGTCGATTCCGAATGCGGCAAAAACAGGCATTTATGCTCGACTTCGCACTATTCTCACGGCTCAAAATATGACGGGGGCGATTATCGGCACGGTGATTTTAGCGATTTTGGTTCAGATGGTTGAGTTCATGTGTACGTCAGGCTTTCCGGCACTTTATACGCGAATTTTGACGCTGCAACATTTGAACGACGCGGGTTATTACGGCTATTTGTTGTTGTACAACGTGGCGTATATGTTTGATGATTTTGTGATTTTAGGAATCGGCGTGATTACGTTGAGTCAGCGTCGTTTACAAGAAAAAGAAGGGCGGTGGCTTAAATTGATGAGTGGTTTAGTAATGGTTTTCTTGGGTGGATATTTATTGATTGCTCATTAATAAACATGGGCAAATATTTGAATGTTGAATTATGGAGGATTTATTGCGAGGGTTTTTATATGTAGATTTAAGAAGTTAATGGCGGAGAGTGAGGGGTTCGAACCCTCGATGGGATTTAAAGCCCATACTCCCTTAGCAGGGGAACGCCTTCAGCCGCTCGGCCAACTCTCCGGAACTTGTATAACTAATCTTCTACTTTAGATAAATCAGATTGCTCTTTTTTAATCTTATCGTATATTTCTTCTCTGTGTACAGACACCTCTTGCGGGGCATTTACACCAATGCGAACTTGATTGCCTTTTACGCCTAAAACAGTGACTGTAACTTCATCACCAATCATTAGCGTTTCTCCTACTCTACGAGTCAAGATAAGCATAACTAACTCCTTTTAATAATTTGAACTCTTCGCTGTGCGATACAGCGAAGAACAATCAAGAATTAAAATTATAACAAATTTTGAAAAATAATAAAGCTCAAATCACATTTATGCATATTCTAAACCAAATGCATTATGCAAAGCACGAACGGCCAACTCTAAATACTTTTCATCAACCACGACCGAAATTTTAATTTCTGACGTTGCAATCATCCGAATGTTAATACCTTCGTCGGCTAACGTTTTAAACATCATGCTAGCAATTCCAGCGTGTGAACGCATTCCAACGCCAACAATCGACACTTTCACAATATCGTTATCGCCCGTCACATGACGCGCTCCCAAGTCGGTGCAAATCGTTTCTAAAATCGTTTTTGCCCGTTGAAAATCGTTACGATGAACCGTAAAAGTAAAATCCGTTGTCGCATCGTCGGCGATATTTTGGACAATCATATCGACTTCGATGTTCGCATCGGCAATCGGCCCTAAAATTTTATAAGCAATTCCAGGCAAATCTGGCACGCCCGTAATGGTTAATTTCGCTTCGTCACGATTAAAAGCAATACCTGAAATTAACGCACTTTCCATTTGTGATTCCTCATAAGTAATTAGCGTGCCGTTACCTTCTTCAAACGAAGACAACACGCGCAATGCAACATTGTATTTTCCCGCAAATTCGACCGAACGAATCTGCAGAATTTTTGAACCCAAACTCGCCATTTCGAGCATTTCTTCAAACGTAATTCGGTCTAAACGACGCGCTTTCGGTTCAACGCGCGGGTCTGTCGTATAAACGCCATCCACGTCGGTATAAATATGACATTCGTCCGCCTTCAACGCCGCCGCTAATGCCACAGCGGTTGTATCTGAACCACCACGACCCAGCGTCGTGATATTGCCGTCTTCGTCAACGCCTTGAAAACCTGCGACAACAACCACTTTTCCTTCGGCTAAATCAGAACGAATTTTTGCGTCGTCGATTTCTTTGATTCGCGCCTTGGTAAAACTGCTGTCCGTTAAAATCCGAACTTGCGTTCCCGTGTACGAACACGCGGGGCAACCAATTTCATTTAAACGCATACTCAACAACGCCACGGTGATTTGTTCGCCCGTCGAAACCATCGCATCGAGTTCGCGTTCATTCGGTTCATCTTGCATTTCTTTCGCTAAACCGATTAAACGATTGGTTTCGCCGCTCATTGCCGAAAGCACCACGACTAAATCGTCGCCTGTCTCGCGGACTTTTTTAACACGTTCGGCGACGGCTTTGATGCGTTCGATTGAACCCACCGACGTGCCACCGAATTTATAAACATAAAGTGCCATTTCTTTTGAACTCTCTAATCTAAAATGTTTTCTACACTACTTTTTTGACAAATTCTGATTTCAATTGCATCGCGCCAATGCCTTCGATGCGGCAATCAATATCGTGGTCGCCATCGACCAAACGAATGATTTTAACTTTTGTGCCGACTTTGACAACGTTTGACGAACCTTTGATTTTTAAATCTTTAATCACGGTAATCATGTCGCCATCGTTTAAAACGTTGCCGTTTGCATCGGTGACAACTTTCACGTCGTCCGTTTCAGCGGCGGCGTTTTTGTCCCATTCATGCCCACATTCTGGACAAATAAACATTTCACCGTCTTCGTAAGTGAATTCTGAACTGCATTTTGGACATTTTGGTAAGTTGCTCATGGTTTTTCCTTAGTTGTAGTTAATAAAATTTTTTGTGTTTTGGGCTGCATCGATTAAAAAGCAAATTCTTGATGAATTGCAGCATCACTTTGTCAGTCAGAATCGATTCAATCTCTTTATTGGCTGCCGCATCAAACAAATTCATCGCCATTTGCGCGAATGGCTCACGAATTAACAGCACATCTAAAACGACGTTGGTATCGAGTAAAACTTTCAAAGGTATTTATCCTCGAGGTGTTTTTTATAATCCCGTTCATCAAGATTAGAACCCGCCAACACACCGATAAATGACTGCGTAATCGGTGAATGCCCTTTTTTTGCCGTGATGATTTTCTCCAGCGTGTTTGTTTCTTTTTGTTTCAACAACATTTTTTTAATCGCTTCCTGCACAAATGTCACAACGTTGCCTTGTTGTAAAAGTTGTTCGCCCAATTCGTCGGGTAATTCAATCGCTAATTGCATTTCATCATCTCCAAGTTGCTCAATTATCAATCCACATTCAGATATTTTTCAGTTGTCCCACATCTTCAAAAGCAGAAATCAATCTTTCGTGGATAATTTCATAATGTCTCCTTATCGAACGCTATAGATGGTATCAAAAATTTCGTTGAGCATCTGTAAGTCCGATTCTATAATTTTCCTTTCAGTTGCTAATTTATACAAATCATCTACCAAATCAGCAGTTTTGCAAATCACCTCATTGCTCGGAATTAAAATAGGAATTTTTTTTATATAATTTGACGAGTTATTTGTACTACTGTTTATTGTTCGAATGATGCTATTGCATACTTTAGAATTAAAAAATCCTAAAAAAAACATTAGAAGATGTTCCTGTCCTTGTCTTGGAAAAACTCCAACTATAGATTGATCAAACAACCTACGGTTTAACAATGAACCTGTTATCGAAGTAGATGAAACCATCGGAATAGCAATTCCCTGCTTAAAATAAAAGTTAGAGTTTTGGAATCGAGCTTTCTTGTCTATTTTATAATTAGCTACGGTTTTTTCATTCCAATCCATAAACCATTCGGATGGTTTATAAAAACGTTTATTCCCGCCTTTTACAATTGGAATCCAGCATTTGTCATCTCTAATTCCATTAAGCGGTGATGGATTCATTTCTTGGTCACCAGAACAAATCATCTGCGAATCTATTTCTTGATATTTTTTTAATCCGTAAGTCACTAATTCAGTTCGTCTCAAATTTAGAGCATCATTGCCAGAATAAAACCCCGTTACGACATTACAAAAATACTCAATAGTCGGTAAATTTTGTTCAAATAAATTTGAAATCCACAATTCTGTTGAAAAGAAAAATGATTTAGAAGGATTTTTTTGTAATCTATTGTAGTTAAGTTGGGCAATTTCAAATTTATTTTTCTGTTGTGTTAGTAAGCAACTAAAATCTTCAGAAGAGTTAAAACCTTTGTATATGGGGAATCTCCAGTTATTTTCAGGAGCTTCTTTTTTTATGGAAATAATAGATAGCCCAGCATACCCAAAATTTATACCAGGGAAGAATTTTGATGGAAATAATGCAATGGAATCGATTTTGTAATTGAGTAATTTTTTTCTCAAACCCTGGTGCATATGGAGATTTAAAAAAGTATCGGGAATAATAAAAACCAAACGCCCATTCGGTTTAAGTAATTCTATTGCTCTAATTAGAAAAACCCCATAAGTTTCCTTTGCGTAAATTCCTGGGTATGCGACCTTTAATTGCATCTTTTTTTCTGAGGTTTGATAAGCACCATATGGTGGATTAGCTATAATTCTGTCGTAGCTAACCGCCGAATTTAGTAGTGAAAAATCTGCGTGTTGAATACTAATGTTGGTTCTATTGGAATACTTCTTTTTAAGATTGCTAATACTCTCGTGATTTATGTCGATGGCAGTGATGTATACGTTACATTGTTGCCGAATAATTTCATCTATAAAAGCTCCGTTACCTGCACAAGGTTCCAGTATAGTCATTCCATCTTTGCAATCCAGCATTGCAATCATATAAGCTGTTATATGATTGCAATTTGTATAAAAAGCCTGGAACTCATCTCTTTTTTTAGCTACGGCTACCATGTTAGATACTTCATCAAATCATTTTTATCAAAATGTTCAATGGTCTCTTGAGAAAAATCAGTTTCCCAAGAAATATTACTTTCAATCCAATTTGCTAAATCAAAACCGCTGTACTCTTTGATTTTTGAGTAGGTATAAGCTCCACAATAAACATTCCAAATGCCAGAGTTCTTCAAAGTTTGCAGATAATGATTGTTGTCATCTTCATTAGCTCTTACAAACAACATACATTCGTTATTCTCCCCAATAATATTTTTGTATATTGAAGCCACTAAAAGCAGGCGATTTGTATTGCCTTTTTCATTTGATTGAAAACCACTTTTAAAATCTACGTTAAAATTTTTATCAGCGATTCTAAAATGTAAATCGAGTTCTAGCTTTATTTCGCCAGACGTAACTAGACTCCAAACTTTATCGTAATAAGATATGAGCTGAGTCTTTTGTTCGGCATTTAGACTTAAATTATAAATATACTGCCGAATTTCTTCTTGTAATTGCTCTTTTACCTCTAAAAACAAAGGAGGTTCATAAAGTTCAACATCTGTTCTTACAGGGTAATCAAAACATAATTTACAGAAAGGTTCCCAAAGTTCACCAATTCTGCGTGCAAAAGCCATGTATTCATATGACCAAACCATATTTCTAAATTCAATCATGATGACATAAGAGCAATAAGTGACGATTAGTATATTTTTCAATACCTCATCTTTGCTCCAACTTTGAGATAATGCCCTTTGAAAAACTATCATTTTGAGATTTGTTGAGGTTAGAGTGATAGCTTTATTTATTGCTGCTCCCCGCTCTTTGAAATCTTTTTCACCATGAATTCTAACAATTTCACCATGTGATTCAGACGCTCTACTTCTTAGATAGCGTAAAATTTCAGCCTTTTGCGTGTACAGATTTCTAGTTACAATCATATCCATTTTATCTATCCAACAACCCACGAACCAATTCACTAACCTCACCCAAAGCCCCCGCCAACGCAGCAGGATTATTCCCGCCAGCTTGCGCTAAATCAGGTTTGCCACCGCCTTTACCACCGATTTTTGCGGCAACGAAATTCGCTAATTCGCCTGCTTTGACTTTTGCGGTTTGGTCTTTTGAAACGCCTGCCACAACGCTAATTTTTTCGCCTTCAACCGATGCCAAAACAACAACCGCGTTATGTAATTTGTTTTTCAACTGCTCGACGATTTCACGCAAGATTTTCGCATCGACATTTTCAACCGTGGTTGCCAACACTTTCACGCCGTTGATTTCAACCGCTTTCGCCATCAATTCATCGCCCGTCGCACTCGCCAATTTTGAATTCAAACGCTCTAATTGTTTTTCCAAACCACGAGCGCGTTCAACGAGTTGTTCCACTTTTTCGACCGCTTTATCAGGTGTGCCTTTGACCAAATCGGCGATTTGCACCAACGCGCTTTCACGTTGCGCGAACCACGCTAAACAGTTTGCACCTGTGACCGCCTCAATGCGTCGCACGCCAGCTGCCACGCCGTTTTCGCTGATAATTTTGAAACAACCAATATCGCCAGCCCGCGCAACGTGTGTGCCGCCGCATAATTCGGTGGAGAATTCGCCGATTTTTAACACGCGCACTTCTGCGCCGTATTTTTCACCAAATAACGCCATCGCGCCTGCTTTGACCGCATCATCTTTCGCCATCACTTGTGCTGAAACGGCATTATTCAGACGGATTTGTTCATTCACCAAACGTTCAACGGTCGAAATTTCGTCAGCGGTCAATGGTTCAAAATGCGAAAAGTCGAAACGTAACCGTTCTGTATTCACGAGCGACCCTTTTTGCGCGACGTGTTCGCCCAACGTTTGACGCAACGCGGCGTGTAATAAATGGGTCGCAGAATGGTTTAATTCGGTAGCTTTACGTTTCGCCATATCAACAGCGGCAACCACATTTTGCCCGACTTTTAACGCGCCACAACGGAGTTTACCTTGATGCAAAAATAAACTGCCCGCTTGTTTTTGGGTGTCGGCAACGTCAAAGGTCGCGCCATCCGCGCTAATGGTTCCGCAATCGCCAATTTGACCGCCAGATTCTGCATAAAAAGGCGTTTGATCTAAAACAACTAAACCTTCTTCGCCAGCGTTCAATTGTTCAACTGCTTCGCCGCCTTTGAATAACGCTACGATTTGCGCGGCATCGTGCAGATTTTCATAACCCGTAAAATTAGTTTGCGAATCGAGTTCGATATTTTTATGTGATTCTGTGCCGAAATTGCTCGCTGAACGCGCTCTATCACGTTGCGCTTCCATTGCTTTTTCAAAGCCGTCGTAATCGACGGTTAAATTATGTTCACGCGCAAAGTCCGCTGTTAAATCAACGGGGAAACCGTAAGTATCGTAAAGTTGGAAAGCCGTTTCGCCTTCAATCACAGAGCCTTCCATTTTCGCCACACACGCTTCCAAAATTTTCATGCCTTGACCGAGCGTTTCAGCAAAACGTTTTTCTTCACGTTCTAAAATGGTTTCAACTTGAGCTTGCGCGGCGCGTAATTCGGGGAATGCGTCGCCCATTTCTTGAGCGAGTGGCGCGACCAATTTGTAAAAGAAAATATCGCTCACGCCCAACCGATAACCGTGACGAATCGCGCGACGAATAATACGGCGCAACACATAACCGCGCCCTTCATTTGACGGCATCACGCCATCGACAATCATAAACGCACACGAGCGAATGTGATCCGCAATCACCCGCAACGAACTGTTGGTTAAGTCCGTCATGTTCGCCAAAGTCGCGGCGGCTTTGAGCAGATTTTGGAATAAATCAATGTCGTAATTATTGTGAACGTGTTGCATCACTGCCGAAATTCGCTCTAACCCCATGCCCGTATCCACTGACGGTTTGGGCAATGGTGTCAACGTGCCATCGGCGGCGCGGTCGTATTGCATAAATACTAAATTCCAAATTTCGATATAACGATCGCCGTCTTCGTCAGGCGTGCCTGGAGGACTGCCGAAAATGTCATCGCCGTGGTCATAAAAAATTTCGCTGCAAGGCCCGCAAGGTCCCGTGTCGCCCATCGACCAAAAATTATCTTTCGCGCCGATGCGTGATAATCGGTCAGGCGATACGCCGATTTCGTTAATCCAAATGTTGGCGGCTTCGTCGTCTTCGTCAAACACCGTGACCCACAATTTTTCTTTGGGGATTTCCAGCACATTCACCAAAAATTCCCAGGCAAAATGAATCGCTTCTTTTTTGAAATAATCGCCAAAACTAAAATTGCCGAGCATTTCAAAAAACGTATGATGCCGCGCCGTGTAACCGACATTTTCTAAATCGTTATGTTTGCCGCCCGCGCGAACACAGCGTTGAGATGTCACAGCGCGGGTAAATTCGCGTTGTTCACGCCCTAAAAACATATCTTTAAATTGCACCATTCCCGCATTCACAAAAAGCAAAGTTGGATCATTGCTCGGAATTAACGAACTGGAAGCCTCAACAGAATGCCCGTGTTGTTTAAAAAATTCTAAAAAAGCAGAGCGTACTTCTGCGCTAGTCATAGTTTTCATAATGATTTTTGTGTGTATTTGTGATTAAAAGTTTTTAGGAGTGAATAAAACGTACAATTTGGCGAATTGGCTAATTTGTGAACTCGAAAAACCGCGTTGTAATAAAAATCGACTGCGTTTTGACCATTCGTGACAGGTGATTGGCATAATTTCGCCGTATTTTTTGCTGTAAACGTGCGTCAATAAATCCAACCAATCGTCTGCGACGGTCAACATCGCGTCATTTAAAGCGTTAACAGCAACATCTATGCCCTTTTGGCTCAATTCGTAGCGAATGGCAACCGCGCCGAATCCTTTTTGTAATCGATACCGCGCGTAACATTCGGCAAAACGGTCGTCACTTTGCCAATTTTGTTTTGCTAATTCGTCGATAACAGGTTGAATATCGGCACGATCAAATCCTTTTTGCATCAATTTGGTGAGTAATTCTTTTTGTGAATGCTCACGACGAGTCAATAGCCGTAAACACTGGTTTTTGATGTCATGAGCAAGGGTATTCACAGCAGATTTTAAAGCGGTTCGTCCGTGTCTAATTCGTCGTCAGTCGGTTCAAATTCTTTGACGGCAAGCAACGGTTTTTTAAAGGCTTCATCGCGGATTTTCATTTCGAGTTCTTTGGCTTTCACGGGATTTTCTTTAAAGAAACTTTTAGCACTGTCTTTGCCTTGTCCGATTTTCTCGGAGCCGTAGCTGTACCACGAACCCGCTTTTTGCACGAAACCGTAATTCACGCCCAAATCGACTAATTCACACGCAAATGAAATGCCTTCGCCGTATAAAATTTCAAATTCCGCTTGCTTGAACGGTGGCGCGACTTTGTTTTTCACGACTTTCACGCGGGTTTCGTTGCCGATAATATCATCGCCTTTTTTCACCGCGCCAATGCGGCGAATATCCAAACGTACCGACGCATAAAATTTCAACGCATTCCCGCCGGTCGTCGTTTCGGGCGATCCGAACATGACTCCGATTTTCATCCGAATTTGATTGATGAAAATCACCATCGTATTGGAACGTTTGATGTTCGCAGTTAATTTACGCAACGCTTGCGACATCAAACGGGCTTGCAAACCCATGTGCGAATCGCCCATGTCACCTTCGATTTCAGCTTTCGGTGTTAACGCGGCAACCGAATCAATCACCACAATATCTAACGCGCCCGAACGTACTAACGAATCGGTAATTTCTAAGGCTTGCTCGCCGGTGTCGGGTTGTGAAACGTATAAATTCGCAATATCAACGCCTAATTTTCCCGCATAGTTAATATCTAGCGCGTGTTCGGCATCAATAAACGCCGCAGTGCCACCTAATTTTTGGACTTCGGCAATGACTTGTAACGTCAACGTGGTTTTGCCCGACGATTCTGGTCCATAAATTTCAATGATTCGCCCGCGTGGCAAACCGCCACAACCCAAAGCAATGTCTAAACTCAACGAACCAGTCGAAACGACTTCAATATCTTTTGAAATATCCACATCGCCCATTTTCATGACGGAACCTTTGCCATGTTGTTTTTCGATTTGCATCAGCGCGGCGGCTAAGGCTTTTTTCTTATTTTCGTCCATTGGAATCCCGTTTATTTGTTGAAAAGGAGTGTGATTTACAGCCTTCATTATCACACAGGGCGTGTGATTCTTACACGTTTGATTTTGGCAAAATTACTTTTTATCTGCCGATAAAGCTACGCCTAAACCTTCGGCAATCGCTGTTCCGGTGTTAACTTTCACATATTCGATAACCACCGGAATAAAGCGTTGCATGGTTTCGGGTTTCATGCCGAGTTGTTGAAAAAGTGACACGGCGGTTAACGCGCTACTGATTGAACTGTCGCCAGACAAACCCGCTAATTTCCCCGCCAATCCACTTAAACCTGAACCGTCTTTTTGAAGCGCGGGAACGGCAGACAGTAATTTTTGCACGTCGGGAAGTTGTTGCGCCAACGTCGCAAAGACTTCCGGATTCATGCGCGTTTGGGCGATTTGTAACAACGCTCCCGCACCACCCATCGCTTGCGTGGGTGTCACGCCAACTTGTTGCACTAATAAATTCGTCAATTCATCTGCGTGTAAATTTTTCGCTTTGGCGAGTAATTTTTCGGCATTCAACGTGTCGCCGCCATTTTGTAAAGCCTGATTCGTTTCTGCATTGACGGATTTCAACACGTCGCCCCAATTTTCAGCGTGAACCAGTGGCGCGACGGCAAATAATAAAAATACAGCGGTGGTTTTTAACGATTTCATAATGGAGCCTTGAGTTAAATGTGAGGAGAATACTGGGTGGATTGCATTTCGATGAGGCGCGACCGCGTGCGCTCAAAATCGTATTTATTTTTACCTTGGCGATAAAGGTCGTCAATCGCCACTTCCGCGCTGCAAATCAACGTTACTTTATAGTCGTACAGCACGTCAATCAAGGTGATAAATCGTCGCGCTTCATTATTTTTTTCGGGTGTAAATTGTGGGATGTGCGTTAAAATCAGTGAATCGTATTGCGCTGCCAAGGTTAAATAATCGCGTGCGCCTTTGGGTTCACCGCACAATTCAGCAAACGAAAATACCATTTTCGCGCTGCATTGTGAAATAGCGTTTTCTGTTTGTGAATTTAACGGAAAAAAATAACGGGTTGTCGAATCAGCAGATTGCGTTAAACGATAATCGAGTTCGCCACACAATTCGATTAACGTCGTTTTGGCGTGCAATAAATCAATGAACGGCAACAATGAAGCGCGTTGCAAGCCGTTCGGATACAGTTTATCCGGATGATAATTTGATGTAATCACCACAATAACTGCGTGCGAAAACAGCCCGTCAAACAAACGACTGAGCAACATTACGTCGGCAATATCGTTAATAAAAAATTCATCCAAACACAGTAATTGCGTGGTTTCACGCACTTTTTTTGCCAACAAAGTCAGCGCGTGTTGATTGGGATTTTGATGAATAAACTGATGCACTTCCTGCATGAAAACGTGAAAATGCACGCGCCGTTTTTTCGGTAATTCGCACGCTTCGTAAAACCACGCCATTAACATCGATTTGCCACGTCCGACATCGCCAAATAAATACAATCCTTGAATCGTTTTCGCCACCGTTTTTCGTTGCCAAAATTTGACCTGCGCGGAGTTCTCATCGTCAGCGTGCAGTTCATCGAGCAGCGTTTGTAAGGCTTGTAAGGCTTTCCACTGCGCGGCATCAAAATCAATAATATGATTGGCGACGTATTGTTCGTAGCGTTGCCAAAGTGGTGGTGGTTTGTGGGTCAATGCTACGTCCTGCTTGGTGTGCGTTTTTTCGTTTTTTTAGCCTTTTCAACCTCCACCAACGGCGCAACCAACTCCTGATATTTCTCAAACAAAAACGCCACTCGTGCCGCGTCGTCTTTTTTGCCTGTGAAGTTGTAAGCAGCATCAACGGCGGCATCTAATTTTTTATGCGCCTTCAATAATTCTTCGGGCATATTGTTTGCCGCGTACATCGTCGCAAGCGAACATTTTTGCCCCGCCACTTCACAACGCTTTTCTTCAATGATTCGCGCATCTAAAACCGCCTGCGCCGCGTCTTCAATTTTCTTTTTTGCCGCTGGTTTCACGTCAACAGGAAACGGGAAATTGTTATAAACAATCGTGTTTGAATAACGATAACGACTTTCTAAACGTCCACAAACCGCACGCATCCAAGCGTTATGAAAGGTTGAACTCAACAAACCAAAATCATACAAACTAGCATTTGGAATCATAAAAACAAGATTACTTGCGATAACATCGGCTGAAAAATAACCAATCGGTACAAATTTTCGTAGTTCAGATGAAACGCTAGGAATTAACAAATAGGGCTGGTCTGTTTGGCGGATTTCGCCGAATAAATACGGCGTTTCGGCTAGTTTTTGCGTAGCTTCGCGGGTACTTTCGGAGCGCATTTTTCTAATGGCTTCTATGCGTTTTTTAATTTCAGGTGATTTGGTGCGGTCAGTTCCCGTGCTATTTTTTAGCCACAAGCAAAAACGCGGCAAGTTGTTAAGAAATTCCTCCGCGCCTAAAAATGGGCGAATGTATTGCGCGGCAATCGGGTCATTTTTGCGTATGTCGTCGGCTTCTTCCTGCGACAACAACAAATGTCCGCCGTCTGTTGGTTGGCTTCCTTTCGTCATTTCTGGCGTGTTTTCGCTTAACGGTTTGCGACGTTTATCAATCAAAACCGTCGGCGCATCGACTAAATACGGATTGATTTGAGCGGCTTTTATTTCGGTGGGTTCGCCTTTGATGTCGTCGCCATAATCAAATAATCGGTAACTGGTCGGCTCTTGCAAACCAAAACCCATAATCACGCAATGCACCGCTGCCACGCCGCGCCCTTCGTTATTCCAGCGAAATGTGCGGTGTGCAAAATGTAGTTTCACTTTTAATTTCAAAAGTTCTGTCCATAAAATCGCCACTTGTTCGCCTTGCGTGAGGCTGTTTGTTGAAACGAAAGCGACGGTAATTTTCGGGTTTTCTTGAATGTATCGCGCCGCTTTGACGTGCCACGCGGCAACTAAATCTAAAACGCCTGCGCCGTTCATGCCTTGAAAAACTGCGGTTAAATCGTCTTTTTGCGCTTTGGTTTGATAGCTGTAACCAACAAACGGCGGATTTCCCATGATGAAACTACAATCTTTTGGCTTGATGACGCTTTGCCAGTCAAGTTGTAGCGCGTTGGCGTGAACGATGTTGGCTTTTTTAACGAGCGGAATGCGGTTGAAATAATTACCGAAGGCTTTGCCGACTTCTAAATTCATTTGATGGTCAACGAGCCACATCGCAACGGTGGCAATGTGTGTCGCGCTGTCGTCGATGTCGATGCCGTGAAATTGATGCACGTCGCATTTAATCAGGGTTTTGATATTGAGTTCGGTTTTTTTCAACTTGAGTGATTTCGCGTGAATGACTTTAATCACGTCGAGTTCAAGCAAGCGCAATTCACGGTACGCGATAATTAAAAAATTGCCACACCCGCAGGCGGGATCGAAAAAGTTTAACGAGGCTAATTTTTGATGAAAGGTTGCCAATTTTGCTGCTTTTTCACCGACGATTTTAGTGTTTTTGCATTCGTTAAATTCCGTGCGTAAATCATCCATAAAAAGCGGATTGATGGTTTTTAAAATGTTTTCTTCGCTGGTGTAATGTGCGCCGAATTCGCGGCGTTTTTTAGTTTTGGCATTGGTGGCTTCGTCGTCAAAGTGCATCACGGCTTGAAACAACGAACCAAAAATCGCGGGGCTGATGTCGCTCCAATCTAATTTTGCACATTTGATGAGTTGTTGGTGTGAGGCTTCATCAAATTGGCAGAACTCTAAATTACCCTCAAATAATTCGCCGTTAATGTAAGAAAAAAGAGCGAGATGTTCGGGCAGATTTGTTAAGCGTTTTTTACCGATGTAATTGGAATGCTTGGCTAAATACGCATCATCCGGCGTGTTTAACGTATCAAACAATGCGGTTAATGCACCGTGTAAATCCGAACCATCGACTTTCGTGTAATTGTGCAGGTAATTTAAGAATGAACCATTTTCGCCAAACAAACCTGTGTTGTCGGCAAATAAACAAAACAACAAGCGCACCAAATACGTTTCTAAATCTTTACCGCCATAACCTCTGATTTTAATGGCATCGTGCAAGTTTGCCATTTGTTCAGCAGCATCTTTGCTGATTTTTTCTTGGCGTTCGATAACGAGTTTTTCATAACCCGTTAAAAACAAAAAATGTTCAATCTGTTGCGGCAAATCGGCGAGTTTTATTTCAATACGCGGTTCGCTCGTTGCTCGGTTATACAAATGCAAATGGTTAAAATCGCTGACTAAAATATAATCGGGAGCGGCTTTTTCTTTGAGCAAATCGACGTAATTAACGGCTTGTTGATAGGCTTTGTTTAATTGCTCATTGGCGAGTTTTTCTGTTCCACTCGCGGTTTTCATTTCGATAAGCAATTTCCCGACAAGCAAACCGTCAATAAAGCGCGTGCTTTTGCCGTCTTTAACAGGATATTGCCATTCAATTCGACGTGAACTGATGCCAAAAATTGCACAAAATCCGCGCATGAAATCTTGATCGTTCGATTTTTCAGACGTGGTATTTTCAAAACGCTTGGCAAACTGGGTGGCGCGTTTGCGGAGGGTGTCGATGTTGATGGTCATAATGGCGGGCTAACGTCGGCGGGTAATGTTTCAATCACATTGGTTTCAACTTCTTTTGTGCCGTCACGTCGATAAGTTGTTTTGGTGTAAAACTCTTTGCGACGTTCGCGGATTTCTCGCCATTTTCCACGTGCGAAATAATCAGGGTTTAATTCGTACAAGCCAACGTCATCGTGACGCAATAGATTTACTTTGCACAATTTCATAATTGCAGTGTTGATTGCACTGACTGTGCAATCTGCCTGTTTGGCAATTTTGTTTTTTATGCCTAACGGCAACGACACATAGCCGTCGTAACCCGAGTAAGAAGATATGTAAAGTAAGATGGAACGTTGTCCATTGCTCAAATCATGCAAACCGCCTAAATCATCAATATAGAGTTTAACGTATGCAGGTTCAGCAGCTATTATTCCTATATCTGTTTGTACTATATTGTCGTATAAAACTTCACCCGTTTGTTTATCGATGTGAGTTGTTCTCTTTTCTATCGTTGCCATTCTTCTTATTTTAGTCATTTTAATCCATTTCATTATTCAAAATTAAGCAACGAATTTATCATATATTTTCAAACGTTGCTCGTTTTTGTTTTTTTAAAACGTTGTTTTTGATTCTCCAACGCATTCTGTGTTGTTTAGACACATCCTGTGTTGTCTAAGCGCATTCTGTGTTGTCGAGTAAAACGCCACAGCCTTACTGTCGCATGGGTTACGGCTTTTTTTTGCCTCTTTTATTATCTAATGTCCTTTTCTTTTGATTTTTCTTTTGATTTTTCTTTTGCTCTTTTCTTAGATTTTGGATTCAGAATAACGAATGTTTGTCATCGCTCCTTTTGACGAGAATAAGCACCCGCTATCGCGGGGAATCCCACTTTTTCGCAAAGAGCGCGAAAAACTGCGATTTCCATTGGCGGCGTGTTGTGAGAATTGCGTGTGAATTGTTAAAATTTTCGGCATAAAAAAACCGCCGATAATCAGGCGGTTTCATTTTAATCGAAACCTTAAAACTTAATCTTTAACGGTGCGTTTTTGCACAATTTTCTTGGTATTCTCAACTTCCACCAACGGCGCAACCAATTCCTGATATTTTCTAAACAAAAAGCCACGCGCGACGCATCGTCTTTTTTGTTTCTGCCATAAGCGTAAGCGGCATCAACCGCCTTATCCAATTCGTTGTGTGCGTTCACTAATTTTTCAGGCGTTTTTGCGCTGTACATCGTAGCCAATGAACATTTTTCGCTGTCCGATTCACAACGTTTTTCAATCAAAATTCGCGCCTCTAAAACCGCTTGCGCTGCGTCTTCAATTCGCTTTTTTGCCGCTGGTTTTACGCCAACAGGAAACGGGAAATTGTTATAAACAATTCCAGCGGAATAGTTGTAATCGCTTTTCAAACGCCACCAACAGAACGCATCCAAGCGTTATGAAATGTTGAAGTTAGTAAGCCAAAATCATAAATCGTGGCGTTTGGAATCATGAATGCAGAATCTTTACAAATAACACTCGGTTCAACATAACCCATCGGTATAAAACGACGTGTTTCAGATGAAACTTTTGGAATTAACAAATAAGGCGGGTCAGTTTGTCGAATTTCACCGAATAAATACGGCGTTTCAGCCAATTTTTGTGTCGGTTCGTGGGTGCTTTCGGAGCGAACTTTTTTAACCGCTTCGATGCGCTTTTTAATTTCAGCAGATTTTTTCCGTTCAGTTTCCGTGCAGTTTCCGTGCTGTCTTTTCACAAACAAAAACGTTGGATGTTTCTTCTGAACCTAATATCTGGCGAATGTATTTCGCCGCAGTCGGGTCATTTTGGCCGGGTCATTTTGGCGAATTTCATCCGCTTCTTTTTGAGACAGTAACAAATGTCCGCCATCGTTTGGCATATTTCCTTTCGTTATTTCTGGCGCATTTGAACTTAATGGTTTGCGACGTTTATCAATCAAAAACCGTCGGCGCATCGACTAAATATGGATTGATTTGTGCCGCTTTTTTTCGGTAGGTTCGCCTTTGATGTTGTCGCCATAATCAAAAAGTTGGTAACTGGTAGGGGCGAAAAATTTTTTGCCCCTACTCACTTCCACCGTTTCACAAAAAAAACCATAATCACGCAATGCACCGCCGCGACATTACCTGCCTCGTTATTCTAGCGAAATGTGCGATGTGCAAAATTTGGTCAACGTCACAAATTGGGTCGCGGTGTTGGCGCGTGAGCAATTCGAGTTACTGCAACGTTTCTGCTTCTAATAATCGAATTTCACGATACGCGATAACTAAAAAGTTGCCGCATCCGCACGCTGGGTCGAAAAATTCTGTGTGCCGCAATTTGGCGTGAAAGGCGTTGAGCTTTGTCTTGTTGCCGTGCGCTTTTTTCAATTCACTTTTGAGCGCGTCTAAAAACAGCGGTGAAATCACTTTTAAAATGTTTTCTTCGCTGGTGTAATGTGCGCCGAATTCGCGCCGTTTCTTCGGTTTACCGTGCGTGTCTTCGTCGTCAAAGTTGCATCACGGCTTGAAATAACGTGCCGAAAATAGCGGGGCTGATTTCGCTCCAATCAATGCGACAACATTCAATCAAGGCGAGTCGCGCATCGCTGCTAAAACAATGATCCGCTAATCATCCCTTGAATAACGCGTCATTAACGTAAGGCAAAACTTGAAATTCGGGATACAAATTTTTCGGGCGGGAATCGAACGGCATATCGAGAACGCCAAAACATTTGTTGAGCGCACAATCTAAATCATGACCATCGGTGCGGGTTTGGCTGATAATTTCAGAAAATAAATCCGGTTTGCTGAATAATCGGGTATCGTCACCAAATAAACAAAAAAGAATGCGGACTAATAAACGCTCTAAATCTTCACCTGCGTAGCCGGTCGCTTTGATGGCTTCGTGTAATGTGGCGAGTTTTTCAGCGGCGGCTATATTTAAACTAAAATCCGCCAGTTTAAAATCAGCAAGTGGTGTATCTGGCGTGTTTGATTCTTGGTCGTAAAGTTTTAATCGTTGAAAATCACTCACCAACACATAACGCGGCAAAGCATCGGGGCGTTTTTTAAGTTTTTCAACGTAACCTTTCGCTTGTTCGTAAGCCTTTTCGAGGCTTTTGCCTTTGGACTTCATTTCGACCAATAGCAATCCTGGAAAAAGTCCGTCAATCCGATTGATGCCGCCGTTGTCACTTGTCACTATTCTTTTGGACGCGCTCTTCAAATAAAAGGGCGCGATGATAACTAATGCCATAAACTTCGCACAAACCGCGCATGAAGTTTTGAGCCTGTCCCATTTCATAATTGGCATCCAAAAACAGTTTTGAAAACTCGTCTGCGCTGGCGCGTAAAGCATCGATGTTTATCATTTCAACGCCCCTTTATGACCTTGCGACAATCGCAAAATGCCGCGCAAAATATCGACTTCTTTGCTGCGTAATTCGGCGCGGTTGTACATTCGACGCAATCGGCGCATCAATGATTCTTCTTTTTCGGGGTGCATAAAACCAATGTCGCTCAAGGCTTCGGCAAGATGGTTATAAAATAATTCCATTTGGTGATTGGTCGCCAATTCTTGTTCGTTTTCATCGCCGACCGATTTACGCGCCACGTCGCCATGTTGTGCGGCAATAAATAATTCATAACACACGACTTGCACCGCCGCCGCGATATTCAGTGAACTGTAATTTTCGTTGCACGGAATGTGCAATAAATAGCGGCACAAATCCAATTCTTCGTTTTTCAAACCCGAATTTTCACGCCCAAAGACAATGGCAATTTTTTCGTGGGCGGATTCGGCAATCACTTTTTCAGCGCATTCACGCGGCGTAACTTCTGACAAGCTAATGGTGCGACTGCGTGCGCTTGCGCCAATCACCAAGGTGCAATCGGCAATCGCGTCTTGCAACGTTTCAAAAAGTTGCGCTTTCGCTAAAATATCGTCTGCGCCCGCTGCTCGCGCTGTGGCATCGGCATGAGGAAAAAACTTGGGCGAAACCAAACACAAATTCGTCATGGTCATGTTTTTCATTGCCCGCGCTACCGCCCCGATATTTCCAGGATGCGAGGTTTCAACTAATACAATTTTAATGTGAGAGAGCAAAGCAAATGTCCATTTGGTTAAAAAAGCACTAAGTTTAGCAAAAGATTTGTTATTCTATGATTTTATAATCCGCTCATTTAAAAACGTAAATCCTATGCAACAACCCATGCTTAATATCGCTGTTCGTGCAGCGCGTAGTGCCGGTGACATTATTCTTCGTTCTGTCGATAAAGCCGCTCATTTAGAAGTCGAACGCAAAGGCAAAAACGATTTTGCCACTGAAGTTGACCGCCTCGCCGAACGTGAAATTATTTCCATCCTCAAAGCCGCTTATCCTGAACACAGCATTCTCGCTGAAGAAAGCGGCGAACACGATGGCAATGAATATCAGTGGATTATCGACCCGCTCGACGGCACGACGAATTTTATTCATGGTTTCCCGCAATACGCCGTTTCCATTGCGTTGAAAGTGAAAGGACGTTTAGAAGTCGGCGTGGTTTATGATCCGTTGCGCGACGAATTATTCACCGCAAAACGGGGCGGTGGCGCGATGTTGAACAATCGTCGCATTCGCACAACCGCTTCAACAACTATGACAGGCGCGTTAATCGGCACGGGTTTTCCGTTCAAAGAACCGCAACATTTGGATGCGTATTTGGAAATGTTCCGCGCTGTGACCATTGATTCGGCTGGCATTCGTCGGGCGGGTTCAGCAGCATTGGATTTGGCGTATTTAGCAGCTGGTCGTTTGGATGGTTTTTGGGAAATTGGTTTGAAAGAATGGGACATGGCGGCAGGAATTTTGTTGGTCAAAGAAGCCGGCGGCGTGGCGACCGATTTTTCATTTAACGATGGTTATTTAGAATCGGGAAACGTCATTGCTGCCAGTCCCAGAATGCACCAGTTGTTGTATCAATTGATTGAACCGCACGTCACCGACGCATTGAAATAATCGCATGATTCGCACCGCTTACGCCGTTATCAACATCAACGCGCTGGCTCATAACGTGCAGCAAGTGCGTTTGGCTGCGCCGAATTCTAAAATTATGGCGGTCATTAAAGCCAATGCTTACGGACACGGTTTATTGCGAATCGCACACGCTTTGAATGGTTTGGTGGATGGTTTTGCGGTGGCGCGAGTTCAAGAAGGCGTGCGCTTGCGGAAAGCCGGTTTGCAGCAACGGATTGTGGTTTTAGAAGGTTTTACCGAACACGACGAATTGCAAGATTTGCTGGATTTTAACTTGGAAGCCTCGCTGCATTCACCGCATCAATTGGCAATTTTAAAAAATACGCCTGACGCAAAACAGTTGGGCGTTTGGGTGAAATTCGATACCGGCATGAATCGTTTAGGTTTCAAAGCGCACGAAATCACAAACGTTTATGAACAATTAACGGCGTGTAACGTGGTGAAAAAACCGCTCAATTTCATGACGCATTTTGCCAATGCTGACGATAAAAACGACCCGAAAACGGCGCAACAAATCGCGTTATTCCGTCAATGGACGGCGAATTACGACGGCGAAAAAAGTATGGCGAATTCGGCGGGGATTTTAGCGTGGCGCGATTCGCTCACGGATTGGGTTCGCGCGGGCGTGATGTTGTTTGGCATTTCGCCTTTTGCCGATTCGACCGGCGAACAATTGGGTTTGCAACCGTTGATGAGTTTGCATTCACGGTTGATTGCGGTGCGTGACGTGGCGGCAGGTGAAACGGTGGGTTATGGCGACACTTGGACAAGTCCACGCGCCACAAAATTAGGCGTGGTCGCGATTGGTTACGGTGACGGTTATCCGCGTTACGCGCAAAATGGCACGCCGGTTTTAGTCAACGGTGAACGAGTGCCGCTGGTTGGGCGCGTTTCAATGGACATGATTACCGTTGATTTGGGCTTGAATTCCACCGCCAAAGCCAGTGATTCCGTGACGTTGTGGGGCGAAAATTTACCGATTGAAGAAATCGCCCTTTGTTCAAATACCATTCCCTACACACTTGTTTGCGGTGTTACGCCGCGCGTCGAAATTGTCGAATCTAAGCGTTCTGAGTCGTTTTTCTAATTTTTCAGGATGACACAACCTGTCGTCGGTGTGGTTTATACTGCAATCGAATTTTTCATTTTAATATGGAGGGATTATGAGTTTTGTTAAATCATTGGCTTACGTTGCTGCTGGAGTTGGTGCTGTTGTTCTTGCACCAGTTACTGGTGGCAGTTCCTTAGCTGTTCTAATTGGTACAATGGGAACGACAACTGCTTTAGGTGCCGCTCTTGGAATTTCACTTGGGGCAACTGCGGCGGCAGTAGATATGGGAGTTACCAAAAAACTTAATGAAAAAGAACAGGCTCGACTTCGTAAAAGTAACGAACGAAAAAGTATTCAAACCGAAATGACTAACTTGGAATATTCACTCAATTTCGACTTCAAGCACGATTAGGAAAAATTAAAATGAGCATTATCGTAGACATCCCCGAAGCATTTTCAACTGCTTACAAATTAGGAAAAGTGGTTAGATATGGCACGGTGTTGAAAGATGTCAACACAGGAAAAATTGTGGCGCATTTAGCTGAATCAAAAAATCTAATTGATTTGATTTCAAAAATACCTGCGAATCCAGCACAAATGGTAACGGGATTAGTCAACGCCGCTTCGAGTGTTGCGACAAACTATCAGCTATACAATCAGAGCATTCAACTTGCCGAACAAGGAAAGCAACTCAGTCAATTAGCCGAACAAGTTACAAGTTTGGCTGGTCTCACAAAATTTGCTGTTGGGCTAAGTGGCGTTGGTGCAATTGCAAGTGTGGCAACTTTCGCGCTTTGTGCCACTAAATTCAAAGCAATCGATAACCGTTTGAATAATATCGAAACGAAAGTTGATGCCGTTTTTGATAGATTAGAACGCCAAGAAAGAAATACTGAAAAACGAGAAGTTAGGGCTTATTTGTGCGAAATAAAAAGCAGTTTTGATTACTTAATTCCAACAGCAAGCCGCTCTAAGGTTGAAGAAATTCAACGCGATTTAAGCCGTGGTTTTTCAGGTATTAACATTTATCTCAAAGAGAAAATCCAAACCGCACCAAAACAGATTGATATTGACGATGTGATTTTTTTGTACAACACCTTAACGATTACAGCGATGGGTGAATTTAGAGGTTTTGTGATTCTCAACGATGTTCAAGGTGCAAAACACATTTTGCATAAAAGAAAAACGGATTTGAATGATTTAAAAAAATCGTTGGCGCACATTTCACAAGTCGTTAAAGCTGATGACAATAAATTGAGCAACGAGCAGCTTAAAGAGAAAAAAGACCAGTTTGAACTTTTGGTTAATAACGTAATGGCGTGTTATGCGGATTTTGATAGCCAAGGGTTAATTGTTTCGGAATATTTCGATAAAAAGAAAATTCAGTTAAAGCATTATTACGAAGATATGGAAGACGATGACACAAAAAATGGAATTATCGTTATGCCTCACTAATTTTTGATAGACGGTTATTTTTTATGGATGATTTAAATACAGCAGAGTATTTACTGGTTTTTTTTGCATTTTTGCTTCATCAATTAGTTTCATTATTGAAAGTTTGGTTATCAACGCCTTTAGGACTAATAACTTTTTTGTTGTTTTGTTTTGTTGTTTACCCATTTTGTAAATGGGTATTTGCAAAAAATTCCATTTGTTGTTTACCCATTTTGTAAATGGGTATTTGCAAAAAATTCCAACAGCCAACCAACTAGACCCGTCAGACGTAGCTGGTGTTTCTTTGGTAGAAATCAACCACCAACATCAAACAATAGTGTCCCGCCAACCACTAACCGTGCAAGTATCGCTAGACGTAATTTTCGACGTTTATTTGGAATAGGCAGAAATACTACTGTCGCAAGTAGAAATTTGTCTAGCAAGCAACAAAAACAAATAGAAGAACTTGAAACCGCACACAGAGAAGGATTTTTATCCGATACTGATTTTCAAAGAAGAGTTGCTGAAATAAATAATTCACATATTTAATTAAAAGCCCATGAAACACACACTTTTCACCATTCTAATAATTTTCACCTTATCCGCGCAAGCCGCCGACAAACGCATTTATTCGACGGACGCAATTGGCAACCGCCAATACGATAAACCGTCTTACACCATTACGGATAATGGGCGAATCTACGAAACCGATTCAATCGGCAACAAACGCTACGATAAACAAAGCTACAAAATTGAAGGCAATAAAATTTTGCCCACAGATTCGATTGGCAATCGGCAATATGACAAACCGCAATTTGAGATGAAGTGAATTTTGACTAAAAAAGAGACGCAACACGCGCCTCTTTTCTTAACACTTTTCTAGTTTCACCTTTGCCGATTGTGAGCAAATCCTAAGTCAACAAAATCAAACCTGCAAATGTCATCAAACCAAAGAACCAATGCCCAAGCCATCGAACTTTGAAAGGAAGTGATTTCAATTACGGAGATATATCGAATTTCTTATGCTTGAGACCCGTTAAAGCCGGTAATTTCTCAATGCCGCTTTCAGGTTTTCGGGATTTTGAAAGGCTTTCAATTCGCTTTTCACTTCTTGAATAGTGAGTTGTATATTTCTAATGTCACTCGCCAATCCTTTAAATATCTGTTGCGGCGGCAAATTTGAACGCGGCGACATATTCAACTGCGCTCTAAATGGATATTCAATTTCAGTAATTTCTTGCGTCAATTCGTTGAGCTGTTCTTGCAAGATTTTATTGAAATGCTTGAGGCGATCTTCGGCAATGGTATTGAGCTGCGTTTGATTGATTTGTTCAATTTCCAATTGTAACGCCAATAATTGCAGCAAATCTTTTTTGGCATACGCTGCATTCACCCGTTGCATGATTTCAGTTTTGCGTTCACGTTCGGCGGCATCGGGTTCACGATCGGGATGCAATACGCCGACTAATTTACGGAAAACTTCTTGAATCGATTTGCTGGCGTTTTTTTCTTCTTCTTTTTGAAGTGCTTCTTTTTCCAACATTTTCGCCGATTTTTTTCGCTTATTTTGTCGTTCTTCGTGATGGCGTTGGCGTTCCAAATCTGCCTGCATTTTCTGCTCAAACGCTTCGCGCATTTTTTCGGGCGAACTTAAATCGGCATCGTCATCGAATTCCATACCAAACATTTCTTCCATCATCGATTTCATTGCGTCATCAATCGAAGCGTCGGCATTTTTATCTTCGGTGTCAAAATCGGTGTCATTATGCCGATTGTAAATTTCTTTTAATTCGTCAAAACCTTCATAAATCAGCGTGATGGCGATGTCACTAATGAGATTTTGAAGTTTCGCTTTGTCGGTTTTTTTAAAGGCTTTATCGTGATACGCTTCATCCAATAAATACACTAATTGAACTCGGCAATCGTTATAATCATTCGTAAGCGGTCGATATTCTGACATAAAACGCTGTTGATAAGCGGAACGAGATTCTTGCCATTCTTGTAATAATTTTTTTTTCACCTCAATTTTATTCATTAAATCGTTAAATTTCTTCTGCGCTTTTGACAGCGTCGCTTTTTCAACTTCATTATGAATACGCACGATTTTTTGGTTCGATGTGGGCATTTTAAGATTCTCCTGAAAATTTAAAATCAACAATTTGTCCGTGTTCATCGAAAAACACAGTGACGTTTTGTTGTTCTCGACTTTGCACTAATTTTTCTTTTTCGACCTGATAGAATGTCGCCATTTCATCATCCGTGACCTTTTTTTTCGCGGCGGGCAAAATACGCTGTCGGCGCAATTTCCGCAGCAAAATCCACGCAATCCACACCACGCCTAAAATAATCAGCGTGCCGAGGTAAATTTCCAGTAATTCCAACAGACTTTTATAGCCGCCAAACCAGCGCATTTCGTTAATTACGTCGTAATCGCCGCGTAACCAATTGATAACTGTGACAATTGGATAAAGTAAATAGCCCCACATAATCCAACAAATCACAGAAACGGCGAAACTACTCAACCGTTTCGACACACTTTGCAATTGTGGAACGTTGATAATGTATTGTTTCATTTTTCGCGCAATCCTCTATCGACAGTGACCCAAACGGCGCGTTGTCCGCGTTTTTTTCTAATCGCCCGAAACGTGCCGACAATGGTCGTGCCGACATTCATCAACCAATACACAATCGGATACCACACCATCCAATAATAATAACGACCCACACCGCCCGTTTGTGATTCGTAGCGTGAATCAATCGCTAAACTCACGCCGAATTGCAACAAACACGTCACGCTCAACAACATACTTGTCCAACTCGGACTCAAATCATGCAGCGATTCATTCGCCGTCAAAGTCAAAAATTCCAGTGGCACAAACAGCAAATGCAGCAAAATCAAAAAAGCCCACGTCACGCTAATCAAACATTCACCGTAAAGCAGCCACATTCCGCGCGATGACCAACGAAATAAATCTCGAAAATAGCGCAATAAAACTTCGCTTCCACCTTGCGACCACCGCACGCGCTGTTTCCACAAACCGTTCAACGTTTCTGGCATCAACACCCAGCACAACGCATTCGGTTCAAAACGAATTGTCCAACCTGCAAGCTGTAATTTCCAACTGATGTCGATGTCTTCGGTAATCATGTCGTTGCTCCAATAACCGACGTTGTGCAACGCTGATTTACGAAACGCGGCAATCACGCCCGACACCGTGAACACTTTTCCGTAAGAACGTTGCGCCCGTTTAATCATGCCGACAATCGCTGAAAATTCGCCGACTTGAATGCGTCCGAGCAAGGTTGAACGGTTGCGAATGCGTGGATTTCCCGTCACCGCGCCAACGTTAGGATTTTCGATAAAATGCCGCACCATCCAACCGACCGCGTCGGGCGACAACAACGCATCGCCGTCGATACACACCAAAATTTCGCTTTTCGCCAACAACGCCGCCGTTCGCAAACCCATTGCTTTACCTTGATTGGTTGCCAAATTCACCACGCGCAAATTGTCGTAGTGCGTGGCGAGTTCTTGCAGGATTTCCAGCGTATTGTCTTTGCTGCCGTCGTTAATGGCGATGATTTCAAAATTGGGATAATGTTGTTTTTGTAAAATCCCAATCGTTTCGCGGACATTTTCACCTTCGTTATAACAAGGCACTAAAATCGAAACGTGTGGCAAATTATCAGTGATTGTAAAAGCCGATTTTGGTTGATGCCATTCATAACGCAAACAGAAAATAATTGCGCCAAACATCCAGATGTAAGCCATGAATAGCGGGTAATAATAAATAAATTCTTCCATCGATTTATCGATGGGCGACCACCACGCCATAAAATTTTGCCAAAGTGGAATCAATTCAAACGGTACTAAAAAACTCATTTATTTGCGTGTGAAAACTTCGTCTATTTTGATCGAAGCAGGTAAGCGTGCCAGCGTTAACCGACCTAATTCACACATTCCTTTCGTTTGCTTACTTAATTTGATTTGATGCAGATTTTTGGCAAATTTTACCACAAAAAACCACCCCTCATGTTTCCGAAAATTGCTCAGATTTTCTCTTTTGCTCACATTGAGTAGGCTACATAATTAAATATCTAAATTTGAAAACATGCTTGTTAATGTGGGTTACAGTAAAAAGAATTTTGATTGGACATTGTGGAATGCTAGCAGAGTTTGAAAGGCGCGAATAAATTCACGCCTATTTTTGAAAAACTTTAAACCGTAATTTGAGAAACTGCTGTTTTTGCTAACGGTGATAAACCTTCACCATCATGATTTTTTAAATGGTCAATAATCGCCTGACGCATTCTTGACTCCCACGAACGCGAAATGTGATTTTTCACCCCTTCCACCGCAATGGTTTTATCAGGGTCAGCATCAAAAAACGCGCTAATATCGTTTGCCATTTTGACTAATCGTTCAATCTTCATACTCATTTATTCCGTAAATCGTTGTGAATGACTGTAAATCACGCAAGAATTATCCCGCGCAAAACCTATTAACGTTAAACCCGATGCTTGAGCTAATCGAATGGCTAACGCTGTCGGAGCTGAAATCGCCACCAAAATTGTCACGCCAACCGCCGTCGCTTTTTGCACCATTTCATAACTCGCGCGACTGGTCGTAATCATAAAACCTGCGCCAAAATCCGTGTTACGTTTCAACAACGCGCCAATCAATTTATCCAACGCATTGTGTCGCCCAACATCTTCGCGTAACTCAATAATTCCCTTTTCGGGCGAAACCCAAGCCACGGCATGAATTGCGCCGGTCAATTGGTTCAACTTTTGATGTTCCGATAAATTACGCAACGCCGTTGTGAGTTGCGCGGCAGATATTTTCAACTCGCCAGAAACCGAGCGTGTTGGTTTAATCGCTTGTTTTAATGTCGTCGCGCCACACAACCCACAGCCTGTGCGACCCGTTAAATTACGTCCTTTGTCGGCTAAACCTTGCAAACGTACCTCTGGAATTTTTAGCTGAACTTCGATACCGTTCGAGCGTTGATACATTTTCGCCGATTCCAATTCTGCCGCATTCGCAATAATGCCTTCGGTCAAACTAAAACCCAATGCAAAATCTTCTAAATTCGTTGGCGTTGCTAGCATAACGACGTGTGAAACGCCGTTATACATCAACACAACAGGCACTTCTTCGGCGACAAAATCATCAACTGTTGAAATCTCGCCATTTTTAAAACGGATTACTGGAACAGACTGATAACTTGACCAGCCCAATTCCAGCACCGAGGCTAAAAATTCGTCGTTAGGCATGAGCCGCTTGCGCTAACAAATCGAGTTGATTTTCAGTGAAAGCGCGATAACCTTGCTGCCATTCTGAACTTTGCGTGACTTTGGTGACTTGAACCGCTGTGACTTTATATTCTGGGCAGTTTGTCGCCCAATCGGAATTATCAGTCGTTATCACATTCGCGCCCGATTCAGGAAAATGGAACGTAGTATAAACGACACCAGGTTGCACGCGCTCTGAAACCAAAGCGTGTAAAACCGTTTCGCCCACACGACTTTTAATGCCGACCCAATCGCCATCGTGAATGCCACGATCTTCCGCATCGTGCGGATGAATTTCTAAAATATCTTCCGAATGCCACACATTATTTTCGGTACGGCGCGTTTGTGCGCCCACGTTGTAATGCGCCAAAATTCGACCTGTTGTCAAAATCAAGGGGAACTTGCCATTCACACGTTCTTGCGTCGCAACAAATTCGGTCAACATAAACAAGCCTTTGCCGTTATCACGCAAAAATTCTTCCGTGTGCATAATCGGCGTACCCGTTGACGCTTCGTCATAACAAGGCCATTGAATGCTGCCTAATTCGTCAATTTTTGCATAACTCACACCCACAAAAGTTGGCATGAGACTGGCAATTTCAGCCATGATTTCAGACGGATGACTGTAATTCATCGGATAGCCGAGCGCGTTCGACAACATTTGCGTGACTTCCCAATCGGCATAACCCGCAAGTGGACGCATGGTTTTACGAACAGGTGAAATACGGCGTTCAGCGTTGGTAAATGTGCCATCTTTTTCTAAAAACGATGCACCTGGCAAGAAAACGTGTGCGAATTTCGCCGTTTCGTTCAAGAAAATATCTTGCACAATCACACATTCCATTGCCCGCAAAGCCGCGTGAACGTGCGTAATATCGGGGTCAGATTGAGCAATATCCTCGCCTTCGCAATACAAGCCCATAAATGTGCCATCCATTGCCGCATCAAACATATTTGGAATTCGCAAACCAGGATTGATGCTTAATTTTGCACCCCATGTTTTTTCAAATAAATCATGTGTTTTAGGGTCAGAAACGTGGCGATAACCCGGTAATTCATGCGGGAACGAACCCATATCGCACGAGCCTTGCACGTTATTTTGTCCGCGTAATGGATTCACACCCACGCCGTCACGTCCTAAATTGCCTGTCGCCATCGCTAAATTTGCAATGCCGATAACCATTGTCGAACCTTGACTGTGTTCCGTGACACCTAAACCGTAATAAATCGCGCCATTTTTTGCCGTGGCATACAAACGCGCCGCCGCTCTCATTTCTGCCGCTGGAACACCTGTAATCGATTCAGTCGCTTCAGGTGAATGACGTTCATCGGCAATAAACGTGCGCCATTTATTAAACGAGGCAATTTCACAACGCGCATTGACAAAATCTTCATCGACTAAACCTTCACTTACAATAACGTGTGCCAACGCATTGATTAACGCTACGTTGGTACTTGGACGTAATTTCAAATGATAATCAGCTTGAACGTGTGGCGTTTTGACTAAATCAATTTCGCGCGGATCAACGACAATTAAATTCGCACCTTGACGCAAACGTTTTTTCATTTGCGAACCAAACACAGGATGTCCGTCAGTTGGATTTGCGCCAATGACTAAAATTACGTCCGCTTTCATCACCGAATCAAAATCTTGTGTTCCCGATGATTCGCCAAACGTTTGTTTTAAACCGTAACCTGTTGGTGAATGGCAAACTCGCGCACAAGTATCCACGTTGTTATTGCCAAAACCTGCACGAATCAATTTTTGAACTAAATAGGCTTCTTCGTTGGTGCAACGTGATGACGTTAAGCCGCCGACGGAATCTTTGCCATATTTCGCTTGAATGCGCTTCATTTCTGATGCTGCGTAAGCAATCGCTTCTTCCCATGAAACTTCTTTCCAAGCATCTTGAATACTGGCACGAATCATGGGTTTTGTGATGCGGTCTTTGTGCGTCGCGTAACCAAAGGCAAAACGTCCTTTTACGCATGAATGTCCGTGATTGGCTTGACCATTTTTGTCAGGCACCATACGAATGACTTGCTCGCCTTTCATTTCAGCACGGAATGAACAGCCCACGCCGCAATATGCACACGTTGTGATAATGGCGTGTTCAGGTTGACCATTTTCGATAACGTTATTTTCCATTAACGTTGCAGTCGGACAGGCTTGAACACACGCGCCACATGAAACACATTCAGAACTTAAAAAATCTTCGTTTTGTCCAGGTGAAACTTTGGAATCAAAACCGCGTCCGTCGATGGTTAACGCGAATGTGCCTTGCGTTTCTTCACACGCGCGAACGCAACGTGAACAGACAATACATTTACTTGGGTCAAAGGTGAAATACGGGTTTGACGTGTCTTTTTCAGCATTTAAATGTGTTTCGACAGGGTTATAACGCACTTCGCGCAAACCGACCGCGCCCGCCATATCTTGCAATTCACAATCGCCATTTGCTGAACACGTTAAACAATCTAATGGGTGATCAGAAATATACAATTCCATGACACCGCGACGCACTTCGGCGAGTTTTTGATTTTGGGTGACGGCTTTCATGCCTTCAAAAACAGGCGTTGTACACGAAGCAGGCAAACCGCGACCGCCTTCAATTTGCACCACACACAAACGACATGAACCAAATGGTTCGATGCTGTCAGTCGCGCAGAGTTTTGGAATATCAATCCCAATGCTTGCCGCCGCACGCATTACCGACGTTCCCGCAGGAACGGTGACTTTAAAACCGTCAATTTCTAAATTGACCATTTCGGTCGCCGAACTCGCCGGCGTGCCGAAATCTTTTTCTTTATTTATGCTCATTGTTTTATTCTCGTTATTATTTTAAGCGGCATTATGTTCGACGCGGACACCAAAATCTTCAGGGAAATGATTGAGCGCACTCAACACAGGATATGGAGTCATGCCGCCTAACGCGCATAATGAACTGTTCAACATCGTGTCACACAACGAACGTAACAACGGAATGTTTTTGTCTAAATCGCGTTTATTGACGATTTCGTCCATCACTTCATAACCGCGCGTTGAACCGATTCGGCATGGCGTACATTTTCCACACGATTCAACCGCGCAGAATTCCATGCTGTATTTTGCCATTTCTGCCATATCGACCGTGTCATCAAATGCCACAATTCCGCCGTGACCGACAACCGCCCAAAGTGCCGCAAACGCTTCATAATCCAAAGGTGTGTCGAATTGTGATTCGGGCAAATATGCGCCCAAAGGCCCGCCAACTTGAACCGAACGAATCGGTTTTCCTGTCGCAGAACCACCGCCAAAATCATAAAGTAATTCGCGCAACGTCACGCCAAACGCTAATTCAACCAAACCTGGATGTTTTAAATTTCCCGCCAATTGCAACGGCAACGTGCCGCGTGAACGTCCCATGCCGAAGTCGCGGTAAAAATCGCCGCCTTTGTCTAAAATGATTGGCACAGAAGCCAATGAAATCACGTTATTCACAACGGTGGGTTTGCCGAATAATCCGCTGATTGCTGGCAATGGTGGTTTGAAACGCACCAAACCGCGTTTGCCTTCTAAACTTTCCATCAATGAAGTTTCTTCGCCACAAACGTACGCGCCCGCGCCTTGGCGAACTTCCAAATGGAACGCGCGTCCGCTGCCTTGAACGTCGTCGCCCAAATAACCCGCCGCGTAAGCATTGGCAATCGCCGTGTTTAAAATTTCAAAAGCGTGCGGATATTCGATGCGTAAATAAATATAACCTTGCGTTGCGCTAACCGCCAAACCCGCAATCGTCATGCCTTCGATTAACACAAACGGGTCGCCTTCCATAATCATACGGTCAGAAAATGTGCCTGAATCGCCTTCGTCCGCATTGCAAATAATGTATTTTTGATCAGCTTGCGTATTTAAAACGGTGTTCCATTTAATGCCTGTTGGAAATGCCGCGCCGCCACGTCCACGCAAACCTGAATCGGAAACGTGTTTGACGATGTCAGCTTGCGAAATTTCTAACGCATTTTTTAAACCACGATAACCGTCATGCGCCATGTAATCTTCTAAACTAACGGGATCGGTAATGCCAACGCGAGCAAATGTTAAACGTTGTTGGTTTTTGAAATACGGAATTTCTTCGGTTAAACCTAAAGATAATGCGTGTGAACCATCGTTTAAAAAATCGGCATCAAATAAACTCGAAACGTCGCTGGTTTTCACTGCGCCGTAAGCAATTCGACCGTTATCGGTTGCGACTTCAACCATCGGTTCAAGCCAATACATGCCGCGCGAACCATTCCGAACAATGTTGATTTCAACGCCACGTTTTTCAGCTTCTTGCGCGATGGCATTGGCGACACGATCTGCGCCAACTGAGACCGCGCTTGAATCGCAAGGCACATAAACTGTGATACTCATGCCGATTTCTCCTTCAAAAGTTCGTCAAAATCAGCCGTTGAAACTTTGCCATAAACATCTTTGCCAATTTGAATCGCGGGCGAACACGCGCAATTGCCTAAACAATAAATCGGTTCAAGTGAAAATTGTCCGTCTGCGGTGGTTTCGTGGTAATCAATGCCGAGTTTGGTTTTAACGTGATTTTCTAATTCTTTTCCGCCAAGTGATAAACACGATTCGGCACGGCAAACTTGAATCGTATGTTTGCCTGGCGCGGTATCACGAAAATAATGATAAAAACTAATCACGCCATGCACTTCCGCGCGGGACAAATTTAATTCTTTGGCAATGGTTGGAACGGTTTCGGGTGGCACATAACCTAACGCATTCTGCACCGCGTGCAAAATCGGAAGTAACGCGCCTTTTTTATCTTTGAGATCGGCGACAATCGTCTGCACGGTCTGCATCATAGTTGGTTCTGTCATGTTCACTCGCTCTTAGAATTCTGTTCAAAAACATTCATAAAAATCGGCGATAGAATAGCACAGTTGTAACACTATAAAAATACTACGATTGAGGGGGAATTGTGTGTTGTGTAGCGGATTTTAGGCGGGATTTTGAAAAAGTTCTAAGCGATAAAAACGAGTTTTGACCGCTTAGAATTTGAGAGGCGTTAATTCCACTTCATGATTGGCACCGTTGAAATCGAATTTTTCGGCGAGCCGTCAATCAATTTGTCGCTGTAAACCAAGTAAATCAGCACGTTTCGTTTTTTGTCCAAGAAACGCACCACTTGCAGCGTTTTGAAAATTAACGAGCGGTTTTCTTTAAAAACCACGTCACCATTTTTCAAATTTCCTAATTTGCTGACATCAATCGCGCCAATTTGACGGCACGCAATTGACGCTTCAGACGGATCTTCAGCCAAACCCACCGCGCCTTTTAAACCGCCTGTTTTTGCTTTTGAAACGTGACACGTTACGCCTGCGACTTCGGGATCATCAAAGGCTTCAATCACAATTTTACTGTTCGGACTGAGTAAATTAAACGTAGTTGACACTTCGCCAATTTCTTCCGCTACGACCGAAAAGGCAAATGTTGCCAACAAACCCGCCGCAAGCACTTTTGCCATTATTTTCATAACAACAAACTAATTGGTTGGAACAAATCTTCAATCGTGCGACCGGTGGCGTTTTCACCAATCGCGTGCATTTTCCATTCGCCATTGTGACGATACAATTTTGCCATAATTTGTGCGGTGTGTGCGCCTTGTGAAGTCAATGTGTAACGCGCAATTTCGTTCTGATTACCACCGTCTAACAAACGGCAATACGCATTTTCAACTTCATCAAACGTTTGTCCGCTGAATGAATTAACCGTAAAAACCAACGCTGTGACGTTTTCAGGTACGCGGCTCAAGTCCACGATAATTTGTTCGTCATCGCCGTCGCCTTTACCGGTGCGATTATCACCTGTGTGAACAATGCTACCGTCTTTGCTTTTAAGTCGCCCGAAGTAAATTGCGTCCACTTCTTTATTACCCGCAAACATAATGCAGGACGCATCTAAATCAATCGAACCACCGCCAGAACCGCCGAATAATCCACCCAATAACCCGCTTTTTTTCTCGCCGGTTTGTTTTGCGTCCCACCCCAACCCCATGACCACTTTCGTGAGCGTTGCACCGGATTCTTTGGAGAGGGAAATTTTTTGCCCTTTTTCGAGGTTAATCGCCATTTTCAGTCCTAAACACTTACGCCAAAAGAAGTCGCTAACGGAGCCAATCCGCCTGCAAAACCTTGTCCAACTGCACGGAATTTCCAATCTGTACCATTGCGATACAATTCACCGAAAATCATAGCGGTTTCAGTTGAAGCGTCTTCACTCAAATCATAACGCGCTAATTCCACGCCGCCGTCTTCGTTAATCACGCGAATGTAAGCATTTCGCACTTGACCAAAATTTTGGTGGCGCGTTTCGCCTTCATCAATCGTGACGCAAAAAACGACACGGTTGATGTCCACTGGCACTCTGGATAATTCGATTTTAATGGTTTCGTCATCGCCCGCACCGGCACCCGTTCTATCATCACCTGCATGTTGAACGGCACCATCGGCAACTATTTTTTCGCCATAAAAGCAAAAATCTTTGTCGCTACGAACTTTATCGTCCGCTTTGAGTAAAAAAGCACTGGCATCTAAATCGAATGCCACGCCGTCAGTGGCGCGTTCTGCCCAACCCAAACCGACAACGATTTTGTTTAAATTCGGGACTTCTTTACTTAAATTAACATTGCCGCCTTTGCTTAATGAAACTGCCATTTTGTACACTCCAAGATTGTTGTTATGAATGAAAAACGCGGTTGCGCCATTGTTATTATGTGGATGATAAGACTAAAAACAAGTGAATTTTAGATTTTCCAATCTATTTGCTCGCTAAAACATATTCACCTTGCCAATCAGCAGCAGGTGGATTGATTTGATAATTTTTACAACGTTTAAGCAACAGGGCGGTCGAATAATCTAACGGGGTTTGTTTCAGTAGTTTTTCGAGCAAAATGATTGACTCTGAAAACTGCCGCGCTTGGTAAAAATGAAATGCTTTTTCATACATTTCAATTTGGCGCATTTTCTTTTCACCCACATAACCTTTGGAACCTACTAATTCATAAAGTTTAATCGGTGTCGCCTTCCCACTTAAAACAGCACAATCCACCAAGCGTGTGACAATATCCTCTTTGGCTTCTTGATAGGTAGTTTCGCTAATCAAAATCGACGTATTATAAAACTTGTTCACTGATTCTATACGACTGGCTAAATTCACACTGTCACCAATTACGGTATAATTCATGCGAGTTTCAGAGCCGATATTGCCTACAATCACATCACCGGTATGAATACCAATTCGGGTAAAAAAAGCGAAATCTAACCCTTCTGATTTCCATTTTTGACTGAGTAACTGAATTTGTCGCTGACATTCCAATGCCGCCAAACAGCTTTTAATGGCTTGATTTTCAACATATTGGGGTGCGCCCCAAAAAGCCATCACCGCATCACCAATGTATTTATCCACGGTTGCCTGATTTTTTAACAAACTGGCATTCATAACCGTCAAATACTCACCTAAAAAGCCAACCAATTCTTCAGGTTCTAATTTATCCGAAATCGCGGTGAAATTTGCTATATCCGAAAAAAATATCGTCAAATTCTTTTTCTCACCGCCTAAATTGGCATCCGCGCCCATATTGATCAACTCACGAACTAAATCCGCTGGTACATATTTTTTAAACGACCGTAAACCGCGCTTCATATTTGCAAGCTGTAATGCCATGCTGTTGATTTCATGAACATTCGACGATATGTCTATTTCACCATCAAGTTCAAACTTGCCGACCTTTTCCATTTCAAGGGTTAATTCCGCCAAAGGTCGGCGAATTCTATTCGCAATTAGAAATCCAAAGGGGAGCATAGAAAGCATAGTCGTGAGCGACACCAAAATCATTGTGATTTTGGATTCCAGCTCATGATCAAAAATATTTTGCGCCGACACATCAATGCCGACAATCCCATCAAGTTTGCCGGACGAAGTGAAAATTGGCGCGTAAGCGGATAACCAAACGCCTTGAGGATTTTTATGAATTTCGGGTTCGGTGTAAACGACCTTATTTTCATTTTCAATGGTCGCATTAAATGTGCTTAAAAGCGTTTCCGAAAGCGAATCGCGTGGATAAATATCACCTGTAACGTTTTGGCTTTTTTTCGAACCATCGATGATGAGAACAATATCGCCGTTATCCATTTTTCTCAGCGTGTACGCATTGGCAATCCCTGTACCGTAATGACGCATAGACTGTAAATCATGTTTTAACTTAACAAGTGAAGCGTTGTTTACATCAACGTGGGGAGTCACTTCACTATGCAAATCGCCATCAATTTGACTTGCCGTAATACGAGCAATATCGGTCAGTCTAAGGCGCAATTGCTCTCGAAGAAAACCGCTCATTTCGTACGATGTGACTACTGTGGAAATCATAGACCCCAGCAACGATAATCCACAGAATGCAGAAACTAACGTAAATTTCAGCGTATATTTTTTAGGGGTTTTATTATTATGTTTAGGCATATTATTAAGTTTTGCTAATTTTGAAAAATAATTTTAAATCAGATAGACCGCTCTAATCATCCAGTCTTTTGTAGAAAGTGTAAAGAACGCAACGCAAGGCATTGTAACATTGTTAAATTTTTTAGCGTTACCCAGACAATTTTTTGCATGGTGTCAACGTAGTTTAGCGGTGGAATTTCTGCTAAACTTCCGCTCGAATTTACCGAAAAATAAACATAAATGAAGGAAAAATGGAGCGTGGTTTATCACTAAAACCGCGCTTTTTTTCGCTGTATTGATTGAGCCATCACCAAGAGAAGCCATGTCTGAAAGTTATTTACTTGAGCGCGATCCCATTTTTGATGCGCTAAAAATTCCGCCAAATTCGATTCACTCTGAACAATCTGTTTTAGGGTCATTGATTATTGAAAATGGCGCGTGGGACACGGTTGCCGATAAACTGTCGGAGGTCGATTTTTATCTGCGTTCGCATAAACTTATTTTTCGCATAATTGCCCAATTAGCGGAACAACAAATTCCGTTTGATATTATTACGCTGTCGGAATCGTTGAAATCGTTGGGACAATTAGACGCAATTGGGGGGTTAGCGTATTTGATTGTGTTATCGAAAGACACGCCTTGCGCCACGAATGTCGAGGCTTACGCCAATATCGTGCGTGATAAATCGGTGTTGCGGCAATTGATTAGCGCGGGAACAACGATTGCAAATTCGGTTTATCAAGTTGAAGGACGCACCACGCAAGATTTACTCGAAACGGCAGAACAGCTGGTTTTTAAAATTGCCGAACAAACCCAAAAATCCAACGAAGGCGGTTTTATTGGGATTCGGGCGTTGGCGAAAAAAACCATTGAAAAAATTGAATTACTCGCCGAACTCGATGGTTCGATTACGGGCGCATCAACTGGTTTTGATGATTTGGACGCGCTGACTTCGGGTTTGCAACCGTCGGATTTGGTAATTATTGCGGGTAGACCGTCGATGGGGAAATGTTTTGGCAAAGGTACGAAGATTTTGCTCTATTCGGGTGAAGTCAAAAATGTCGAAAACATTGAAGTCGGTGATTGTTTAATGGGCGATGATTCTACGCCGCGACACGTTTTATCGTTAGCGCATGGACGTGAAAGGATGTATTGGATTCGCCAAAATAAAGCCATCGATTATCGTGTCAATGAATCACATATTTTATCTTTGAAACGAAGTCGCAGCGAAGGCAAGCACCAAAATGGTGATGTGTTAAATTTACCGTTGATGGAGTATTTAAATGCTTCTGAAAAATTCAAATCGAATTATAAAGGCTACAAAGTCGCCGTCGATTTTGCAGAACAGACGTTGCCACTGAATCCGTATTTTTTGGGTTTGTGGTTGGGCGATGCGAATAACGAAATCGATGTTAACGTTTTAGAATTGCTCAATTTAATCGGCAATAAACACATTCCCGAAGCGTTTATTATCAATTCCCGCGCAAACCGTTTGGAATTGTTAGCGGGTTTAATGGACAGCGACGGGCATTACGATGCCGCCTGCGGTGGTTACGAAATCACGCAAAACAGTTTTGCGTTAGCCACACAAATTAAATTCTTGTGCGATAGTTTGGGTTATCGAACTTCGTTGATTGAAAAACAGGCGACAATTGCCGAACTTAATTACGAAAATCCGGTTTATCGGGTGCGTTTTTTTGGCAATGTTGACAAAATCCCCGTAAAAATTGAACGCAAAAAAGCCAAGCTGTGGACGTGCAATCGCTCGTGGAATCAAACTGGAATTAGTGTTGAAATTGACGGCGAAGATGAGTATTTCGGCTTTGAAATTGACGGAAATAAATTATTTCTGCTTGACGATATGACCGTCGTTCACAACACCACCGTTGCCATGAATATCGCCGAAAACTTCGCCATTAAAAATCAAAAACCCGTGGCTATTTTTAGTATGGAAATGCCTGGTGATGCGATTGTGATGCGAATGATGTCGTCGCTCGGCGGCATCGAACAACAAGCTGTGCGTTCGGGTAAATTGGACGACAATGATTGGCCGCGATTAACGATGGCGTTGACGATGCTGAATAGTACCAAACTATTTATTGACGACAGTGCCGCGCTTACGCCGAGTGAAATTCGTGCTAGAGCGCGTCGTTTGGCGCGTGAACACGGTCAATTGGGTTTGATTGTGGTGGATTATTTGCAGTTGATGAATTCACCTACCAGCGGCGAAAGTCGCGTTCAACAAATTTCTGATATTTCGCGCGGTTTAAAGGCGTTGGCGAAAGAATTAAATGTACCCGTTATTGCGTTGTCGCAGTTGAATCGTAATTTAGAACAACGCCCTAATAAACGTCCGGTGATGTCGGATTTACGCGATTCAGGCGCAATTGAACAAGACGCGGATTTGATTTTATTTATTTACCGTGACGAAGTTTACAATGAAAATAGTCCTGACAAAGGCACAGCAGAATTGATTATTGGCAAACAACGAAATGGGCCACTCGGAATGGTTCGTTTAATGTTCCAAGGGAATTATTCACGCTTTCAAAATTGCGCGAATCCTACCCATTACAATTCTTACAGCAACGAATAATTTCCTTAATTTCTAACAACCGAGTTAAAAAAATGACATTACCTCTTTACGATTATGCGATATTAAACGACGAAGAATGTGACACACGCATCGAGGCAGCGAAAGCGACATTGGGCGACCGTTGTGTAATTTTATGTCATCATTATCAGCGCAACGAAGTCTTTAAACACGCCGATTTTTCAGGCGATTCCTTAAAATTATCGAAAGATGCCGCCGAATCAACCGCCGAATATATCGTGTTTTGTGGCGTGCATTTTATGGCGGAAGTCGCTGATATTTTGTCGCGTCCGAATCAAATTGCGATTTTGCCCGATTTATCCGCTGGTTGTTCAATGGCGGACATGGCGAATTTGATGAAAGTTAATCAATGTTGGTCTGAACTCGCGCAAGTTTTGGACGTGGAAAACGAAGTCACACCAGTTACTTACATCAATTCAGCGGCAGATTTAAAAGCCTTTTGCGGCGAACACGGCGGGATTGTTTGCACATCGTCAAACGCAGAAAAGATTTTGAATTGGAGTTTTGAACGACGCGAAAAAGTGCTATTTTTCCCAGACCAACATTTGGGACGTAACACCGCACACCGCATGGGCATGAGTTTAGGCGACATGGTTGTGTGGGATTTCACCCAACCGATGGGTGGTTTGACCATCGAAGAAATTAAAAACGCCAAACTGATTTTGTGGAATGGTTTTTGTTCGGTGCATCAAATGTTTAAGCCCGAACATATCGACAATTTTCTTGCGCTGTATCCAGAAACGAAAATTATCGCGCATCCCGAAGCGTCTTTTGAAGTTTGTCAAAAAGCGGATTATGTTGGCTCGACCGAATTTATTTTGAAAACCATCCGCGCTGCTGAAAATGGCAGTCGCTGGCTCGTGGCGACGGAATTAAATTTGGTTAATCGTTTAAACGAAGAGTGCCAAGGACAGGGTAAAAATGTGCATTTCATGTCACCGATGTTGTGCATGTGTTCGACGATGTTTAGAACCGATCCGCAGCATTTAGCGTGGGTGTTAGAAAATTTGGTTGCCGGTCACGTTGTGAATCAAATTTCAGTTCCCGCGAGAGATGTGCTGTTAGCGAAAGAAGCCTTAAATGCCATGTTGACGGTGGTTTAAGTTCAATAAACAACCACCTGCTCAAGCTGGTGGTTCGCATAAAAGAGGCAAAATCGTTTCAAAAACAGCATTGAAACTTTCTTTTGTGAGGCGTTTTGTATTCACGTTATAACGGCTAGTGTGGTACGAATTGACTAAAAAATGTCCGTTTGGTAGTTCGTGTTTGACGTTATGGGCAAATTTCGCGCTGGATAATTTCAAGTCGTAGGTTTTTAAAACCGCTTGATGCGCGATTAGACCGAGCGTCAAAATCACTGCGTTATCGGGCAACGTTTGTAATTCTGCCGCGAGAAATGAATTGCAAACATTGATTTCGTCACCCGTCGGTTTGTTTTGTGGCGGTAAACATTTTACGGCGTTGGTAATGCGGGCATTTTTCAACATCAAACCATCGTTTAACGATTCCGAAGTCGGACGATTACTAAACCCAAATTCATGCAACGCTTCATATAGAAAAAGCCCCGCATAATCGCCTGTAAAAGGTCGTCCCGTGGCATTTGCACCGTGCATTCCTGGGGCTAATCCGACAATCAATAATTTTGCATTTTTATCGCCAAATGGCGCGACAGGCTTGCAATGATACGTCGGATTTTTTTCTTTTACATCGCACAAAAATGCCGCCAGACGCGGACATTTTTGGCAATTCACATCAAAATAATCTGCGTGCATTTAGTACACGTCACGAACGTAACGTTTATCTTTTTTCAGTTGATTAACGTAGTCGATGGCTTGTTGTTCAGATTTATTTCCGTGCGTGGCAATGACATCGTGCAAGGCTTTATCAACATCTTTCGCCATGCGATACGCATCGCCACAAACGAAGAAATAACCGCCTTGTTCAAGCCACGCGAATAATTCTGCGCCGTGTTCGCGCATTTTGTCTTGAACGTAGATTTTTTCTTCTTGGTCACGCGAAAAGGCTAAATCCAAACGATTTAACAAACCGCTGTTGCCCATTTTCTCCAATTCATCGCGGTAAATAAAATCAGTTGCCGCGTTGCGATCACCGAAAAATAACCAGTTTTTACCTTTCGCGCCACGAGTTTGGCGTTCTTGTAAAAATGCACGGAATGGCGCGATTCCCGTTCCAGGGCCAACCATTATTATTGGCAAATCATTGTTGTCTGGCACACGGAAAACTTTGTTTGGCGTGAAGAAACAACGAATTTCTGTCGTTTCGTCGGTCAAATCAGCCAAAAATGTTGAACAAACGCCTTTGTGTGGACGTTCAAACGAATCGTAACGCACGCTCGCCACAGTCAAATGCACGGTTTCAGGATTGGCTTTGCCGCTCGATGAAATGGAATAAGCGCGATGTTGTAACGGTTTTAATAACGCCATAAATTCTGCCGCTGAAAATTCAGCGGTTGGATTTTGTAACAACAAATCTAAAGTGTCACGTCCCCACAAATAATCGCTTAACGTTTCTTTATCGTTTGCCAAAAGTAACCCGTTTAATTCTTGATTACCAGAGCGCATGGCGATTTCTTGCAACAATTCTTTGCTTGGTGATTTGATTTCAAGCTGTGTGCGTAGCTTGTCTTCATATTCTGAGCCGAAACAGTTAATGGCTTTTAAAATACTTTCAACCAATTCGGGGCAATTTGTTGGTACAACGCAAAGTGCATCGCCTGCTTCATAACTCAAGCCCGAACCCGCGATTGAAATTTCATAATGACGGGTTTCTTTTGACGAATTTTCAGCCGTCAATAAACGATTCACCAACAATTTCGCGGGGAATGGATTTTTGCGGTTGAATTGCGACTTTTCGTCGTCGTCTTCAGAAACGATTGCGATAATTGCGTCGCTACCTGCTAACGCAGGAATCACTGAGTGCATCCATTCTTCGGCAGGTTCTTCAAATTCCACGTCGCAATCAACGCGCGTTTGCAAACGGGTTGCGCCGAGTTCTGCTAAACGGTTGTCCCAATCAATTCCTGCTTGGCAGAATAAATCGTAACTGGTGTCGCCTAACGCTAAAACCGCAAATTGCAAGTTTTCTAATTTCGCCATCGAATCCGCTTGAACCGCAGACCACAACATTTGTGCGTTGTCTGGCATTTCGCCTTCGCCGTAAGTGCTGGTGACGATGAGCAAGGTTTCCATTTTTGCCAGCGCGTCGGCATCGATTTCGTCCATGCTTTTGATGACAGGATTTAAACCGTGTGCTTTGGCGACTTTTACGGCATCACGCGCAACCGATTCGGCTGTGCCAGTTTGTGAACCGTACAAAATATGGATGGTGCAAGCCGTTTGTGCGTTGCCGCTATTTTGCACAAGTTGCGAATGCAAGCCAGCGAAAAATCCGCCGAGCCATGCACGTTGATTGTCGCTGTAAGGTGCGTCGTTTGGAAGTTGGTGTGTTTTCATATTCATTGGATATTTAAATTATTATTCAGTTTCTACAAGTCCCAATTCTTCAGCAAAATCGGGCAATTCCGAATAATGCAAAAGAAAAACACCCGTAGCATTAGCCAATTTTTTAGCCGAAGCCGTGAATGTCGAATTAGTTACCACAGCGGCAACGTGCGCTTGCTCAAAAGCCTTTCCTGCAATGATTTCTTGAACCGCACTATTTCCAACTGGTTGCGAGTATTTTTTAACCTGAAAAACAGCTTTCACATTTTCGTAAGTCGCAATAACGTCAATGCCTTGGTCGCCGCTTGCTTGTGTGACGCGAGCTGTCCAACCACTTTGATTCAAAAGGTCGGCGCATTGATGTTCAAAATCTATCGGACTAACGTCATCTAAATTTTTAACTTTCGACGGCGTTTTGTCTTCATAATCAAAAATTAAATCTACAACAATTTTCCAAACTAAATCTTCTTTGTTATAAGGAATATCAATTTTTGTTTTGATAGTTTTATCAAAAAAATAATTAAGTTCTTTTATAAAAGCTGACACATCTTCGTTGCCATAATCATCAACACGAACAAGCTGCTTTTTCTTTAATAACAACTTATCTAAATATGGTTTAACCAGAGGTGGTATTTTTGCTGAAATCTTTTCAGTAAGAACAGCATCATCTTTCTTTGCTTGTTCATGGGCAACAATACGGGCTTCAGCCGTAGCATCCCCTGAATCAACTCTAGCTTTTTCTTTAGCTAAATCAGCAGCGACTATAATCTCCCAACGCTTATCCTTGTTTTCTGCTCCACTCAAGCGTGCAAGTTCAGCATCTAGCTCTTTTTCAATAAGAAAAATTTTAGCTTTAAGCTCGGTTTGAATTAGGGAAATTTCATTATGGGCAGCAATACGGGCTTTAGCTGTAGTATCCCCTGAATCAACTCTAGCTTTTTCTTTAGCTAAATCAGCAGCGATTAAAAGCTCCCCTCGCTTACTCTTATTTTCTGCTCCACTAAAGCGTGCAAGTTCAGCATCTAGCTCTTTTTCAATAAGAAGAATTTTAGCTTTAAGCTCGGTTTGAATTCGGGAAATTTCATTGCTCATAATGCACTCAACCCATCTTGTGCCAATTCCAGCCCAACCAAACTCGCCAAATGTTTCTCAACAGGCGTAATGTCAGCCAGCGCGGCACGATTAACATGACTTTGCTCAATAATCCAAACCGTCGAACCCATCGAGTTAATACTTTGCACCGAACGATTCGTTAACGCCGTTTTGTAATCATTCAACCGTTTATCCGCCAGCAACGCCGCAATTTCGTCAGCGTTATAACTGCTGTAGGCTTCACGAGTGGTTTTGACCAACGCATCTTGTAATTTGCGCGGACGTTCCAGAATCAATTTTTTCGCCGCTTTTTCGATGTGAGCCGACGTGCGTTGTGATTCTGGCGCAGTTTTGAGCATTTCAGTTGCGACCACTTGCGCTTTATCAAACACCGCAAAACTGTTAATCAAATCGAATGCTAACGCGCTGTCAATTTCGCCAAACGCTGGAATCGCGCCATTAAACAAGGGTTGCGCGGATTGATAGGTTTTTTTAACTTGTGCGATTTGCGTTTGCGCCAATTCAACCGCCAATTCTTCAATCATTTCTTTGGCATCCATCGACGCTTTTAAATAACTGGCAGTTTGCGTTTTGTACAACCACAACGGCGTTGCAAATTTGAAATGTTGACGTTCATTCGCCCAATTCGCCAACAGATTTCGCGCTTTGCTTGAATTCGCATATTCGGCGTGTTGTTCGAGCATGTGCAACACGATTTTTTCGTGTGCATCGTCTTCGGTTAAATCGTGTAATTCCACAGACGTTTTGTCGTACAACGCGGCAAGTTTATTTTCTGGGTCATATTGGTAAGCGTTACCGCCTGACATACCGTTGCAGAAACCTTTACCAAATCCGCCGATATTTAACACCACGCCATTGGTCATGTATTCGCAACCAAAATCGCCAACACCTTCGACAACCGCCATCGCGCCTGAATTTCGCACTGCAAAACGGTCGCCCGCTTCGCCGTTGATAAACGATTTTCCACCTGTCGCGCCAAACAAGGCGAAGTTGCCGATTAAGACATTATTGCCTTGCGTTTTGATGCCGCCGCCTGGTGATTCAACGACTAACACGCCGCCGCTCATTGACTTGCCCACGCCGTCGTTCGCCGTGCCTAAATGATGTAAAAGCATTCCGTCATTTAAAAATGCGCCATAACTTTGACCAGCCGAACCATTTGTATCAATTTCAATCGTCTCAGGTGCTAAATAACGCCGACCATTTTCCGCCGTATAAATAAATAGCGCGTCGCCTTTGAATTCATAATTCAAAATGCGTTCAATATCAATCGCAATCTGACCGCCAACGGTTTTGTCGTTGTTGTTAAGTTTGAAATTGTCGCCGTCAATAATCAATTGTTCCGTTTTACCATCTTCAAAAAATGATTTCACGCGCTGCAAAAGCTCGTCGTCAATTTTAAAATTCGCTTCCAAATAAATCGGTTTTTCGATTTTAACTTCTTCAACTTGACGCAACATTTTGGTTAAATTCAATTGCCCAATCATGCAAGAATGGTCGATTAAATGGAGCAAATCAGTTTTGCCGCGAATATCACGCAAATTTTTATAACCAAGCGAGGCGAGTAATTCCCGAACTTCGTGCGCGACGTTCATAAAATACTGCGCCAAAACACGCGGATCGCCTTTGAATTCTTCGTGCGAAGTCGTCAAACCTGCGGGACATTTGATGTTGCAATTTTTTGCCATCACGCAACGCAACATCATCAACGCCGTCGTGCCGAATTCAAATGAATCTGCACCCAAAATCGCTGATTTCACCACGTCCAAACCGCTTTGATGTGCGCCAGAACCACGCAAAATTACTTTGTCGCGCAAACCATTTAACGACAACGCTTGATGCACTTCGGCGATGCCAATTTCAGGCGAACGTCCCGCGTGTTTCAAACTTGTAACCGCTGCTGCGCCCGTTCCGCCCGTGTTTCCTGCGACGTTGATAACATCTGCGCCCGCTTTCGCCACGCCAACTGCAATTGTGCCAATGCCTTCTGACGAAACCAATTTTACGCCCACTTTCACGCGAGCCGCTTTGGCATCGTGAATCAATTGCCCTAAATCTTCAATCGAATAAGTGTCGTGATGCGGCGGCGGGCTGACGAGTTCGACTTTCGGTGTGCCGCCACGCAATGCCGCGATTTCTACCGACACTTTCATGGCGGGCAATTGTCCGCCTTCACCAGGTTTTGCACCTTGGGCGATTTTAATTTCGATTTCTTCAATCGTGGGGTCGGCTAAATAACCCGTCCAAACGCCAAAACGTCCTGACGCAAATTGTTTAATTTTGCTGGAACGAATGCTATTGAAACGGCTGGAATGTTCGCCGCCTTCGCCCGAATTACTGGATGCGCCGACGATATTTGTGCCTTGTGCAACGGCTTCGTGCGCCTCGGCTAATAATGCGCCGTGACTCATTGCGCCTGATGCTAACGTTTTCGTAATTTCATGCGCGGGCTGAACGTCAGCTAATGGAATCGACAATCTTGCCGTTTCAATCGTGTTCAAATAATCAAACAACAAACTGCCCGCTGGCACATTCGCGACCATCAAAGAATCCGCCGCCACATTCAACGTGCAAGACACTAAATGAAAATCTTGCACAAAACGTTTTTGAAAATGCGTTGTTAAGTTTTGCAAACGCACTTGCGTGTTATTTTCCGTGAAAGTGATTTTGAACACGTTGTCAGAATTGACCACTGACAAACCACGAATTAAATAATTGACGTTGCCGCGCAGATTTTGATTGCCCAAAATTTTGTCGAAATCGTCAACGCTTTCAGCCCGCAAAACATCCGCAGGAAAATCCATAATGTCGCGCAATGCCGCTGGTCGCGCATCGCGTTCTTCGTAGAGATTTTTCGCAAAACTACGATACGCTGGCGTGATTCCCGCATTATCAATTTGTTCGGGCGAACGTTTTTCATAACCCAAATCTAAATAGGCTAAATCGCTGGCTTCGGGCGATTTTTCAACGTACAAAATCGCTTCGTCAGTCATGTGAATATATTCACGCACCGCCGTGTTGCCGTAAGAATGCCCCGCGCCATCTTGACGCTCTTTGAATAAACCTAAAAAGGGGATGTCTTTTTCAGTTTCGACGGTCAATGATTTGTGATGCCATTCAGTCGCGCTCGCGGCAATATCGCTGTAACGCACACCACCGACAGACGAATGAATGTTCGGAAAATACGGGCTGAGTTTTGGTTCGTCGGTGTCTAAATAATTCGACTCGAAAAATTCGCCACCAATATAGCTTTCAGCGGTACACAAACCGAATTTGCCCATCGTTTTCATGAGCGATTTTTCGGTGCCTTTCGAGAATTTATCGAGAGCTTTTTGTTGATCTGCGCCTGAATAAAGCGCAATCGCACGATTGTGAACGCTCAACGAACAAATCGCCGATGCGCCAAATCCTAAAATCGTCGCGACATCGTGCGGGCTGGCGGCTTGTCCTGTTTCTGAAATCAACGACGAATTAAAGCGCAAACCTTGTTGAACCAAACGTTGATTTGCCGCCGCAATCGTCAATAATGCTGGAATTGCGGCTTGCGTTTTGCTAATCGCCACGTCACTCAAAATAATGATGCCGATATTATTTCGCGCCGCTTGTTCAACTTGGTCACAAACTTCATTGATTGCAGTAGTTAAAGCGTGTTCATTGGCTTCTGCATTTTCAAAATTAGGCGTGTAAAGCGCGTCAATTGTCATCGTTGAAACCGCCGTTTGACGACGAATTTGCTCCAATTGCGTGCGTTGTAAAATAGGACTTTCGATAACGAGCTGTTTGCTGTTTTCTGAAAATGTCGGTTTCGCACCTAACGCCACGCGCAACGTCATTCCGTCACTTTCACGAATGGAATCAAGCGGCGGATTGGTCACTTGAGCAAAACGCTGACTGAAATAACGCGACATTCCACCTTCCGAACCACAAAGTGCGTTCGGCGCAAGCCCGTAACCCATCGCTGAAATACGTTCCATGCCCGTCGCTAAAATTGGATCAAGCAAGAAGCGAAAACTTTCTTGGTTCAACGAATACGCCGTAAAACGTTGGTCAACATTCAAATCGTGGTCGTTATTCAGTTCGTTCAGCTCAACTTTCGGCAATTCTGACAAATGCACGCAACGTTGCGCTAATAATTCGGTGTAATTTTTTTCTTTCGCCAAACGCGCCAAAACTTGGTGTGAATCGTAGGCTTCACCTGTACTGTGGTCGAAATACAGCATTCCACCCGCTTCAATTCGTCCGCGTTTTAAAACTTCGCTTGGGGGGAAATCAATTTGTCCCGCTTCCGACATGACCGCTAAATAATCCGTCGTTTCAACCGAACGCAACGGACGCAAACCCAATCTATCCAATCGCGCACCGACTCGAATTCCATCATTGAAAATCAACGCCGCTGGACCATCATTTTTTTCTTCGTACAAACTAAAGTATTCCAACATGGCGCGAACGTCGGGCGATAACGTCGTATCGTTTTCCCACGCAGGCGGCATCATCGCTAGAATTGCTTCAATAATATTCAAATTATCTTCGTTAATGCGGCGGTTCAACGTTTGATCTAAACGGCTCGAATCCGATTGTCCATTTGGAAAACAAACCGATTTATTGTGCTGACGGGCAATCGCGTTTTCGCTGAGGCGATTTTTTTTGTCGGTATTTAATTCGCCGTTGTGCGCCATGTAACGGAACGGTTGCGCCATCATCGTGGCGGGCGCGGTATTCGTTGAAAAGCGCGTGTGAAAAAATAACGTGCTGATTTCGTGGTCGATGTCGTACAAATCTTTGAAATACGGTATCACTTCGCCTGAATTCAAACGCCCTTTATAAACTTGCGTGCGCGAACTCATCGACAACGGATAAAAGCCAGTCAATTCTGGGCGCGTAAAACCTCCCACTTCAATCGTGACCAACGCTTTTTGAATGTGTTTTTCAAATTCATCATGCGTGGCATTTTGTAAATGTGCGGGACGTGCAAAAATGAATTGTTCAATCGGCAATTGGGCTTTGACCGCCGCAGGATTGATGACAAACACGTTATTATCAACAGGAATCACGCGACGAGCGATTATCGGTAAATCGAATTCTTTAAAATGACGTTCAACCAATTCATTTGCCGCCGAATCATAATGCGCGTGATCCGCTGGGAAAAAGAAATTTGCCACACCAAATTGACCCAATTCTAAATCGGCATTACCAGTGACTTTGCGGAAAAAATTTAATGACAAATCGATATTCACACCCGCGCCATCGCCCACACCTTCTGCACTCATGCCGCCACGATGCGGAATAGTACACAATGCTTGATGCGATTTAACGAGTAAATCATGGGTTTGAAGACTGCGTTTGTGTGTAATAAAACCAACGCCGCAACTGTCTTTCGACTGGTCAGCGTCATAAAGCAACGGTTGTGAATTGCTTGATTCAGATTGTATTGTCATGTTGTAAGCCTGTTTTCTTTTCTTCATTACCTTTTCGGTAATGGCTAAGGTTTTGTTTTTAGTTAGTGTCGATGAATGAAAACATCCGTGTTCACTTTTAATATCTGGTATAGATTAAGCCATATTCAACTTTTGTCAGCAATTTTCGTGCAAAAAAGCGTGTTACCACCATTCTTTGGCTTTGGCTAAATAACCCGCTGGATTCACTGGCACTGCATCAAACGTTAGAATTTCGCCCAATTCACTCATCGCTTTGTGATACACCTTGCGTTTGAAATACACGACATCTGTCAACGGTTCCCAATAATCTACCCATCGCCAGCCGTCAAATTCGGGATTCACACAGTGATCAAAACACACGCTCGAATCCAATGTAACCAATCGTAAAATAAACCAAATCTGTTTTTGTCCAATACACAGCGGCAACGACTGTTTGCGAACGTATCGTTCGGGCAATTGGTACCGTAACCAATAGCGCGTTCGCCCTAAAAGCTGAACATGGTGGCGTTGTAAGCCGGTTTCTTCCCACAATTCTCGATACATCGCGGTTTCTGGGTCTTCATTTGGATTGATGCCACCTTGCGGAAATTGCCACGAATTTACACCTACTCGTTTTGCCCAAAACACGCGACCCTCGTTGTTACAAAGGATGATGCCCACATTGGGTCGGTATCCTTTTGAGTCTATCATGTTAAAAACCTGTTTGTTTGCGACCTGCCCGCTGTTTGAAATGATGCTTAATGTTAGAATGACAGCGCGGTCAGGTTTTCAATAATCGCAACATTGTTCCACAAAAAAATGCGAGATACCAGAGTACCGCTTTCTTTTAACTACTTTTACGGCAACAACGAATGACTTTAGCGATTTTTGATTTAGACAACACGCTCATTGCGGATGATAGCGATTATTTGTGGGGGCAATTTTTAGTCGATCAGGGCATTGTCGATAAAACAATTTACGAACAAATTAACGCCCGATTTTATGAAGATTATCAGCAAGGCACACTCGATATGGTGGCGTTTTTGCGCTTTGCGTTGAAACCGTTGACCAAGCATTCTCTCGACCAATTACACGTTTGGCGTGAACAGTTTATGGCTGAAATTATCACGCCCGTTTTGTTAAGCGCGGCGCAAGAATTGGTTGATGAACATCGAGCGCAAGGCGACACGCTACTGGTGATTACTGCCACGAATCGTTTTATTACCGCGCCAATTGTGGCGTTGTACGGCATTGATAACCTGATTGCGACCACGCCCGAATTAGTCAACGAGCGTTATACCGGCGAAATTGTTGGCGTGCCGTGTTTTCAAGAAGGCAAAGTCGCGTTGTTAAAAGACTGGCTTGAAAAAACAGGTGAAACACTGCAAGGCAGTTATTTTTACAGCGATTCTCACAATGATTTACCGTTGTTGCGGTTGGTCGATTATCCCGTGGCGGTTGATTCGGATGAAAAATTACGCGCCATCGCCGTCGCGCAAGGCTGGAAAATGATAAGTTTGCGCGGCTGATTTAGATTTGCTTAACGATAGGAAAATCTAAGGCAAAATCAAAAGCAAAATCCTAGATAGAATATAAAAGAAAGAAAAAAAGCCGAAAGCCAATTAGTACGCGGTTTGTGGCAATTTTCAATTCCTTGTGGTTAGGGATTTCTTCCTCGTATTTAGGAGGATTCTCCTAATAGTTAGGGAACAAAGTTTTTTTATTGAGTGACGAATATCTATTTTTTTTAGATAGAACGTGGCAAAATCGTTACTAAATTTCCAGTAACAACACGGTGTAAAAATGAATTACAAAGAATACACAACAAGAAACATCAATGACATAACGGGCGAAATGACTTACAGCAGTACAGTTGTCAGCTATGAATCAAAATTACCGAATGAACCCGCTTACATCAAGTTATACATCGAAGACATAGGAAGGTTGTGCGATTTAACACGCGGCGAAATTAGAGTATTAGTAAAACTTGTCGCGCGAGTCGGATATGACGGCAAAGTATTATTGCCATTAGGTGTAAAACGGGCAATCAGCGAAGAACTGGAATGTTCATTAAGTGCCGTGAGCAACGCATTAACCGCACTGACGAACTCAGGAATTATTGCGCGAATAGACGGTGGTGTTTATGGACTGAATCCAAATTATTTTGCGCGGGGTAAATGGCGTGATATTTATGAACAAAGAAAGTCACTGAGAATCACGATTGATTACACCGACGACGGCGGCGAAGGAAAACGCGAAATCATCACCGAACAAATTGGCGCGGACATTATCCAAATGCCCGCTCAAACTCCCGCCGAATAAACACCAAATCCGAAAAATTACACACTATCGCGCAAAGCTCGAAAATCATGAGTTTGCGCGGTTTGATTGGTTTAATTGGTTTGATTATGAAAATACAAAATCATAGTCGACCACGAACTAATCGAACACAATTGTGACTGCTCTTATAGTTGCCGTACGAACTGCCGTGGCAGAAGCTGACATTCTGTGCATCGTGACTACTACCGTCAGCACTAAGCGAAGAAGACCAAAACTTAGTAAAAATGAACCATGATGCAAAAAAACCTTGTCCCTTGCCGTTGTCGTTTTTAGGAAAAACATCAACATCGATATAATTTCCATTTTTACCTTTGACTTTATCAATTAGCGTTTCCAATTCATCAATGTTTGGAACACGCCAATCGTTATGGTTTTCATAACTGAACGCTTTTGGAATTTCTATTCCATCACGCCAACTAACTTTTTCAGCAATTCCTTCAACAGTTCCATTTTCCCATCGTTGCCCGTGAGCAAACCGCAACCACATCAAACCCGTTTTGGTGTCAGTTGCAATGCCATCTTGAACAATAAATTTGCCGATTTTATTTGACGAAATAACAGGCGCAGGTTTTGGTGGAATGATAATTTTCGGTTCAGGCTTCAGAATTGGCGCGGGTTCGGGCGTGATAATTTTTTGCGCTAACGGCGATTGAATCACGTCCAACGCTAACGCCCACGATTCCACCGCCCAAAACGCAAACTCTTTTTGCGTGCCAAAATTATTGTGTAAGCGTTGCGCCAAACTGTCCAATGCGTTTTTTGCATTAAAGCCACGACAATGTGATTGTCTAACGCTAACATGAGTAAATTGGTTTCACAAGTATTTTTTGGCGCGAGGTCTTTTAACATTCCTCGACAACGGCGCGGATTTTTAATAATCGAACGCCCATAATTTTCGAGCATAAAACATAATTGGTGGCGCGGGTGATTGTCTAACATTTGATTATTGAAAGTGGGTTAAAAACGACAAATTTTTCATTGGCTGAAAAAATTACAGGTTTGTTTTTTGCGAACAATTGAACCGTTGAAATAAAAGGTAAAACCGATTCTATCGGCAAAATTTAAGAGCGAGCAATAACGGTTTGAGCGTTTCAGGTGTCATCATAATCTCAAAGAATTTATTGCGACTAGAATTTTAATCATGTTAATTTTGGTGTGATATTAAAGAAAACCCGAGCAAGACTTGCACTCCAAAAGAGATTGCTGGAGTACAAACCTTGGTTTGTATTATTAAGCACCAAACGCTTCGACGCTCGCCAAAATCCCCTGTGAATCTAAACCACATTCGGTCAGCAATTCTTCGCGTGTACCTTGCTCAACAAAATAATCAGGCAACCCTAAATTTAAAACCGGCATGAGAATTTTGTTGGTTTGTAGAAAACGATTCACCGCTTCGCCTGCGCCACCCGCTAAGGCGTTTTCTTCAACCGTCACAAACACATCGTGCGTTTTGGCGAGTTCTAAAATTAACGCTTCGTCGATAGGTTTCACAAAACGCATATTCACCACGGTTGCGGCGAGTTGCTTTCCAGCTTGTAACGCTGGCGTAACCATACTTCCCCACGCTAAAAATGCAATTCGGCTGCCGGTATGACGAATTTCCGCTTTACCGATTTCTAAAGTCGTTAAGGCGTTATCGACTGAAACGCCAGCACCTTTGCCGCGTGGATAACGCACCGCCGCACAACCGTTGTACAAAAATCCCGTCGTCAACATTTGGCGACATTCGTTTTCATCCGCTGGAGCCATAACAAGCATATTCGGAATGCAGCGCAAATAACTGTAATCGAAACTGCCGGCGTGTGTTGGGCCATCGGGGCCGACTAATCCCGCGCGGTCTAACGCAAAAAGCACGTCTAAATTTTGCAACGCCACGTCATGAATCAATTGGTCGTAAGCGCGTTGTAAAAAGGTCGAATAAATCGCCACAACGGGTTTCGCGCCTTCGCACGCTTGACCTGCCGCCAATGTCACGGCGTGTTGTTCGGCAATCGCTACGTCGAAATAACGCTCGGGGAATTGTTTCGAAAACTTCACCAAACCCGAACCTTCGCGCATCGCGGGTGTAATACCCAATAAACGCGAATCTTGCGCCGCCATATCGCACAACCATTGACCAAAAACTTCGGTGTAAGTGGGATGCGGCGATGGCGCGCATTTCGGCAAATGATCTAACGTGTGGTCGAAGGCAGGAACGCCGTGATAACCGAGCGGGTCTTTTTCAGCTGGCGGATAACCTTTGCCTTTTTTGGTAACGATATGCAAAAAGCGCGGACCGTTAATGTGTTTCAAGTTTTCCAACGTCGAAACCAACATCTCAATATCGTGTCCATCGATGGGACCAATATAATTAAAACCCAATTCTTCAAACAACGTTCCTGGAATCACCATGCCTTTAATATGCTCTTCGGTACGTCGCGCCAATTCCCACATCGTTGGCATTTTACTCAACACTTTTTTACTTTCTTGGCGCATCGACGAATACAAACGGCTCGACAAAATTTTGGTCAAATAATTACTCATCGCGCCAACGGGGGGCGAAATCGACATATCGTTATCGTTCAAAATCACCAACAAATTCGCGTCAATCGCACCCGCGTGATTCATGGCTTCATACGCCATGCCGCCAGTAATACTGCCGTCGCCGATAATCGCCACCATTTGTTTATTTTCGCCTTTCAAGCGTGACGCAATCGCCATGCCCAACGCCGCGCTAATCGAGGTGCTGGAATGCCCTACACCAAACGCATCGTATTCACTTTCGCTGCGATTCGGAAACGCCGACACGCCGTCTTTGGCGCGAATGCTGGTCATGCGGTCTTTGCGACCCGTCAAAATTTTATGCGGATAGGCTTGATGTCCCACGTCCCAGACCAATTTATCGTTCGGCGTATCAAACACATAATGCAACGCCACCGTTAATTCAACTGTCCCCAGCCCTGCGGCAAAATGCCCCCCCGAAACGCTGACCGATTGAGTTAAAAATTCGCGTACCTCTTTGCAAAGTGTTTTGAGTTGTTCTTTTGGCAATTGGCGAACATCGGCAGGACTGTTTATTTTATCGAGTAACAAATCGTTTGTTGAATGGGTCATAATGCTTTGAATTCCTTGATTTTGGGGCGTTGGGCAATTTAGATTAGTGGTCACGTTGAATAATATAAAGCGACAATTCACGCAATAAATTGGCTTCATCGCCAAAATGTGCCAGATTTTCTAACGCTTTTTCGTGTAAATGCTGGGCTTTTTCTTTTGCACCCGCTAAACCGAGTAGGGCAGGGTAGGTGGGTTTATGATGATTTTTGTCTTTGCCTTGCGTTTTCCCCAGTGTCGCGGTGTCGCTTTCTTCGTCCAAAATATCGTCTTTCACCTGAAATGAAAGCCCAATACATTTTGCGTAATTATCGAGTTTTTTGGCGGCTTCGGGGTCTACATTTTCACCCGCTAACGTTGCTAAAACGACGCTAGAACGAATTAACGCCCCCGTTTTATGAATGTGCATATTTTCTAATTCTGGCAATGTTAGTAATGTGCCGACTGATTCCAAATCAATTGCCTGACCGCCCACCATCCCTTGTGAACCGCTAGCTTTTGCAAGCGTTGTAATCATTTGCAAACGTTTTTCGGCACTCGCGGTAATCGTCGTATCGTGTGCCAATAATTCAAACGCCAACGCTTGCAAACCGTCGCCCGCTAAAATTGCGGTCGCTTCATCAAACGCAACGTGGCAAGTGGGTTTTCCACGGCGTAAATCGTCATCGTCCATCGCAGGTAAATCGTCGTGAATCAGTGAATAAACGTGGATACATTCGACCGCACACGCAATCGCGTCAAGTGAATCTGGAGCGATTCCTAAAACCTGTCCCGTCGCGTAAGTCAGCATCGGGCGCATGCGTTTTCCGCCATTCAAAACGCTGTAACGCATGGCGTTGTGTAAACGTAACGGCAAAATGTGGTCGCTTGGCAAACGTTGTGTTAATGCGATTTCAACGCGCGATTGGCAAGTGATGAGATAGTTTTTTAAATCCTGATTCATGAGAAACTCCGAAAGTGTGAATTCGTTTATTCGTTCAAAATAACGCAAACGGTGACGATAATAGATGCGGCATTATATAGGATTTTAGGTGGTGCGTGGATTGAATGCGGTGACGAGAGTTCTTGCCTCTGCCATTAAAACTATTCAAACAGTCACGCGGGTGATGCGGTGGCAATCGTTTTTGATGTTCCATTTTCAATATTGAAACAGAATTGTTGGGAGCTGTGATTTTAAAAAAATGAGGCGATTATAAATTGATTTTCAATCGGTGGAAATCTCTTCAACGGAACATCGCTTTTTCTACGAATGGATTTGAGTTGCGCCCATTTGCAAGAAGCGTTATCCATAACAATGACGCATCCTGCGGGTAGTTTTGTATGAAAAATATCTGCGTTGATATTCGCTTGAAACAAACAGATAGAACCTAAAAAAACGCTAAAAAGAGCTGGAACCATAGCATTAAAAATGATTCTACAGTTGTTTTAAAAAGTCAAAAGCGGGTGCCATGATTATGTAACGCTTCGTCTACACAGCAATAAACGTAAATGATAAAGCATTCGGTTGGCATGGCTCTTTTCCTGAATTGCGTTGCTTTGGCAAAAATAACTTTACAGGAAATCTGTGCATGCTTTCAATTCAATGGAAAAGTCGAACATCGCGTTGAAAATACAAATTTCCGTTATAATCCGCGCTCTTTTCTCGTTTAATTCGGTCAAAATTGTGTCAACAATCAATCAAAAAGTAACTACTTTTCAAGGGCTAATTTTAGCCTTACAAACTTATTGGGCGGAACAAGGTTGCGTTCTTCTTCAACCGCTAGATTTAGAAGTCGGTGCAGGAACATTTCACCCTGCGACTTTTTTACGCGCTATTGGCCCAGAGCCTTGGGGCGCGGCGTATGTGCAACCGTCACGTCGTCCAACGGATGGGCGTTTTGGTGATAATCCAAACCGTTTGCAGCATTATTATCAATTTCAAGTCATGCTCAAACCGTCGCCCGCAAATATCCAAGAATTGTATTTGGGTTCGCTCAAAATGTTAGGTTTTGATTTGCTCGAACACGATATTCGTTTTGTCGAAGACAATTGGGAATCGCCGACGTTGGGCGCGTGGGGATTAGGTTGGGAAGTTTGGCTCAACGGAATGGAAGTCACGCAATTCACCTATTTTCAACAAGTTGGTGGACTCGAATGTCGTCCCGTCACAGGTGAAATCACTTACGGTTTAGAACGTTTGGCGATGTATTTACAAGGCGTGAACAGCGTTTATGATTTGGTTTGGACAGAAACACCAAACGGCGTGGTGACTTATGGCGACGTGTTTCATCAAAACGAAGTCGAAATGTCAGCGTTCAATTTTGACCACGCTAACGTCGATTTCTTGTTTCACAGTTTTTTAACGTACGAACAAGAATGCCAAAAATTGATTTTGGAAGATTTGCCGTTGCCCGCTTACGAAATGGTGTTGAAAGCCTCGCACACATTTAATTTACTGGATGCACGCCACGCGATTTCTGTGACTGAACGCCAACGTTATATTTTGCGCGTTCGCACACTGTCGAGAGCTGTCGCTGAAATTTATTACGCGAAGCGCGAAGCCTTAGGATTTCCACTGTTAAATACGCAAGGAGCCAACTAAATGACACAGCATTTATTATTTGAATTAGGTTGCGAAGAATTGCCACCGAAAACGTTATTGAAATTAAGCAACGCTTTAACCGCTGGAATCGTGCAAGGTTTAAACGAAGCCGAATTAAATTTTTCAAACGTAAAAAGTTTTGCCGCGCCACGTCGTTTAGCAGTTTTTATTGAAAATTTACAAGGTTCACAAGCCGATAAAACCGTTCAAAAACGCGGCGTATCCATTCAAGCCGCTTTTCAAGCAGACGGCACACCCAGCAAAGCGGCGTTAGCTTTCGCGCAAAGTTGCGGCGTGGAATTTGACCAATTGGAACGTTTAAAAACTGAAAAAGGCGAATGGCTGGCGTGTACTCAAACGATTTCAGGTCAAACCACGCAACAACTCATTCCTGACATTATTCGTAAAAGTATTGCGAATTTGCCGATTGCCAAACGAATGCGTTGGGGCAGTTTCACGACTGAATTTGTCCGACCTGTGCATTGGGCGGTGTTGCTTTATGGCGAAGAAATTATTGAAACCGAAATTTTGGGTTTACAAACAGGCAATCAAACACGCGGTCATCGTTTCCACGCGCCACAAAATTTGACGATTACGAAACCTGAAAATTACGCCGACATTTTGTTTTCACAAGGCAAAGTCATTGCCGATTTTGATACGCGAAAAAATCAGATTCGCGCTGATGCAGAAAAAGCCGCTTCAACTGTAAATGGTATCGCGCATATTGAAGACGATTTGCTTGAAGAAATTGCCGCGTTAAATGAATTTCCCGTACCGATTACGGGGCATTTTGATGAACGGTTTTTGGCGTTGCCTGCGGAAGTTTTGATTACCACGATGCAAGAAAATCAAAAATACTTTCCCGTTAAAAATGAAGATGGTTCGTTGCGCCCTTATTTCATCACGTTCAGCAACATCGAAAGCACGAATCCTGAATCCATCAAAAATGGCAATGAACGGGTGGTTACGCCACGTTTAGCGGATGCCGAATTTTTCTGGAAACAAGACCGCCGTTATTCTCTCGCTGATTTCGCGCCACGTTTGGAAACCATCGTTTTTCAAGAAAAATTGGGAACGGTCGCGGCAAAAGTTGAACGATTGGTAAAAATTGCCGAATTCATCGCGCCAAAAATTAACGCCGATGTTGAATTGGCAAAACGCGCCGCCTTTTTAGCGAAAAATGATTTGATGACTGAAATGGTTGGCGAATTTGGCAATTTACAAGGCACGATGGGACGTTATTACGCGCTGGCGGACGGCGAAAATTCGGCAGTTGCGTTGGCAATTGAAGAACATTATTTGCCCAAACAAGCGGGTGGCGCGACTCCAATCAGCGAAATTGGTTGCGTCGTGGCATTGGCTGAAAAAATCGACACGTTGGCAGGAATTTTTAGCGCGGGTTTAATTCCAACTGGCGATAAAGACCCGTATGCGTTACGTCGGTCGGCATTGGGCGTGTTGCGAATTTTGATTGAATACGATTTAAAACTCGATGTTCACGCGCTGACAGAATTTGCGTTATCGTTATTTGCTCACGAATTCGACAAAACCAAAACGCAAACGCTCGTCACAGATTTCATTTTTGAACGTTTAAAAGGTTATTGTTTAAACAAAGGTTTTACCGCAGATGAATTTGAAGCGGTTTTAGCAGTGAATCCGACTGAACCACTCGATTTCATGCAACGTTTGCAAGCGGTGAAAGCGTTCCGCCAATTGCCTGAAGCCGAAAGTTTAGCGGCGGCAAATAAACGCATTTTGAACATTTTGAAAAAATCCGATTCTCCTGCTGAAACGGTTGTAAAATTGGTTGAAACTGTCGAAATTACGTTGCTCGAATTGGCAAAACAATCGGCGGCAGATATTCAACCGTTGCTTGAAAAGCGCGATTATCAAGCGACGTTAAATCGTTTGGCGGAATTGAAACAACCCGTTGATGCGTTTTTCGATGGCGTAATGGTCAATTGTGACGATTTAGAATTACGCGCCAATCGCCTGGCGTTGCTGAATTTATTGTCAGCACAATTTTTAACCTGCGCCGATATTTCCAAGTTGCAAGCGTAGAAATTTTATTAAATTAAAGGTTGCGAAATAAAACATGACAACGATAATTTTTAGCAAGCAAGCAAGCAAGCAAGCAAGCAAGCAAGCAAGCAAGCAAGCAAGCAAGCAAGCAAGCAAGCAAGCAAGCAAGCAAGCAAGCAAGCAAGCAAGCAAGCGTATATGAAAAACTTACTTTTTAGTATTTTGCTATTTTTTATGAACAACCTTATTTATGCGGAACAAAATTTAACGTGTTCTAATTTAAAAAATGTTGATGTTGAAGATATTTCAATCGAGGAATTGATGGAAATCCCTGTATTTCTGGGGGCATCCCAACAAGCAGCTTGTTCAAATGAAGCAGCAAACATTGTGAATTTAATTAGTCATGAAGAAATTTTAAATCGCGGTGCCCGCGATTTAACGGATGTTCTGCAATTGATTCCAGGTTTTACACCTGGAATGAACGTTAACGGAATTGTCTCAATGGGAATGCGCGGCATTAGTGCAGATGAGGGCAAAATGTCTGTTTTTGTCGATGGCATCATGCTGACCGAACAAATTTTTGCTTCAACAGGAATTGGTGGACATTTTCCCATTGAACAAATTGACCACATCGAAGTTATTCGCGGTTCGAGTTCAATTTTAAATGGCAATTTTGCTGAAATGGGCGTTGTTAACATCATTACTAAAAATGCCAAAAAAGCCGAAGGGCTTGCCGTCACAACAGATTATGGGCGTTTTCAACGTGGCGACGCGCGTAAAAATATCAGTGTTTCAGCAGGTAAAATTTTCGACGATTTAGAAATCAGTTTTTCTGGCAAAGCAAACGAGTCGCAACGTAGTGATCGTATTTACCACGATGCACACGGAAACAGTTTTGATATGGCAAATAACAGCCAACTCGATTCGCTTTTTGGTAATCTAAATTTTAAATATAAAGAACTCAATCTTCGTTTGCTTTCTGATGAATACAACGTGGAAAGTCGTGATGGGGTTGGCGATTATATGCAAGGCGGTAGTTTTGACACGAACAGCTTCACCACGCGAGCGGCGAAATTAGATTTTGAACATTCGTTTAATGCCAATTTTAAAATCAATTCCAATTTTGATTTTTCACGGCAAACACCTTGGGTAACTACAACGCATTTTGATGATGGCACACCTCCAAAATTAGATAATAACGTTGTTCATGCCGATCATTACAAATTCAATGGCAAAGCAACTTGGATGGCGAATTCGGGCAGTTATTTGGCAATCGGTAACAGCTACCAAATTGACCAAGGGGAATCTGCTGCAAAGTCAAATAATGCAAATGTTTTAACGTTCACGGATTATTCCGCCTATGTCGAAGGGATTTACAAAACCGAATGGATGGATATTTTAGCGGGTGGGCGTTTTGATTATTACAACAAATTCGGAACCAATTTTGCGCCACGAGTTGCGTTGACCAAACAGCTCGATGCGTTTCATTACAAATTGCTTTACACCCACGCTTTTCACGCCCCAACGCTTGGCAATTATCAGTTGAACGTGAATTACAATCAAAGCAATGCGTTAGGGCAACACGTTAAAAATACCATTCCAGAACACGCCTACACCTACGAAATTGAATTGGGTTATGCGTTTTCAAATAGCTTGGAAGTCGTTGCGAATGTTTTTTACACCCAAATTGATCACATTTTTACAATGGCTTTTGATGAAAATTGGGAAAGCTATTATTCCAACGCAAAAGTTGAAGCCACCGATGGTATTGAAGCTACAATAAAATATAAAAATTCAACATTCGGGCAGTTTGATTTGAATTATGCGTTTTATCAGTCTGCTAAAAATATTGGTGGGGAAAGTTCTTATAAAGCAACAGACACCAATGGTACCGTGATTTATCCGAATATGAATTTAGGCTTTCCAACTCACAAAGCCACGTTGAATCACACGTTTAATTTTACGCCCGATTTTTCGTTCAATCATAATTTAATTTTCTTTAGTGATCGATTGGGTTACAGCGGTAGTGAACTGACACATTACAGCCCAGATTGGATTTACAACGCCTATTTTCGTTATCAAAATATGCCAATTAAAGGGGCTGAAGTTGGTTTGGGTTTATACGATGTTTTCAATGCACGTTATCAATATGTTCAGCAATTCAATAGTACGCATCCAGCATTACCCGCAGAAGCACGCGAATTGATGTTACGTTTATCGTATAAATTTTGATGATGAAAAAATATATTCTGCTCGACCGCGACGGCGTAATTAACCACGATTCAAAATCGTTTATAAAATCGCCCGACGAATGGTTGCCGCTTGAAAATAGCTTAGAGGCGATTGCACTCTTAAATCAACACGGTTTTCGCGTTGTGGTTATTACCAATCAATCGGGTTTGGCGCGTGGTTTGTTTGATGAAAAAACGTTAAATTTAATTCATGAAAAAATGCGTGACGCGGTGGCTGAGTTGGGTGGCGAAATTGAAGCGGTTTATTTTTGTCCGCATCAAGCTGGCGATTGTTGCGAATGCCGAAAACCCAAAGCGGGTTTATTAAAACAATTCGCGGCGGATTACGCTGTTGATTTATCGAAAATCGCTTTTATTGGTGATTCGTTGCGCGACATTCAAGCGGCGCAAACCGTGGGCGCAACACCGATTTTAGTCAAAACGGGCAACGGTGCAAACACGTTACAAAATAATCCACAATTTTTAACTTCACTTTTACTTTTTGAGAATTTACATGACGCAGCAAAATTCCTCATCGGTCGATAATCGTCCGAAAAATTACATTGGTTCAGCCTTACTTTTTTTCGCTATTTTCTTCACTGCCACGATTGAAGCGACCATTTTGTTCGCGTTATTTTGGGCATCGTTTGAATTGCGTTATAAAATTGGGCGGCAATGGTGTCGTTTAATGTTGTGGTCGATGGAGGTTTGCGTCGGCTTAAAATACGAAGTCGAAGGTTTGGAAAGCGTGAATCCCGAACAAGCGGCGATTATTTTCAGTAATCATCAATCCGCGTGGGAAACCTTGGCATTGCGCTATATTTTGCCGACACAATCAGCGGTGATGAAACGTGAATTATTGTATTTGCCGTTGTGGGGTTGGTCGTTATTATTGTTGAAATCCATCGTGATTGATAAACGTAATGCCCGTGGCGCGTTGAAAAGTTTGGTGAAAGACGGCACGAAATATCTAAATGAAGGTTTATGGGTGTTGATTTTTCCCGAAGGTACCCGCGCTGGCGCACGCGAAGTGTTGCCGTTTAGCGTTGGCGGCGCGATGTTGGCACATAAATCCGGTTTCCCCGTGGTTCCCGTCGCGCACAACGCCGGTGATTTTTGGACGCGATACAGTTTTTTTAAATACCCAGGCACAATCAAAGTCAAAATCGGTGCGCCCATTGAAACCAAAGGACGCAAAGCCGCTGATATTAACGCCGAAGCCGAAGCGTGGATTCGCAAAGCTATGTCCGAAATGTAAATCTAGTTTTTGCAATAAGACGGAATCCAGCTTTTTGCAATCATGTAATCTGGAACGGCGTTGAAATCAAATTCTTCGCCATCTTGAATCATTTTTTTCAAGTCGAACAAATGTGCAACTTCGGGAATATCATTAAAAAACAACGTGTAAAACGGTTTCACCAACCATTTTGAGACTTTAATTTCCACATTCCCAATGAAATTCCGACGTTGTCCAACGTGCGCGATTTCGTCAATCGTGATTTCATCAAGCAATTCTTTTAAACGGTCGCGTACTTCGGGTTCATCCGCCAATACATCATCGAATAATCGGTGCAAATGAAAGTAAAAAGTCACGCCCATCAATTCCGTGACAAACGCCGGCGTGTCAATCAATAAGCCAGGAAATTTCGGAAATTGTTCGTACATTTTTTCTTTCCACGGTGACAACGGCACCCATTCCACATTGTCCAAACCGCACGTTTTTAGCATTTCGTCGAACAATCGAACGTGACAAAATTCTTCCGCCAAATGAATGCGGCTGATGCGGTCTTCGAGATTGATGCAGTTCGCCATACTCGGAGTCACGTCCCACGCGCCTTTAATGCCGACCCATTCATGTCGCGCAAATTTGTAAATCCCCGTCAACATTAACGTCATTTTGTCTAACGATTCTGGCTTATCGTGCATTTCGACGTAGTTGCGATAAAACGCTTCTGGATTAGCCAGGGGCGTGCGTAATTTCACGGGGTTATTTTGAAAGTATTCGAGTTTGGTGCGTTTAACAACTAAATCGCGATCTTCTTCTAAAAATTCGCCGCCGTGTTGTTGGGTGAATTCCCAGTAACTGTCGAAATTTTCTTTGCGCTGTTGTGCCGTTGAAGGCGAAAAGATGGAGCGGTAGTGAGCGGAGGTCATAAGTGAATAATCCAATTTCAGGTAGAAAGTTGAAATTCTACAGGATTTTACTATTTATGACAGACCCTAACAGCAGTGTGTGTATTTGTAGATGGGCTTATTTTCTGAGATTTTTTGCGCCTTGTAAGTTGATAACAGTGCTGCAATAATGCGACTATCGAAAACGAAAATGAGTAATTAAAAATTATGTTTGATGTGGGATTTTCAGAATTAGTAATGGTGGGTTTGGTGAGTTTATTAGTGATTGGGCCTGAACGTTTGCCCAAAGTGGCGCGAGTGGCAGGGTTTTGGATTGGTAAAATTCAACAAATGATTGCCAACGTAAAAGTTGAAATCAGCCAAGAATTTCATGCAGAAGAAATTCGGCAATTATTGAAAGAAAATGAAAGCATGGCGTATTTAAATGATGAAAAAATTCCACCGGTCGCTTCAATGCTAGACCCACTTTCTGAGGAAATTTTACACGCTCAAACGAAGCCAACCCATGAATAAATCATCCGCTGAATTGCCATTTATCGCCCATTTAATTGAGTTGCGTAATCGGTTACTTCATATTGTTTTATGTATTGCGTTTCTGGCGTTGCCGTTGTCGATGTATGCAAACGATATTTATGCGTTAATGGCGCAACCGTTAATGGCGCATTTGCCGCAAAATAGCACGATGATTGCCACGAATGTCACGTCGCCCTTTATGACACCATTTAAATTGTCGTTGTTGACGGCGGTTTTTTTATCCGTGCCGTTTATTTTGTATCAATTTTGGGGATTTCTCGCGCCAGCTTTGTATAAAAATGAACAACGCGCCATTTTTCCGTTGTTAATTGCCAGCACCTTTTTATTTTATTGCGGTGTGGCATTCGCGTATTTTGTCGTAGCACCGTTGGCATTAGCGTTTTTCACCTCCGCTGCCCCGAATGGCGTAACGGTGATGACTGATATTGAAGCGTATCTCGATTTTGTTCTAGCGTTATTTTTTGCGTTTGGTATCTGTTTTGAAGTGCCAATTTTTACGATTGTCGCTGTGTGGTCAGGCTTTACAACGGTGGAAAGTTTGGTCGAAAAACGCCCGTATGTCATTGTTGGCGCGTTTATTATTGGGATGTTTTTAACGCCACCCGATGTCATCTCGCAAACGTTGTTGGCGGTGCCGATGTGGTTATTATTTGAAATCGGTTTAGTGATGGCGCGATTGAAAATGCGCCCTGTAAAAGAAGTTGCCATTGCTCCGACTAAAGTTAAAAAACGCAGAATGAAACCTAAACCATAAAAATTCGAGGAAACATTGATGAAAAAAATAATGAGTGTCATTGGATTATGTTTACTGATGTCAGGTTGTGATTCTGAAAAAAATAAAGTACCCGAGGAACGCATCACGGTACGCATCGAAAAAAGAGATGATCTTGCTTTTGTACCGCAGGAAACCACTCCATTCACCGGTGAATTTCAAGGCTATTACCGTAACGGTTATAAAAAAGCGGAGATTCATTTCAAAGACGGTAAACAACACGGTGTCGCAAAAATGTGGTACGAAAATGGGCAACAAAGTAACGAAGCGACTTTTTACAATGGCAAACTGGAAGGCATCGCAACCGAATGGTTGTCAAACGGTAAAAAAAATAAAGATCGGATTTTCAGAGACGGAAAGTTAATAGAATCAGTGGATTGATGATGACTCATTTCAAAAGTTTAAATATCGCCGTCCTGACGGTTTCTGATTCGCGCCACGCCACCAATGACACTTCGGGCGACACGTTAGTGGAACGGATTACCAATTCTGGACATTTTGTCGCGGACAAACAAATCGTGCTGGACAACATTTATCAAATTCGCGCCACCGTGTCGCAATGGATTATTAACGCAAAAATTGATGTGATTATCAGCACAGGTGGAACAGGTGTCACCGGTCGCGATGGTACGCCCGAAGCGATTACACCGTTGCTCGACAAAATTTTAGAGGGTTTTGGCGAAACGTTTCGGTGGTTATCGTTCACCGATATTAAAACGTCCACGATTCAATCGCGTGCGATAGCAGGCGTGGCGAATGGCACTTATATTTTTTGTTTGCCAGGTTCAACGAGCGCGTGCCGTACGGCATGGGATTCAATTATTCAGGCACAACTCGATTCACGCACCAAACCGTGTAATTTAGTTCAATTGATGCCGCGACTTTTGGAAAAATAATGCCTTCTGTATTTTTATTTCTGGGCGCAATGAGCGCATTTTTAGGCGTGGCATTTGGGGCATTTGGCGCACACGGTTTGAAAACGATAATTAGCCCCGAATTACTCGTCGTTTACAAAACCGGTGTGGAATACCAAATGTGGCACGCTTTCGGATTGATTGCCGTAGCGTTAATGCAGCAACACGACGCACAATCGAAATTGCTCAAATGGGCAGGTTTCCTGATGTTTTTAGGAATTTTGTTATTTTCAGGTAGTTTATATTTGTTGGCGATTTTGAATATGCCTGCACTCGGAGCTATTACGCCAATCGGCGGGGTATGTTTTTTAATTGCGTGGTCATTGCTGATTATTTTCTCCGGCAAAAAATCTACGCATTCGCATCGAAATAAAAAATCGTCGCGTTATTAACTTTTAGGATTATTCAAATATGGAACTCAATACGCTAACAAATCAAGTGATTGCTTTGGCAGGTATTGCCCAAGCCGCTGCGTTGGTTGAGCAATTAGCGACAACAGGAAAAGCCGACAACTTAGCACTTGAAACCACCATCGGCAGCTTATTACAAACCGAATCGGACAGCGTGCTAGATATTTACGGTAACGATTTAGCGAATTTGAAATTAGGTTTGGAGCGACTTAAAACGCAATTAACGGGTTATGAAATTGCGTATCCCGATCAAGCGCGTTATGCGGCGGCAATGGTGTTTTTGGAACGGCAATTAAGCAACCAAAAACCGATGCTTAAAACTATTTCTATCGGCGTAGAACGCGCCAAAGCGCAACGCGATCATTTTGGTTTGCAGCATGAAAATGTGTTGGCAAATTTAGGTGATATTTATTTACAAACTGTCAGTAAATTGCAGCCACGCATTATGGTGAATGGCGTGCCGGATTATTTATCGCGTCCCGATGTAGCGAATAAAATTCGTGCCGGACTACTCGGCGGCATTCGTTCGGCGATGTTGTGGAAACAATGCGGCGGACGACGTTGGAAATTTTTGTTGTTTCGTAAAAAAATACAAATCGAAACCCAACGTTTACTCAACTTAATCTAAAAATCCTAACATGGCTTCGATTCAAAAATTACTCGATAACGCCACCGATTATTTAATGACGGCTTCCGATTCGCCGCGCTTAGATGCCGAAGTTTTATTAGCGTTTGTGTTGGAAAAAAATCGCAGTTATTGTCGCGCGTGGAACGATAAAATTTTGGATTCGCCAACCATTTCACGTTTTGAATCGTTGATTTCACAACGTTTAGAAGGCGTGCCAATTGCCTATTTAACCGGCAAGCGCGAATTTTGGTCACGCGATTTTAATGTTTCACCCGACGTGTTGATTCCTCGCCCCGACACTGAATTATTGATTGAGTTGTGTTTGGCGCAAATACCGACTAATTCGACCTTCAACATTTTAGATTTAGGTACCGGTTCGGGGGCAATTGCCGTCACTCTCGCCGCCGAACGTCCCCATGTAAAAGTTTCTGCGGTCGATGCCAGTGCTGCGGCATTAGCCATTGCGAAAGAAAACGCTCGCCGACACGATTGTCAAAACGTCGAATTTATTTTGAGCGACTGGTTTTCTTCCGTGCCCAAAATTAAATTCGATTTAATTGTCAGTAATCCACCTTACATTGCGCCTGACGACGAACATTTATCGCAAGGAGATGTGCGTTTTGAACCAAAATCTGCGTTAATTTCTGCCGGAAATGGTTTACATGATATAACTGTAATTGCCACGGAAGCGAAAAATTATTTAACGCCCTGCGGGCAACTTTGGTTTGAACACGGTTACAATCAAGCACCCGCCGTTCGAACTATTTTGACACAGCTACATTATTCCAACCTGCAAACTTTCACTGATTTAGCGGGTCAACCGCGTGTAACAAAAGGTATATTTATTCCCATCTAATCCATAGGTGCAGCCATGAAAATCCATCAATTCGATACCAAAGAAGCTCTCGCCAGTTTACACAGTCGCCACGAAGGTTTGACGGCTACTGAAGTTGAAAAACGCCTCAAAGAATACGGTAAAAATCAAATTGACGAAGTGCATGGCGAATCGCTAATGTTGCGATTCGTAAAAGAATTCACTCATTTTTTCGCGTTAATTTTATGGCTAGCAGCGGGACTCGCTTTTTTTGCCGAATCGCAACAGCCTGACCAAGGCATGAAAACATTGGGTTATGCGATTTTAGGCGTAATTTTAGTGAATGGTTTATTTTCATTTTGGCAGCAATACCGCGCGGAACGAGCCATTGGCGCGTTACAAAAATTATTACCCAGTTACGTCAAAGTCTTACGCGCCAATCAAATTCAACAAATTTTAGCCGCGCATTTAGTGCCAGGTGACGTGTTATTGCTGCAAGAAGGCGATAATGTACCAGCGGATTGTCGGTTACTCGAAGCCTTTTCGTTGCGGGTAAATAACGCCACCGTAACAGGCGAATCAAAAGCACAAGCGCGAGATGCCCTGCCCTCAAACGAAGAAAGTTTAGAACACAGCCGCAATACGTTACTCGCGGGAACCTCCGTGGTTTCGGGTGAAGGACTGGCGTTAGTTTTTGCAACGGGAATGCACACCGAATTCGGCAAAATTGCCCATTTAACGCAAACTGCTGTCAAAAGTGATTCGCCGTTACAACGCGAAATTATGCGACTCAGTCATATTATTGCGGGACTTTCGATTGTGTTGGGTGGGATTTTCTTTTTCATTGGACAAAGTATCGGCTTGTCGTTTTGGGCGAATTTTATGTTTGCGATTGGTATCATTGTTGCCAATGTTCCTGAAGGTTTACTACCTACCGTGACGTTATCTCTGGCAATGGCAACGCAACGGATGGCAAAACGCAATGCGCTCATTCGGCATTTGCCATCGGTGGAAGCGTTAGGTTCAGCGACGGTAATTTGTACTGATAAAACTGGCACATTAACCCAAAATAAAATGTCCGTTTGCGCGGTTTATTTACAAGCCCAATTATTCACCACGCCCGAATTGCAACGTCAATCCGATATTATCACGGCAAATCGGCGATTTTTTGAAAACGCGCTGCATTGTCACAATCTCAAAGAAACCATGAATAATGGGCAATCGCAAACATTGGGCGATCCAATGGAAATCGCGCTCGTTCACACCGCCAAAACCTGTTTGGGTGAAACGTTAGCGTATCCCAAAATTAACGAAGTCGCATTCGACACCGACCGGAAACGTATTTCGACGATTCACCAAACGCCCAAAGGCGTGGTGTTATATTGCAAAGGCGCGTTAGAAACCGTGTTGCCATTGTGTACGCGCGTGCAAGAGGGCGACGCGATTGTGTCGATGAACGCCCAATTACACCAGCGTTTTATTCACGCACAAGAAGCGATGGCGGATAAAGGCTTGCGGGTTTTGGCATTTGCGTGGCGTGAAATTGATGAAGGTCATAACAGCGAGGCGCAAGAAAATGAGTTGATTTTGTGTGGTTTAGTGGGCTTGGAAGATCCGCCGCGTCCCGAAGTACCTGAAGCAATGCGTCAATGTCACGCTGCGGGAATTAAAGTGATTATGGTCACAGGCGATCATCCCCACACGGCGTTGGCAATTGGTAAAAAAATCGGGCAAGTAATGTCTGAAAATCCGGTCGTGATAACGGGCGATCAATTGCGTAAATTATCAGAAACGCAATTGCGGTTAGCGTTGGATGCGCCGGATATTATTTTTGCTCGCGTTGCCGCCGATCAAAAAATGCGAATTGTTGCCGCGTTGAAGAAGAAAAAACACATTGTCGCCGTAACGGGCGATGGCGTGAATGACGCGCCTGCATTGAAACTTGCCGATATTGGTATTTCGATGGGCATTACCGGCACCGATGTCGCTAAAGAAGCGGCGGATATGATTTTGTTGGACGATAATTTCGCCACGATTATTGCGGCGATTGAAGAAGGTCGCGCGGTTTATGACAACGTTCGCAAATTTTTCACCTACATTTTAACGCACACAATTCCAGAATTAGTACCGTTTTTAGCATTTGTACTATTGCAAGTTCCATTGCCATTGACGGTGTTGCAAATTCTCATTATCGATTTAGGAACGGATACGCTACCAGCTTTGGCGTTGGGGGCAGAAAAACCTGATGCGGGAATTATGCAACGTCCGCCACGTTCTAAACAGGAACGTCTCGTTGATGGGCGACTATTGACCCGAGCGTATTTATTTTTAGGAATTATTGAAGCGTGTGCCGCAATGTCGGCGTATTTCTTTGTGTTGTATAGCGGTGGTTGGCATTGGGGCGAAAGTTTAGACAATCAAAATCCACTTTATATGCAAGCCACAACCGCGTGTTTGGGTGCGATTATTATCATGCAAACGATGAATGTTTTTCTGTGTAAAGTACCTAATCGCAGTGTATTCAGTGTGAACTTGTTTAATAATCCAATGATAATCTGGAGCATCGTGCTACAAATTACGTTGATTATTGCCATTATTTATACGCCGTGGGGAAATTTGATTTTTAGCACAGTGCCTTTAACACCGCAAACTTGGTTGATGATTTTACCGTTTACATTGGGAATGTTGGCGATGGAAGAGTTGCGGAAGTTTTTGTTTAAAAAACGCGGTTTAACTTAAACTCATTTTCAAGGCAACTGCTGTGGGCAAAGGTGTCAGCGTCAACGTAGCAAAAAAAATTGCCGACAACATGGATAAATGTCCGCTAACCGGTAAACCCGACGTGGCGGCATCTACCGCGCCACTGGCAAAAATCAACATTGGCACATACAACGGCAACACCAACACAGCTAATAATGCGCCGCCTTTGCCTAATCCCAACGTCAACGCCACGGCAATCGCGCCAATCAAACTCAGCACCGGCATTCCCAATAATAACGTCGTCAATAAAACCATCATTACGTCGGTATCCATGCCCAACATCGTGGCGATAAAGGGAGTCATCAACAATAATGGCACGCTCGACAATAACCAATGCGCTATAACTTTAGCTAATACTAACAACGACAACGGGTGCGGGGTCATCACCATCAATTCCAAACTACCGTCTTCAAAATCTGATTTAAACAGCGTTTCCATCGATAACAAAGACGCTAATAATGCAGCAACCCAAATAATCGCGGGCGCAATCCGTTTTAACAATAGCGGTTCCGCGCCTAATGCGAGTGGGAATAATGTCACCACCATTACAAAAAAAGCGAGCGGGTTAATCAATTCCGAACTATGACGATAAGCCAGTAAAACATCGCGGCGAATCACAGCGGCAAAAGCAATCAATAAGGTCATCGGCGTAACTCGATTTTTTGCACCAGCGGGGCGGGCAAATGCGTTTCGTGATGGGAAGTCATAACAACCATTCTGCCTTGTTTAACGTGTGCGGCAATGAGTTGTTCGACCATTTGAATACTCGATTTATCGAGCGAGGTATACGGCTCATCAAGTATCCACAACGTTTTATGCGTACATAATAAACGTGCCAATGCCAAGCGTCGGCGTTGACCCGCAGATAAATAACGCACTGGCGTATTTTGATAACCGTTTAATTGCACTTGCTGCAAAGCCTCGTCAATACTCAACGTTGGCACGGCGAGAGCTTGCGCGTATTGTAAATTTTCTTGTGCGGTGAGCGTGTCTTTCAAACCATTATTGTGACCGATGTACGCCACATCGCGATAAAACGCAGCGGCTAAATCCTGGATGGATTCGTCATTCCAAAATAATTCGCCTTCGTCGGGTTGCCGCAAACCCGTTAAAATCCGCAATAATGACGTTTTACCTGCGCCATTCACACCTTCAATCAATAAAATTTGCCCACTGTGCAGATGAAAATTTAGACAACTAAATAGCGTGCGCTCGTCTCGATAACAGGCAATTTGGCGAGCTTCTAAAATAAATTCGGGCATTATTTTGGCTGGGAGGAAAGTAACTGTTGTAGATGTTGCGCGGCGTTTTCGCAACCTATCGCGGTTTGTTCGACACGCTGACGTAATTCAAAACTCACACTTAAACCGTCACTTTCACGCGCCGCATATTCGTTCAATGATTCACATGCTTTTTGCATTTTCTGTTCGGCTTTCAGAATAGTTTCCGATGGTTCGATTTCGCTAAACATCACGTCGTTGGTCATGCTATTTTGTAATTGAAACACATGTTCAACCCGTTGCCGAAAAGCCTCTAACGTTTGGTTTTGTTCGCCATAAGTGCCGAGTAATGTCGTATTGCAACCCAGCAATAACGCCACATTCACTAAAACAAATACTAAATTGAATCTAGTTCGCACAATTAAACCGAACGGGTGTCAATTTGATTTACTAACGCGCTGGCGGCGAGCTCCAAACCTTGTTTATAAAACTGACTTGCGGCGGACGCATCGTTTTGTGTCAACGCTAAATCACCCAGCAAACGGTAACTTTGCACATTCGGATCAAGCGCAATACTTTGTTGCAAATAACGCTGTGCTTTTGCGTAATCGGTGCGTTGACCGCTTAATTTTCCTAATACCATCAGCAAAATCGCATCATTCGCGTGACCAATTAACCAACGTTCAGCGGTTTCGAGTTGCAAAACAGGATCTGTCGATTGAATGTTTCCAAACAAAACTAACAGCGTTTCGCTCCAATTTGCTGACAAATTTTTAACTAATTCTTCTTCAATACTTGCGCCTGCATCGACATCAATCATAGCAGCGAAATAAATTGCCGCGACACCACGCATGACTTTAATCGACAAAGGCATTTCCGCCCACAAGGTCTGCAACGCGACACGATTTTTTTGTTCGGCAGCTTGTTTCAGCAAATTACTAAAAACTTCCGTTTCAACTAATTTCAATTCGGCTTCCATCAACACTTTGTGCGTGGTGAGCGACGGAATTAGTGAACGTAGCGATTGCCAATCTTCGAGTTTTTGATAAGTTTGATGCAGCAAACGTAACACATTGGCTTGTTTGGGATTGATGGAATGCAAGCGCGTCAAGGTTTCGAGAGCTTGCTCATATTGCTGACCCGATAAATTCAATTCAGCTTGCGTCAAACCCACTGCAATTTCAGAATCGTCGCCATGTTCAGCGGCAAATTGTAAATACTCATCTCGTTTATCAAACGCGCCACGCGATTGTGCAGCGCGAGCGGCGGTTAAATAATGAATCAACGGCGCACCGCTGTGTGAAGCGTGCTTAATTAAAATCGTTTCAGCCGCTTCCCAATTTCCTTCCGCAGAATCGACCAAGCCTTTGATTAAGGCTTTTTGTGATAACGCTATTTTGTTATTGGCAACACGCTTTTTGATTTTGGTTGGCAAGCGAACCGTCCAACCGAGCAGGCGAAAGCTAAAATATAATATGAAAAATACCGCAATCAACACGCCCAAAAAGACAAATAACGATGTTTCCAACGACCATTGATCAATGCCGATTAACACATAACCCGCGCTGTTCAAATGTGTCAGAAACTGGCTACCGTAAAAAGCCGCGGCGCCCAAACCACCTAAAATAATTAAAAGAAAAAGCATTTTTTTCATGATGAATTTCTCTTATTGTTGCGCGGAAGGCGTGGTTTCAACTGCAACAGGCGCAGATTTCGCGGGACTTGAGAACGCTTTATCGGTTTCAATTCGCAATTTCGTAATGTCGCGCAACATTTTCAGCGACAAACTAATATCAGGGAATTGGCTACGAATCCGCACTTCAGCAATTTTATCCAGCGACGCGGCAAAGCGATCCGCTTCTTTTTCTTTAGCGAAATTTTGTAGTAACCATTTTTGCGCGTCACTTAAACTCGCTTGATAAAGTAAATCGTTTTGCTGAACGAGAGCGACGGTAATAATTTCTAATTTCACCCGCAATTGCTCACGAATAAATTGCGCTTGTTCGGGCGTTAAAATTTCGTTGACGTGTTGTTGAACGTGGCGAATCGTCACCATGGTTTCCAATTGCCCCATCAAATCTTTAGGTTCTTTTTTAACGTCTGGCGCAACGGGTTTAATCGTTTCATCTTTACCCGCGTAAGGCAAAAGCAAAGTCAGCGAATCAATTTGCGTTTCCAACATTTGCAACGTCGAATAAATACCGACAACATCTGCGGCATTGACGCGACTAATAGCGGCAATATCTTTCGCCAATTGTTCACGCACTTTATACGCTGCGGCATCACCACTTTCGCGCAAACGTTGATCGGCAGCTTCCAGAGCTTCTTTTGTGGTATTGACATCGCCCATCAAAAGTAAGCGTTGATTTGCCACACTCAACAAATACTCTGCGTCTGCTAATAACCAATCGCCGCGCGTTTTACCTAATTGGCGTTGTAATTTTTGAATTTCTTCGGATAATTCTTTGCGCGTTGTGTCTAATTTTTCGCCGTGTAATTTTGAGAATTCAGTGACGCTATTCGTGAAATGTAATTCTTTATTACCCACTTCAGTTTGAACGGCGGCGAGCTGTGATTGAATTGCCGCAAGTTGCGATTGATAATCGCTGATTTGTTGCGACACGGCACCTTTTACTTCGCCGCCCAAACCTTCTTGTTTGTCGCGCAATTGCGAAAGAAAATAATAGCCTGCGCCAGTAACGACAGCGATAACTAATAAAATGATTAAGCCAAACCAAAATCCGCTGCGAGAACGTCTGACCTCTGGCGGTGTATCTTTGACAGTTTGTTGTTCAATCGCTTCAATCAATTCAGCCACTTTCTTCCCCGTTTATTATCGTCGTTATTGTATTAAGAATTGCGTCATCTGACGGTGTTTGCGCGAGTGCGATAGTTTCAAAACCGAGATTTTTTGCAATGGTTCGAATGCGCTCGCTGACTACTATTAAAGGTATTTTTTTTAACAAATCGTGTTGCGATTTTGGCAACATTTGCACTAAATTTTGTATCGCTTCGCCGCTCGTTATCGTCATTAAATCTAAACGTTTTTCCGTGATTAACTGCGACACTTCGCGGCAATCGATTTGCGGAATTTCACGCCGATAAACATTTTCATAATAAACATTTGCGCCACGGTTTTTCAATGTTTCTGCTAACATTTCACGTCCATTTTCACCCCGAATTATCACGATATTTTTCTGTGAAACATGCTGTAATTCGGATAAATCTAATAATGCCTCACTATTATAACCATGCTGAGGCATTAAATCGACGTTCAAACCGACAGTTTTTAAGGCTTGCGCGGTCGCTTGACCGATTGCCAAACACGATTTTGTTTTCAAGTCGCGCATTTTAGCATCATCCAACTGTGAACAATAACAACGCACCGCATTTGTGCTGGTAAAAATAACAAAAATTGCCGATGTTAAACGCTGCTCAATTTCGGCTTCGCTTAAAATTATCGGAATAATTTCGAGCGTTGGCAAACGAATCGGAATGCCATTATGAGCGTGAATTAACGCGCACAAATTTTCGGCTTGATGTGCGGGGCGCGTGACTAAAATTCGCGCTTGTTTTAAATCAATCATCGTTTAATCACGCGATTGAAAATGTAAAAAATCAATCAAACGCATGGATTCGCTGACTTCGTTATGCGGTAATAACAGATATTTCCATGATTTTGTCGTCACTTTTTTAGCGTGAACAGATGCATTTTGACACCATGTTTTTGCGGCAATCGCTTTGGATTGTACTTCTTGCGTGTCAATGTCGTTTTGCGCTTTGGTTTCGACCATAAAAATACTGGTCTCCGTTTCAGCGATAAAATCAGGAATATATTCGGGCTGTTCTGTACCCGATTTATAGTAAATCTGGAATTGACCTTTAACTGGTTTGAACCATTTCAACGCATCGCGTTCAAGAATAATAGCAAAACGTCGCTCTGTATCCGAATCAAATTTTTGTAGCGGGTATAAACATTTTTGAAAACCGCTAAAAATCATTTTTTTGATGTTTGCTTTATCCACTAGGGTTTCACGAAAATAACGCGCTTTTTGTTCGGTTGCCGTGTAGTTGCACGGTTTTAATTCCGTAAAACCGCGACTAATTTTAACTTCATAATCCGTCGCTTGTTCCCAAAAATGCGCCACCATTTGTGCGTGAATTTCTTTGGCAATTAAACGATTATCGTGGTGTAAAACATTTTTGGCATTGGCTTCAGATAAGTAACTTCGCAAATGTTCAACCATTTGACCAGTCAAATCATAAAGCAATTCGGATTGGGTGAAATAATCTATATCTTCAAAATCAACCAACGCATGAATCAGATAATCTTCTAATCGTGCCTGTTTTAATCCTGTTTCAGCCGCCAGAGTAAATTGTTCATTGGTTCGCAAATTCTGTCCCACAATTTCATGTTCGCGTGCTTGCAAATGCAATTTGCTAATGTCGAGTTTAAAAGGATGAAAACCTGTTGTGATTTCACCTGTTGGCACAACAGTGATTCGAGGAATATCGATAGTTTGTTGTACAACTAACTCCGTTGTTTTGCTTACTACTTGAGATAAATCAATTTTTTCTTCCGTGAAAATGCTTGCTTGATTTGGTCTTAAACGTTCTGTGACTTCCGCGAGAATTTCTTTTTGTACCTGTGCATTGAGCAACGCGCCACTGGTTGGCACAAAATCACATTGTGTTTCAAATGAACGAATAACATCTAAGGTTGTTTTTGCCGCCAACAATTCCGATTCAGAAACAAATAACGGGGGCTTTTCTGTTGTTGATTCGGAATTTTTTACGATGCCAAGTTTCGTATAAAGGTTTGATTCGACGTAAACACTGATTTTTTGTTCTTGTTCATTCGGTTTTTCTAAAATCACTTGTTTCAATCGAATAGGAGAATCACCTCGATTGGCTGCGTCGATGATTTCTTGAAATTTATCATGTGCCACAATGTTTAAACGGTCTACCGCATCAATGCCTGTGCGCTTTCCATAAGGCAAACGCAATCCCCGTCCAATCGATTGTTCGATCAAGGTTCGGGCATTCGCCGCACGCAACGGCACAATTGTATAAAGATTGGTCACGTCCCAACCTTCTTTAAGCATATTGACGTGAATCACAATCTCGGTTGGTTCATCGACACTTTCCACCGCCAATAATCGCGCAATCATGATTTCTTCTTCTGCGCCCGATTTGCTCGAATCAACTTGAATCACTTTGCCGCGATAACGTCCCTCATGAAATTGCTCAGATTCTATTAGCGTTAATAATTGCGCGGCGTGCGTGGTATCGCGTGCAATTACCAACATAAAAGGTTTCACTAATTTGACGTTGTTTTCACGCGAATACGTTAAAAGTTCGACTTTCGTGGTTTCGTGCAAACGCACGCCGTCTTCTAATTTTATTTTTTCAAGTTCTTCGGGCGAATAGGCTTTTACATCAAAACCACGTTGCGTCACAACAGCGGGTTCTTTGACAAAACCGTCTTCCATTGCACGCGCTAACGGATAATCAACAACCACATTTTTAAACGGTATCGGAGCGCGTGAAGTTTCAACAAAAGGTGTGGCAGTGAGTTCTAAACCTAACAAGGGTTTAAGTTCGTTAATGGCACGCATTCCCGCTTGAGCGCGATAACGGTGCGATTCGTCCATCAGCAAAACTAAATCAGGCAATTCCGCCAAATAATTAAAATAGCTGTCGCCCAGATATTCGGATAAACGTTTTATTTTGGGTGATTTTCCACCGCGAACTTCAGACGTGATTTTGGCAATGTTGAAAATGTTAATTGAAATCGCGCCAAAAATATCCAGCGCACGACCTTTGGTCTCGTAGTCATCGCCAGTAATGACTTTCGGCGGATTGATGGCAAATTCTGAAATGCCTTTGAACACATATTTCGGCGTGTTGGGCGTGAAATCTGCGATGAGTTTGTTATAAATCGTTAAGTTTGGCGCGAGGACAAAAAAATGATTGATGCCGTGTGCAAGATGTAAATAGGAAATAAATGCGCCCATCAAGCGCGTTTTGCCCACGCCCGTCGCTAATGCAAAACACAACGATGGAAAATCACGCTCAAAATCTTCAAGCGTCGAAAACTCCATTTTTAACGTTTCTAAAATCGCCGTTAAATCACGCTCTTGTTTTAAAACATCGGGCGATAAATCGATGGTTTTTGCAAGACTGGTTAGCGATTCGGCTTGTGGCGCACGCAACGATAATCGTCCGATAAGATTGTGAAGTATTTTTGATTTCATGTTTTCCATTTGTGTGTCGATATGCGGCTAAAGCCGCACCTATATTTGTGTTTGTGATTATCGTAGGTGCGGCTTTAGCCGCATTGTATTTATAACCATATCGCGTCCCAATGCGAATAATCGCCGATGTTTTTTACCAAGTTGGCGCGCAGTGGATTTGCCACAATATATCGGGCAATCGATTGAACATCTTCCTCTTCGCGCAACGCATGGTCATAAAAATTCCTTTGCCATAACGTTCCATTTTGTCCTAAATAACCATTGATTTCACGCGCCGAACGACCTTTAAAAACACCAACTATTTCAGATAAAGATTTTGTTGTTTCTCCTAACTGAAATAACCAATGCACATGGTCTGGCATAACAACCCACGCCATCGAATAAACAATTTTTTGTTCGTGCAATAATTTCATATTTTGAACCACTAAACGAGCGCACTTGAAATTCTCAAAATAACGCGCCTTTCGATTTGCAAGCACCGTTGTTACAAAATATGCACGTCCATTTTCACTAAATCGTCCTTTGCGTAAATCATCATAAGCCATTGTTAAAATTCCTAATTTAAATGCGGCTAAAGCCGCACCTACAGTTTTTAATAATTTTGTAGGTGCGGCTTTAGCCGCATTGTAATCACATAACTCATCAATCAAACAAATCCATCGTACCGTTATCTTTGCGTTTTACCGATTCAAACGATTTCAAATCCGACGGTTGCGCCATCGGTAAATTCGCCACATTCAAACTGTAATCATCATGTCCCCATTCACAACGCGCCAAAATCATTTTGGGGATTTTTTTAAGCGTTAAATTCGCCCAACGTTCCACCGCCTCCGTACCACTCACACCATGAAACGCACTGCAACAAATCAACAAACTTTGCGTGCCGACTTCTTCCGAAAGCATCTGCAATTGTTGCGCGGAAAGATTTTGCGTCGTGACGTAAATAAAATCATTTTCGGACGAATAACCGTGTTTCCACCACTGCGTTTCAGAGGGCGCGTAAGTGAAACCTTCTAATTTCGCTAACGCTTCGGCTAACATCGCAGGATTATATTCAGGATTGATAATTTCCATGCCCCAACGGTCTTTAATAATCAAAGTCGGCGCGAGTTTGTAATAACGAAAACCACCGCCACCTTTCCAATTCACCGTTTTAGAAATCCCGCCTTGGTCTTCGCCATCAATCACTTTTTGCAAACGCGGCATAATATGCGTGTGGCAATGTTCACCGAGTTCAATCATTATCCAACGTCGTCCCATTTTTTGAGCCACTGCACCTGTTGTGCCTGAACCTGCAAAGGAATCTAAAACAAGGTCGTTTGGATTTGTGGCAATTTCGAGAACACGTTTAATTAAACGTTCTGGTTTTGGAGTTGCAAATAGTTCAGAGGTTGTCACGTCTGGAAATAGTTTTTTTAGTTCATATTTGGCTTGTCTATTATGTCCAGTTGCATCTAAATCATCCCATATTGTTGAAGGGGATAATCCACCTTGGTCTGCCAAATATGTTTTTTTAATTACACGAGTTCCATCTTTTGAAAAAACGAGTTCTTTACGGTCAATCATTTCTTGTACCCGTGATTCACTCCAACGCCAACCATTTTTAGGCGGTTCAATTTCTACACCCGTAGGACTAAATATAGTAAATCGCAAATTTGGTCTTGGATTTGGTGATGATAAATTTCCTGAAAACCAGTCGCCTCTTGGGTCATTATCTGGATTTGAATAATGGGCATTAGAGTCATCGGTTCGAGCTAAAGGAATACTTCGCCAACCTGTGTTTTTTGAATAAACCAATATCTGGTTGTGGTCTAAAGAAAATTGTTTTGCGTCATTATTTGATGAATCTGCTGATCGCCAAGCTATTGAAGCTACAAAACATGAACGTCCAAACAATTCATCACACAACACTTTCAAATAATGCGCTTCGTTGTCATCAATCGTAATCCACAATGAACCGTCATCAGCAAGCAAAGAACGGATAATTTCTAAGCGGTCACGCATCAAACCGAGCCAAATCGAATGTTCTAAACCGTCATCGTAATGTTGGAATGCGCTGCCTGTGTTGTAAGGCGGGTCGATAAAAACGCATTTAATTTTGCCTGTAAATTCTTGTTCTAAGGCTTTGAGTGCAAGCAAGTTGTCACCGAAAATCAAACGGTTGTCAAAAATATCTTGTGTAGGTGCGGCTTCAGCCGCATTGTTCGACGACGTACCATTTGTTGCGGCTGAAGCCGCACCTACAAATGGGAATCGTCTAAATTTTGCATGGTAGGATTTTTCTTTGTCTTCAAGCAGAATGCGTGGCTCTAAACGTGGGCGTTTTTCTTTGCCAATCCATGTTAGTTCTAGTTTTTGTTTCATCGTGTTTAAAGTTTCCTAAAAGGTAGCGAGCGACAATCTAAGCTCTTCAAATTTCATTGCAACACCCATTCAATTTTAAAAAGTGTTCGTTCGTGTATTTTCTGCTCTAACTGCTTTTCAAGCTCTTCAATCAAGTCATTACGTTCAGCTTCAATTTTATCCTGATTAACAAACAACTCACGCCGTAATTTACTGCGCTTGGTTTCAAGTTCACGTTGCTGTTTTTGCCAATGCAATTTTTCTTCAAGTGTTGGCGAACCCGAAGCCGTGCGGCGAACTTCTTTAATTTCACGGTCGATTTCTTTAATTTCCTGTTCTAAACCGTGTTTCAAATCATCCGCCCACGCATCGAGCTTTTCAACTTCTAAGTCAAAATAACCTAAATTACGTTGATTGATGTCACGCAAAAGCATAGATTTTCGCGTTTCAATATCGTTTAACAACGGCGTATCTTTTAATTCAAAATCTGTCGCAGGTAAAACGTGTGCGGGAATACGCAATAATTTTTCAGGGTCATATTCTTCCAAAACACTGCCATCGAACTGACAAGCTGAAACAATTAAATGTTCTTCGACGTTTCCGAAACATTCACAACAAACAAGCTCACACTCAACCAACCCGATTTACCACGATGATTATTTTTAAGCGTGCTGATTTGATTGCCATAACCATCATAATCGAAAACCAAACGCGCCACGGGAAGCGTGCGACTTTTAGCTTGTTGCAAAAGCCATTCAGCCAACGGGTGTCCCAAACGATACAAATGCGCTTCACCTGTACGACGTGGCAATTCATAACGTCCAAGTGCAATGTCTTTTAAATGGATATTCGGCAATTGTTCAAGCACAAAACCACGCCCATCAAATTCTGCACAATCGTGTAATTCTGACCGTGTTAAATCCATTAACATTTTTTCAAAACGATTCCGCACCGAATAACTATCTTCGGCGCAAATTCGTAATTTCTCTTGAACTTGTTCATCAAAATGATCGAGTAAAATTTGGCGCGTTTTGACCATCGCATCGTTAATTTCACCTGATAACTCACGTTGCAATTGTTCAAAACTATTTTTGATTTCGTTTACATCGCGGCAATTTTGATAAATATCCGCAATGCGCTGCTCAAAATCAATGCCTGAACCAATTGCGCCTAAGACTTCATCACTCGCCCCAAAAACACCTTCAAACAATTGAAATTTTTGCGCTAAAAGCTCATAAACTCGCGCATCGGCTTCATTGCTACGGTCTACAAAATTCACGACGACCACATCAAATTTTTGTCCGTAACGATGGCAACGACCAATGCGCTGTTCAATACGTTGTGGATTCCAAGGCAAATCGTAATTGATAACGAGCGAACAAAATTGAAGGTTAATGCCTTCTGCACCTGCTTCGGTTGCAATCATGACGGTGCCGCGTTCTTTGAATTCTTCAACAAGTGCGGCGCGGATGTCCGCTGTTTTAGAACCTGTAATAAAATCAGTGCCTGCGTGACGTTTTAACCATTGTCTGTAAATTTTCTGCGCCCGAGCATCGCTATTGGTGCCATTAAACAAAACAATGCTTTCACCATAATGCGTTTCCGCCAGCAATGACAAAAGATAATCTTGCGTTCGCCTAGATTCAGTAAAAATAATGGCTTTTTTGGGTGCGCCTAAACGTTCTAATTCGACAAATGCACGTTCTAACGCGGTCAAAAGTGCTGTTCCTTTTGCATTTTCACGAATGTTCGTCGCTAAGTTTTTAAAATGCCGCAGCTCTTTAATTTCTTGTGCAATCGCAATTTTTTCTTCTGTATTCAACAAAATTTCATCATCGATTTCACTGCCCCATTCATCACTAATTTCATCCAGCGATTCAAAATCATTGTCCAATTCATCAGAAAGATGAGGCACATCTGTCATTTCATTTAACAGATTTTGCAAACGATTCGCCATTGTTTCCAATGCACCTGCAATGGCGTGTGTGGAAGAAGCGAGTAATTTCCAAAGCACCAATGAAATCAGTTGTCGTTGACCTTGTGGAAGAGCTTTAAGTTGTGGGCGACGCAAATAATCCGCGACAAGATGGGTTAATTCTTTTTCTTCAATCGAAGGTGTAAATTCTTGAACGATTGCTCTGCGTGCCGTGTAAGAAACATAAGGCTGAACGTGATAACGCAATGTGCGTTTACAAATAGGCGCAAGTCTGTTTTTCAACTGTTGAAACGCCACGCTTTTCCCTGAACTTGAAAATTGCGCCCGAAAACTGTCTAAATCACCAAAAATACGGTCATCAATAATACTGACCAAACCATATAATTCCAGCAATGAATTTTGCAGCGGCGTTGCCGTGAGCAATACTTTCAAATGAACTTTTTCTAAGGCATCTTTGATTGTTCGCGCAATGACGTTGCTGGGTTTATACACGTTACGCAATCGATGTGCTTCATCATCAAGGACAACCAAATGCCAATCAACGGCTTTGATTTTGTCGGCTTTCGTTTTCGCGAACTGATACGAACATAAAACAATTTCGTCCGATGTCGAAAATGGATTTGAATTCTGTTTTTTGGCGATGAGGTTATAGTTTTTCGTTTCAAGAATGAGACTTTTCAAACCGAATTTGTCTTGTAATTCTTGATACCACTGTTTGCGTAAATTAGCGGGAACAATAATTAAAATGCGTCGCCGCCGTTCTGCCCAATGTTGAGAAATGACAAGCCCAGCTTCAATCGTTTTTCCAAGTCCCACTTCGTCCGCGAGAATAACGCCTTTCGAGAGTGGATTTTTACAAGCAAACAAAGCTGCATCAACTTGATGAGGATTTAAATCAATTTGTGCATCCACTAAAGTCGAAGCAAACGATTCCATTGACTCACTCGACGAACGACGAGTGAGTAACCATGCGTAGAATTGGTTTTGATAGGGTGTCAGCAAATCATTTTTCACACTGCTTTTTAACTCAGCCATCAATCAATGCTTTCAAAATTTCAGCCGCGCCTTGCTTGAGTAATTCATCGGCAATACTTTCGCCAATTTCAATCGCATTTTCAGCGTGACCACGTTGTTCAGCGCGATAAATAACGCTGCCGTCAGGATTTCCGACTAAACCACGCATGAAAATTTCGCCGTCGTTCAATTCAGCAAAACCTGCAATCGGAACTTGGCAACCGCCATTTAATCTGGCATTCATGGCGCGTTCAGCGATAACACAAATTGCAGTCATTTCATCGTGCAACGCTTTTAACATTTCGTTAATTTCAACATCATCAACGCGGCATTCAATGCCAATTGCACCTTGTCCGCACGCAGGCAAACTGGTTTCAATTGGCAAACGTTGGCTAATTCTATCCGCCATGCCTAACCGTTTCAAACCAGCGGAAGCCAAAATAATTGCGTCATATTCGCCCGCGTCGAGTTTTGCTAATCGAGTATTCACATTGCCGCGCAACGATAAAATTTCAGCCTTCGGAAAATGCGCTTTGATTTGACATTGACGGCGTAAACTCGACGTGCCGATTCGAGCATTTTCGGGCAATTCGTTGAGATTTTGATACTGATTCGACACAAACGCATCGGTCGGATCTTCGCGTTCCAAAATCGCGGCGAGGTGCAAACCTTCGGGGAAATCAATCGGCACGTCTTTCATGGAATGCACCGCAATATCGGCATTCCCTTCGAGCATTCCTTGTTCGAGTTCTTTTACAAACAAACCTTTTCCGCCAATTTTGGCAAGTGGCGCGTCGAGAATTTTATCGCCGCGCGTCACCATTTTAACGAGTTCGGTTTGAATATGAGGAAACGCTTTCTGTAAAAGCGCGGCGACGTGTTCGGCTTGCCAAAGAGCTAACGGACTTTGACGGGTGGCAATTCGGATAATTTTAATAGTCACTTGGAATTAAACAGTTAGAGTTAAAAGTGGTAGGTCGAATTCATTTTAGTGAAATTCGACCTACTCGAAATTACAACGCGCTAATTTTAACGTGTTGAGTTTGTAAATTGCCCAAAGTCGATTGCAATTCAGCTAAACGTGAACGTTCTTTTTCAAGGACGGCGGCAGGTGCTTTTTCAACAAACGACGGATTGCTTAATTTCACGTCGATGCGTTCCAATTCGGTTTGAAGTTTCAAAATTTCTTTATCCAAACGCGCCAATTCGGCGGTTTTATCAATCAAACCCGCAATCGGAATCAAAATCTGCATTTCACCGACAATCGCAATCGCGGATTCTGGAGCAATTTCATCCGCATTCAACCACGTCATCGTTTCCAAACGCGCCAATCGGTTCAAATAAACACGATTCGTTTCTAAACGTTCCGCATCTTGCGGCGAACCATTTTGCAATAAAACGGGTAACGGTTTGCTCGGCGCAATGTTCATTTCACCGCGAATTCGACGCACGCCCAAAATCACCGCCATCAACCAATCGGTATTTTGAACGGCATCATTATCAATCTTCGATTCGTCCGAAATCGGATACGGTTGCAACATAATCGTGTCGCCTTCGATGCCAGCAAGTGGCGCGACACGTTGCCAAATTTCTTCGGTAATAAACGGAATAATCGGATGCGCCAAACGTAAAATTGTTTCTAAAACGTGCAACAAGGTTTTGCGCGTGCCACGTTGCAACGCTTCGTTATCCGATTGCAATGCGACTTTGGTCAATTCCAAATACCAATCGCAGTATTCATTCCAAGTAAAATCGTAAATTGCTTGCGCCGCTAAATCGAAACGGTAGTTCTCAATCGCGTGGCTGGTGGTTGAAATGACTTGATTCAAACGCGCCACAATCCAACGATCAACGTGTGAAAATTCACATTCGCCCGTGATGCCACAATCGTGTTCTTCGGTATTCATTAAAACGTAACGCGCGGCATTCCAAAGTTTGTTGCAGAAATTGCGATAACCTTCCGTGCGAGCCATATCAAAACGAATATCACGCCCCGTCGAAGCCAATGACGCAAACGTAAAACGTAACGCATCCGTGCCGTAAGATTGAATCCCGTCAGGGAATTGTTTGCGTGTAGCTTGTTCAATTTTTTTCGCAAACTGCGGTTGCATCATGCCCGCCGTGCGTTTCGCAACGAGCGTTTCTAAATCAATGCCGTCAATAATGTCAATCGGATCTAACACGTTTCCTTTTGATTTCGACATTTTTTGCCCTTCGGCATCACGCACTAAACCATGAATGTAGACTTCTTTGAACGGCACTTCGCCCCGAAATTTCAAACCCATCATAATCATCCGCGCCACCCAGAAGAAAATGATGTCAAAACCTGTCACCAAAACGCTCGTTGGATAGAAGGTTTTCAAGGATTCGGGTTCATTTTTGCCATCCCAACCTAATGTTGAAAATGGCCACAGTGCTGACGAAAACCAAGTATCTAAAACGTCTTCGTCTTGTTTCAAAAAGTAATCAGTGGGCAAATGATGTTTTTCACGAATTGCCGCTTCGGATTCGCCAACGTAGATATTGCCTTTGTCGTCATACCACGCAGGAATGCGATGTCCCCACCAAATTTGGCGCGAAATACACCAATCGTTAATGTTTCGCATCCAATCAAAATAAGTGTTTTTCCAATTATCTGGCACAAATTTAATATCGCCATTTTCAACAGCGGCAATCGCAGGCGCGGCAAGTGGCGCGACTTTCACATACCATTGGTCAGTCAAAAATGGCTCGATGACACTTTGGCTACGGTCGCCGCGTGGCACCATCAATTTATGATCAACGATTTTTTCGAGCAAACCTGCCGCTTCAAAATCCGCCACGATTTGTTTTCGTGCTTCAAAACGGTCTAGCCCACGGTATTTTTCAGGAATCAGCGCGTCATCATCGATACTCGCATTGGCGGTCAAAATGTTAATCAAACCGCCACGCGGCAAATCTTGAATCGCCGATGTGTCGCGGTGTCGCATCCAAACTTCGTAATCGTTGAAATCGTGCGCGGGCGTGATTTTGACGCAACCCGTTCCGAATTCGGGGTCAACATAATCGTCGGCAATAATCGGAATTCGACGACCCGTCAAAGGCAATTCGACAAACTCACCCAACAAATGTTGATAACGTTCATCTTTCGGATTGATAGCCACCGCAGCATCACCGAGCATCGTTTCAGGGCGCGTCGTGGCGACGATTAAATGACCTTGACTGTTCGACAACGGATAACGCAAATGCCACATAAAACCGTTTTCTTCTTCAGATAAAACTTCTAAATCCGAAACCGCCGTGTGCAAAACTGGATCCCAATTTACCAATCGTTTGCCGCGATAAATTAAGCCTTCTTCGTGCAATTTAATGAACACTTCTTGCACCGCACCCGACATTCCGTCATCCATCGTGAAACGTTCGCGCGACCAATCCAATGAGGAACCCATCCGACGCAATTGGCGCGTAATCGTGCCGCCCGATTCTTCTTTCCATTCCCAAATCTTTTCGATGAATTTTTCGCGTCCATAATCGTGGCGCGTTTTACCTTCGGCGTTGCACAAACGCTCGACCACCATTTGTGTTGCAATCCCCGCGTGGTCAGTTCCCGCTTGCCACAACGTGTTGCAACCTTTCATCCGATGATAGCGCGTCAACGCATCCATAATTGTGTCTTGAAAAGCGTGTCCCATGTGCAAACTGCCCGTCACATTCGGCGGCGGAATCATGATGCAATACGGTTTGCCTTCGCCGCTCGGCTCGAAATACTGATTGGTTTCCCAATTTTCATACCAACGTTGTTCAATATCGTGTGGCGCGTACGTTTTTTCCATGAGCTTTTCCTGATGAGTTTTTAAAATTAGAAATTTATTTTTTTAAACGGATTGCAATTATCGCAGACAAAATCAGCACCACGACTGAAAAAATTAACAAAATTGTCATTGGCACACCGATATTTTGATTTTTAGCTGGAACAACGTCAGGCAACGCTTCGAGCTGATGCGCCACCGGTAGATCTAACATTACGTCTTTTGTCATCGGTGGATAACACACACCGCGTTCCGCACACCCTTGAAAATACGCGCGTAATTTAACGGTTTGTGCGCCGTGATCTTCGCGCCACAATGGCACATTAAAATTCAAATCTTCGGATAAAATTTCAACATTCCCAAAGGCTTCGTCATGTTTTGGCTCACCATTTGGAATCGTGTAATCGCCGAGTTTTACGCCCTCACTGTTGACTAATTCGAGTTTGATTTTTTCGCGATACAAATAATAATTCGGCGCAATTTCCCAACTCACATAAATCGTATTGCTATTTTTAACGTTAGCCGAAAATTCAAAGGCTTGCTCAGGTTGCAATAATTGATCTCCAAATAAATTTAATTTCAACGCAGACGCATTTTTAACTAATTGCTCAAGCGAATCTGCTGCAAATATTGGCGAATTGAATAAAGCGAAAACGATTACAAAAATTAAGCGATAACGTGACATGAGCGTATCCAAATAAATAATCAGGCGTGGTTTAGCAACATTATCGTAGAAAATAAGCAAGTTTGCCTTTATATTGTCGGCAATTGACCTTTTACATTTCACCTTGAAGCTAATTTTATGAACATTTTTCGTCTATTTTTTATTGCGATTGTCGTTATTTCGTTTGCTGAACTTTATGTTTTGATTGCCGTTGGTAGCGTTTTGGGCGCATTGCCAACCATTTTTTTGATTCTGGCGAGTGCGGCGTTGGGGTCGTTTTTACTGAAACAACAAGGGCTGGCGACGTGGCAACGTTTTCAAACTTCGATAGCGCGACAAGAAATGCCCGCTTATGAATTAGCAGAAGGTTTTTTAATTTTGCTCGGCGGCGCATTATTATTAACACCAGGTTTTATAACGGATGCCGTGGGGTTGATTTGTTTATTGCCTTCGTTACGCGGCAAAATTATCGCTTATGCGATGAAATGCTATTCTTTTGTGCCACAAAATAAAAATGACAATGTGCTGGAAGGCGAATTTCGTAAAGATGTTGAATAAATGACCCTTTTACGCGCTTTTTTCTGCCAAATTTTCGGGCTTTTGCTAACGTTCGGTTTGGCTTATTGGTTGCCAATTTTTCATCATCCGATTGTGTTTTTAGTTACGCAAAGTGGCTTGGCGGTTGGCAGTGCATTTTTACTGCGTCAACCGTCGTGGTGGATTCCGATACATTTATTATTTTTACCCAGCATATTTATTTTTTTTACACTGGCGTTGCCGTCGTGGTTTTATTTGATAGCTGTGGTGATATTGACGCTTATTTTTTGGGGAACTATTCGCGGTGATGTGCCGCTTTTTTTATCGTCAACGGAAGTCACCGAAGCGGTTACAGTGTTGTTGAAAAAAGAAAATGTTCAAGCGTTTGTTGATTTGGGTGCGGGTGTCGGTTCAGTCGCAATTCCCATTGCAAAAAAAATTCCAACTATAAGCGTCGAAGCGTGGGAACATGCGCCATTACCGTGGTTAATCAGTGTGTTTCGCGGACGACGTTTGTTAAACTTTACCGCTTCACGCCGCAATTTTTTCACTGCCGATTTTTCAAAATACGACGTAATTTTTGCCTTTTTATCGCCGAGAGTTATGCCCGAAATCAGCGAAAAATTGAAAGGCGAAATGCGAGCGGGAACGTTGTTTATTTCGTCGTCGTTCCCCGCGCCAAACTGGCAACCCGAAAGCATTCTCCATATTAACGACCGCCTCAAAACCGTGTTGTTTTGCTATCGTATTGTTAGCAAGATTTGACGCATCAAATACACGCGGTAAACTATATCTGCCGCGTTTTAAAATACGCCATTTCACTCGCTAGATTCCGAGTTTGTTGACTCAATAATTCAGCAGCGGCAGCGGCTTCTTCAACGAGTGCCGCGTTTTGTTGCGTAACACTATCCATTTCTGTAATCGCTGTATGAACTTGATCAATCTCCGCCATTTGTTGCGTTGATGCCGACGAAATTTCAGACATAATCCCCGTTACACTTTGAATCGCGCTCACAATATCTTCCATTGTTTTACCGGCTTGTTCGACTTGTTTGCTACCGTCTGAAATCGCATCAACTGAATCGCTGATTAAACGTTTAATTTCACCAGCGGCACTCGCGGCACGTTGCGCTAAATTTCGAACTTCTACGGCAACAACGGCAAAACCTTTGCCTTGCTCCCCCGCTCTCGCCGCTTCAACCGCCGCGTTCAATGCGAGAATGTTAGTTTGAAACGCAATATCATCAATCACAGTAATAATATCGACGATTTTGTGTGAAGATTCGTTAATGTTTGCCATTGTTGTAACAACATTATTAACAGCCTCAACCCCTTTTTTCGCAGTGATTGCAGCTCCCAATGCCAATTTATTTGCATTGTTTGCGTTACTGGTATTTTGTTGAACTGTGGTTATTAGCTCTTCCATGCTTGCAGCCGTTTGTTGCAAACTGGAGGCTTGTACTTCAGTTCGATGCGATAAATCATTATTGCCTGCTGCGATTTCTTTCGCTGTATTATTGATTACATCAGCTGCGCCATGTACTTCGCCAATCAAACTTTGTAAATGTTCCACTGTTGTATTGATACCGACTTTCACTTTGCCAAAAACACCGATGTAATCGGTTTGTATGCTTTGCGTTAAATCACCATCAGACAACGCCTCCGTGACACGCAAAACATCGTGTAAACTTTTTTCAGTGGTTTCTAAACTTTGATTTATATTATTTTTTAATTCGAATAAACCGCCACGTCCTTCTGCACGAACTCGTTTTGTTAAATCGCCGTCTTTAACATCACGCATTACTTGAGTAATGTCGCCCAACATGATTTGCATTGTTTGCATTGTTTGTGTCGCTTCATCGATAGCTATTTTAAATTCGCCTTTTACATTGGAATCTACTGCATCCACTTGTTGACTGAAATCGCCTTGATTCAAGGCGTGCATGACATTGGCTAAGGCTTTCATCGTTTTTTGCAATTTATCGATGCTGCCGTTGACGTTTTGTTTTAATTTATCCAAATCATTTGCTGCTTGAACATCAACATGTTTGCTAAAATCCCCCGCCGCTACGCTATTCATAACGGAATTGATATTCGACAACACTGCATTGAGTTTGTTTTTCATATCCGAAATTAACGCAATAATGCTATCTTTTTGGCTATTATCCGTATTGATTTGAATAGCAAAATTACCTTCAGCCAGCGCGTTAATATGTTTGCGAACATCTTCGATTGAACCACCGATAATGTCATGCAATGCCATGAAAGTACCGCGTAACATGAATAACGTAGTCGCTAAAGTCAGGATAAAAATGCCAGTTGCAATCCGTGATAACAGGTTAAAAAAATCAACAGCTTTAGTTGTGCGCGTTTCAAACAAAACATAAAATCCATCAATCGGTTTCATGATTTTGGCTTTATCGGCATGATATTTTTTGTTGTGCATCATTTCACGCGCTTTTGCGTAGCCTACTTCAGCGGTTTCACCTGTTAATTTAACCAAACCCATCGCTTCAACTTCGGTATTGACCAACCCATCAGAATTATTTTTAGCTTCATTTAATTTGCCGAATTCTTCATTCGTAAAACCAATATCTTTCATCAAGTCGAGTAACGGACGTGTCACCGTGGAATCGGGACGTGGTGGATTGCCGGTAACGGCGAAAAAATCCCAATAAATACGATGATAACTTTCTGGACGCGCTTTTTTACCATTACGAATATCAAGAATATCCATATATTGCTTTTCGTATGAAGAGTCACGCGAAACAACGTAAGTTCGCGCCAATCGTGTTAAATCGTCAGACGATTGGCGTAATTCATCCGCCAATAAATAGGATTGATAACGTTGCGTGCAAGCATCACTTAATTTGCTTTGTGTCCACGCATAAAATAAAAACGAAAATGTTAAGGCAACTAATCCCGCTACCGAATACATCAAATTTTTTTGAAATGAAGACATCTTGTTTTTCCCTAAATTCGCCACTGAAAATTCACGTTCAGTGCATTGACTTTATCGCCACTCGCGGTCGATTTGTAATCCGTGCCTTTGGTCAGTAAATCGCCATATTGATAACTCAACGACACTTTTGCATTGTGTCCATCAATCACATAATTCATACCCGCTTCGTACACGTTACGCCCTGTGCTGGCAGTGGGAGCAACATCCACATAACGCACCAACGGTTGAACTTGACCGATTAACACTTTTTAACACTTTTTGCGGAAATAAATACATTCCACTGACATTCATTAACGGCATTACCTTCAAATATTGAAAATCCGTCACCTGCAAGGCGTGAAGCCATGCTGTAACCATTCGTAATATCGTAATTTTTGCATTCGCCATTGAATGTCACGACACCTCGAAAAATAAGTAAATTAAAAATAATTGTTGTTTTTAAACCTACTCGTGTATCGGCAATGCAACAGTGTTCTATAAAAATTCTTTGTACAAATGGACTTGTGCAGCGGCTTCCCTGCTGACAATTGAACAGCATTAGCCACTGAAATTTACAACACAGTTAATTCGGTAAATGCCGTCATCAACCAGCGTGAATCCGTGCGAAATTTAATCAATACCCGTTCTTTACTGCCATCCCCCTCGATGCTCTCAATTACTCCACCTCCAAAAGTTTGGTGATGCACGCGCTGATTTTTGTGATAATTGCTGTCAGTTTTAATTTCTGGCGGCAATGTTGTCGTAGAAAAAATGGGCGTTTTCGCCGTAACGGGTCGTGAAACCTCACTTTTTGGACGCACCTCATCAAGAAAATCAACGGGAAGCTCTCTTAAAAACCGTGATTTGCTCGGAGAAGTTTCACGCCCATACAACCGCCGACTTTCAGCGTGCGTGATATGTAATTTTTTCATGGCTCGCGTAATGCCAACGTAACACAATCGCCGCTCTTCTTCTAAACGCCCGACATCGTAAATCGATTGTTGCGACGGAAATAAACCCTCTTCCACACCGACTAAAAAAACCAACGGAAATTCCAAGCCTTTCGCCGTGTGAAGCGTCATTAACTGCACGCAATCTTCAAATTCGTCCGCTTGAGGTTCGCTGGATTCTAAAACCGCATAACTTAAAAATGCCGCTAATTCGGACAAATTTTCTTCTTCATCGGGTTTATATTTAAACGCAGCAGCAGCATTCACTAACTCTTTCAAGTTTTCGACTTTTTCCGCACTTTTTTCGACTTTGTCTTGGGAATAAAACGCCATCAAACCACTTTGCTCAATTACAAATTGAACCTTTTCACCCAGCGATAATCCCATAGTTCGATTTTCAAATTGCATAATTAAATCTAAAAAATTAGACAAAGCCGTTGCGGCGCGTGCGCTTAATTGCTGATTACCAGACAATGAAATGGCCGCCATCCAAAGTGAAAACTGTTGTTCATTTGCCAATTGGCGGAGCGTATCAATCGTTTTTGAACCCATGCCGCGCGTCGGCGTATTCACAATGCGATCAAACGCCGCGTCGTCATCCGGATTCGCTAATAATCGTAAATAAGCGAGCGCATTTTTAATTTCAGCACGATCAAAAAAGCGTAAACCACCGTAAACACGATACGGCGTTTTTGTTAACATCAATTGCTCTTCAAACTGCCGCGATTGCGCGTTGGAACGGTATAAAATGGCAATATCGGTGCGTTTGTTGCCCGCTGCAACCCAATGGCGAATTCGTTCCACCACATATTTTGCCTCGTCAAATTCGTTGTATGCTGCATAAACCGCAATTTTTTCGCCATCGGTCGTATCCGTCCACAAATTTTTGCCCATCCGTCCTTTGTTATTGGCGATAATGGCGTTCGCGGTTTTAAGAATCGCTCCCGTTGAACGATAATTTTGTTCTAATTTCACGATTTGATGCTGCGGATATTCACGTTGAAATTTATAAATGTTTTCGATTTTCGCGCCACGCCAACCGTAAATCGCTTGATCGTCGTCACCTACTACAAACATGTTGTCCCTAGCGGGACTTAACAGCGTGAGCCACTGATATTGAATGTGATTCGTGTCCTGAAATTCATCGACGTGAATTTGACTGAAACGATTTTGATATTGAGTCCGTAACGACTCATCGTCACGCAATAATTCATAAACACGCAGCAATAATTCTGAAAAATCGACCACGCCAGAACGTTCGCACAACATTTCATATTCACGATAAATTCGCAAAAAACGAATGGCATTTTTGTCCTCGCTGCTGACTAAATCTTTACTTCGCAAACCTTCGTCTTTTTGAGCATTGATAAACCATTGAATTTCTTTGGCGGGTAACTCTTTTGGGTCAACTTTCAAATCCTCCAACAACCGTTTAATTAAACGTTGCTGGTCATTCGAATCGAGAACTTGAAAATCCTTCGGCAAACGCGCTTGTTCTGCGTGACGACGCAAAAGACGATGTGCGATGCCGTGAAACGTACCAATCCACATATTGGGCGCATTATTTTCTAACAAGTTTTCAATACGCCCGCGCATTTCGTTGGCGGCTTTATTGGTAAACGTGACGGCAAGAATGCTTTGCGGCGACACCGCATTGACTTGAATTTGCCACACAATACGGTGTACTAAAACGCGCGTTTTACCGCTTCCTGCACCCGCTAAAACTAGCATGGCTTGCGAGGGAGCGGTAACGGCGGCGCGTTGTGCGTCATTCAATGGCGCGATAATTGAAGTTATATCCATAATTTTTGATTGCAGATTTTGAACAGCTGTGTATAGTTTCAAGGTAGATAAAGCCGATTATTCGGCTTATTTTTCGACAATAATTATACAGAGAAGGTTTTAAAATGAGTTTTGATTATAAACGTTTGTTTAAATTTGAATTGAACTTAGACGATAAACAGAAAAAATATCGTTTATATGGTGGAGTGGTTGCGTTATTAGTTTCTGTCTTTACTGCTAGTATTCCACTGCTATTAGTGGGTTTGGCGATGACAGCGATGGGCTATTCTGGATGGTGTCCACTTTGTTCGGCGATTCAAAAATAATCGCATATTTCGCGAAACCGCCACGCATTATTACAGGGATGTGATAATGTGGTCTTACCCGACTTTCACTTACCTGCACTTCTTTCTGTGACCACTATTTATCCCATTCCTGAAAATCACGCACAACGTTTTGTGTTACACAATGAAGTTCATGCGCGTTCTTCGATAATCCGAGGTTTGCCTGGTCGTGCTAGTCATTTAGCATTATCACGTTCTAATGAAGAAAAAATCCAAGAGCGTCAGCATTTGAACCAACTTTGTGAACGTTTTGGCGTAGCGGCACCCGCAGCAGATGCCGATCATTTCAGTGCAACATTTGATTCCTTTCAAATTCGTTGGGAACAACACGGGGAATTCAGCACTTACACTTTTTATGTGCAGGGCGCAGAAGAAAAACCATTTGCCGCCCCTGCGTTGAAAAAAGTGCCGGTTGACTGGCTTTCAACAATGACAGGTAAAATTTTGGTGGCATCACATGCGACGATTTTACCCGAAAGTGAAAATCCTGATTTAGCTGAAATTGCCCCCTATTTTGCCAATAATCCATTGGTTGGTTCAACCGTAACAGGTAGTGCCGCTTGTGTATTTACAGATTTTCGCATTCATGTTGATGGTTTTAGCCGTTTTTTGATAGTGAATCAAAACTTGCGGGTTGAGCAAGGTGCGCGATTGTTACATCGGTTATTTGAAATTGAAGTTTATCGTGTTCTTGCTTTACTCGCGTTTCCTATCGCTCGCAAACTGTATCCAGAACTCAAAAAAGCCGATCAACAACTTTACACCATCACAAACGCGATGACCCAATCTGCAGGGAATGATGCTCAATTGCTCGACGAGTTGACCGTACTTGCCGCTACAATTGAAAATCACGTTTCGAGTAATCATCTGCGTTTTGCAGCGGCGAGCGCGTATTACAATTTGGTGGAACAGCGGCTGATTGATTTGCGCGAAGTGCGAATTCAAGGCATTCAAACTATCGGTGAATTTATTAAACGTCGACTGGAACCGGCAATAAATACTTGCCGCTCAACAGCAAATCGATTTACATCGCTTTCAGAGCGCGTTGGCAACACGAGCCAATTATTACGAACTCGGGTGGATATTATTATAGAACGACAAAATCAAGCCTTACTCACGTCGATGGATTTACGTGCAAAAATGCAATTGCGAATGCAGCAAATGGTCGAGGGGATTTCCATTGTTGCCATTACTTATTATGCAGCAAGTTTAATTCGCGCCATGACCGAAACCTTACACGCTTTCGGTTTTTCCGTTAATCCCGATATTATCGAAGGTGCAGCCGTGCCGTTTATTTTGATAGGTATCGGTTTGGGATTTAAACGCATTCACCACATTATTAAAAATACGACGGAAGTTTCATAACGCGTTTTTTTCTGACATATTGCCCTTATAATACGGGTTCAATCTTTCTAATCCTTTCACTTTTTCATATTCAAGCAATGGCAACTAAAGAAGATTTTTATAAAATACTCAACGTCGATCGCAATGCAAGCGATGCCGAAATTAAAAAAAGTTATCGCAGTTTGGCGATGAAACATCATCCCGATCGTAATGCTGATAATCCCGCAGCAGCAGAAGAGAAATTTAAGCAAATTAAAGAAGCGTACGAAATCTTATCGGATTCAAAAAAACGCGCGGCTTACGATCAATTTGGTCATGCAGGCGTGGATCCCTCTATGGGCGGTGGGCGCGGCGCAGGGGCTAGTGATTTTGGTGATGCGTTCAGTGATATTTTTGGCGATATGTTTGGCAAACGTGGTGGGGGCGGACAACAAGGCGGTGGACAACGTGGCTCGGATTTACGTTACAACCTTGAAATTAGTTTAGAAGAAGCAGTTGCCGGCACAGAACAAAAAATTCGGATTCCAGTTTTGGTCACTTGCGGTGATTGCTTAGGCTCTGGTGCCAAAAAAGGCTCCGCCCCAGTCATCTGCTCGATGTGTCACGGACACGGACAAGTTCGGATGCAACAAGGATTTTTCACCGTACAACAAACTTGCCCAACATGTCGAGGCACAGGAAAACAAATTAAAGATCCATGCGGCAAATGCCACGGTCAAGGGCGGGTCAAAGACGAAAAAACGCTGTCGGCAAAAATACCAGCGGGTGTGGATACCGGCGATAGAATTCGTTTATCCGGCGAAGGCGAAGCGGGACAATTAGGCGCACCGTCTGGTGATTTGTATATTGAAATTCAGGTTAATCGCCATTCAATATTCATTCGAGACGGTGCAAATTTATCGTGTGAAATGCCCATTAGTTTCGTCACAGCGTGTTTAGGCGGCGAAATTGAAGTTCCAACTTTAGGAGGCAAAGCCTTATTAAAAATTCCTGCCGAAACACAAAGTGGACAATCATTTCGTCTTCGTGGCAAAGGTGTAAAACAGGTGCGCGGTGGCGCGGTCGGCGATTTACTTTGCAAAGTACAAATCGAAACGCCGGTTAATTTAACACCCGAACAAAAATCATTGGTAGAAAAATTAGGCGAATCACTGTCAAGCAGCGGCAAACACCACAGCCCACAAGAATCCTCGTGGCTCGATGGTCTGAAAAACTTTTTTACAAACTAAAACGAGTAATTTATGATACGAATTGCAGTGGTAGGAGCAACGGGGAGAATGGGGTTGTGTTTAATGAAAGTCGCATTTTTGCATGATAAAACCCAGTTGACCGTCGCGATTGCACGGGCAGGTAACGATGCCATAGGCAAAAATGCCGGAATGTTGGCAGGCATCGACACAATAGACGTAAATGTGGGCGATGATTTAAGTGACAAAATTAACGATTTTGATGTGTTGATTGACTTCACTCGCCCCGAAATTTCAATGGAATACATTGAAATTTGCCGTCAAGCGGGTAAAAAAATTGTGATTGGTACAACTGGATATTCCGAAATTCAAAAAGCGGAAATTACATGTGCTGCAAAGGATGTTCCGATTGTGCTTGCACCAAATATGAGTGTGGGTGTGAATCTATCGCTTAAATTATTGGAAATGACAGCGAAAGTAATGGGTGATTATACGGATATTGAAATTATTGAAGTGCATCATCGCCACAAAGTGGATGCACCATCTGGCACAGCATTACGCATGGGTGAAGTGATTGCGAAAACACTGGGGCGTGATTTGGAAACTTGTGCTATTTACGGGCGAGAAGGATATACCGGTGAACGCAATCAAAGAACTATTGGTTTTTCCACTATTCGTGCAGGTGATATTGTTGGTGAACACACAGTAATGTTTGCAGATGATGGTGAGCGTCTGGAAATTACGCACAAAGCCACAAGCCGCATGACTTTTGCGAACGGTGCAATTAGAGCTGCAATTTGGTTAAATACGAAAGATTTAGGTTTGTTTAATATGCAAAATGTGCTGGAACTAGCGTAAAAAGTAGGCAAAAAAAACGCCTGTTAAACAGGCGTTTTTAAAACTGCATTATTGACGGACTTATGCTTCTCTGTCTACAAGCTCAACATACGCCATGGGTGCGTTGTCACCTGATCTAAAGCCGCATTTTATAATTCGCAAGTAACCACCAGCTCTGTTTTTGTAACGAGGACCTAATTCATTGAATAACTTGGTCACCATATCACGGTCACGCAAGCGAGCGAATGCTAAACGTCTTTTAGCGACACTGTCTTCTTTTGATAAGGTAATTAATGGTTCAGCGAAACCTCTAAGTTCTTTTGCCTTAGGCAATGTAGTTTTAATCAACTCATGGTTGAATAACGAGTTTGCCATATTACTGAACATAGCCTTGCGATGGCTGCTGTTCATGTTGAGCTGTCTACCAGATTTACGATGTCTCATGTTTGAGTAACCTAAAATTTAATGTGATGTGGATTGGTTATGTTCAGCGAGACTGTCGGGCGGCCAATTTTCTAGGCGCATTCCCAAAGACAACCCTTTTAATGCCAGAATGTCTTTAATTTCAGTTAACGACTTTCTGCCAAGATTGGGTGTTTTCAATAATTCAACTTCAGTGCGTTGAATTAAATCGCCTATATAAAAAATATTTTCAGCCTTTAAGCAGTTTGCTGAACGCACCGTCAACTCTAAGTCATCCACAGGACGTAAAAGCACTGGATCTATAGATTCATCTGGTGATGAATACTCCACTCTCGGTTGCTCGCTTACTTTTTCAAAATCTACGAACACAGATAGCTGATCGTGAATAATAGTTGCTGCGAGTTTAATAGTACGCTCTGGATCAACAGTACCGTTTGTCTCTAAATCAATAATCAACTTATCTAAGTTGGTGCGTTGTTCAACCCGTGTACTCTCTACTTGGTAGGACACACGCATCACAGGGCTGAATGAAGCGTCTAAATGTAGAGTACCTATTGGATAGTTTGTATCTACATTCGACTTACGAACACTTGCAGGTTCATAGCCCCGACCACGACTAACTTTAATTTTCATGCTCAAATTGCCAGTTTGCGTCAAATTCGCAATAATCAAACCTGGATTTAAAATTTTTACATAATCAGGCAAAGAAATGTCGCCAGCCGTAACTATTGTAGGCTGTCCCACACCTTTTTTAGAAAGGATTAATTCTGCACTATCCTTGCCTTCAACAGAGATTGCTAACTTTTTCAAATTTAGCAAAATATCGATTACATCTTCATGTACACCCTCTATAGTGGTGTACTCGTGTAAAACACCGTCAATTTCAACTGAAGTAACTGCACAACCCGGAATAGTCGATAAAAGAACACGTCTCAACGCATTCCCTAACGAGTGTCCGAATCCACGCTCTAAAGGCTCTATAATGATTCTTGAGTGATTTGGCGAGTCGCTTACAACCTCAACTAACTTAGGTTTAAGCAAATTAGGGATAGAACTAAGCATTTGTATTCCTCAGAACTCTAATTATTTAGAGTAAAGTTCCACAACAAGTTGTTCATTAATATCACTACCTAAATCAATTCTGTCGGGAAGGCTAGTAAACGTCCCCGTCATCTCTTTAGATGAAACATTAACCCAAGACGGAAAACCATACTGCTCCATAGTTACTAGAGCTTCGATAATACGTTGCTGTTTTTTAGCCTTTTCCCTGATTGATAGCACATCACCAGGTGAAACTTGGTATGAAGGTACATTAATCAAAGAGCCATTTACTTGAATAGACTTGTGCGAAACAAGCTGACGAGCTTCAGCGCGTGTACTGGAGAAACCCATTCTGTAAACCACGTTATCTAGCCTTGACTCCAAAAGATTTAACAAGTTTTCACCAGTTGCACCTTTTTTCATATCTGCTGATTTGTAGTAGTTTCTAAATTGTTTTTCTAGTACACCATAGATTCGGCGTAAGCGTTGCTTAGCGCGTAACTGCGTTGCGTAATCTGAGTTTCTAGCCCGTTTTGTACCGTGCTGACCAGGTTTCTGGTCTAGTTTACATTTGTTTTCCAGAGATTTCCCTCTGCTTTTCAAAAATAAATCAGTGCCTTCTCTACGGCTTAATTTACAAGTTGGCCCTAGGTATCTTGCCATGTTATTACTCCAATTTCTCTACACGCGGCGCTTTTTAGGAGGGCGACAACCATTATGTGGAATGGGAGTCACATCAGTAATATTATTAATCTTAAAACCTAGGTTATTCAGAGAACGCACTGCGGACTCTCGACCTGGACCTGGACCTTTAATTAATACATCAAGGTTTTTCATACCGTATTCCTGAGCAACCGCTCCCGCTTTTTCAGCTGCGACCTGAGCAGCGAACGGGGTGCTTTTCCGTGAACCTCTGAATCCCGACCCACCCGATGTAGCCCAAGAAAGTGCATTGCCTTTTCTGTCGGTAATTGTAATTATTGTATTGTTAAAAGATGCGTGAACGTGTGCTATGCCATCGGCAACTTCTTTTTTAATACGTTTTCTCGAACGATTTTGACTAGCCATTAGCTGATACTCTTAAATTGTGCTTATTTTTTAATTGGTTTACGAGGTCCTTTACGAGTGCGTGCGTTCGTTCTAGTACGCTGCCCCCTTAATGGCAACCCTCTACGATGTCTTATTCCGCGATAACAACCTAAATCCATTAGGCGTTTGATATTCATAGACACCTCACGACGAAGATCGCCTTCGACGGTCATCTTTGCTACAGCACCACGAATAGCTTCTATCTTATCCTCAGTTAAATCTTTTATTTTTACCGAAGGTAACACACCTACCTCACTACAAATTTCATTTGCAGTTTGACGACCTATGCCATAAATTGCGGTTAACGCGATAACCGCGTGTTTGTGGTCTGGTACATTTATGCCAGCAATACGTGCCATTTAATACTCCCCCTGAGTACATATTCTAATTTCTAAGATTGACGTCGATAATTATAACATATTGTAATAATTGGGCAATGATAAACTTAACCCTGACGCTGTTTGTGTCTACCGTCTTCACAAATAACCCTTACAACGCCATTTCTTTTTACAATTTTGCATTTTCTGCAAATTGTTTTCACAGAAGCGCGAACTTTCATAGAATCTCCAATACTTTTAATGTAAGAAACGTGCTAACCATTATTTTTTAAGGTTAGCTTTTTTCATTAAACCTTCATACTGTTGTGACATAACATGCGTTTGCATCTGGGAAATAAAGTCCATTACGACAACAACAATAATTAACAACGAAGTTCCACCAAAATAAAATGGAACATTCCAATAAACAATTAAGAACTCGGGCAACAAGCAGACTAACGTAATGTAAAATGCACCAATGAGCGTCAGTCTCGTCATTACTTTGTCTATATAAGCACTAGTTTGTACCCCTGGTCGAATTCCCGGTAAAAAAGCCCCTGATTTTTTCAAATTATCGGCGGTTTCCTTAGAATTAAATACCAAAGCGGTATAAAAAAAACAAAAGAAAATAATCGCTAATGCATAAAAAATAACGTATACGGGTTGCCCAGGTGAAAGTAATGTTGCAACATCTTGCAACCATCCAAACCCTTCGCTCTTGCCAAACCACCCTGCAATCGTTGCGGGGAAAAGAATGATACTAGACGCGAAAATAGGCGGAATAACGCCTGCCATATTTAATTTCAATGGTAAAAAGCTACTTTGACCAGCGTATGATTTATGCCCCTGCTGCCTTTTAGGATAGTTAATCACAATACGTCGCTGACCCCGCTCTACAAAAACAACTAGCATTGTTACAGAAATCGAAATCAAAAAAAGCAGAACAATAAACGCACTACTCATCTCACCGGTTCGAACAAGCTCAAAAGTACTACCGATTGCCTTAGGTAAACCCGACACAATCCCTGCAAAAATAATCATGGATATACCATTGCCAATGCCGCGCTCAGTCACTTGCTCACCCAGCCACATTAGGAATATAGTACCTGTCACTAACGTTATTGTTGTAACTATAATAAAATTATAACCTGGGCTAAGTACAACAGACAACCCACCTGCTGTTTGATTTTGTAACGCTAAGGAAATGCCAATTGCCTGGAAAGTAGCTAAAACAACGGTTCCATAACGAGTAAACTGGGCAATTTTACGTCTTCCCAGCTCACCATCCTTTTTCATTTGTTCCATTGATGGCACAACAACCGTCATGAGTTGCATTATTATAGAGGCGGAGATATAGGGCATAATCCCTAACGCAAACAGGCTCAACCGCATTAACGCACCACCTGAAAACATGTTAAACATATCCAGAATGGAACCACCTTGTTGTTGAAACATTGTCGCCAGTGCCTTAGGATCGATTCCTGGAACAGGAATGTGCGCCCCAACACGATAAACAACGAAAGCACCCAAAACAAAAAGTAGACGTGCTTTTAATTCTGAGAAATCACCGGTTTTATTTGCCATTTGCGCTCTTGATACACTCACTTACGCCTCTACTTTTCCACCAGCTGCTTCAATAGATTCTTTTGCACCTGCTGTTACTTTTACACCTTTGACAATCACCGACCTGGTCAGCTCGCCTGATTTAATAATACGAGCAACTTTTGTAAAAATTGGTACAACATTGGCGTCAATCAAAACTTTTAGGTCTATTACATCGCCTGTCAAATAATTCAGTTCGCTAAGTCGCACCTCAGAAGAAAACCGCGCTTTATGAGAAGTAAACCCAATTTTCGGCAAGCGCCGCTGCAACGGCATCTGACCGCCTTCAAAGCCCACCTTGTGGAATCCGCCACTGCGAGCTTTTTGACCTTTATGACCACGACCACACGTCTTTCCCATAGTACAGCCTATACCGCGACCTACACGCCTAGACTTTTTACGCGCACCATGTACAGCTTTAATTGTATTTAAAAACATTAAACCTCCTCAACTTTAAGCATATAAGCCACTTTGTTGATCATCCCTCTGTTTTCTGGAGAATTCACTATTTCAACCGTCTGGTTAATTTTACGTAAACCCAAGCCTCTTAAACAAGCTCGATGATTAGGTAATCTTCCAAACCGACTTTTTGTCATTGTGACACTTAACATATTGCTCATATCATTAACCACTGATTTTATCAACAGATAAACCACGTTTTGCGGCAATTTGGTGAGCGTTATGCATTCCAGTTAGACCGTTAATCGTAGCACGAACCACGTTGATTGGATTATTCGTTCCGATACATTTCGCCAAAACATTATGCACACCAACAACTTCAAAAACCGCACGCATGACACCACCTGCGATAATACCAGTACCTTCTGAAGCTGGCTGCATATAAATTTTTGCTGCGCCCGTCGTATTCGTAATAGCGTATTGAAGGGTATCGCCTTTTAATTCCACTTTACGCATATTTTTACGCGCTTGCTCTAACGATTTTTGAATAGCGATTGGTACTTCACGAGCTTTACTAACACCGTAACCAACACGCCCTTCACCATCACCGACAACAGTCAGAGCCGTAAAACCGAAAACACGACCGCCTTTTACTACTTTTGCGACCCGTCTAACGTTAACCAATTTTTCTTGTAAGCCGTCAGTCGAACCTTGAGTAGGTGCTGTAGCCATTGTATTCTCCTAAAATTTCAAGCCCGCTTCACGAGCGGCATCTGCTAATGCTTTAACGCGACCGTGATATTTAAATCCCGAACGATCGAACGCAACTTCAGTAACACCTGCTGCAATAGCTTTCTCTGCTATACGTTTACCTACAGCAATCGCAGCTGCGATGTTGCTCGTCCCCCTCAAATCGGCTTTTACCTCACACTGATTAGTAGAAACACTTGCAAGAGTTACAGTGCCATCACCGCTAATAATTTGCGCGTAAATGTGCTGCGATGTCTTGTGAACTGATAACCGCGTGGCATTTAACTTTTTAATTTGACTACGCAGTTTTAACGCGCGTTTCATACGAGTTTGTTTCTTATCCATAACGCTACCCTTATTTCTTCTTGGCTTCTTTTCTAGCGACATGCTCGTCTGAATAACGCACGCCTTTACCTTTATAAGGTTCAGGTGGTCGATAAGCGCGAATTTTTGCTGCAACCTGTCCAACAAGTTGCTTATCACTACCTTTAAGGACAATCTCGGTTTGAGTCGGTGTTTCCACGGAAACCCCTGCTGGGACTTCAAATTCAACAGGGTGCGAAAAACCAAGCGACAAACTGAGAATACGCTCTTTCGCTTGCGCTCTATAGCCAACACCAACCAGAGTCAATTTTTTCTCAAAACCGACAGATACACCGATTACCATGTTATTTACAATCGCCCTAGCCGTACCAGCTTGAGCAGTCGCATTTTTATCGTCTTTATTCCACCGCATAGAAATCAGGTTATCCGCAATCTCTACACTGACTAATGAATTAAAATCAAACGATTGTAAACCTTTACTACCTTTTACGGTTAGATTGTTGCCTTTAATTTCAACATCTACACCACTTGGAATAGTAACGGGAGCTTTAGCAATTCTTGACATAACTACGCCTCTGTTAACAAACGGTGCAAATAACTTCGCCGCCATGTCCAATCGCGCGAGCGGCTCTATCGGTCATTACCCCATTTGAGGTTGATACGATAGCCACACCCAAACCGCCGAGAACTTTAGGCAACTCATCTTTTGATTTATAAATCCGTAAACCTGGTCTACTGATTCGTTTAATGTTTTCGATAACCGGTGTACCTTTATAATACTTCAACTCAACAGTCATTTCTGTGTGACTGCCGTTGGTTTCGGTACCAAAATCCGTAATGTAACCTTCTTCTTTAAGTACTTTTGCAATAGATACTTTAAGTTTAGACGAAGGTTGTTTTATAAATTTTTTACCGGCAGATTGACCGTTTCTAATGCGTGTCAGCATATCCGCTACTGGATCTGTCATACTCATCGCTTAATTCTCCAAAATTGATCCAACAGAAGTTACCAGCTCGCCTTAACAACACCTGGTACATCACCACGCATTGTAGCTTCACGTAATTTATTACGACTCAAGCCGAACTTGCGGTAGTAACCGTGTGGGCGACCAGTTAAATTACAACGGTTACGCACCCTTGATGCACTGGAATCTCTTGGTAATTTTTGAAGCTGCAAATGCGCAGATTCTTTATCTTCAAAAGTGGCGTTAGGGTCTCTAATAATTTCTTTTAAAGATTTACGTTTAACATCGTACTTTTTAACTAACTGTTTACGCTTTTCTTCACGTGCAATCATTGATTTTTTTGCCATAATCTATCACCCTTCTTACTGTTTAAATGGGAAATTAAACAACTTCAACAACGCTAAGCCTTCTTCGTTAGTTTGGGCAGTTGTCGTGATAGTGATGTCCATACCGCGCAACATGTCGATTTTGTCGTAATCAATTTCAGGAAAAATAATTTGTTCTTTCACCCCCATCGAATAATTACCGCGACCGTCGAAACTTTTTGGATTTAATCCTCTAAAGTCACGAACTCGTGGAATGGAGACGCTAATCAAGCGATCCAAAAATTCGTACATTTTGTCACTACGCAGCGTAACCTTACACCCAATAGGCATATCGTCACGAATTTTAAATCCTGCAATAGACTTCCGTGCCAGCGTAATCACAGGTTTTTGACCTGCAATTTTTTCCATGTCACTGACCGCAAACTGCAATACCTTTTTGTCTGCTACTGCTCCACTCACACCCATGTTAAGAGTGATTTTAGTAATCCGTGGTGCCTGCATTACAGATTTATAACCAAACTGCTCAACAAGAGCAGGACGAACAGATTCTTTGTATACCGATTCTAATCTAGCCATGATTCACCTTAAGAGTCTACAACTTCATTAGTTGATTTGAAGTATCTGACTTTTTTTCCATCTTCTAAGAATCTAAAGCCTACCCGATCTGCCTTTTTTGTTACAGGATTGTACAAACCCACGTTGGAGATTTCAATCGGCATATCTTTCACTACAAAGCCGCCCTGAACCCCTGCATTCGGATTAGGTTTTTGGCTTTTTCTGACCTGATTAATACCCTCAACAAGGATTTTATTATTTTTTAAGATTTGCGTAACAAGACCGCTTTTACCTCGATCCTTGCCTATGCGAATGATAACTTCATCGCCTTTTTTAATTTTTTGCATAATTCCTGCCTCGACCTTATAACACTTCAGGTGCTAATGAAATAATCTTCATAAACTTATCACCTCTAAGTTCACGCGTCACAGGACCAAAAATTCGTGTTCCCAATGGTTGCAGATTGTTATTTAAAATAACTGCTGCATTACCATCGAAACGAATAACAGAGCCATCAGGGCGACGCACACCTTTACGGGTACGAACTACTAAAGCGTTATAGACCTCGCCTTTCTTTACCCTACCACGGGGAATCGCATCTTTTATACTTATTTTGATGATATCACCAATACCTGCATAACGTCTGTGCGAACCACCGAGTACTTTGATACACATGACCTTTTTTGCACCACTATTATCGGCTACCTCAAGGTTAGTTTGCATCTGAATCATGATTTATATTCCTAAATGTAAAATTTTAAGTGTAAGGTGAACTATTTGTTAGTTCGCTCTAGCACTTCTACCAATTTAAACGTTTTGTGTTTTGACATTGGGCGACAAGATGTAATTGAGACAACATCGCCTTCCCGACAAGAATTTTCCTCATCGTGTGCCATCATCTTAGTCGAACGCTTAATATACTTCCCATAAACTGGGTGTTTTACTACGCGTTCAACTAGAACAGTAATGGTTTTGTCCATTTTGTTGCTAACAACACGTCCTGTAATAGTTCGTACTTTAGTCGAATTTTCACTCATACTACGCTCTCACCATCTGATTTAACACAGTTTGAACGCGAGCCACGTCACGTCGTACCTTTTTTACCTGAGCTGTTTTAGACAGCTGACCAGTACCCTTTTGCATCTGTAGAGTAAAACGCTCACGTGCCAACTCTACTAAAAGAGTTGACAACTCATCCCGTGATTTTTGGCGTAATTCACTTGCTTTCATTACATTATTGTCCGTACAGTAAATAGTGTTTTCAGTGGCAACTTAGCTGATGCTAATGTAAACGCTTCACGAGCTAACTCTTCAGAAACGCCTTGAATCTCATACAACATTGCACCTGGACGAATCTGAGCAACCCAATACTCTACGTTACCTTTACCTTTACCCATACGAACTGCCAAAGGCTTTTCAGTGATTGGTTTATCGGGAAACACACGAATCCAAATCTTTCCACCACGCTTAACGTGTCTAGTAATAGTACGCCTTGCTGATTCAATTTGCCGAGCAGTTAATCTACCTCGACTAACTGCTTTGAGACCAAACTCACCAAAACTAACGGACGAACCACGAACAGCGATGCCGTTATTTTTTCCCTTGTGTTGCTTGCGAAACTTTGTTCTTTTAGGTTGAAGCATCTTCTTGTTCCTTCAACTATTTTTTAGATTCAGAATTAATAGACGCTTTATGAGCATCTATATCAAACACTTCGCCTTTGAATATCCACACCTTAATGCCAATAATTCCATAAGTCGTATGTGCTTCGGCTGTTGCATAGTCAATATCCGCACGTAAGGTATGCAGAGGAACTCGTCCTTCTCTATACCACTCACTACGCGCAATTTCTGCACCATTCAAACGACCACCCATGTTTATCTTAATACCTTCAGCACCCAGACGCATAGTATTAGTTACAGCACGTTTCATTGCACGACGGTACATAATACGCTTTTCGAGCTGCTGAGCAACACCTTCCGCAACTAAATATGCATCTAATTCTGGTTTTCTGATTTCCTCAACATTGAGCTGCACCGGTACACCAATCATTTTTGCGATTTCTTGCTTTAAAACTTCGATGTCTTCGCCTTTTTTGCCAATCACAATACCAGGACGCGCTGTGAAAATCGTAATTTGCGCATTATTTGCTAGTCGATTGATTTGAATACGACTTACAGAAGCATGTGCTAATTTTTTTCTTAAAAACTCTCTAATTTTTAAGTCTTGGTATAAGAAAGTGGAATAATCCTTGCTGCTTGCGTACCAACGCGAATTCCAATCTTTAACAATACCTAGTCGGATGCCTGTTGGATGTACTTTTTGTCCCATGTCAACTCCCTATTCGCTCTCTGCGACTTTAATGGTAATATGGCAGGTTCTTTTAAGGATATGGTTCGCACGACCTTTAGCTCTTGCCTTAAATCTTTTTAGTGTTGCCGCCTCATTAACGAAGACAGTAGACACTTTCAGCTCATCAATATCAGCACTTTCATTGTGCTCCGCATTGGCAACTGCTGATTCTAAAACTTTTTTTACAATAAATGCAGCTTTTTTTGGACTGAATTTCAAAATATTCAGTGCTTTTTCAACTGGGAGACCACGAATTTGATCGCAGACCAACCGAGCTTTCTGAGCAGATAAGGGTGCATTACTTAACTTTGCTGAAACTTCCATCGTTCATCCTACTTAGATTTCTTGTCAGCCACATGACCTTTATAGGTTCGGGTGGGTGCAAATTCGCCTAATTTATGACCCACCATGTTCTCAGTAACGAGAACGGGGATGTGTAACTTTCCATTATGTACTGCAATGGTCAAGCCTAACATATCAGGAATAATCATTGATCGTCTAGACCAGGTTTTAATCGGTTTCCTACTACTGTTTTTTACAGCATCCTCAATTTTTTTAAAGAGATGATGATCAATAAAAGGACCTTTTTTAATTGAACGCGGCACGTTAATTCCTTCTCTATTTTACTTACGACGTCTGATAATCATACTATCAGTACGTTTGTTCTTTCTTGTTTTGTAGCCTTTAGTTGGCACCCCCCAAGGTGAAACAGGATGTCTACCACCTGAAGTTCGACCTTCGCCACCGCCATGCGGGTGATCCACTGGGTTCATAACAACACCACGAACGGTTGGTCTAATTCCGCGCCACCGTGACGCTCCTGCTTTACCTAAAGAGGCTAAACTATGTTCAGAATTAGACACCTCACCGATAACAGCACGGCAATCTGCCAAAACTTTACGCATTTCGCCAGATCGCATTCTAATGGTTGCATGAACACTATCACGTGCAACCAATTGTACCGATGTTCCTGCACTTCTCGCAATCTGTGCACCCTTGCCAGATTTCAGCTCTACACAATGAACAGTAGCACCAACAGGGATATTACGCAATGGCATACAATTTCCGACCTTTACTGGCACAAATTCGGACGATATTACTTCTTGTCCAACTTCAAGTCCTTTAGGCGCGATAATATACCTACGCTCGCCATCGCGGAACAATATTAAAGCAATGTTCGCAGTTCTGTTAGGATCGTATTCAAATCGTTCCACAACAGCCGGGATGTCCAACTTGTTCCTTTTGAAATCGATAATACGATAATGCTGCTTGTGACCCCCACCGACGTGGCGTGTAGTAATTCGCCCGTTATTGTTACGACCACCTGTCTTACTTTTTTTCTGTAACAATGCAGCGAAAGGCTTGCCCTTGTGCAGCGCATCATTTTTAACCCGTACTACAAACCGTGATCCAGGTGAGGTCGGTTTTGACTTTATAATCGCCATATGGTTTACCGCTTCCTTTTCTATCTGAATTAAGCCGTTGCGAATTCAATATCGTAACCGACCTTTAGCTTAACATAAGCTTTTTTCCAATCAGAACGCTTGCCTAAAGACTGTCCGAATCGCTTTTGTTTGCCTTTAACGTTTAACACACGCACGGCATCAACTTCTACATTAAACATCGCTTCGACTGCATTTTTAACTTGTTTTTTACTTGCATTACGCAGCACTCTAAAAACGATTTGCTTATCTTTTTCAGCTACAATTGTGCTTTTTTCAGAGATAACAGGCACCTCTAAAATACGCGTTAGCTGGTATAAATTTGAACTCATGCCAAACACTCCTCTAACTGCTCTAGTGCACTTGGTGTCACAATTATTTTGTCTGCTGCTACCAGGAGTACTGGACTCAAATTAGCTGCTTCAACGATTTGGACATAAGGAATATTTCTCGAGGCCAATGCCAAATTTTTGTCAACATTCCTAACTACAATCAAAGTGCGCTTAGAGTCGAGTGCATTCAACTTTACGCTTAATTCTTTCGTTTTGGGTGTAGTCACCAAAACTTCGCTAGTAATAATCAAACGATTTTGACGTAACAGTTCTGACAAAATTGAACGAATACCCACACGAAACATTTTTTTGTTCAATTTTTGATCATGGTTACATGGTCTAGCTGCGAAAGTTACACCACCAGTCCGCCATAATGGGCTTCGTGTTGTACCAGATCTAGCACGACCTGTTCCTTTTTGGCGCCAAGGCTTAGCTCCGCCACCACTAACATCTGAACGAGTTTTTTGTGCCTTAGTACCAGCACGCGCTCCCGCTAAATGACGAGTTACTAGCTGATGAACGAGAGTCTCGTTAAACGCTTGACCAAATACAGCTTCACTAACCTGCACTACATTGTTTTCGTTTAAAATTGGTATTTGTAATGCCATAACTTAACCTATACGCTTCATTTTAGTGGCTGAGGTAATGACAACACTTCCACCCTTAGCTCCAGGCACAGCACCCTTAACTAAAATTAGGTTTCGGGCTGCATCTATAGTATGAATAGTAAGATTTTGGATGGTCGTTTTACTAGCACCTAAGTGACCTGCCATTTTTTTACCCTTAAAAACGCGCCCAGGAGTTTGACACATACCGATAGAACCAAGTACACGGTGCGATAACGAGTTACCATGGGTAGCATCTTGCATACTGAAATGGTGTCTTTTTACACCACCTGCAAAACCTTTACCTATGCTTGTTCCCTGTACGTCAATAACTTGACCTTCTGTGAAAATACTTAGCGGCAATTCCGAACCCAATGTAAGCTCGGAGTGCTGCCCTTCTTCAATTCGAAATTCCCAAAGACCACGACCTGCCGTTACAGAAGCACATGCGTAATGTCCAGCCATTGCTTTATTTACTTTAGATGATTTTTTATCACCTGCTGCAACTTGAATTGCACAATAGCCATCTCTTTCAATATTTTTAATCTGTGTTACCCTGTTCGAGTCTATTTGCAATACAGTCACCGGAATTGATGATCCGTCATCACAAAAAACTCTGGTCATGCCACATTTACGACCAATAAGACCTATTGACATTTGCCAATTCCTTTATTCTTAATTCAACTTGATTTGAACATCTACACCAGCTGCGAGATCCAATTTCATCAACGCATCTACAGTTTTTTCAGTAGGCTCAACAATATCTAACAGTCTTTTGTATGTTCTTAATTCATACTGATCACGAGCATCCTTATCTACATGCGGCGAAACGAGTATGGTAAAGCGTTCTTTTTTAGTAGGCAACGGAATAGGACCCTTAATTTGGGCACCTGTTCTTCTTGCTGTTTCTACTATCTCACTAGCCGATTGGTCAATCAATTTGTGATCAAATGATTTTAAACGGATTCTGATAGTTTGATTAGACATAATTTTTTACTCAATAATCGATGCAACAACGCCTGCACCTACTGTACGACCACCTTCACGGATTGCAAAACGCAAACCATCTTCCATCGCGATAGGTGAAATCAATCTGACCTTCACCGAAATATTATCGCCTGGCATTACCATCTCAACGCCATCTGGCAACTCTACCGCACCTGTTACGTCAGTTGTTCTAAAGTAAAACTGTGGACGATAACCGTTGAAGAATGGTGTATGACGCCCACCCTCATCTTTAGACAAAATATAGATTTCAGAGTTGAAGTAAGCGTGTGGCTTAATCGTTCCCTTGTGTGCCAAGACTTGCCCGCGTTCCACGTCATCGCGTTTTGTACCACGTAGTAACAGACCAACGTTATCACCTGCTTCGCCTTGATCCAGTAATTTACGGAACATTTCAACGCCTGTACAAGTCGTTACAACAGTCGGCCGAATACCAACAATTTCAACTTCTTGACCAACCTTAACTATACCACGCTCAATACGACCTGTAACAACGGTACCACGACCTGAAATCGAAAATACATCTTCGATTGGCATTAAGAATGCCCCATCGATAGCACGTTCCGGCAATGGAATATAAGTATCTAATGCTTCAACGAGCTTAATAACTGAAGGCATACCGATTGGACTTTCATCACCTTGTAGTGCTAACAAAGCTGATCCACGAATAATAGGTGTATCGTCGCCAGGAAACTCATACATATCGAGCAGCTCTCTGATTTCCATTTCGACCAACTCAATCAACTCTTCATCGTCAACCATATCAGCTTTGTTTAAGAAAACGACAACGTATGGAACACCAACTTGGCGTGACAACAAAATATGTTCACGTGTTTGAGGCATTGGACCATCGGCCGCTGAACAAACCAGAATTGCACCGTCCATTTGAGCAGCACCAGTAATCATGTTTTTTACATAATCGGCGTGACCTGGACAATCAACATGTGCGTAGTGACGAGCTGTTGACTCATATTCAACATGTGAAGTAGCGATGGTAATACCACGAGCTCTTTCTTCTGGTGCGTTATCAATTTGATCAAACGCTTTCACTGCACCACCGTGCAATTTAGCCATGACACTAGTTAATGCTGCTGTTAAAGTAGTTTTGCCGTGATCGACGTGACCAATAGTGCCAACGTTGACATGTGGTTTACTACGCGAAAATTTTTCTTTAGCCATGAGTTACACCTTAAAATAATTCAAATTGTTACGAAAATTTCTTAATGATTGCTTCGGTTATATGCGCAGGCACTTCACCGTATTTTCCAAACTGCATACTGTATGTTGCTCGACCTTGAGTAGCTGAACGCAAATCTGTGGCATAACCAAAAATTTCCGATAACGGTACTTCGCAGTCAATTATTTTTGCTGACGCAGTGCCCTTCATTGCGTGAATTACGCCCCGTCGTTTACTAATATCACCGACAACATGCCCTATATATTCCTCTGGCGTTGTTATTTCAACACGCATTACCGGCTCTAACAAAATGGGATTCGCATTTTTAGCTGCCTCTCTAAAACACATGGCACCAGCAGTGCGAAAAGCAGAGTCACTCGAATCAATATCATGATAGGAGCCATCTAACAGTGTCACTTTTACATCTAAAATAGGATAACCCGCGATGATGCCACTTTTTAATTGATCCTGAATCCCTTTATCAATAGCTGGAATATATTGAGCTGGAACGCCCCCCACCGAAATAGCATTAACAAATTGATAACCGACACTACGTTCTTGGGGCTCTAGGCGCAAAAAAACGTGAGCATACTGCCCCTTTACTCCCATTTGACGAATAAATTTAGTCTCGTGTTCAACGACTCGTCGAATAGTTTCTCTATAAGCAACATGCGGTGAACCAATATTTGCATCAACATTAAACTCCCTTTTCAAGCGATCAATGATAATGTCTAAATGCAATTCTCCCATTCCAGAAATAACTGTTTGCCCAGAATCAAAATCAATATTTGTTTTAAATGAAGGGTCTTCTTGTGCCAAGCATCTTAAGGCAGTAACCATCTTATCTTCATCACCCTTAGTCTTTGGCTCAATTGCAATTGAAATAACAGGCTCTGGGAAAACTATTTTCTCTAATATAATAGGCTCTTTATAATCACAAATCGTATCACCAGTAGTCACATCTTTGAGACCGATAATCGCAGCAATATCACCGGCAAAAACCTCTCTAACCTCTTCTCTACTATTAGAGTGCATTTGAAAAATTCGTCCAATTCGTTCACGCTTCATTTTTGTAGAATTGTAGATAGTATCGCCAACGGCTAATACACCAGAATAAACCCTAAAGAAAGTCAACAATCCAACAAAAGGATCAGTAGAAATTTTAAAAGCCAAGGCTGAAAACGGCGTATCATCCTTCGCTAATCGCATTACCTTTACACTACTACTTTCTAATACACCCTCAATAGGTTTAACATCGACTGGTGATGGCAAATAATCCACGACTGCATCCAGCAGCGATTGAATACCTTTATTCTTAAAGGCAGACCCACAAAAAACTGGCACAATACGACCAGAAATTGTTAAAGTACGAATACCACTTTTGATTTCATTATTTGTCAAAGCACCTGTTTCCAGATACTTATTCATTAGAAAGTCATTGGCATCAGCTGCCACTTCTGTCAGTTTCTCATGCCATTTCAAAGCCTCAACTGCTAGTTCAGAAGGTATATCTAAATCGTCAAAGGTCATTCCCATATCGGTATCGTGCCAACGAATAGCTCGCATACTCAACAAATCAATAACCCCATCAAAAGAGTCCTCACGTCCTATTGGCATTTGCAATAGGATGGGGGATGTCGCTAAACGACTTTTAATTTGATTAACTGTACCTAAAAAATCAGCACCCAACCGATCCATCTTGTTAATAAAAATTAGTCTCGGCACTTTATATTTGTCGGCTTGCCGCCAGACTGCTTCAGATTGTGGCTCGACCCCCCCAACCGCGCAAAAAATAGCACAAGCTCCATCCAAAATCCGCAGCGACCGCTCAACTTCGATTGTAAAGTCAATATGTCCAGGAGTATCAATTATATTGATATGGTGTCGCTCATACTGACCATACATCCCACTCCAGAAACATGTTATAGCTGCCGCAGTAATTGTAATGCCTCGCTCTTTCTCTTGCACCATCCAGTCCATGACTGCTGAGCCATCATGAACCTCCCCCATTTTATGAGAAGTTCCTGTGTAATACAAAATACGCTCAGTTGTTGTAGTTTTCCCTGCATCAATATGAGCCATAATACCTATATTTCGGTAAAGCTCCATCAGCGTTTTACGAGCCACAGCGAACGACCAGCCTACCAGCGATAGTGTGAAAAAGCTTTGTTAGCATCAGCCATTCGATGAGTATCTTCACGCTTTTTAACTGCGGAACCACGACTTTCAAAAGCGTCCATCAACTCGCCTGCTAATTTTGCTGCCATAGTACGCTCGTTCCTTTTCCGTGCCGCATCAATCAACCAACGCATAGACAATGCCAAACGACGAGTCGGGCGTACCTCAACAGGTACTTGATAAGTCGCACCTCCGACACGTCGGGACTTAACTTCAACACGAGGCTGAACGTTCTCTAACGCTTTAGAAAGAATATCTAGTGGTGATTCATGCCCCCTGCGTTCGATTACTTCTAACGCACCATAAATAATACTTTCGGCAACTGATTTTTTGCCGCTTTCCATAATCATATTCATAAACTTGGTCAGCATAACACTCCCAAACCTTGAATCAGGAATAATTTCTCTTTTTGTAGCTATTCTTCTTCTAGACATTTATTTACCAAGTAAAATTAGCTTTTAGGACGCTTTGTTCCATACTTAGAACGCCCACACTTTCTATTATTTACACCAGAGGCATCTAAACTCCCGCGCACCACATGATACCTTACACCTGGCAAATCTTTAACCCGCCCACCGCGTATTAAAACAACAGAATGCTCCTGAAGGTTATGTCCTTCACCACCTATGTAACTACTCACTTCAGAGCCATTAGTCAGCCGAACGCGTGCAACCTTCCTAAGAGCCGAATTTGGCTTTTTGGGCGTGGTGGTATAAACACGAGTACATACGCCACGACGCTGAGGACAAGCTTCCAAAGCCGGAACATTACTTTTTTCTATTTTTTTAGCCCTAGGCTTGCGAACCAACTGATTAATTGTCGCCATATTTCCACTCCAAAATAACTTTATATTTCCCGTCTTCTCTGCGAGAGAAGTTGCTTGATAGTGCGTTACTTCAATCGCGCGAGTAAACTTACCGGGCAGCCATAGCTAACTGTAGGTTGATATGATACTACACTATTTAATACTAGGTCAAGTTTAAATATTTAAAGCTTGTTTTAAAGCTTCTTCGACATAGTCAACATCAATAACTACAGAAGAGTCATCCCCGCTAATCACCTCAGAAAACGCTGCATGTTGCCTCCGATTCTCATGATAAGCCAACCCAGTACCTGCAGGAATCAGTCTCCCGACGATAACATTTTCCTTTAAACCCTGTAAACTATCACTTAATCCACGAACTGCAGCATCAGTTAAAACACGAGTAGTTTCTTGGAAGGAAGCGGCTGAAATGAAGGATTCTGTCGCTAATGAGGCTTTTGTTATACCTAACAAGATTGAATCGTAACTTGCTGGAATTTTCCCGGACAGTTCAGCACGATCATTTTCTTCACGCATCGCTGCACGCTCTATCTGCTCGCCTTTTAAGAAAATTGTGTCGCCTGATGCAGTTATTTCCACTTTGCGTAACATTTGGCGAATAATTGCTTCGATGTGCTTATCGTTAATTTTTACGCCTTGCAAACGGTACACATCTTGAATTTCTTTAACTAAATAATTTGCAAGCTCCTCAATACCACGCAACCGCAAAATATCATGTGGAGTCAATTCACCCTCAGCAATCGTTTCGCCTTTTTCTACTTGCTCCCCTTCAAACACCGTGATGTGTCGCCACTTGGGAATCAATGTCTCAAATTGCTCTCCACTCGCATCCGTAATGGAAACACGCTGCTTGCCTTTAGTTTCCTTACCAAATGAAATGGTACCAGTTGCTTCAGCCAAAATCGCTGGATCTTTAGTTTTACGCGCTTCAAATAAATCTGCAACACGGGGCAAACCACCCGTAATGTCACGAGTTTTACTTGATTCTTGTGGAATACGCGCTAAAACATCACCGATTTTCACTTCACCACCATTTTTTATGGTGACAACCGCGCCTGCAGATAGAAAGTATTGGGCGGCGATATCGGTTCCTGGTAAATAAATCGTGCCACCGTTTGCGTCCAATAATTTAACCATTGGACGTAATTCTTTACCGGCACTGCCACGCTGCTTAGGATCAATAACAACCTCAGAACTTAATCCTGTAATTTCATCTGATTGCTTTAAAACCGTCACCCCCTCAACGAAATCTTTTAGCTCGATAAATCCATCTACTTCCGTAATAACCGGTCGCGTAAATGGATCCCACGTTACGATAATTTCACCGGCATCAATGTGTTCGCCTTCTTTTTTGGATAACACCGAACCGGAAGGAATTTTATAACGCTCACGTTCGCGATCATATTCATCCATCACAACGACTTCGCCAGACCGTGATACAGCAACTAGATTACCCTCACGATTAACAACGCTTTTCAAGTTGTTTAGGCGAACAGTCCCACCCCATTTAACTTCAACTTTGCTAATAGCTACATCGCGAGATGCTGCGCCACCAATATGGAACGTTCTCATCGTCAGCTGCGTGCCTGGCTCACCAATTGATTGTGCTGCGATAACTCCGACAGCTTCACCAATATTAACTAAATGCCCACGACCTAAATCACGACCATAACATGCTGCACAAACACCTTGGCGACTTTCGCAAGTAATAATAGACCTAACTAAAACGTGATCAATCTTGTTTAATTCAAGCTTTAAAACCCAATCTTCATCAAGGAACGTTCCGCGAGGTGCCACAATATGCTCACCTGATTTATCCATAACATCAATGGCAGCAACTCGGCCAAGTACGCGCTCTGACAATGATTCCACCACGTTAACACCATCAATAATTGGTGTCATTAACAAACCGCTGGTGGTACCACAATCCTGTGAACTAATAATTAAATCTTGTGCAACATCAACTAATCGACGAGTCAAATATCCTGAGTTTGCTGTTTTTAATGCGGTATCCGCTAACCCTTTTCGTGCGCCATGCGTTGAAATGAAGTATTGTAAAACATCTAAACCTTCACGGAAATTTGCAGTAATCGGTGTTTCAATAATCGAGCCATCTGGTTTCGCCATCAAGCCGCGCATACCAGCTAATTGCCGAATCTGTGCCGCTGAACCCCGCGCTCCTGATTCTGCCATCATGAAAATCGAATTGAACGATTTTTGTTGCACATCTTCGTCTATAGAATCTTTTACCTCAGCTGGCAAAGTACAATTTTGACGATGGGCGGCAATTTTAGTAATAGCTTCCTTGTAATCATTCCCTGTTATTTTGCCATCTAGTCGATTGACATCAAGTTCACGAAGCATTTTTTCAGCCCAAGTATTAACAAGACTTCTTGGGCTTAGTTTAACAATATCTGTACCTAAACCTTCCATCATTACTTTAGCAATTTGATCGTTCGCATGAGACCAAATATCGACAACCTTGTTGTATCGTTCACCATCAGTGACTAAACCCGCAGCGTATTGACTTTGGATTTCATTCACTTCTGCATTAGAAGCCGCCAAAATATCACTTTTTTTACCCGGAATCGCCATATCTTCGATACCGAATGAAATACCAGATCGAGTCGCGTATTTGAAACCCAAATACATCAACTGATCCGCTAAGATAACAGTGTCTTTATTGCCCATATAGCGATAACTGTGGTTAATCAAACGCGAGATATTCTTCTTTGTCATATCGCAATTGACTAAATTAAACGGCATTCCTTCAGGAATCATTTCCCAAATCAACGCCCGCCCAACAGTTGTTTCAACGCGCTGTGTTACTGGCTTTTCATTGGTATCTTCGGTGAGTTTACCCGTAATTCTCAATTGGATTTTAGACTGTAATTCCACCGATTTTTCAAATAAGGCTTTATGTATTTCACCTACGCTAACAAAAATACTGCCATTACCAACAGCATTCATTTTTTCGCGGCTAATGTAATACAACCCCAAAACCATATCTTGTGAAGGATTGATTACTGGCTCACCGTTAGCGGGCGACAAAATGTTGTTGGTTGCCATCATTAAAGTTCGAGCTTCTAATTGCGCTTCAATAGATAACGGAACATGTACTGCCATTTGATCACCGTCGAAATCCGCGTTAAATGCACTGCAAACGAGCGGATGTAATTGAATAGCTTTGCCTTCAATTAACGTTGGCTCAAAGGCTTGAATACCCAAACGATGCAATGTTGGCGCACGATTAAGTAAAATCGGATGTTCACGAATTACTTCTTCGAGAATATCCCAAACTTCAGATCCTTCACGCTCAACCATTTTCTTTGCGGCTTTAATCGTGGTCGCTAAACCACGAAATTGTAACTTGCTAAAAATGAAAGGTTTAAATAATTCCAAAGCCATTTTTTTCGGCAAACCACATTGATGTAAACGTAATGAGGGTCCAACAACAATAACCGAACGACCTGAATAATCTACTCGTTTACCCAGCAAATTCTGACGGAAACGCCCTTGTTTACCTTTAATCATGTCTGCTAACGATTTTAACGGACGACGGTTTGTTCCCGTAATAGCTCGACCGCGACGACCGTTATCCAACAGCGCATCGACTGATTCTTGCAACATTCGTTTTTCATTGCGCACGATAATATCAGGCGCACTTAAATCTAACAATCTATTTAATCGATTGTTACGATTGATAACACGGCGATATAAATCATTTAAATCAGAAGTCGCAAAACGCCCACCATCAAGCGGGACCAAAGGACGCAATTCAGGTGGTAACACCGGTAAAACTTTCAAAATCATCCATTCAGGACGATTTTTTGAAGCTAACAACGCGCTCATTACCTTGAGACGTTTCGCGTACTTTTTAATTTTAGTTTCTGAACTGGTTGCGTTTATTTCTTGTTTTAAAATTTCAACTTGTGCTTTTAAATCAATAGATTTTAGCAATTCATAAATAGCTTCTGCGCCCATTTTAGCAACAAAATCATCACCATATTTCTCTTGCGCGTCTTGATAATCATCATCACCTAGCAAATCACCTTTAGTCAAAGGCGTATCACCAGCATCTAAAATAACGAATGATTCAAAATACAACACGCGCTCAATTTCACGCAAAGTCATGTCGAGTAACAGTGCGATACGCGAAGGCAGCGATTTTAAAAACCAAATGTGTGCCACAGGACTAGCTAAATCAATATGTCCCATGCGATCACGACGCACTTTAGACAACGTAACTTCGACACCGCATTTTTCACAAATTACGCCGCGATGCTTTAATCGTTTATATTTGCCACACAAACATTCGTAATCACTGACAGGACCAAAAATTTTGGCACAAAACAAGCCATCACGCTCTGGTTTAAAAGTACGGTAGTTAATTGTTTCGGGTTTTTTTACTTCGCCATACGACCAAGAACGGATAACATCCGGTGAGGCGAGACCAATACGAATAGCGTCAAAATCTTCAGCACGATTTTGACGTTTTAAAAAATTCATTAAATCTTTCAAGAGTTTGTCCTATTTAAAATAAGTTTAAAAGCACAAGGCGCAACCCGCGCCTTGTTGACTAACTAGTGCCTGGATTATTCTCGCTCTAACTCAATATTGACAGCTAATGAACGAATTTCTTTAATCAGTACATTGAATGATTCAGGCATTCCCGCTTCCATTTTGTGATCACCATCGACAATATTTTTATACATTCTCGTTCTGCCTGTTACGTCATCTGATTTAACAGTAAGCATTTCTTGTAACGTATAGGCTGCGCCATAGGCTTGTAACGCCCAAACTTCCATTTCACCAAAACGTTGTCCACCAAATTGAGCCTTACCACCCAACGGCTGTTGAGTCACTAAACTGTAAGGTCCTGTCGAACGAGCGTGCATTTTGTCGTCAACCAAATGGTTCAATTTAAGCATGTACATATAGCCAACAGTAACTTTGCGCTCAAATGGTTCGCCGGTTAGACCATCATACAATATAGTTTGACCATCTTCGGGTAAATCAGCTAAACGAAGCATTGCTCGAATATCTTCCTCGTTCGCACCATCAAAAACAGGTGTCGCCATCGGCACGCCAGACACTAGATTCGCTGCCATTTCCAAAATTTCAGAGTCGCTAAACGACTTCAAATCTTCTTTACGACCTTCATCTCTGCTGTTGTAGATTTTATCCAAATACTCGCGAATGGCTTTAACTTTACCTTTAGACTCTTCGTATCTTGCCTCAAGTATTTTGCCAATTTTAACGCCGAGACCTTTCGCTGCCCAACCTAAATGAGTTTCTAATACCTGCCCGACGTTCATTCGTGAAGGTACACCTAAAGGATTAAGAACGATGTCAACAGGATTGCCATCAGCAGTATACGGCATATCTTCAATTGGGCGAATCATTGAGATAACCCCTTTGTTACCGTGCCGTCCCGCCATTTTATCACCAGGTTGAATTCGACGTTTCACGGCTAAATACACCTTAACCATTTTCAATACACCTGGCGGCAAATCATCACCCATTGTGATTTTACGTTTTTTTACTTCAAATTTTTCATCGAAGTCTTTACGTTGCTGCTCGATTTGTTTTTGAGTTGCCTCAATCAAGACATTTAGTTCATCCTCTTTCATTTTGAGTTTAAACCAATCCGATGGCTTCAAACCATTCAGATATTTTTGCTTGATTTCATCGCCAGCTGTCAAATCTTTGCCAACTTGTACAATCTTGCCAACTAACTCTTTGGTAACTCGCGCAAAAATATCACCTTCCAAGATTTTAATTTGATCATCCAAATCTTTACGATAGCTTTTAATTTGATCTGCTTCAATATCCAAGGCACGCTTATCTTTTTTAACGCCATCGCGGGTGAAAACTTGTACATCAATGACCGTTCCTTCGATACTGCCTGGAACACGCAATGACGTATCTTTAACATCGGCGGCTTTTTCACCGAAAATAGCGCGTAACAATTTTTCTTCAGGGGTAAGTTGTGTCTCACCTTTTGGCGTAACTTTTCCCACCAAAATGTCACCACCTTTAACTTCTGCACCAACGTAAACTATGCCGGATTCATCCAATTTAGATAATGCTTCTTCGCTAACATTTGGAATGTCGGCTGTAATTTCTTCAGGACTATGCTTAGTATCACGCGCAACACATGTTTTTTCTTCAATGTGGATAGTCGTAAAACGATCTTCCTTAACAACACGTTCAGAAACTAAAATCGAATCTTCAAAGTTATAACCATTCCACGGCATAAATGCGACCAACATATTTTGACCAAGTGCTAACTCGCCCATGTCTGTAGATGGTCCATCCGCCATAATGTCACCAGACTGCACAACATCACCGACCTTAACTAGCGGTTTTTGGTTGATGCAAGTATTTTGATTGGATCGAGTATATTTAATTAAGTTATAAATATCAACGCCTGACGACCCATTTTCAGTTTCGGTATCATTGACTCGCACAACAATTCTGGCTGCATCAACAGATTCAATTTTTCCACCACGTGTCGCTACAACAGTCACACCAGAATCTTTCGCTACTGTACGTTCCATGCCAGTACCGACTAATGGTTTTTCAGCGCGTAATGTTGGCACTGCTTGACGTTGCATATTCGAACCCATTAATGCACGGTTCGCGTCATCGTGTTCCAAAAATGGAATAATTGAAGCAGCAACTGAAACGATTTGTTTCGATGAAACGTCCATGTACTGAACCGTGTCAGACATTGCCAACGTAAATTCATCTTTATGGCGGCAAGATACGAGACCGTCAATCAACTTTCCTTTCTCGTCTACCGGTACACTGGCTTGTGCGATAACAAATTCACCTTCTTCAATTGCGGATAAATAATCCACTTGATCCGTAACTTTACCATCCACTACTTTACGATAAGGTGTCTCTAAAAACCCATAATTATTGGTTCGTGCATAAACAGATAGTGAGTTAATTAGACCAATATTGGGACCCTCAGGTGTTTCAATTGGACATACTCGACCATAATGCGTGGCGTGTACGTCTCGAACTTCAAAGCCCGCACGTTCACGAGCCAAACCACCAGGCCCAAGTGCAGAAACACGGCGTTTATGTGTAATTTGCGACAATGGATTATTCTGATCCATGAATTGCGATAATTGACTTGAACCAAAAAATTCTTTGATTGCCGCTGAAACCGGTTTAGCGTTAACAATTTCCTGTGGCATTAAACCTTCTGAATCCGCTAACGTTAACCGCTCTTTAACAGTGCGTTCAACACGAACTAAACCGACACGGAATTGGTTTTCGACCATTTCGCCTACAGAGCGCACTCGACGATTGCCTAAATGATCAATATCATCAACAACACCATTGCCGTTACGAATCGCAATCAACTCTTTTAAAACATCAATAATATCGTCTTTTGTTAATGTTCCGGATCCTACAATTTCTTCACGTCCCAAACGACGATTGAATTTCATGCGACCAACAGTCGACAAATCATAACGCTCGTCAGTAAAAAATAAATTTTGAAATAAATTTTCTGCTGATTCGCGTGTCGGCGGCTCGCCAGGACGCATCATGCGATAAATCTCGACAAGTGCCTCTAAGTTATTAGTTGTCGTATCAGCACGCATCGCGTTAGAAATATACGCACCACAATCTAACTCATTGACATATAACACATTGATTTCACTTACACCACATTCAATACAGCGATCGATGATAGAACTGGTCAGTTCATCGTTGACAAAGGCGATTAGCTCCCCCGTTTTTCTATCAACTACATTGTGACCTAAAATTTTGCCAACTAGATATTCTCGTGGTACTTCAAATGAAGTCAACCCTGCTTTGTTAATTTCACGAATATGCTTTGCCGTGATACGTCGCCCTTCTTCAACTAAAACTTGGTTCCCATCTTTGATGTCAAAAGCCGCAATTTCACCACGCAACCGTTCAGGTACGATGTGAAAAATATAAATATCTTGATTTATAACAAATTTATTAGTTTCAAAAAATATACTGATTATTTTTTCGTTATCATATTCTTTATCCAACGCACGTAACAAAATGGTCGCTGGAATTTTTCGACGACGATCTATACGCACATAAACACAATCTTTATGATCAAACTCGAAATCTAACCATGAACCACGATAAGGGATTACACGAGCATTAAATAACAACTTTCCTGATGAGTGTGTTTTACCCTTATCGTGATCAAAAAAAACTCCAGGGGAACGGTGCAATTGCGAAACAATAACACGCTCAGTACCATTGATAACAAAAGTGCCATTTTCGGTCATTAAAGGTAATTCGCCCATGTAAACTTCTTGTTCGCGAATATCTTTCACCACTTTTGCTGTAGCTTGTGCATCTTTATCGTAAATAACTAAGCGCACTAAAACACGCAATGATACCGCATATGTTGCACCACGTTGTTGACATTCTCGAACATCAAAAATGGGGTCGCCTAGGCGGTAGCGCACATATTCCAATACGGCGTACCCGTTATGACTTTCGATAGGAAAAACACTTGAAAATGCAGCATGCAAACCAACAGTTTCGCGTTTAGCTACATTCACGCCTGTCTGTAAGAAATGAGCGTAAGAGTCAATTTGCGTAGCAAGAAGATAGGGAACATCAAGCACTTCAGTACTTTTCCCAAAGTTATTTCGAATACGCTTTTTTTCGGTAAAAGAGTAAGTCATATCGCTTTAAAACCTTTTATGTCGTAGAACGCTTTACTGTGCAATCATTGCAAGCAACAAAAGGCCGGTGGCAAATTGCCACCAGCCGTTCATAAATCGGGTGAAAAACCTGTGCAGCTTAATTAAAATTTATTTAATTTCAACTGTTGCGCCTGCTTCTGATAATTCTTTTTTGAAATTTTCAGCATCAGCTTTAGAGACAGCTTCTTTCAAAACTGTTGGCACGCCTTCAACTGCATCTTTTGCTTCTTTTAAACCTAAGCCTGTCATGCTGCGTACAACTTTAATAACGGAGACTTTGTTTTCACCAAAGCCAGTCAAAATTACATCGAATTCTGTTTGCTCTTCAACGGCTGCTGCCGCTACAGGTGCTGCAGCAACTGCAACAGCAGCGGAAACGCCAAATTTTTCTTCCATCGCTGAAATTAAATCAACGATTTCCATGACAGTCATGTTTGCAACTGCGTCTAAAATATCCGCTTGTGAAATTGCCATTGTATGTTCCTTTTGTAAAGTAATTGGGTGTTAAACGAGTTAATAAAAATTAGGCAGATTCTTGCTTCTGATCTCTGAGAGCAGCCAACGTACGAACAAACTTTTCGGTTGGTGCTTTCATCACAGACATTAACATAGCAATCCCTTGGTTGCGAGTTGGCAAATTTGCCAAGCGTGGCAACTCTGAACCGCCATAAGACTGACCACCGATAGCAACAATCTTAGTAATAAGTTTATCGTGTTTTTTTGCAAAATCACTGATTAAACGACCTGCGGAACCCGGATCATCCATTGAAAAAGCAATTAATAATGGACCTACTAAACCATCCTGCATACATTCAAATTCAGTTCCTGCCACAGCACGTTTTGCTAATGTGTTTTTCACAACTCGCAAATAAACGCCCGTTTCCCTAGCAGTTTTACGCAATTCAGTTAATTCGGTAACGGTCAATCCACGGTACTCTGCGGCAACCGCAGAATGCGCTTTCGCGGCAAACGCAGCCACTTCTTCTACGACAACTTTTTTGCTGTCTAAATTTAGAGCCATAACCTTACTCCGATATTTTTCAATTCAAAAATTCACACTACTTTATGTGTTTAAACTTACGGTACGAAACCTGTATTCGGTTTCGTTACGCCTGCGCAGGATTATTAAATGTCGCCATCCCTGCGGTCTTTGACGGTTACAGGGTTTTCACACCGTAACTCAAAGTTTGTTTGATTACAAACCGCTCATATCCAACCACAGACCTGGACCCATAGTTGAAGACAGTGTTACTTTTTTAACGTAAACACCTTTTGAAGTTGTTGGTTTTAATCGTTTTAAGTCTGCTATTAAGGCTTCTAAATTACCTTGAATCGCTGTAGCATCAAATGCTACCTTGCCTAAGGTACAGTGGATGATGCCTGATTTATCGGTTCTATACCGAACCTGTCCTGATTTTGCATTTTTAACGGCAGTCGCTACATCTGTAGTTACAGTACCGACTTTAGGGTTTGGCATTAAACCACGAGGGCCTAAAATCTGTCCCAACTGACCGACAACTCGCATTGCATCGGGTGAAGCAATAACGACATCAAAATTCATTTCGCCTTTTTTAACTAAATCACCCAAATCATCCATACCTACAATATCTGCACCGGCTGCTCTAGCTGCATCAGCATTTGCACCTTGTGTAAATACTGCCACACGAACCGTTTTACCTGTTCCATTTGGTAATACTGTTGCACCCCGAACATTTTGATCAGATTTTCGCGGATCAACGCCTAAATTTACACTGACATCAATAGCTTCACTGAATTTTGTTGTGGCAAGTTCTTTTAATAAAGCTACTGCCTCAACTACAGAGTACTGCTTAGTTGCATCAATTTTTGCTTTAATTAGCTTTGCTTTTTTTGTTAACTTAGCCATTTTACAAACCCTCTACGGTCAGACCCATGCTTTTCGCACTGCCTGCTATTGTTCTTACTGCAGCTTCTAACGTTGCTGCATTCAAGTCTTCCATTTTAACTCTAGCTATGTCTTCTAATTGTTGACGGGTGACGACACCAATTTTTTTAGTATTCGGATTACTACTACCACTTTTCAAACCCAAAGCTTTTTTTAATAAAATAGACGCTGGTGGTGTTTTCGTAATGAATGTAAAGCTTCGATCACTGTAAACTGTGATAACAACTGGTAAAGGTAAACCTTTTTCGATGTCTTGGGTTTTTGCATTAAACGCTTTGCAAAATTCCATTATGTTAACACCGCGCTGACCCAATGCAGGACCAACCGGTGGACTCGGATTTGCTTCACCCGCTTTGACTTGTAATTTGATATATGCGGTTATTTTTTTAGCCATGATTTACTCCTAAAAGTGTACGGGTTAAACGCTTTTCAGCTACCCTTAAAACAAAAATTCCCAATTGTAAGAATTAGGAAAAATTCAAAATACTGTGTATTACTGGACTTTCTTCTTTGAAATTTTTATTTTTAAACTAAAAATAAAATAGGACTAGATTTTAAGTTTTCTCAACTTGATCAAAATTCAATTCGACCGAAGTTGACCTTCCAAAAATAAGCACTGCTATTCTCAACTTACTTTTTTCATAAATAACTTCCTCTACCTCACCATTAAAATCTTTAAATGGACCGTCTACGATTCTAATAATTTGACCTGCTTCAAACAGTACTTTAGGGCGTGGCTTATTTATTGCTGCTTCAACACGCTGCAAAATTACCGTTGCTTCTTTGTCGGATATTGGTGCAGGACGATCAGAAACTCCACCAATGAAGCCAAGCACTTTCGGAGTATTTTTAACTAAGTGCCATGTTTCGTTGGTTAATTGCATTTGTATTAAGACGTAACCAGGAAAAAACTTTCTCTCACTTTTTCGCTGCTGTCCCATCTTCATTTCTACAACTTCTTCTATTGGAATCAGTATTTCTCCGAAAAAACTATCTAAATTTTCACGCACTATACGTTCTAGAAGTAAAGATTTGACTTTATTTTCAAAGTTTGATTGAGTCTGAATAACGTACCATAGATGTGCCATAGTACTAAAGTCCTTGATCTGTCAGCAATTTAACACCCCAAAATAGAAAAGTATCTAGCAACCAAAGAACCAAACTCACTATTGACACCATTGCAAAAACTAACAGCGTTGTACGAGTAGTTTCCTCGCGAGTCGGCCAGACAATTTTACGTATCTCTACCTTTGAATCTAGAATAAAGATCCGTATTGAAATTCCCCACGCTGTAGTTGTTATTATCGATATTGCGACCAAAAAAGATCCAAGCAAACCAAAAACACGATAAATCAACTGTACATTGAAAAAATAGTAAAATGCCGCAATTCCAAAAACAACAAAGAAAACGGAGAAAACTTGTTTGACAACATCAAAAACCTTTAGTGATGTATCTGTTTGCGTATTCATAAGGTGGGCGGTTTGTGAAATGAATGAAATATACGATTTTTCTGGCAGGCCAGGAGGGGATCGAACCCCCAACCAACGGTTTTGGAGACCGCCATTCTACCAATTGAACTACTGACCTTTTAAATACAGAAAAATCCTCATAAAGAGCTGGCATCACAAAAACACGAACTCTATCGTAATTAAAAATTGATGCATGCAACATGCTTTTACTATACCAAATATTCCACTAAACATCTTCATAGTAAAAATTAACGCTTCAGTCTATTTTTGGAGCTCATAACCGGATTTGAACCGGTGACCTCTTCCTTACCAAGGAAGTACTCTACCGACTGAGCTATATGAGCACTTTTTGGAGCGGGTGATGGGAATCGAACCCACGCAATCAGCTTGGAAGGCTGGAGTTCTACCATTGAACTACACCCGCTGAATTATTTGGTGGAGGGGGGAGGATTCGAACCTCCGAAGGTAGAACCGGCAGATTTACAGTCTGATCCCTTTGGCCACTCGGGAACCCCTCCTTAACAGCTAAACATTATATTTTATAAATATAACTATTGTCAATAGCTTAACTATATTTTTGCATTTAATTTATTCATCGCTTTTAAAATATCACCCAAAACAATATCAGGAATACATAAACAGACCTCGCTAAACGTCGTACAAATTTTCTCACTTTCAATTTTATTTGGCTCAGATAATACATAATTAGACACTTGATGACTTGAACTTGGGCAATCAATACCTATACGCAATCTATAAAAATCACTACTACCTAAATGGGCAATTATATCCTTCAGTCCATTATGTCCAGCGTGACCGCCACCTTTTTTTAGCTTCACTACGCCTGCCTTAAAATCTAACTCGTCATGCACAACTAAAATCTCATTAAAATCTATCTTATGATAACGTGCTAAATTACCAACGGCTTGACCACTCCGATTCATAAATGCCATTGGTTTAAGCAATTGAACTGGTGTGTTTTCAATAATCATTGAGGCCGTTTGACCATTAAAACGCGATTCATTAAGCCACGAGCCAGAAAACAAATAATCCAGAAATAAAAACCCTGCATTATGCCGGGTTTTTTCGTACTGCTGACCAGGGTTGCCCAGACCAACAATTAACTTAATCACAATCGGAACTACGCTTCAACAGGGACTTTAGGTGCTTGCATAGAAACCACAGGCAAGTCATGATCTGAACCGTGCGTCAATTCAACAATCTGCACATCTGCTGGCAATTTAATTTCTGATAAATGAATCGAGTGACCCACATCAAGATTCACTAAATCTACAGTGATAAAATCAGGCAATGACGCTGGTAAGCACAAGACCTCAATATCAGTCATAGCATGCGTTGCTACGCCACCTTTTTTACCACCTATTCCAGTGTGTTCATTAATAAAATGTAACGGAACGTGAACTTTAATACGGTCTGCTAGGTTAATACGCAGAAAATCAAGATGCAAAACTCGTGGCTTTGCTGGATGACGCTGCAAACCTTTTAAGATTACTTTTTCAGTTTTTCCATCAATTGTCAAATCAAGGATGTGTGAATAAACTTCCTCATGTGCAAGGTGTTTTAACACTTCATTATGACTCAATGACAACATTTGAGGCTCACCATGACCATAAATTACAGCAGGCACACGACCGTCACGACGAATTCTTCTCGCTTCCGATTTACCCGACCCTTCACGATGCTCTGCAACAAATTCAAATACGTTAGACATTTCAATTACCTTGTGCATTTTTAGCACTTTATTAAATTTTTAATCCACATACATCGAACTGACGGATTCGCCAGCCGAAATACGCCTAATTGTTTCTGCAAGCATTTCTGCCACACTCAACTGTCTGATTCGACCCAAATTACTAGCCTCAAGACTAAGGGGTATCGTATCGGTAACCACTAACTCGTCAAGTTCCGAATGGCTTAAATTAGCTAAAGCGGCTCCCGACAAAACAGCATGTGTGCAATATGCGACAACTTTAATTGCCCCGTGCTTCTTTAATGCGCTAGCTGCATGGCAAAGTGTGCCAGCTGTGTCAACTAAATCATCAACCAAAATACATGTACGACCTGAAACATCACCGATAATATGCATCACCTCGGAAACATTCGCTTTCGGGCGGCGCTTATCGATAATCGCTAAATCTGCATCCCCTAAGCGTTTAGCTAATGCTCTAGCACGAACAACCCCGCCCACATCAGGCGAAACGACAATTAAATTTTTATATTGCTGCCGCCAAATATCACCAAGCAACAATGGTGACGAATAAACATTATCAACTGGAATATCAAAAAAACCTTGAATTTGATCAGCGTGTAAATCAATAGTTAAAACACTATTTGCGCCAGACTGTTCAATCATTTTGGCAACTAACTTAGCACTGATTGAAACACGCGCGGAACGAGTACGACGATCCTGCCTTGCGTAACCGTAATAAGGCATTACTGCTGTTATTTTTGCCGCTGAAGCGCGTTTTAACGCATCAATCATGACAAGCAGTTCCATTAGGTTTTCGTTTGTAGGTGAACATGTTGGCTGAATAACGAAGATTTCTTTACCTCTTACGTTCTCTTCGACTTCGAACGCAATTTCGCCATCACTGAATCTGCCAAGGGTAGCCATTCCAAGACGCATATTGAGTTTTTTTACTATACCTTCAGACAAAGCTAGGTTAGCATTTCCAGAAAACACCATAAGATTGGTGTCACTCATTCAATCACTCCATGAACGGATTAAGCGTAGTATTAGATTTTGGCTGGGTCGCAAGGATTCGAACCTTGGTATGCGGAGATCAAAACCCCGTGCCTTACCGCTTGGCGACGACCCAATTTTAGTATTGCAACTACATTACATAATAGTTAAGCAAATAAAGGTGATTTGTTACTGCTTTTGGTGAGATAGGTTTGCCACTTGTCCTTAAGTTTAAGCTCTGCCTCAATGGCAAGATTCTTGGAGTCGAACAACGCAAAAACACATGCCCCCGTTCCTGTTAACCTTGCTTCAGAAAAAACACTCAAATCACATAATGCTTTTTCAATTGCTTCATAATGCTTACAAACCACGTCAAGGCAATCATTTACTGCTTGTCCTGCGTTGAATTCGTCTATTGTTATCGATTTGCTATTTCGTGTCAAATCATTAGCTGAAAAAATTTCTTTTGTGTTCACATGGCAATTCGGTCTTAAAATTAAAACCCATTGTTCTTTAACACTTATCCTTGATAATTCCTCACCAATACCTTCCGCCCACGCTGCATATCCAAACACAAATACCGGCACATCTGCACCTAACAACATTCCTAATTCCATCAATTTTTGTTGCGATAACCGTAAATCCCACAACGAATTTAAAGCAATCAACGTCGTCGCGGCATCAGAGCTTCCACCCCCTAAGCCACCACCCATTGGCAAATTTTTTTCTAATCGAATTCGCACTCCGCCCGAATAACCCGTTTCTATTTTTAATAATTCCGCAGCTTTAACTATCAAATTATTATCATTTTCAACGCCAGAAATCGCATCTTCCAACACAATATCATCCGAATCATTCGGTAAAAACGTCAGCCAATCGCACAATTCTACAAACTGAAACACCGTTTGCAACAAGTGATAACCGTCTTCGCGCCGCCCAATAATTCGCAACATCAAATTCAATTTTGCTGGCGCAGGATAACGCACGCGCCACTCAAAAACTTTATTTTCGTTTGTCATCTAACGTCCATTGATCAATAAAAAGTTTTAGTTTCACAGACTCATTCGTCACCGTCATATTGCGCGGCAAAACGTGATTATTTACCGCCTGCATGGTTTTATATTGATTATGCCAACCCGCTTGCTCAAAACCATTTTCAATCGCGCTAACTGGTTGCGATTTTTCTGGAACGCCGACTACCCAATAACGTAATGATTTTACTGGCACAAATAACCCGACTTGTTGATTGATAAATTCTTCTGGATTGGTCGATGTTTTTACATCACCACCGCCTCGATCAATGCTCACACCGGCTGAATTCAATTGAATTGTCACCGCCCCCTGCCCTAATGGTCCCGATAATTTAATCAAATCTTCTTCGGGTGAATGCTCCCAATTGATACTCGCCTGCGCGACATCGCTTTTACTCACAATCGCAATGCGTCCGTCAAATGCCCAATGCTGTAAATCATACAATTCACTTTGTGCGCTGGTCGGTTTGTACGCCATTTCTGGTGTCGTCGTCATCAAAGAACACGCTGGCAATAACAAAATTCCGGCTAATAACAGCGTTTTTTTCATTTACTCACCACCCAAAAAACGTTTTTTGAAATCCAGTAAATCTGTATCTTCCGGTGCAATTTTCAATGCGTCGTCAAATAATTTTTGTGCGTCCTCTTTCTTATTCATGACCCAAAGGACTTCGCACAAATGCGCGGCAATTTCACCACTATTTTGTTTTTCATACGCAGATTGTAGATATTTCACGGCTTGCGAATGATTGCCCAATTTAAATTGTAACCAACCAAAACTGTCCATAATCGCCGGTTCATTCGGCTGTAATTTAATCGCACGTTGCAGATATTTTTCCGCCTCATGATAACGTTTTGCATCATCCAACAGCGTATAACCCAACGCATTCAAGGCTTCAGCATCATTCGGTTGTTTGGCAAGAATCTTTTTCAAGTCCGCTTCCAACACGTCTAATTTACCTAAATGTTCGGCAATTAACGCACGACTGTAAAGCAAATCTTTTTCATCTGGCGATTGCAATAACGTTTCACTCAACAAAACAAACGCTTTATCGTATTGATTTTGTTGGTTATACAATCCCGCTTGCATTAAAACTAGCCGCAATTTTTGTTGTGGATATTTTTTCACCAGCGTTTCTAAGCGCAGGTCAACCTCATCGTATTTACGCTCTTTTGCCAATAAGTTAATCGCTGAAATTCCTGCATCTAACGCAAATGTGTTGTCAGTCACTTTATCAAATAACGCGACGGCAGCCGCAACATTGTTACGTTTTTCTTCTATTTTCCCCAGATAAAAATTTGCCTGAGATGTCCATTCTGGCTGCTCTGCCAGCGTTTTTAAAATCGTTTCAGCATTACTTTCACGATTCAGTTGCAAATTGATTAACGCCAATGCAATATAATTTTCGCCATCCTTTGGCATTTGCGTAATCAACGTCTGATAAAGTTCCGCAGCGGGTTCATATTCCGCCGTTTTAATCAGTGTTTGCGCGAGTAGTTTTTTAAATACTGGATTATTAGCATATTTCAAAATCGCCGCATTTAACAACGTTTTGGCGCGACTTAAATCGTTTGCCATCACCGCCAATTGCGCTTGAATTATTAACGGATGTTCCCAATTAGGTTGTAACGCCAGTGCTTGCTCAATTTTCTTTTCAGCCTGAACATTATTTTTCATTTGCATCGACAACAATGACTGCACAAAATAAATCACTGGTTTATTGCTTGTCGTTTTAGTCGCTAACGCTTCCAGCGTATCGTAAACAAATTTATCTTTGCCTTCTTTTTGTAAGATATTGCTCAATTCCAGCAACGCATTTTCAAAATCGTCCGATTCAGCGGTCAATAACGCATTTAACGCTTTAACAGCAGCGGCTTTATCGTGTCCACGCAACGCAGACAATGCCGCCAATTTTCGTGCGGTTACGTTTTTAGGTTCTTGATTTACCCATGCCGACACTGCGTCATTCGTTTTGCGCGAATCTTTAATTTGTAACGCTAATTTTGCTGCTTGCTCTACAAATTTTGGATCATGAACCCGTTTGGTCAGTTCCATATACGCTTCATACGCCAAACCATACTGCTGACGCTGCGTCGCTAATTCTGCTGCTAAAAGCAAATACATCACATCGGGATCAATGGCAGTTTTCGCTGCGAGCGGCGGCAATTCAAATGCAGCAGATTTATTCGCCGTTGATTCTGGGCTGGGCAAAGTAACCGCTGGTATCACGGTTTCAGATGATGTTATTTTTTCAGATTCAATGGCGCAACTGCCTAATAAGATGACGCTGATAAAAGATAAAAATGGTAGCTTTAACACGCTTGTTCCTAGTCTATGACGTAATTAAATTTATTTATAGCGTAGCAGAAAACGCGCCTAAATTAGAACGCTGATTTTTTACAGTTGGATAACTCGGCTATATTTCTTAGAATACCACAATCATACAGACGTTAACGCCTAAGGTAAAAAGCATCTCGCCCACTACTTTAGTCTTTAATTTTTTTCATCTACAACAAAATCCGAATGACACTTCTTGCCCTTGGTCTCAATTACAACACCGCGCCAGTCGCTATTCGTGAACGTTTGGCGTTTCCTGCGGATATTTTACCGGATGCGTTGCAGGATTTGCTGCGATTGAGTGAAATCAATGAAGCAGCGATTTTATCAACCTGCAATCGCACGGAATTTTATTGCACCACCCAATCGACGAATCAAAATGTACTGGTTGATTGGATTGCTCAGAATGGGAAATTTGCCCCAAAAGATTTAACGCCGTATTTATATTCTCATACTGACGGCGCGTCTGTTCGACACATGTTTCGTGTCGCGTGCGGATTGGATTCGATGATTTTAGGCGAACCGCAAATTTTAGGTCAAATGAAAACGGCTTATCAAACTGCGTGTGATGCCGGAACAATCGGGAAATTATTGGGCAAATTATTTCAACATACCTTTACCGCTGCAAAAAAAGTTCGTACCGACACGGCAATTGGCTCGAGTCCGGTTTCGGTTGCTTTTGCAGCGGTGCAATTGGCGCAACAAATTTTCGATAAACTTAGCGAGCAAACCGCTTTGTTAATTGGCGCAGGCGAAACGATTGAATTGACCGCTCGTCATTTAAGTCAGCAAGGCATCGGGCGCATTATTATTGCTAACCGAACATTTGAAAAAGCACACACGCTCGCCGCTCAATTTAATGGTTATGCGATTAGTTTGGCAGAAATTCCTAATCATTTAGCTGAAGCCGATATTGTGATTTCGTCAACAGGCAGTCAATTACCCATTTTGGGCAAAGGCAGTGTCGAAAGTGCGTTAAAAAAACGTAAACGCAAACCGATGTTTATGGTTGATTTAGCGGTACCGCGTGACATTGAAGCCGAAGTTGAACAATTGGCGGACGTATATTTGTACACCGTTGATGATTTGCAGCACACGATTGAACAAAATATGAATTCGCGTCGCCAAGCAGCCGAACAAGCCGAAGAAATTATTGACACGCAAGTCGATTATTTTCTCGCGTGGTTACGCGCTCAAAGCGCACAATCATTGATTAAAGATTACCGTTCACAAGCCGAATTATTTCGTGACGATGCGTTGCAAAAAGCCTTAACTTCACTCAATAACGGCGTGCCTGCTGAAATTGCGTTGCAACGTTTGGCGTACACATTAACCAACAAATTGATTCACACGCCTAGCACTCAAATTCGAATTGCGGCAGAAAATGAACGTCACGATTTGCTGTCGGCAGCGTTAGAAATTTTTCAACTGAATCCGTCTTAATCGCGCCACACCACAGGAAATTAGTGATTGTTATCTACCCTAAAACAGACATAATGACTCAAAATTATCACGCTAATCACAACAAAAATGGGATAAATAGAATGTATAACGTATTAGCCGGTTTGCCAAAAAACTGGGGATTTGTATTACTGCTAACTTTTTTGGCATTACCACAACAGGGGTTCGCTTCGACTAACCATTCTGTCATGTTAGTGGGCGATTCGGTCATGACGGCACTTTCGTCTCGTTACACCAATGCCGCACAGAATGTAATTGGCGGCGATTTAAAGTTTCAAGCGAAAGTCTGTCGAAAATTGACAACATCAGGATGTTTGCATGGACAACCCGAAAGTGCGTTAAATGTTTTAAAAAGCAATCATGGTGTCGATACAGTGGTCATTATGATTGGACACAATGATGATCGAAGTGAACGCTTTAGACAAAAAATAGATGTGCTAATGAATGAAGTGTCCGATGCTCGTCATGTATTTTGGATAACCATGCGCGAAGTGAATCACAGTTATCGCGAGGCTAACAAAATGATAAAAGAACAAGCGGCGCAGCATAAAAATACCCACGTTATCGATTGGGCTGAAATTAGCCGAAATCAATCTTCTTGGGTGGTGAAAGATGGCACGCATCTTACCGCGACGGGTGCCAGAAATATGGCTTCGGTTATCGCAAAAGAACTGCAAAGTTTGACTCCAAATGAATTGCCTTCAACGCATTAGCAGAATTTTAGTCATTTCGGTGGCTGTAAATATTTTTTCTTGTTCGTTCATTGCGAAAGAAGATAAGACCGCGATAATGCCCGATTTGCCGAAAAAATCTCACGCTCCAGAACGTCTATTATTTATCGGCGACTCGCATTCAGTTGGCGTATTTGGGCGAACATTAACCGCTCTTTTGGCGGAGAATTTTCCCGAAGTGGAAATAACAGCCGTTGCCAGTTGCGGCAGCGAACCGCGTTGGTGGTTAGAAGGAAAAATGACCAATTGTGGATTTTGGACGCACGAACCTAATGGTGTTGAAAGCAAAGTTCTCAAAGCCAGCACGCCGAAAATCGATGAACTTTTGAACCGTATTAAACCGAAAACAACGATTGTGGCGTTGGGTTCAAATCTTGTACTGATGAGCGAAGAAGACCGTGAAACATACACCGAAAAAATGATGGCGATGCTCGAAAATAAAGGCGGGCAATGTATTTGGATTAGTGCGCCCGACTCTCGAAAGTTCAAAAATGCTGATATTAAAAGCGTTTATGAACTACTCAAAAAACTATCAAAATTGCATCACTGCAAACTTATCGACAGCCTAAAATACACAAAATATCCAAGTTCAGGCGGTGACGGGCTGCATTACGGCGGCAAAGAAGGGACATCAATCGCCACGCAATGGGCTGAAAAAGTTTTTAATCACATCAAACCCGCACTTTCAAAATCATTTGAACAATCACATTGACCGCTAAATTCTCACTTATAAAAACCATGACAGTTACAAAATCGAACGCATATTTATTTTATTTAGACGGACTTCGTGCCATCGCCATCTTGGCGGTTTTGGCTTTTCACAGCGACAATACTTGGTTATCAGGCGGTTTTTTAGGCGTTGAAATTTTCTTTGTCATCAGCGGTTTTATTATCACAAAATTACTTTTAGACGAATGGCAAAAAAACGGGCGACTAGATTTAAAACGTTTTTGGTTTCGTCGTTTACGTCGTTTAATTCCCGCTGCTTTTACCATGATGTTGGCGACGTGGATTTGTGTATTGCTGTTTTTTCCCGACGAAATAAATCAAATTTTTGACGATTTAATTTATGGCATCACCTTCACAAATAATTGGAATTACATTATCAACGAACGCTCTTACTTTGATTTGATTGGGCGACCCCGATTATTTGAGCATTTGTGGTCATTGGGAATCGAGTTTCAATTTTATATTGTCTGGGCATTAGCGAGTATTGGGTTATTTAGATTGCCGCGTTGGTTGGCGTGTTCAATGATTTTATTTTTTGCGTTGGCATCCACTTGTTTAATGGCAACGCTTTATGATCCAAACCTAGATCCATCAAGGGTTTATTTCGGTACAGATACTCGTGTGAGCGCACTTTTTATCGGTTCATTAGTGGCTTTTTTAGTTCGTTCACCTGAAACCATTTTGAGCAAATGGAAATTTCAACTGATTAGTTTTTCAGCGTCGCTTGGCATTGTAGGATTGGTTTTATTTTGTATTTACGCCAAATCCTCCGACGTTTTTTTATATCAAGGCGGCTTTTTGTGCGTTTCAATTTTGACCGCGATTGTGATTGGCGCGTGTTTGCTCATTTCTCAACAAAATTATTTCAGCTTGGCGTTGGTGTTCCTGAATAATCCGATTTTTCAAATAATTGGCGTGCGTGCTTACGGGCTGTATTTATGGCATTGGGTTGTTTTTGGCTTAACGCAGCCGTTTGTTGATGTTCCTTTTGGTGGCTTACAACTTTTAGGATTTCGGCTGATTTTAACGTTCTTTTTTTCAGAAATTACTTTGCAATTTATTGAAAAACCAATCCGTCACGGGTTCATCGAAAATGCGATTGAAACCGTTTTTAAATCCACTGGCGCGGAACAAAAAAAGTATATTGCGTATTGGGCGTTGGCGGGATGCGTGAGTTTGGCGGGGTGTTCAAGTTTAATGCTGGCAACTGAACAGCAGCTACAATCTGTGCAGCAAGAAGTTATCAATCAAACGGCTGAAGAATCTTCAACAATAAAAACGAAAGCAGTAAAACTGAGTGTTGAGCGCATTATTTTCAATCCTGAATTGAACTTAAATTTATTAGAATCTGCAATAGAAAACGCCGTTTTCATTCAAGATAAAGCCATGCTAAATGCTGAAAATCAGGACGCGGCGCACGAGAAAAATTCAACCGACGTTGCGCTTGAACAAAATGAAATAATTGCGCCCGATTCACAAAGCAATTTGCAAATTGACCGTAATAAAAATGGCAAAGGTTACATCAATCGCATCAGAACAATCGACGATATTGGGAAAAAACCCGCCGTATTTTTGCTGGGCGATTCTGTCATGGTCGGTGCGACTCCCGAATTATTGAAACGGTTGCCTAAATTAAGCATTGATTCACAAGTTGGGCGGCAATTAAGCAAAGGAATTCAGATTTTGACCGAGCGTAAAAATAACGGCTTGCTGAGTGACACGGTGATTATTCATTTGGGAAATAATAGCCCGATTAACGCGAATCAAATGGCGACGCTGGTCAATTTGTTGAGTGACACCAAAAAAATTATTTTAGTCAATTTGAAACTGCCGAGAAATTATGAATCCGCGAATAATCGTTTATTTAGCGAAGTGGCAAGTAAAAATCCTAACGTCACCGTTATAGATTGGCGGGAAAATAGCATGAATGCCAAAAACATTTTTGGAAAAGATGGGATTCATTTGACGGCTAACGGCGCGAAACTGTATGCAAGCCTGATTTCAGAAGTGTTAGTCGTTCAAAAATAATGTCATTCACGCTTTAATCGAAATACACTTGGAACCATTAACCGATGACGCGCAAATCTCCGCCTTCGATTTTTAAGTGTAATTCGCCGCGTAATAATTGCTGCAATTCATTTCCAACCATTGAAAAACGCCATCCGCGTAATAATAAACAGTCATCGTCATTGCCACAAATTAAAACTTCCAAATCGCTGCGAGTCGCTAAAATCGTTGAATTGAGCAAATTTTCTTCGGCACGAATTCGCACTAACGCAAACAAAATATCAATAATCGCTTCCTGTTGCTGATCTTTTCCCGAAATACTTTTTGTGTATTCTGGCATTGGAATCGGCAACGTATTTTTGGCAGCTTTAATCAATCCGCATAATTCTTTGCCGTAATAATTCAAAACCCTATCCGTCAAACCACGAATTTTCGATAATGCTTCAATTGTTTCTGGCTGAATCTTCGCTAAATCAAACAACAATTCATCACGCAATAACCAATTTTTTGGACGATTTTCCTTTTGCGCGGCGGCTTCTCTCCAATGTGAAACCGTTTGGATAATCGACAATTGTTTGCCCGTGAATTTATTTTTACCTTTCACGCGCAACCACGCATTTTCAGGCGTAGTTTCATATTGATCGGGGTTTTCCAGTGCCATAAAATCATCCAACAGCCAATCAATACGCCCTAATTCAGTTAATTGCGCCACCATTTTCTGATAAATTTCACACAAATAAATTACGTCATCCGCCGCATATTGAATTTCATCGTTGCTCAATGGACGACAACTCCAATCGGCTCGGGTGTGGGCTTTGTTCAAATTGATATTCAAAAAGCTCGACACCAATAATCCATAACCCGCATTATCTTGAAAGCCCAACAACGGCGCGGCAATTTGCGTATCAAAAATAGGCGTGGGCAATTTTCCAGTCAATTGATAAAAAATTTCCAAATCTTGGCGGCAAGAATGAAATACTTTAATTACAGCAGGATTATAAATTGCATCAAATAATGCCGTTAAATTCGGCAGCGCAATCGGATCAACGCACGCCACCCATTCTGGTGTCGCCAATTGCAACAAACAAAATTTGGGATAATAGGTTTTTTCACGCAAAAATTCCGTATCGACCGCAATCCACGGTGCATTTTCAATCCGACGGCACAAATCGTCGAGTTGTTCGGGGTTTTTAATATATTCAATTTTGGTCATAAATTAGCGTCTGCGCCGAAAACGATTGCTGTTAGATTTTGGGGTGGATTTACGCACTTTTAAGCGAGTAATGTTCAGTTTGTAGCCTTTAATATCGATATTTTTCAAGTGTAAAAAAATATCCGACGGCATATCTTCGGGTAATTCTAAAAGCGTGTAATCGTTGCGAATGCTGATATTTTGGATATTATTTCTATCCACGCCGGATTCTTCAATGAGCATATTTTGCAATACTTCCAAATTCACGCCCTGTTTTTTGCCAATATCCAAACGATAACGCTGCATGCTAATCGGCGGTAATTCAATCGGTTCGATAGAAATAACTTGAATCGGTGGCGGCGGTGGTGAAATCACTTCACCTTCAAAACGCAGTGATAACAACGCGGCGGCACAATCTAACGGGCTAATTTCTAGTTCTGTCGCTAAAATTTGCACCGCGTTACGTTTGCCGTCGAGATGACGATGTTTCAAAATGCTGCGTAATTGCCGCGTGATAGTTTCAAACGAATTAACTTCAACCATAATTGTTAAATGCGATTTTCTTTAATTTCAACAAATGCTTCGTCGCGTAATTTCCGCAGCCACAATTCGGTTTCTTCTTCGATTTTGCGTTTGCGAATCGCATCGCGCACCTGATTTTTTTTGAATTCCGCGCTGTTGTCGCGATTTTCTCGGTCTAAAACTTGAATAATGTGCCAACCGAATTGCGTTTGGATAGGATCGCTAATTTCGTTTATTTTTAATTTCGACATCGCTTCTTCAAACGGTTTGACTAACGCGCCTGATTCGACCCAATCCAACGAACCGCCTTTAATTGCCGAACCTTTATCATCGGAATGAGCGCGAGCTAATGTGGCAAAATCGTCGCCACTCGTGAGGCGTTCTTTCAATGCCCACGCGCGTTTACTGGCTTCAGCATCGTCTAGGAGTTCATTCGTTTTAATCAAAATATGACGCACTTTGGTTTTGACGACCGTGTGACCGTCCGCCAATCCTTTCAGTTCCAACATTTTGATAATGTGAAAACCACTCGGACTTCGCAACGGTTCAGAAATGCTGCCTTGTCGTAATTTCCCCACTTCGTTGACAAATAACGTCGGCATATCGCGCAACGTTCGCCACCCTAAATCACCGCCTTTCAGCGCGTTGCCGTCGTTCGATTCGCTCATGGCGGTCTGAGTAAAATCTTGTCCCGCGCGTAATTTTTTCACCACTTCATCGGCTTTTGTCTGTGCTTTTTGAATCGCTGCGGCTGACGCGCCTTCGGGCAAAGCAATCAAAATGTGTCCTAAATGATATTGCACCAACTCTTCGCCGACTTTGCCTTGTTGCGTTTCTAAATAGTGTTCCACTTCGCGATCAGTAACTTTAATGCGTCCGCCAATTTCACGTTGACGCAATTCGTTGACGACAATTTCATTTTTCATATTTTCTAAAAATGCCGCGTAACTCATGCCTTGTTTTTCGAGTTCGACTCGGAATTCTTCGGGCGACATATTATTTCGTTTCGCAATATCGCCCGCCGACGAAGTCAATGTTTCTTCGCTGATATTGATGCCCGCTTTTTCGGCGAGTTGCCGTTGCAATTTATCAACAATCATTCGCTCCAAAACTTGGTGACGCAAAATCGACATTGGTGGCATGGGCGATTTGCTCGCAGTAATGCGTTGCTCAATAGTCGCGACTTCTTTTTGCAATTCATTTTCTAAAATCACATCGTCTTCGACAATTGCAATAATGTTGTCCAACACTTCGGCTGGCGCGATGATGGGGAAAAGTAACGCGCCACAAAGTAACGCGATTTGCTGATTTTTCTTTTTGTTCATTATTGCGTCGCTCGATAGCCGTAAATGTTTTGTTCTAAGAATGTATCTAATTTTTCGCCCATGCCCGTTAAACCTTTGAGTTCGACTTGGAAAAATACGCCTGTTTGACTCACGCCTTGAACGTCAGCACCGTTATAAAACACATTTAAATTATTGACGTAACGTCGCCCAACCACACGGAATCGCCAGCAACAATTTTCTTTTTCAACACCGAAGAAACTTTCTTGCGTTGAATTATAAAGTAGCGAGTATTGCCAACGCCCAATCGCTGACCAGTTATCGTAAACAGGATAATGAAATGACACGTCAGTTTGTGAAATTCCAGTCGATAAATTTTGTTTAGTTATATCCCAATCAATATCTGTATTAGCTAAATCCGCTGACGAAATATCTGGCATTATGTTTTTACGATAGCGATAACCCAAATTCAAAATTTCATTTGGCTGATTCGTTAAATGTAGCAGCAATTTTCCTCGATCAATTTCGGCTCTGTGTGGATTCCATTGCAAACCAGAATCAATCGAAACATGATCGTTAATCTGTGTGCTAAATTCACCAATAATGTTTGAAAAACTATTTGTGTCGGGTAAAACACCAACACTATCGTAGTAGGTTTCGTAGACAGGAGAGCCTGCTGCATCGACAACTAAATGATTATTTGTATCGCGGCTTTGAACCTTGGCACCGTCTTTTTTTAGATATTTGAACACCGAATAAGGGGATTGAACTTTACGATCTTGCAAATAAAATGTATTCCCTAAACTAAACTTTGCCCGCTCTTTGCCTGTTTTTTCATCAATCAAACGCGAAGTAATCGCCGCTGTGAATTGATTTGCATCCTGCATTCGGTCAATACCACTGAAACGATTTTCGCGGAACAACGTGTTAAACCACATATCGTAAACCGCTGTATCAAATAACGGAATGGCATCTTGATTTGTGCGCGGAATGTACAAATAAAATAGACGTGGCTCTATCGTATTCAAAAATCCTTTGCCGCCCAAATTCAAATTACGCTGAAACGTCATGCCGCTGTCGGTTGAAAAAATCGGCAACGTGCGTGAAATTTGTGAGGGATAATTACTCGGATTTTGATACTCATTTGCCAAAAAATCACTTGATGGATTACTCGGATTACTTAAAAAATAATTCGTGTATTGCACCGCAATTTTTGGCGTAACGTAAGCACTCGCCGATTGCATTGGTAAACTGATTGACGGTTTCAAATTGCTACGTTGTCCGTTTCGCAACTTAGTATGTTGAAAATAAACGAACTCATTTTCCATTGCGACATTCACAGGCGCGGGAAGTTGGTCAAACCCGTGTTTTAAATTCACATTGATTTGTGGCAATTTCCGATACGGCAATTTATCGCCCGTCAGATATTTATCAATCGATTGATAATTTTCAACTCGCGCGGTCGCGTTAATATCGTCGCCGTAATAACCGACATCCGCCTGACTTTTCAAATAACTGAAATTCGGCATACTCAACGCGCTGCCCAATTCAGCAAAATAGTTTTTATCGGAAACGAAATTTAAATCGACGTTCGCTTGAATTTTATCGGTGAATTTTGTCGTGTTTTTCATCGATGCAAAATAGCGCGGTTTGTCCTGACGCAAATAATCGTTCGGCAACACTTCGACGTTGGTTTGACCTTGCGACGATTCGGTTAAATAACGAAATTCACCCGCGAGCAACATGCCACGTTTGGTTAAATAACGCGGTCTAAACGTTGCGTCGTAATTATCTGCAATGTTGAAATAATACGGCGTGCTGATGTTGAAACCGCTGCGTTGCGTTGAACCAAAAGAAGGCGCGAGAAAGCCTGAACTTCGACGACTGTCAGTTGGAAACGCTAAATACGGCGAATAAAAAACGGGCGTGCCTTTAAATTCTAGCCACGCATTTTTGGCAGAACCGCGCCCTTCTTCTTTGTCGATTTCTAACTCTGAAGCGTGAACTACCCAATCTTGATTTCCCGTTGGGCAACTGGTGTAAGCGACATCTTGATAACGCGAAACGGTTTTGCTATCTCGATAAACCGCGCCCGCATGACCGCGTAACGATGCCGTTGGCGCAATAAAGAGTACGTCACGCAATTTCGCTTGATCGCTCGCCAAATCAAACGTCGCCGCGTTGGTATGAACAGACATATCATCATCGCTGTAATACACGTCGCCCTGAACGTCTAACTTTCCCGCCACGCTGTCGTAATTGGCAGCATTCGATGACATTTGTTGATCGGCGCGTTTAATTTGAACATTGCCAAAATAGCTGCTAATTTCGTTGTCAAAAATTTCTGAATAATTCGATTGTACATTGATGGGCGAGTGCGTGCGTTCACCTTTATTTAAACTCATTTGAACTTGTTTTGGCGCGTTCGGATTGGTGCAATGTTCCCACGGATCGATTTTGAGTTGCGATTTTAAAACGTCAAAAGTTTGTTCTTGAACGCCGTCAAACGCAGGCGGCAAAATACGCAAACCGCGCGAATTATCACTTTTTGTCGAAATAGTTTTAACTTCTGCGACACTTTCACGGTTTTCGGCTGAATTCGATTTTTTAGTTTGTTGGCAATTCCATTCGCTACTTTTTGCCTCCGCGCCACATTGCCATTCGCCCGAAGTCGTCGCAGAGTGTGCTTTTGTCGCAACGGGAACGGCAATTGAACGCGGTTTTTCCACATCGATAACCTCTTTTTCAATCGGTGGCGGTGTAATGATGATTTCTGGCGCGACGACTGTTTCAACAACAGGTTCAACAATAGGCGCAGGTTTTTGAACTTCAATGGGTTTAGTCGTTTCAATCGCGACGGGTTCTGGCTTAACAACAAGCGGCTCGGTTTTAGAAACTGGCGCAGCTTCTACCGATTTTGCGTCACCACTACAAACCCATTCTTTACCGTCTTTACTTTGCTCGCAATTCCACGCGGAAGAATTTGTCGCCGCTTGGCTAGCATACGTTAAGGTTGATAATAAAAGTAAAAATAAAGGTCGTTGCATAAGGGTGATTTAAGCCTAAATAGCCGAGTAATGATAGAATGCACGAGTGCTTTTGAGCCACATTTTAACCTACTTTTCCCCTTGTATTCTAACTAAACAACATGATTTTAAATGATTTAAGAATAATAACGCTGCTGGATTGGCTCGAAAATGATTGCCTGTTGAGTGTGACGGATTGTGAACCCGCTTCCAATGACGCGAGTTTTCGGCGTTATTTTCGCGTGACGATTGACGGTGAAACGTTTATCGCCATGGACGCGCCACCCGACAAAGAAGATATTGCGCCGTTTATTCGGATTGCGGATTTGTTCAAACACGCCAACGTCAACACGCCCGCTATTTTGCAGCGCAATCTCGCCGATGGTTTTCTTTTGTTGGAAGATTTTGGTTCGCAATGGTTGCTCGACGAATTAAACGATGAAACTGCGCCGGAGCTTTATTGTCGCGCATTGCGGGATTTGCTGCCGTTGCACACGCATGAAACGTTATTGAATGCCGATTTACCGCGTTATGACGAAACATTATTGCGTCGTGAAATGGCGTTGTTTGAAGAATGGTTTGTTGAACAGCTTTTAGACGGTGAATTGCCGCCAGAATTGTGGGCAAACGTGCAACGCATTTTGATTGATTCGGCGTTGGAACAACCCACGGTTTGCGTGCATCGAGATTATCATTCGCGCAATTTGATGGTGTTGCCGAACAGTGAATTGGGCGCGTTGGATTTTCAAGATGCGGTGTTGGGCGCGTTGACCTATGACCTCGTTTCATTATTGCGCGATTGTTATATCGATTGGTCGGACGAACAGATTGAAACGTGGTTGCGGGATTATTTTGAGCAATTGCAAACGGCGAACGTGGTTGAATGTAATTTCGCGCAATTCAAACGCTGGTTTGATTTGATGGGCATGCAGCGGCATTTGAAAGTGTGTGGCATTTTTTCCCGTTTACATTTGCGCGACGATAAACCCGATTATTTAAAATCGATTCCTCGCACGCTCCATTACATCGTTCAAGTGTGCGGCGCGTATCCGGAATTGCACGAGTTTCAACAGTTTTTACAACAACAGATTTTGCCCGAATGGCAACGCGGTAATTTTTGAAACAACCGGAAAAATCGAATGAATAAATCACTTTTAAAGGAATTTTTGATGAAATTGGCTGATTGTTCTCGGATGGTTCGTATACAAATTACAATTCGGTAACTCGCCCAACTATTAACGCCACTTATTTTCCAAACACACAAAGTAGTTGGTTTTGGTCTTCTTCGCCTGATGCTGATGTTAGTTACTATGCGTGGGTTGTCGTTTTCGACTATGGCTTTTCTAGCTTCAACGGTAGGGACGGTTACGATGATGTTTGGTTGGTGCGTGGGTGACAGTGTTTTTAATTTGATTCAAATCAAAATGTAGCTACAATCAGTGCATGATTATTTATGATGGAACCAAACGCAAAACCAATCTTGAAAAACATCGCATCGATTTTATCGGTTGTGAAATTATTTTCGATGGGGCAACACTCACCCGTGAAGATACCCGCACCGATTACGGCGAGGTGAGATTTCAAACGTTAGGACTTTTAAACGGTGTGGTTGTTTTTGTTGTACACACTCCGCGTGGTGAAAATGACCACATTATTTCCATTCGCAAGGCAGAAAAACATGAAGAACGAATCTATTGGAATACAATTTGACGACGATTGCCCCGCAACGACTGAAGCGGATTGGAGCGGTGCGTTTGTTTGTCACAATGCAGACGAATTACACGCCGAAGTTGTGCGTCGAACACGCGGCGCAAATAAAAATCCGTTAAAAGAGTTGGTAGCCATTCGTTACGAAGCGGATATTTTGGCAACGTTTCGAGCAACGGGCAAAGGCTGGCAAAATCGCATGAATGATGCGCTCAAAGAGTGGATTAGTGAGCATCCCGATTTTAGTCAGGTTTGAATTGGGAGAGCATTTGTATTTCACGCTTTACTGAAAATCGCACTTTTTCGCGCTTTTTCTTTTTGCGAAAAAGTGGGATTCCCCGCGATAGCGGGTGCTTTTTTCAATCAATTAGTCAATCAATTAGCGGGTTACAGCGTGTTTTCGTGGTCTTTTTTGGTGCTAAATTCGGTCAAATTTCAAGCATAATAACAGAGACAGAAAGGAAGGGCTGGAGACTGCGCGGTTTCTAGCCTCAAAAATGGAAAAGTTATGTGAGGACATAATCGAGTTATGTGATAGCATAACTTTTCCTGGGATTTTTTGAAATTTTGAGATTTTTTTTTGAAATTTTTTGAATTTTAAAGCGAACTATTTGACATGACAATTGATATTCAGACGCAAGAAGCTCCACCAACAACGCGGTACAAAGATAAATTAAACGATGGCTTCTATGTTTATGTGCCGAAAAAACAAAAGATAAAGGATTCGTTCATCATGATGTTTCAAGAAAAACTACAAGAACTGGCTGCTGAAAATGTGCTAACTGTTGAAGGTTGGCGTGTATTGGTGATGATTGTTGGTAAAGTAGATTTTGAGAATTTTATTCATATCAAGCAAGTGCAAATTGCCCAAGCATTAGGAATGAAACCGCCTAATGTTAGCAAAGCGTTTAAACAGCTAACGGACTTAAAAATCATTGAAAAAATCACCCAAGACAACATTAACGGTTATCGCTTAAATTATGAAATGGGTTGGAAAGGCAAAGCCTCCAATTTGAAATCGCACATTAAAGACAAAACAAGAGAAAAAATTGTCGAAATGGCAAAACACGCTCGTGAAGCTAAAAAAGCGACGGACACAAACGACGCGAAGCGCGAAAATCCTGAAATTGTCACGGAACAAGATAATGCCGACGCTCTTCCACTTTCCCCGCAAAGTTAAATCATAGAATTAGGATGACACGATGAACAACACATTAGTAAAACTCGCGCAGGTTTTAGAACAGCGCAAAGAACAAACGGGCGAAAAATCATACGTCGCCAGTTTGTATGAAAAAGGCTTGAATTCGATTTTGAAAAAAATCGGCGAAGAAGCCGCCGAAGTGATTATTGCTGCAAAAGATGGCGACGCAGAACAAATTATTTATGAAACGGCGGATTTATGGTTTCATTGCATGGTGTTATTGGCGCAACAAGGTTTGCATCCGAACGATGTTTTGGACGAATTACACCGCCGTTTTGGCTTATCGGGTTTGGATGAAAAAGCCCAACGTGAACAAAAGTAGAGGAGTTAAAAATGCACTTTAGCGTGATGCAATTAGCCTTAATTTTAGGCATTATCATTTTGTTATTCGGCACCAAAAAATTAACCAATGTCGGCGGCGATGTGGGCGCGGCGATTCGCAACTTTCGGTCTGAAATGAAACGCGGACAAGGCGAAACCGACGAAACGCACGACGACAAAGATAAAATCATCGAAGGCAAAGCGACGCAACCTACCGCTACGCCGTTCAAATTCAAAAAGAAAGAAGACTCTAAATGAGCGTAAAAAAACGCTTAATCATTGCGATTACGGGCGCGACGGGTGCGATTTATGGCATGCGAATGTTGCAAGTTTTACAACCTCAGCCAGAATGGGAAACGCACTTAGTGATTTCGTCGGCGGGGTTGGTGAATTTAAAACATGAACTCGACATAACGCGCGACCAACTCAGTGCGTTGGCGGATGTGACGCACGGCATTCATGATATTGCGGCGACGATTGCCAGCGGCGGATTTAAAACGGAAGGCATGATTATCGCGCCGTGTTCGATGAAAACGTTGGCGGCAGTCGCGCATGGTTTTGGTGATAATTTAATTTCGCGTGGTGCGGATGTGGTGTTGAAAGAACGGCGACGTTTAGTGGTGATGCCGCGCGAAACGCCGTTGCATTTGGTGCATATTCGGAACATGGGCATTGTCACGGAAATGGGCGGCATTATGTTTCCGCCGATGCCTGCGTTTTATAGCAAAACGGATTCGTTGGCAGACATGGTGAATGAAACGGTTGGGCGCATTTTGAATATGTTTGATGTAGATGTGACGGGGCTTTACACACCGTGGGAAGGACTTTAAAAACTCACCAAACCCCCTTCAAAAAAGGGGGCTTTTTCTCTTTAAAATGTGAACAGGATTTATCTTAAAGTTTAAACGATAAATCCAACAGCGCGTTATCCAATCGACCAGCACGGAAACTTTTCCCTGATTCCATCGCCGTGACAATCACGCTAGCAGGACTGAACAACATTGCGTCGATTTTGAAAAAGTCGTAATCGCAGGCTTTGAAAATTTCGGCAAACGGTTTGCCATAATCTTTTGACGTTGAACTGGGCAATTCGTTCGCTAATTTTTCAGCGGCTTCGTCGCTGCCTTTCACAAATAAATGTACTTGCCCAGCAAATAAAATCGCGTCGTTGGTGCGTCCCATTGCTTTGACAAAATTCGGATGAGGTGGACAAATTGGCGCAGAACCGCTGCCATCAATAATATTTTCTAATGGAAAATGCAGCGCGTGAGCTTTGTGCATCGCTACTTCTAACACCCGCGCCACTACTTGAACGCCACCCGCTAAACTGCTGGTCGGTGTGACAATAATCGTTAATTTAGACGGTGAAATACCACACGCCGCCGCTACTTTTTCAATAATCGCCAACGGTGGAATGGCATCATTTTCAATGACCAATGTAGCAGTTTCGGCTTCATCGTGATACGCCAATTCTTGATACAATTCTTCAACGGGTACAGTTTGACCGTCTTTTTGCTTGGTCGCCATCGCACGCGCTGGGCCAGAACCTAACGCATAATACTTTTCATGCGACAAACTCCAACCCGCATATTGACTGCCCAAACAACCCAAAACAGGATTGCCCGTGTGAACATTCACCGATAACGGCCAATTCGTGGTGTATTGACTGTGCGAAATCGACACCGTTCCCATGCCTCCCAAACAAATTTCGGCAATAATCCGACCCGCTTCCAGACCGCCAACCTGCTGAATTCCAGCATCAATGACCGTGCAACCATTTTCTAAAATTTCCACCCCGACGCGCAGTTTTTCTGCATTATCGATCAGTTGTTGCACTAACGGTTGCGTCAGTTTATTCACACTAGCTTGATTCATATTTAAAGACCTTTCTAATTGTTGAGTGTTGATTCGTAGTAATTCCAATGCCGATGCTGTTGGCATCGCGCGGGCAATGATACTGCAAATGGGTTGATTTTTGCGAATTATTGCCCCCGCGTGTGGCAAATCGTGACAATTTTTTAACCAATGAAAATGGCGCGGAATAATTAACGAACGTGGCGCGTAGAGAATTTGATAAGCAGAAGAATCCGAAACTCGATTCCATTTAGTTTGCAACGTCAAATGCGCGTTGAATAAGGGCAAATCATAAAGCTGCATACTCGCTGACGGACGCGGATTGATTTCTAAAACGAAGCAACCCTTTTCAGTGTGCATAAAATCCAACGAATTCAAACCACGCAAATCAAAATGTCCGACCAGTTTTTGTAACCATGATTGAATTTGCGTTTTTTGACCATCGGTTAAATCACTGTGATTTGAAATGCCCGAAAAAAGAAAATCACCGTGCGTCGATTGCGTATGAAAACCGATTATTTCGGCACGTTTACCCATCGCCAAAAACAAAACTGAACCCGCCTTCCCTTCACAAAAACGTTGCCAATAAATATCGTATTTTTGCGAATTGATACCCGCGCCACCTTGACCTTTTAACGGTTTGGAAAGCCAGTTTTTTTGTTTAGCTGGATATTCAAAATGCGTTTCAGGATACGAAATTTTTAACACATCCAACGCAGCAAAAAACATCCGTTTATTCTGAACTCGCTCAAAAACGATAGGTGAATTGCCAGCCATTTCAAAACGATTTGCTAAAAAATACAGATTTTCCACACACGTTTCAAAACCGCTGCCATAAACCACGCTGATAATTTCATCATTATTTTCTGATTCTAATTCACGGAGCGCGACGGTTAAATTTTCAATCGAAAGCGAATTTACCCGAATCATTTTTTTGGCGTAGCGCAACGTGTCAGCATCCGCAAAACAATCAATCACCCAAACATCAAAGCCTTCACGTTGCGCGGCTTGCGCGAGCATTCTTCCAGACGTGGCAACAATTAGCAAAACGTTCATCGAGACGGAAACTTCCTATTCTCCATCGATAAACGCTTAATTTTATGCCGCTCAAAAAACTGTACACTGACAAACATCAACCACGACACCAACGCTAATCCCGCTAACAAACCGCTGTACGCCATTTGCCACGGAATGCCCTCCGTCATCATCGAAAATTCCGACATACCGCCAATTCCAGCAATCACATTCAACGGCATAAAAACTAAGCTGATAACGGTCAAGCGTTTAATATCTTTGTTTTGATTGACGTTAATAAAACCGACGGTGGCTTCCATTTGGAAATTGATTTTGTTGAACAAAAACGACGTATGCCCGTCCAGCGATTCAATGTCGCGCAAAATTTCCCGCACATCTTCATGTTGAATTTCAGATAAAAATTTACCCCGCATTAAAAATGACAACGCGCGGCGCGTATCCAACACATTACGCCGAATGCGCCCGTTTAAATCTTCTTCTTCTGCAATCGCCGCCAGAATTTTCGCCGCACCTTCGTCAGTCATGTACGATTTAAACACTTGCCGCCCGACCGATTCCAGTTCGGTATAAATATCTTCCAGCGCGTTTGCCGAATACTCCACATCCGCCGCGTATAAATCGAGCAACAAATCTTTCGAGTCTGAAATGTAATCCGATTCGGCGCGAGCGCGTAAACGTTGCAATCGAAACGCGGGTAATTCTTCACTACGAACTGAAAATAACGTGTCTTTTTTTAACACAAACGCGACGGCGACGTTGCGTGATTCGTCTTTTCTATCAAGTAAAAAATCCGAATGCAAATGCACTTCGCCATTATCTTCAACGTAAAAACGCGCACTGGTTTCCAAATCTGTCAGCTCTTTTGGATTCGGCAAATCCACGTCAAACACGTCTTTTGCCCAATTTAAATGTTCTTCTTCGGGCATCACCAAATCAATCCAAATGGGTTTGGCGTGCATTAAATCGGCTTTGGTTTCGATTGGAATTTGACGCAATAAACCGTCGCGTAGATCAAAAACCCGAATCACCATATTTCGATTGCGCGGACGAAAATCTGCCGCCAACTCCACCCGAATATCGTAAGACATCTCACCGACAACTTCTTCTTTGCGTTCTTCGGCAATTAAATTCCAGACAATTTGTCGATCTTCGAGAGAAAAAATTTCCAACATTTGCGCGATTGCAGGCGCATCGAGTTGATCTAATAGGCGTTGTAGCTCGACTAAATTTTGTTTTCTCACCAACTCTTCGACGAGCCGATGCCGCGCTAATACGCCGCGCACGTTCAAAACCGTCTCTTGGTTATTCGTTTCGTCGTGATTGCTCATAATTATGGGTTCTATTTTTGTCGAGTCATTGACGCAAGATTTATTTCACAAAACAACTTTTTTCAGCCGCTTCTTCGGCTTCTTTTAATTGCTTGCGTAAATCTTTACTTTGTTTCGGATCTCGCGCCATTGCGCCATTTTCACCCGCCATTGATTTTAGATACGAAAAGGTTTTGGCGGATTCAAAGTCGTTGAAATTGAGTTTTTCAGCGATTTTGTCAATTTTACAGCCGCACGCATATTGATTGATGTAACTTAATCCGCCGTGTTGGGCGACGCAATTCAACACAAATTCCACCCGATCACGAGTTGGATAATCGTTGGTTAAAACAGCAACCGTTGGCGCAGCAGAATTTTCAACTATTTTTTCGGGATTACTCGCACAACCTGCAATAATGAGCGAAATCGCAGACGTTAAAAGCACATTTTTCAAAGTATTTTTCATGTTAATTTTTTCCTTCCACACAAATAAAAAGACGAGTTACAGCTTAACATTATGACCTTACAAACAAAAGTAACGGGTGTGATTCTCGCAGGCGGACGGGCGCGGCGCATGAATTATCAGCCAAAAGGCTTGCAGATTTATCGTGGAAAATCGTTGATTTCGTATGCGTTCAACGCCTTGCGCCCGATTGTGGACGAGTTGATCATTAACGCGAATCAAAATTTAAACGAATATCGCCTTTTTTGCGTGCCAGTCATTTCAGATTTAACGCCTGATTTTTTCGGTGCGTTAGCGGGTATTTTAGCGGCGATGACGATTGCTAAAACGGATTTATTATTGGTTTTACCGTGCGACGCGCCACATGTTACGACGACGCAATTGCACCATTTGCTGGCGGAACATGAAAAAAGTGGCGCGGAAATAACAGTGGCGTGTACGGGTGAACAAGTTCATTCGGTTTTTTTAGTGATTCAAACGAATTTGAAAACCAGTTTGGAAAACTATTTGGCGCAAGGTGAACGAAAAGTACAACGATGGTTTTTGCAACATCACACGCATTATGTCGATTTTGGCGCGGACGCGATTGGCTTTGAAAATATCAACACGTTGGCAGAATTAAACGCTATTCTGTGACCGTCACGTCAAAACCTAAAAGCCGAATTTCTTGCGCGAAATGCTGCATAATTTCTACAGGCATCGTTTGTAAATCAATTGATTCAGGCTGATGAGAAGGACGCGCGAGCGTGTAAATCGTGACATTTTCAATCGACGTGGTGGCGCGAATTTGGGTTAATAAATCTAAAAAACCGTCACGTTCAGAAGTTGATAAACCGTGCTGCTGATAATCGACCAAACAAATTTGAATTTTCGTTGGGCAATGTTGCGACGCAAGCGTGATATTTTTCAAAACAGATTCATTCGTTTGCGCGGAATGATTGACCAACATTCTGCCTTCGGGCGTGCCGCTGTCGAGTTTAAACCACACTTCGCCGCCGTAATTGTTCAACCATTTCAAACCCGTTTGAACCATCGAACGATGAATCAAACTGCCGTTAGTAATCAGCACAAAATGACTTTCGGGAAAAATGCCCAATTCCGTTGCTATGTCACCAATGATTTTTATCGCCGCATCAAACTCGCTCAAACTGGTTGGTTCGCCATTGCCCGCAATCGCAATATCCTTAATCACGCGCTGTTCGGGTGGCACACTCATTCGCTCATAAAAATCCCCGTGCAAAACGTCATTCAAAAACAAACGTAATTCTTGCGCCAACAAATTCAAATCAATTTTCGGCGCAGTTCCGAGTTTCAATTCTGGCACTTGGCAATAAATACACCGCCAATTGCAGGCATTATTCGGATTGAAATTGATGCCAATCGACAATCCACCCGCACGACGTGAAAGAACGGGATAAACGTAAGTTAAGCCTGTGACATTGCGATTATGATTCGTGATAGTGAGTTTGGACATTTCAATAACTATTTGAATTAACAAGATGTTGAAGTATATCACACCGATAAGCGTGGTTTTTTTGTGTGCTATAATTGGAGATTACGCGCAGGTTATTTACCGCCGTTTAACTAAAAATCTAATAACTATAAAAATTAAAAAATTAACGAGGAAAAATCATGTGTTGGAGTGGTGAAGCATCGGGCGTACTCGCGGCAATTGGCTTAGGAACAGCTTGTTACATTATTAAAAAAGGCGAATCAAAAGAGCTTTGGATTCCCTTAACGTATTTTTCGTTAATGGAATTGTTGCAAGCGTTCACTTACGTTTATATCGATTTATGTGACAATCCGAATAATCAGATATTGACGATGCTGGGATATTTACACGTCGCGTTTCAGCCGTTTTTTGTCAATATGGTGGCGATGTATTTCATTCCCGAAAGTGTAAAACTGAAAATTCGGACAGCGGTTTACACGATTAGCGCGGCGGGTTCGATTTTGATTTTGTTTAAAATGTATCCGTTCGCGTGGGCGGGAGAATGTGTGATTGGCACCGAAGGTTTCTGTGGTCCACACATTTGTTCCGTTTCGGGCGCGTGGCATATTGCGTGGCAAATGCCGTTAAATGGTTTGCTGTCGCATCCCGTCGAATGGTTGTTTAATTTCAATTGGGGCTTGCACGTTTTGGCGTACATTTTGGTGGCGTTTGTTATGCCGACAATTTACGGTTCGTGGAAATTTGTGTTGTTTCATTATGTTATGGGACCTTGGATTTCAGATATTACGACCGATGACCCGAACGAATATGCGGCGGTTTGGTGTTTATTCTCGATTGCGTTATGCGTATCGGTGATTAAATCGCCGGTGCGAAAATATCTGCACGTCACGAGCTGGCCTTTTTATAAAAAAACAATTGGCGATTCGTTGTAATTATTGCTGAATTTAGTTCACAAAAAAGCCCGTAAAATAACGGGCTTTTTTTATGTCAGGCGAAAACGTGTATTTTTATCGAAACCAAATCGCGCCACACACCATCAACGCGCCCATCAAAATCGCCCACAATTGACTGCGTTGTTGTTGCGCCATTTGTTGACGCAATAACGCAAATTCACGTTGTTGATTTTCCGCCCGTCGTTCAGCGTGCGCGGCATTATCGAGAGCCTTATAAAGCAACGTCGGAATTTCAGGAAATTGGTCAGCGAACTCAGGAATTTGTTTAATCAATTTTTTGATTTTAGCTTTCGGGCTTAATCGTTCTTGAAACCAATTTTCTAAAAACGGTTTCGCCGTTTGCCATAAATCCAAATCGGGATACAGTTGCCGCCCTAATCCTTCGATATTCAGCAGCGTTTTTTGCAATAAAACCAATTGCGGTTGAACGTGCATATCAAACCGACGCGCCGTATTAAATAGCCCCAACAAAACTTGTCCGAATGAAATATCTTTCAGCGGTTTTTCAAAAATAGGTTCACACACGCTGCGAATCGCCGCCTCAAATTCTTCAATCCGAACCGAACTCGACACCCAGCCTGATTCAACGTGCATTTCCGCCACACGGCGATAATCCCGATTGAAAAACGCCAGAAAATTTTCCGCTAAATAACGTTGATCTGACGGCGACAACGTGCCGACAATCCCAAAATCCACCGCAATATATTTGTTCGGTATTTCGACAAAAATGTTGCCTGGGTGCATATCGGCATGAAAAAAATTATCGCGGAAAACTTGAGTGAAAAAGATTTCTACGCCGCGTTCAGCAAGGCTTTTAAAATCTGCGCCCGCCGCTTCCAATTGGGCAATTTCACCAACTGGAATGCCGTAAATTCGTTCCATGACCAAAATGTTTTTGCGGGTGAATTCCCAATGAATTTCGGGAACGTACAAAATTTCAGATTTTTCAAAATTCCGCCGTAACTTCGCGCCATTCGCCCCTTCGCGCATTAAATCCAATTCGTCCAGTGTGGTTCGTTCAAATTCTGCGACGATTTCTGTGCCACGCAATCGTTTACCGTCTGCCCAAAAACGTTCCGCCAATCGAGCCAATTCATACAACAACGCAATATCCGATTCAATGCGTGGCGCGATATTCGGGCGCACGACTTTGACTACCACATCTTCGCCGTTGTGCAATTTTGCGGTGTGAACTTGTGCCACAGATGCCGACGCTAAAGGCACAGCATCGAATTCAGCAAACGCTTCGCCAATCGGCATTCCCAACGCTTTTTCGACAATGCCAATCGCTAATTCACCACAAAACGGCGGCACTCGATCCTGTAATTTCACCAATTCGTCCGCAATATCGTCCGGCAACAAATCTTTCCGGGTTGAAAGAGCTTGCCCAAATTTAACGTAAATCGGCCCTAAATCTTCCAACGTGCGCCGAATCCGCACACCGCGCGTATCCGCATTATTTTTAAATCGGGCGTACGGCGAAAAAATCGCCAGATAACGAATTGGACGCATAAACGGCGTTTGTAAAACAAGTTCATCCAAACCGTGGCGAATTAACACCCAATAAATGTGAAATAAACGAAAGATGATTTTTAGGCGCATTTTAGAAGGTTCAAAAGGTTTGAAAAGAACAAACCAAGGTTTGTACTCCAAATCAGAAAAGTGGAGTGCAAACTTTAGCTTGTACATTTATTAGCGTGGGTGCGTGTCGGTTCCGGCGGAGCCGTGATTGTGGCTGATATTTGACACGCCGTAAGGTTGTTTCATTTTATCGTAAACGCCTTGCGTGGGAGCTAACCACACCATGCCTGGGCCAGTGAATGTCTGTAATAATAATTCGCCGCTGGTCACGGATTGAAAAAATGTTTTGCCTGATTTTTCGGCCTGAAAACTCACGCTCGCCGTGCGAACAAACGCGAAATTGCCATCGACCGATAGTTTTTCGCCCGCCGCCAATTCGTACACCATCAATTCGGCGACGGGAACGGGCGACACTAAAACGACAATGCCTGTGCCGCTGGCTTGCGTTTGGAAAAAACCTTCGCCGCCAAACAATGCGCTGGAAATGTTATTTTGCAATTTTGCGCTGACTTCGATGCCGCCCGACGCGCAATAAAACGAACTTTTGTCAAAAATCAGCCCGTCGTTTTCGATGTTGAACAACAAATAATGCCCAAAAGTGGGTTCTAAAAAGACTTCGCCGCTGCCTTTAATGCGCGATTGAAACAACGATTCGCCGCTTAAAAATTTTCGCATCAACCCTTTTGCAATGCCGCCTGTGCTGGATTCAAGCTGCAAACGCCCTTTCATGAAATACAACGCACTCGGTTCCAACAACAACTCGCCATTCGTCAAGGTGACGCGCACCATTTTCAAATGAATGTTGGCTTGATTAGCGAAAAAAATCTTTTCCGCCACATTCAAATCATCGGAACCGAGCAGCTTTTCATAACGCACGACATCGAACACTGCGCCCGCAATTTGTTCAGTTTCAATAACGGTAAAATTGTCCGTGCCGCTCATCGTTATAAACCGAATTCAGCAGGATTTAACGCCAATTCTTTGGCAATTTTCGCCGCAACCACTTGTTCTTGTGCGTCAAAATCACCGTCCGACGACGCAATCGCAATCATCATCCGAATCAATAAACGTCCCGCTTCTGCGTTGGTTTTCATTTTCCCTAATGCTAAAAATGCTTTGGCTTCACCGATGTCTTTGTCGAATTCAATTTGTCCGACAAAATCTTGAAAGGCTTTAATTACGTCGCTCGTCGTGAAAATAGAGAGCGCGTCGTGCGTTTCAATGAACTTAATCATTTTTTGTTTTTCTTCGGAAGAAATTTTACCGTCCGCCATCGCAATTAACGCTGAACCCGCCATCGCCGCTTCTAAAAACTCTTTGTTTTTGAACTTTAAAACTTGAGTTTTGAGATCGTTGGCTTTGGTTTTTACATCGTTTAAAAAATCACTGAAATTCATAAAACACCTCTGTTTTGAAAAAGAATAGAAAGAAACTTGTACTGCATGGCATTGTACCGTGAAATGTGGTTATTCAGTTGCAAAATCACTGTCGGCTGCGTACTAATCGAACGTGGTTTTTATTGGTTTTGAGATTTAACGTTGCATTACCGTTATTGAAATCGACAATCCACGCAGAGTCATCCTTTGGAGTAGATGACCAAAATTTTGCCGTCGATTGTTTATCTGACGGGAAAATATCGGATTCTGCATCAACCAACGTTTTTAGTTCATCAATTGTTGGAATACGCCAATTGTTATAACCAGCGTAACTAATTTTTTGATTAAACTGCTTGGTTTCGCTTATTCCCTGTTCCCAACTCAGTGATTTTGAATTTCCAGTTATTTCCCCATTCCAACTGTGTCCACCCCCCCAGCTTTGTCCATAAGCAAAACGCAACCATGTTAATCCTGTTTCTGAATCCACTGTTATGCCCCGTGTAATAACGAACCTGTTAATTTTATTTTTATTTGTTGTTTGTTTAATGGTTTTTATTGGTTTTTGTTCAATAACTTCAATTTCAGGCAACGCAACAACCGCCACATTTTCACCACGCAAACACGCAAAAACTTCTTTCACATCGACAAAAATAAAATAAAAAACGGGCGTGTCGAACAAGCAAACAACGTCGTAACGGATTTGTGTTTGTTCGCAGGTTTGAGCGCAATTGGTTTCGTCTAACGTGATGCAATACGTCAGAGGAATTTCAACGTTATCGCCGTTTTTGTGAATGCCATCGACAATGAATTCATAAAAATGCGCGAAAAAATCATCAAAGTTTTTTCGGTCAAAATCTAAATCTGAAATGGCGGCGGATTCGTCGATGGGTTTGAAAGATTGAATGTTTCGCGCGGCAAAGAATTTGTCCACCAAAGGTTTAATCAAATCACGTTCAATTTTTTCGACATTTTTAACGCCAAAATAGCCCACAAACTGACTTTTTGCTTTTGAGTTTGTTTCAATCATGGGTTAGGTAGATTTTTAGGGTTTCTGAAAAATTCAGTTTTTTGACATCTAATTCATTTTCTTCCAAGCGAGAGTGTAATTCGACGTAATCATTACCATCAAAATAATCATCGTATTGCAAGTCAGCATAAAACCAAGGAATTACAAAAATACTCTTTACAGTAGTTTTTGGATTTAATTTTTGTAAAGCAAATTCGTAGCAAAGCTGTTTTGTGATGTCATTTTTTATTTTCATGTTGAAACCTGTAAAGCAATTAATTTCCATATATTTCCAGTCAAATAAAGTAACTTGATCCATTGACTCATCAATAGTGCATTGCAAAAGCAAACTTTTCTCTCTTTCAAAATCGACTTTAGGATAATTTTTAAATTCATTTTCTTTTATGGCTCTGAATTTTCCTCGGACTTGCTTTAATTTTAAACAAAATACTTTGTAAATATTTGATACCGATTTATTTATTAACACGACTTTAAAATCGATAGTAGAACCATGATCGTTCTTAATAACGATTTTTATCATTTCATTAAATATGGAATCTCCCTCATATTTTGTGAGGATTATCATATCTGGTCTAAGCCACCGTTTTTTACTTCGAAATCCTATAAAAAATGGGTCTTCAAAATCTTCTTTTTTGTAAATTGGAAAATAACCTGCTGATTTTGCATTTGCAACACGTTTGCCCTCTAGGACGATATTGGTATCAGCGTAACAAATAATTGGATTATCTGGATCTTCGGGGTAAAAAAGTGCGAACATAGCTGTCGCACACATATCCTCCCAAACCGACGAAAAATTATCTATTCCCCAAAACGTGCCGTCTTCGTGCGGGTTATCCATGTCCAACTCGCCATAAAGAAACGTTTCAATCGCTTCGTAAAGTCGCCAATAATCTTCGTCTTTGTACGCGGTACGTTTGTCGATGTCGTCTAAAACGCCTTTGAGAGTACGAATCGTGGTTTCAAAGGTTTCTTCGTTAAACAACGATTCTTCATGACTTAAATGTTGTTCGCTGAAACGATATGCCAATTCTTGCACACGCGGTTCGATGTCGTGCGCCAATTCGTTTTGCAATTCCGCCACAATGAAACAAAACAAATCAATCAGCGTCGTCGATTCATAGCGCAAGGTTTGGCGCGGTAAATCCATTTCATCGATATAAATCACGTCTTTCGGCAAATAAATCGCTCTATCCAAATAGCGGTCAATTTTGGAATAATCGACTTTTTCATCTGCGCCAATGCGCCGTTCCATTTGGTCTAATGACAAATCACGATAAACGTCTAACAGATTTTCGATTAACGCGATTTTGCTATAAAGCACCACGTCATTGTCTTCTTTGTTTTTGAAACGATAACCGTCTTTTTCTTTTTGAATCTGGTCTTTACCGTTTGAACAAGTGTCTAAAATATCGCGCGTGCTGTCACGTTCAAACTTTTGAAACGTGCGATACATTTTGAAAAATAGCTCTTTCGTGGCATCAAAATCATTTTCAGGAAAATCATCAAACCCGTGCGGCAAACGAAATTCCAACTCGTTATTCGCGCCACGCCGAATGCCGACAAAAGAATTCGTACTTTCAGAATCGCAGCGTTTGGTGAGTTTTAGCGTTTTGAAATTAAACATGAATTACGGTTGTTTGACTGTTGGAGTCGCATTTGAAATCGGACGAAGTTCTGCTAATTTAAAGCCACAATGATGCGTCATAATTTTCAAAACGTGTTTGAAACGTGCTTCGCTGTCTATCGTTTCATCGGAATTCGATTGCACACAGCGCAACATATTGGCTTCGGCATCAACCCCCACGCCCATTGTCGTGGATTTTATTTTTTTCGTTCCCGTGGCATCCGTGCAAGTGTATTCCGTTTCAGTAATTATCGCGGGCAAGGGCTTTTTGAAATGTTCGATATTTTTAGATTTTGAAATCGTGCCGGTGTGTTTCGCGAGGGTATGCACGTTTTCAAAATTCTTACACGCGCCACTTCCCTCCAACATTTTTGTCGGATTATTTGCAGTTTCATTCAACATTTCCAGACCAACCTCATCTATTTCAAACGTCGAAACATTGTTAGGTTGTGCGTCTTCTTTCTTCTCATTAGCCGGTTGAGCCACGCCTCCCTCAGCCGCTGGGATGGTTTCAATTTTTTCAAGGTGTGCAACCTCATCAAGGCTATCGGTGTTTTTGTTCATTGAAGCGTATTCAACGGAGATAATCACAATGGGCAATAAAAGAATCGTGATTTGCGCCAATAACACACCGTTTTTTTTTAAAAATTTTACAATGTTTTCTGAAAGCATGTGCAAATCCTCATTCTAATTTTTGAATTTTCTCAATAAAATTATCAACCTGTTTCGCAAAATCACCAAACGTAATCAATTCGTTGTCCTTGTCGTCGCCGAATAACAACGTAATCAGCGGTTTTTTGTCGCGATTAAAAACGCTGTCCCACAAGAAAAACATCAATTTGTTTTGAATACTCGATTTTTGAATTTCGTCGTCGGTGATGAAAAAATGCCCGATTTGTTTATCTTCAATGCCGCGAATGGACTTGTGATTGCTTTTGATAAACGTGTTCAGTTTGCCGACAAATAGTTTCCATTCGTCACGATTTACAAACGCCACGCCATCGGCTGACACTTTGTTATCTGGGTCAACATCAATAAATTCCCATTCCCAACGGCGTTTGAATGCGCTGTCCATGTAATAAATCGAACTGTCCGACGTGTTCATGCTGGCGAGAATCGACAAATTGGGCGGGATTTTTATGGTTCGATTTTCAAAATGGCAATTCAATTTTTTCTGCAAAGTCGTCGCTTCAATTTCTTCTTCACCGAATTTGTACGTTTTAACTTTTTTCTGAATAATCGAATGTTCTTTTAAATCACACAATTCAAACAGCCGATTAAAAATAATTTCATTCACGCTCACTTCGTAACTCGACCAGCCGTCAGGATTCCTATCGAGCAACTGAAAAATCGTGCCGAAAATCGCGGCAGAATTTCCCCGATTGATTTCATCAATCACCAGCGCGACTTTTTCAATTTCTGTGTCGTTCTCTTGCGCGGCAATGATGTTTTTGTAGGCTTGCGAAAGAGCTTTTAAAAAATGTCCTTCGTAGAATTTATATTGCACATTGTTACCGACCGTTATCGGCATCAATTTCCCAACAAAATCGCCGTAAGTGTATTCAGGATGAAACACGGTTTTGATGACGTTGGCTGGCATTTTTTCAACATCAATCAATAATTCATAAGGAATAATATGCTTATCAATTTGGTAACTTTTGCCCGTTCCAGGGCTGCCGAATAGGATTTTTTGTTGGTAGGTTTTCATGTCATTATTGGTAAATGTAGTTACCCTATTTTTACGAATTACTTGCAATACTTCATAAGTATCGAGTGTATCTAAGTCTGCATTTAGCCCTTTGTCCGTTAACGACCAAATCCCACGTTGAGTCCTATCAATATAACCAGCATCACATAAATCATTTCTTGTCCAACCTATGTCGGTTTCTATTTTAAACGCCCCAGTAGATGTTGTTTGCGTTAGTTCTTCTTGGCTAATTCCGAGTTCTTTTATAACTTGGACAACGGCTTCAGATTTTTTCATTGCCCCATTATTTTTTTGAAGAACTTCTAATATGGGAATTGCATATTTTAAAAACTGCGATTTTGATTTTTGTTCCATATTTTTTCCTTGTGTTGTGGCTGTTAAAAGTTAGTTCTCATCTTCCAAATACAACTCGGTTGCTTCTTTTAAATTCGCTAGAGCTTCATCAATGGTTGAACCAAAACTCGCCACCTCGATATTTAAACATTGCGAAACGTAGTAATCACCTTCGCGATAAATAACATATTTTAAATTTTTCACATTAACTTCCTTTTGAATTGAGACAATTTTTTAATGATAAACGACGCTACGATGCCCGATTTCAACGACCAAAACAATCAATTCACCGTCGTTTATTTGGCAAACCAATCGATAATCGCCGACACGATAACGCCACAAACCTTTTAAATCGCCTTGCAACGCTAAACCTTGAAGGCGTGGATTGTTTGTAATTATCAAATCGTCAACAAACGATTAAAGCAGCCACATTAGTATTCCTGAAAACCGCCCGTTTTTTTAAAAAAGCGGGCGGTTTTGTTTTTCATTTTCAAGTGGGAATAATAATTTATCACGGGTTTAAGATTCACGAAAAAGCTCACACATAAAAAAGGCACGAATCGATTCGTGCCTTTTTTGTTTTTAAAACCGCGAAATCCCGACCGCTTCACGCAGTTGAGCAATAAACGGCTGACTAATTGCGCGAGCTTTTGCTGCACCGATTTGTAATTGTTCTTCGATGTGATTCGGTTGCAACAATAATTCTTCGTAACGTTCCCGCGCCGGTGCGACTTCGGCATTCACTTTTTCAAACAAAATGGCTTTCATTTCGCCCCAGCCAATTCCATCCGCGTAACGTTGGCGAACGTCGGCAATTTCCTCGGCATTCGCAAACGCTTGAAAGGTGCTGAACAGCGTGCAATCGGCGGTATCTTTCGGTTCGTGCGGTTCGAGCGAATTGGTTTTAATCTTGTTAATCAGCTTTTTCAATTTCTTTTCGGGTTCAAACAACGGAATCGTGTTTTGATAACTTTTGCTCATTTTGCGCCCGTCCAAACCCGATAAAATCGCGCCTTTTTCATCAATCACCGCTTCCGGCAAAGTAAAATGTTCGCCATAAATATGGTTAAAACGTGCGCCAATATCCCGCGCCATTTCGATGTGTTGCAGCTGGTCTTTTCCGACGGGAACTTTGCTGGCGTTGAATAACAAAATATCTGCCGCCATCAAAATTGGGTAACTAAACAAACCCATCGTAATGCCTTTGTCGGCATCATTTTCTTCATTTTCCGCGACCGCCGCTTTATAAGCGTGCGAACGATTCATCAACCCTTTCGACGTGACGCAGGTCAATAACCACGTCAATTCTAAAATTTCTGGCACGTCAGATTGGCGATAAAATACGGCGTTATTTGTATCCAAACCCAACGCCAACCAGGTCGCGGCAATTTCCAAACTCGATTGACGAACGCGCTGTGGTTCTTGGCATTTAATCAGCGCGTGATAATCTGCCAAAAAATAAAACGGCGTGACGTTGGTATTTTGACTGAGGTTAATGGCGGGACGAATCGCGCCAACGTAATTGCCCAAATGCGGCGTGCCAGTCGTAGTGATTCCAGTTAAAACAATGTCTTTTTTCATGTAAAACGCTTAAAAGTGAAAAGGTAAAAATGTAGCTCGCCATTTTATAGTAAAATTTCGCGGATTCACCGTTTTAACACAGGAAAAATTAAATGAACCATAACGAAAAACGCGCTTATCTCCGCATCAGTATTGACAGTGAAATGCGCTATCGATTGGTTGATTCCCTCGAATTTTATTCAGCACGATGTTCATCGTTAAGCGGAGCAGGCATCGCGTTTATCACGACGCAAAGGTACGACGAAGGCAAAGCAATGGAAGTGTATATCAAAGCACCCAATACGATTACGCCTGCCTTTACGGCGTTTGTCGAAGTCGTGCGCGTCACAGAATTAGCCAATGGCGAATGTGAAATTGCCACCATCATCAAAACCATTAAGGGTTAAAAATGTTTACGATTACCAAAGAAGTATATTTTTGTTACGGGCATCGGTTGATGAATCACGGCGGAAAATGTCGGAATTTGCACGGGCATAGCGTCAAAGCGGCGATTTCGATTACGCATGAAAATTTGAACGATCAAGGCATGGTTTGCGACTTTTCGGACGTGAAAGAATGTGTCGAAAATTATGTAAATACGCATCTCGACCACAATTTTTTGCTGCACAAAGACGACCCGATTATTCCCGCGTTGATTCAAAATAACGAGCGTTTTTTGGTTTTGGATGAACATCCCACCGCTGAAGTGTTAAGCAAAATGATTTTCAAACATTTGCAAGCCAACGGTTTTCACGTTACCGAAGTCGCACTTTGGGAAACCGCCAGCGCGTGTGCAAGTTATCGGGAATAATTTCCTCAATCATCTGAACGCGCTACAACCGCGCCCACCTCTTTAACCACTTTTACTTTTAAAAACTTATGACTACTCAAACTCCCCAAACGACTTACCGCGAAAATTACACCGTTCCCGAATTTTTAATTCACGACGTAAAACTGCATTTTTCGCTCGACGCTGAAAATACAAAAGTGCTTTCAACGCTGACGTTGCAACGGAATTCTACTTGCAAAAATGCCAGCGCAGATTTAGTTTTACACGGCGAAAAATTGATTTTGAATCGTGTCGTGTTGAATGAAATCGAATTAACCGATTACATTCAAACCGCAGAAACATTGACGATTGCAAACGTACCACAAGTTGAAACGTTCACGCTGATGATTGAAAACACGATTAACCCGAAAGAAAATACCGCGCTCGAAGGGCTGTATTTGTCGAACGGAATGCTTTGCACGCAATGTGAAGCCGAAGGCTTTCGTAAAATCACTTATTTCCTCGACCGTCCCGATGTGATGACGAAATTTACCGTTACGATTGTGGCGGACAAAACCGATTATCCGGTGTTGCTGTCAAACGGCAACAAAGTCGCCAGCGGTGAATTTGAAAATAACCAACATTGGGTAACGTGGAACGACCCGTTTGCGAAACCAAGTTATTTGTTCGCGCTGGTTGCCGGTCAATTGGAATGCGTCGCGGATACATTTATCACGCAATCGGGACGCGAAATTGAGTTAGAAATTTTCATCGAAGCGCACGACAAAGACAAATGCGCTCACGCCATGCAATCGCTAAAACACGCCATGCGTTGGGACGAAGACGTTTATGGGCGCGAATACGATTTAGATTTGTACATGATTGTCGCCGTCAGCCATTTCAATATGGGCGCGATGGAAAACAAAGGCTTAAACGTATTCAACACCAAATTCGTGTTGGCGCGACCTGATACCGCAACCGATGTTGATTACGAAGGCATCGAAGGCGTGATTGCACACGAGTATTTTCACAACTGGACGGGCAACCGAATCACTTGCCGCGACTGGTTTCAATTGAGTTTAAAAGAAGGTTTCACGGTGTTTCGCGACCAAGAATTCACCGCCGACCGCGTGTCAAAATCGGTGAAACGCATTGAAGACGTGACGCAACTTCGCACGCGCCAATTTGCCGAAGATGCCAGTCCGCTCGCGCATCCGATTCGCCCCGACGCTTACATTGAAATCAACAATTTTTACACGCTCACCGTCTACGAAAAAGGCGCGGAAGTCGTGCGAATGTTACACACGTTATTGGGCGTGGACGGTTTCAGACGTGGCAGCGATTTGTATTTTGAACGCCACGACGGGCAAGCGGTAACGTGTGACGATTTTGTCAGCGCGATGCAAGACGCGAACGACGTGGATTTGAGCCAATTCCGTCGTTGGTATTCTCAAGCCGGAACGCCGATTGTCAACGTTTTAACCCATTACGATGCAAGCGCAAAAACGTTTGCGCTTACCTTAAAACAAAATTATCCAAATCAAACCGAACCGCTGTTAATTCCAATTCGTTTAGGTTTGTTGAACGCCGAAACGGGCGCGGATGTGTTGCCCGAAACCTTGTTGCAGTTCAATCAAATCGAACAAACGTTCACGTTTGACGCGCTGAAATCTGCGCCGATTGTTTCGATGTTGCGCGGATTTTCTGCACCCGTAAATGTTGAAATGTCGCGCAGTTTGGAAGAGTTGGCGTTTTTGTCGCAACATGACAGTGATTCGTTTAATCGTTGGGACGCGGCGCAATCTGTGGCAGAACGGATTATTTTGGATTTGGTGAAAACGCCAAATGCCGACGTGAATCCGATTTTATTGGCGACGTTTGAAACTGTTTTGAATTCGCCGATTGACGATTTGGCGTATTTTTCGTTGTTGCTGTCGTTACCTTCGGAAAATTATTTAGCCGAACGCATGACGATTGCGGATTTTGAAGGCATTCACACAGCGCGTGAATGCGTGTTGAAAACGTTGGCAGAAACGTTTCAAACGCAATTTACCGCGATTTATTTGGCAAATCACAAAGACGAATCGGGCGATTTTAGTCCCGAAGCGATTGGTCGTCGGCGCGTGAAAAATGCCTGTTTGGCGTTTTTGAGTCGGTTAAAATCGCCTGAAAATCACACTTTGGCGCAATTGCAATTTGAAAATGCAAAAAATATGACCGACCAAATGGCGGCGTTGGTGGCGATTGTTCACAATAATCACCCAGCAAAAGAAGCGTGTTTAGCGCAGTTTTACGCCCAATGGCAAAATGAACCGCTGGTGATTGATAAATGGTTTGCGTTGCAAGCCAGCAGTCCAGCGGCGGATGCGTTTGAAACCGTGCAAAATTTACGTTCACACGTTGCGTTTGATATGAAAAATCCGAATCGGGTGCGGTCGTTAATCGGTGCATTTTCGCAAACAAACCCGCTTCATTTTCACGCGGCAAATGGTCAAGGTTATGCGTTTTTGGCGGATGCGATTTTGGAACTCAACGCCATCAATCCACAAGTTGCATCTCGAATGGTTACGCCGTTAACCGCGTGGCGCAAAGTCGAACCATCCCGCCAAACGTTGATGAAAGCGCAATTGCAACGGATTATCGACACAAAAGATATTTCCAACGATGTGTTTGAATTAGCCAGTAAAAGTTTAGGTTAAACATCGAAACGATGAATAAAACACTGCAATTTTTTTTAGCGGGATTTCGGTTAATCCAAAATTATCCGCGTGTGATGATGCCGATATTCGCGCTGATTTTGTGCGGTTACGGTTATGAAATGTGGGTGGCGCGACCAGCGTTAATGTATCAAGGCACGCCGCAAGCGATTTCAACGTGGAATACAAATACTTGGTTTCGCGTGTTGCGAAATAATGGTTTTATCGTCGGTTATTCGGATGTGCGCGGCAATCCGTTGTGGGTGGAATACGCGCTCACGCCGGTTGCCGATAACGCGCCACGCTTAAAACGTCCGTCACATTTTCAAACGGATTTGCGCGGGTTAAATCGCGTCAAGCATGACGATTACACCAACAGCGGTTTTGACCGTGGACATAACGCGCCGAATCACGCGATGAGTACGTTGTACGGAAAATATGGGCAAGCGGATAGTTTTTTGATGACCAACATCAGTCCGCAACGCCCCAAATTAAATCAACAAATTTGGCAACGTTTGGAAGAAGTCGAATTATCTTTTTTCGCCAAAAATTTCGGCAAAGTGTGGGTGATTACCGGGCCGATTTTTGATGATAAACCTGAAAAAATGTCGTCTTCTTCATGGCACATCGATATTCCGAAAGCGTTTTATAAAATTTACATCACCGAAGAAAGCGACAGCAAACCCGCGTTTGCGTTGGCGTTTATCGTGCCGCAAACCGTGACCGGCAAAGAACCGTTGTCGCAATTTATCACCACGATTGATACGGTGGAAGCGCAAACGGGTTTGGATTTTTTGAGTGATTTTGATGATAAAACCGAAGCGCATTTAGAAGGAACGGTTGAAACGGCACCGTGGAATTTAAATGCGGTCAATAAAACGCCATCACGTTATCCATAATGGCTATTTCAAACTACATTATGCGAGCGTATTTTGAAAAATATGCTCGAAAACACGGGGTTTAGACCGGTTTTCTGAAAAAACAGCGGTTTTGACCGTGCCGATTTCGTCACCGACAAACCGCCTTTTTACAAAAGTTTTTAATTTTCAATTGGTTAAGCGTAAAACCTGGATTTTTGAAAAAGTGATTTTGAAAAATATGCTCGAAAACACGGGGTTTAGACCGATTTTTTGGAAAATCAGCGGTTTTGACCGTGCCGATTTCTTCACCGATAAACCGCTTTTTTGTAAAAGTTTTTATGTTTCAATCAGTTAAGCGTAAAACCTGGATTTTTGAAAAGTGATTTTGAAAAATATGCTCGAAAACACGGGGTTTAGACCGATTTTTTGGAAAATGAGCGAGTTTGAACGCGCCACCTTCTATGTCAGCGAACCGCCATTTGATAAAAATTTTTAGGTTTCAATCGGTTAAGCGTTAAACCTGGATTTTTGAAAAGTGATTTTGAAAAATATGCTCGAAAACACGGGGTTTAGACTAAAGCAAATTCCCCAGCCCTATCGGGCTGCCACCTTCAAATAGGGGGCGAAAGATTAAACTGATTTTTAAAGCCTTTTTGAAAGCTGTCATCAATCGTACTCGATAAAAATTTAACTAAAGTGTGACGAAGTTCACAAAATATGTCATTTACTCACTTTATAATGTGAAAATTGCGCTAGAATTAAACAACATTGGTATCTTTTGATGAACAAGAAACATTTTTAAATGATAACGAAGGATTATTTTATGCCCCTCTCAATTATGCCTTTAGCTGAACTAAGAGAAAAAATTGATGCCGTTGATGCACAAATTTTACAGCTTATCAACCAACGCGCTCGTTATGCCGAAGAAGTTGCTAAAACGAAACTCGCGCTCGGCGAAAACGGGTCGTTTTATCGTCCAGACCGTGAATCGCTTGTGTTGCGACGTATTCAAAATTTAAATACGGGACCGCTTTCAGATGAAACGGCGATGCGATTTTTTCGTGAATTGATGTCGGCGTGTTTAGCGTTGGAAAAACCGCTAGAAATTGCTTTTTTAGGTCCCGAAGGGACGTTCACGCAACAAGCCACGTTTAAACATTTTGGGCATGCGGTGAAAACGATTCCTGTCGCCAATATCAGCGGAGTTTTTAACACGGTAGAAAGTGGCTGCTGCGCGTTTGGCGTGGTGCCGATTGAAAATTCGACCGAAGGCGTAATCAGTCAGACATTGGATTGTTTATTAACGTCAACACTGCAAATTTGTGGTGAGGTCAAAATCCGCGTACAACAAAATTTATTGACGCATGTGACGGAGTTAAACGAAATCACAGACGTTTATTCACACGCCCAGTCGTTAGCGCAATGCCGCCAATGGTTAGAGGTTAATTTACCGAATGCTCGTCAAACGCCTGTCAGTAGCAATGCTGAAGCGGCTCGATTGATTAAAGATAATCCAAAATCAGCCGCCATTGCGGGGATTGTTGCCGCCGCAATTTATGAATTACCCATTTTAGCCACCAATATCGAAGACAATTCGAATAATACAACGCGCTTTATTATTATTGGCAATCAAATAGCTGCGCCGACGGGTTATGATAAGACAACGTTGGTGGTTTCTACCGATAATCAGGCGGGGGCGTTATATCGAATGCTTGAACCCTTTGCCACCGCAGGCGTTGATATGTTAAGTATTGAATCGCGTCCATCACAACAAGGGCTATGGGATTATGTCTTTTTTATTGATATTTGGGGACACAGTGACAGTGAACAAGTCGCTCACGCCTTATCAGAATTTAAAACCAAAGTATCGATGTTCAAATACTTAGGTTCCTATCCACAAGCTGTTTTTTAGAAAAATAAAGAATTTACGGAAAAAATTATGCCAAATACTACTGATATAAATAACGGTTTAGGGTTTAAATTAAGCACAGATGGTCAATTACTCGCGATTGTTATGCCATGTGACGATAAAATTGACCTTGATGCGTCGATGGTTAAAGAGCGTTTGCAAGAGGAAGAACTATCAAATTTATTCGTTGATGATTACTTAATTTTCGAGTTAGTGCATCGTTATAATCACACCAATACCGAAAATTTTGAAGTTCAAATTGGTGGACTGCGTGACGCGACAGCTGACATCGAACTTTCCGCAAACAAAATGAAAGCCCGTTTGGTTTTACAGCCTAGTTTTGGTGGCAAAGTGATTACATTGGGCGATGTAGAAAATTTATTAGCGACTAAAAAGATTGTTTTTGGCATTGTACCGAATGAAATGATTGAAGCTGCTTTACTTAAAAATCATCCCGTTGATATGGTGATTGCGGCAGGAATCGAGACAATACCTGGTATTGACTCACGATTTGAAAATTTAATGCCAGTAGATCCGCACACCGAGCGCAAACCGCTTGTTGAAGAAGATGGCTCGGTCGATTACCGTGAATTGGGTGAGATTTTCATGGTGCATACCGATGATGTGTTAATGCAGCGGATTCCGGCGGTTCCAGGTAAAAACGGGCGAACTGTTTTAGGTGAAGACGTTCAATGTGACGGCGGGGTAGACTCGCCTTTTTCGGGCGATCAACGCGGGGTTTATGTCAATCCAGACGATGAAAATCAATTGCTTTCTGCCATCGTGGGTCAACCTATTCTAGTGCCGAATGGCATTGTGGTATCGCCTATTTTGACAGTGAAAAGCGTCGATTTAGCATCGGGGAATATTCGTTTCGAGGGTTCCGTCGTTGTGTTGGGTAATGTGGAAATGGGTATGAAAATATACGCGCTTGAGGATATTACCATTCAAGGCGGAGTCACGGATGCTCAACTTGAATGCCGAGGTAATTTATTTGTGAAAAATTCTGTTATTGGCAATTGCGAGTTGATTGTCGGCGGTAATGTGGAGGTCGGTGGCGGCATTCGAGGTTATCAAGACATAGGAACAACATCCATCTATAAACCAGAAGAAAAACCTCGACCTAAAAAGACACATCAAACCAGAATAATTTCTCAGGGATCGGTTTTGGCGGGCTTTGCAGAATCTTTTCACGTCGAAGCAAGCATTGACATTGTTATCAATAAATACGCCATGAATTGCCATTTGATGGCCGCCAATAAAATCGTTATTGGTGGCAAAGGGGGGAAAAAATCCTCGATTATAGGCGGCGTAACGTGGGCAATGGCACTCGTGAAAGCGGGGGTTATTGGTGCAGAATCGGGAATTAAAACCCATGTTCAAGCCGGTTCAAATCCGTACATTCAACGCCGCCATACCGAACTAAGAGAAGGGATAATTGAATGTCAAACCAAACAAAAAGATATTCATAAAATTTTGGAATGGATGGAGGGTAGTCCCGAAAAAAACCACGACGAAACGTTAGCAAGACTGCATCATACGTTAACCAAATTAATAACAGAGGAAGGAACGCTTCAAGCTGAATTCAACGAATTACTGGAAAATATGACGGTGATGGAGAATGCAAAAATAATTGCCGACCGTGGTGTTTACGTTGGTACAGAAATAAAAATCAACAGAGCAAGATGGAGTGCAGAGGAAAATCGTAGCAGAAGCGTTTTCACTGAATTGAGACGTGAGATTGTTATCAATGCACGCTAAAGCCAAAATAGGTTAGGTCTAACAGAATGAGCAATGAAATAAAAATGGAAAACGGTTTAGGTTTTAAATTAAGCAAAGATGATAGCAAATTACTCGCGATTGTTATGCCCACTGAGGACAAAATCAATCTCGATGTGTCGCTTATTAAAAAGCGTTTGGAAGCGGCACAATTAGCCAATTTGTTTATTGAGGATGCCTTAGTTTTTGAGTTAGCGCATCGTTATAATCATAACCAGACGGAAACATTTGAGATTCAAATCGGTAGACGACGTGATGCAACCGCTGAAATCACAATTTCTGGCAGCAAAATGAAAGCCCATTTGATTTTAACGCCTAATTTTGGTGGTAAAGCGATTACATTGGAGGATGTACAAAACTTATTGGTGGCTAAAAAGATTGTTTGGGGCATTCTACCGAGCGAAAAGATTGAAGCAGCCTTAATGAAAAATCATCCCGTTGATATAATCATTGCTGAAGGACTGAATCCTGTCGCGGGAATTGACGCACAATTTAAAAATTTAATGCCGGTAGATACACACGAGCATAAACCCCTTATCCATGCAGATGGCTCGGTCGATTACCGTGAATTGGGTGATATTGTTATGGTGCATAAAGGTGATGTGTTAATGCAGCGTATTCCTGCGATTCCAGGCGAAAGAGGATTCAACGTTTTCGGCGAAGGCATCAATCCAACCGGTGGTGCTGATAAACCTTTTTCGGCAGATAAAAAAGGCATTGTTTTAAATCCAGACGATGAAAATCAATTGCTTTCTGCCCTGACCGGTCAACCGGTTTTAGTGCCGAATGGCATTGTGGTGTTGTCCGTTTTAACAGTGAAAAAGGTCGATTTTGCATCGGGGAATATCCGTTTTGATGGTTCGGTTGTGGTGTTGGGAGACGTTGACGATGGTATGCAAGTGTACGCACTGGAAGACATTACGATTGATGGCAACGTCACGAATGCTCAAATCGAATGTATGGGGAATTTGCTGATAAAAGGTGGCGTGACGGGCAACAGTCAATTGATGGTGAATGGTGACGTAATTGTAAAGGGCGGTGTTCAAGGTTTTCAAGAAAGAACGCTGGATTTTGTGAAAGAGGATGGAACAACGCAACCAGGTGGCGCAAAAATTATTGCACACGGTTCGGTTATGGTTGGTTTTGCGGAAAATTTCAATATTGAAGCCGGTGTTGATATTGTCATCGAAAAATACGCGATGAATAATAATATGATGGCAGAAAATAAAATTGTCGCTGGAGCTAAAAATAGTGCTAAAAAACCATCCATTATGGGTGGCGTAACATGGGCAATGATGCTCGTTAAAGGCACGATTCTCGGGTCGAACTCTGGGATTAAAACCTACATTCAAGTTGGCACGAATCCTTATCTGCAAAGACAAGTGGTGACAATCAGAAATGAAATTATCGAGAATAAAAAAAAGCAGGACGATATTCTTAAAATCTTAGATTTTGTTGGGATTCATCTTGAAAAAGGTAATCCAGAAATGTTAGAAAAACTGCACCATACTTTGAATAAACTAATGATTGAAGAAAATGTGAATCGTGCCTCATTAAAAGACTTAGTATCGAATATGGCAATTATTGAAGATGCGAAAGTGATTGCAGAACGAGGCGTTTATACAGGTACGGAAATTAAAATCAACAAAGTCTTATGGATAGCGCAAGAAAATCGTGGCAAAAGTGTTTTTAGAGTAGAAAATTCTGAAATGACCATTAACCTACGCTAAAATCTCAATGTAAGATGGAGCGATGTCGTGTGCAATGCGCCCCTATTTTTTTACTTCTTTTTTAATTTTTTGATAAAAACTCTATGGCTCAATATATTTATTCAATGAATCGGGTGGGAAAAATTGTCCCGCCTAAAAAATACATTCTCAAAGACATTTGGTTATCTTTTTTCCCTGGCGCGAAAATCGGTGTTTTGGGTTTGAACGGCTCTGGTAAATCAACGTTACTGAAAATCATGGCGGGTTTAGATACCGACATCGAAGGCGAAGCGATTCCGCTAAAAGGTATTAAAATCGGGTATTTGTCGCAAGAGCCACAACTTGACCCAGCAAAAACGGTGCGTGGCAATATCGAAGAAGCCGTCGCAGAAATCAAAACGGCGTTAGCGCAACTCGACCAAGTGTATTTAGATTACGCGGCAGAAGATGCCGATTTTGACAAACTTGCCGCCGATCAAGCGCGTTTGGAAGACATTATTAACGCTTGCGACGGACACAATTTAGAGCGCAAATTAGAAGTGGCAGCCGATGCGTTGCGTTTGCCTGAATGGGATGCGGATGTCACAAAATTATCCGGTGGTGAAAAACGCCGCGTGGCATTGTGCCGTTTATTGCTTTCAAATCCTGATATGTTGTTGCTCGATGAACCGACCAACCATTTAGACGCAGAATCGGTGGCGTGGCTCGAACGCTTTTTGCACGATTATTCAGGAACAGTCGTTGCTGTCACACATGATCGTTATTTCTTAGATAACGTGGCAGGTTGGATTTTAGAATTAGACCGTGGTTCCGGCATTCCGTGGGAAGGCAACTATTCCAGCTGGCTCGAACAAAAAGGCGCACGGTTATTGTTAGAAGAAAAACAAGAATCCGCGCGTCAAAAAGCCATGAAAGAAGAACTCGAATGGGTTCGTTCTGGCACAAAAGGTCGTCACGCGAAAAGCAAAGCCCGTTTGGCGCGTTTCGACGAATTGTCTTCTACTGAAACACAAAAACGTAATGAAACTCAAGAAATCTATATTCCACCTGGCCCGAGATTGGGCGACGTGGTCATTGAAGCGAATGGCATTTCAAAATCGTTTGGCGATAAATTGTTGTTCAGCGATTTGAATTTCAAATTACCGCAAGGTGGAATCGTGGGAATTATCGGCGCGAATGGCGCGGGTAAAACCACGTTGTTCCGCATTATGGCGGGATTTGAACAACCTGATTCAGGCGAATTAAAAATTGGTGAAACCGTGAAACTCGCTTACGTTGACCAGTTGCGCGACGATATGGACGCGAAAAAAACTGTGTTTGAAGAAGTATCGGAAGGTTTGGATTTAATCACTGTTGGAACATATCAAACGCCGTCACGCGCTTATTTGGGGCGTTTCAATTTCAAAGGCGGCGATCAACAAAAATTCATTGGTGATTTATCGGGCGGTGAACGAAATCGGGTACATTTGGCGAAATTGTTGAAAACGGGCGGCAACGTTTTATTGCTCGATGAACCGACCAACGATTTGGACGTGGAAACCTTACGCGCGTTGGAAGATGCGGTGTTGAATTTCCCAGGTTGCGCGGTGGTTATTTCGCATGATAGATGGTTTTTAGACAGAATCGCAACGCACATTTTGGCGTTTGAAGGCGACAGCCAAGTGGTTTGGTTTGAAGGCAATTACGCGGATTATGAAGCGGATCGTCATCGTCGTTTAGGAACCGATGCGGATTCACCGCGTCGCTTGAAATACAAAAAATTATCGTAACGCTTAAATTTTTAGGACTGGTTTAAAAAAACCTCTATGGTTTATTTAGTTAGATTAACAAAGATGCAAAAAATCGTACATTAAAGTAATGCGACATTTTTGTTTTGTTGATTGACTCGGTTTTGAAATTTTGATTTTCTGGAGGTTTAAAAATGAATACTTACGCGATTGAATTAGAAAACTTGCCCGATTTTGCTCAAGTTGAATTGTGGGATTTTTATCAGTTTTTGTTGCAGAAATATCAAGCAAAAGCCGAGCAAGAAGATTTGGACGATTTACGTTTGTTGCGTGAAACTCGTGACGAACCGACGATTTCATTTGCAGATTATTTGAAAAATGCAGATTGAATTAAAAAAGTCGGCAGTGAAAGATTTAAAAGCCATTCCGAACGCCGCAAAAACTCACATTCTCAACGGGATTGGCTAGTTGGTTAATTTTCCGAATGTCACACAAGTGAAAAAACTCACGCAATTTGAACCCGCTTATCGTTTGCGTGTTGGTGATTATCGAATTTTGTTTGATGTTGATGGTGATAAAATTTTGATTGGTCGCGTTTTGCATCGCAAAGAAAGCTATAAAACACGTTGATTGATTTGGTTTTGAAATTTTGATTTTTTGGAGTAAATACAAAAACGCCGCTGTCACGAAAGCAGCATTTTTGTATTCAGTGCGTGTTTTAAAAGTATCAAACTGAGCCAAAAATGTGAACATACACAATTTTGCCAGCATGAAAAAGAAGCGACCTCAACCAGTAAATGGTGGGCGTCCGAGAAGTATCGTGCTGCGAAATTTAATCAACGCGATTTTGTATATCACTCGGGCAGGCTGTGCATGGCGATTATTACCTCACCTATTTCCCAAGTGGCAGACTGTTTATGGTTATTTGGGTCGCTGGAAAAAAGACGGAATTTGGCAGCGGATTCACGATACGTTACGCGCCTGGGTCAGGCAAAAAATGGGAAAACACAAACATCCAACAGCAGGTTCTATCGACAGTCAAAGCATTAAAACAACCGCGTTAGCGGGCATCAAAGGTTATGATGTTTACAAACACATTCAAGGTCGTAAACGCCATCTTTTGGTAGATACACTTGGTCTGATTATGGTTGTCGTTGTTACCGCTGCATCAGTTCAGGAACGGGATGGAGCCAAGTTACTGTTTAAAGCTTTTACGGGAAGTTGTAAGAAAATTCGCCGTATTTGGGTAGATGGCGACTATCGTGGTTCAAATTTCATGAAATGGGTGGCAAAACGTTTTCACATTGTGGTTGAAACCGTTTTACGATCCGACGATGTTAAAGGATTTCAATTACTACCACATCGCTGGGTTGTCGAAAGAACTTTTGCTTGGCTTTATCGTTATCGTCGTTTGAGCAAGGATTATGAAGTTTTAACCGATTCAAGTACGGCTTTCATTCATATTGCAATGATAAACTTGATGCTCGGACGGCTTGAAGGCTGATTTTTGGACTTTTAAAACACGCACTAATGTCTAAATTCAATAAAAAGTCGAACATCGCGTAGTCAAGTTAATTTTTATGAGAAAATAGTACCCACAGTGAGCGGGTATGTTTTTAAAAATCTAAAGTAATGTCTAAGTAAAATGTAATAGAGTTTTGATATAATGCAGCATTTATTTTTAGCTTTGCAAAAAACATAACTTCTTATCACAATACGACGAGATTTCTAATCTGAAATCACCCTTGACTAAGCCTTATTTGAAATCTATAGTGAGTACGTCTAACGCCCAATCGGGCTTTTTTATTGCTTTTTAACAACGGAAGAATTTGTTAATGATCCATTTATCGGTCATGCTCGAAGAAGCATTGCACCACTTAGCAATTAAACAAGATGGTGTTTATGTAGATGGTACGTTTGGACGGGGCGGACATAGTCAGCGTATTTTAGAAGCCTTAGGCGAAAATGGACGATTGATTGCTTTTGACCGCGATACGACCGCGATGGAATGTGAACGCGCTCAACAATTATCACAAGATTCACGTTTTCAATTAGTTCACATGCCCTTTTCTGAAATGGAACGCTTTGTGACCAACGCCGGTTTGAGTGGGAAAATTGATGGCATTTTGCTCGATTTAGGGGTTTCTTCCCCGCAACTCGATGATCAATCACGCGGTTTTAGTTTCATGAATGATGGCGCACTCGATATGCGAATGGATTGCTCACAAGGTTTATCTGCCGCTGAATGGCTTGCACAAGTCGATGAAAAAACCTTAACACACGTTTTATTTGATTTCGGTGAAGAACGCTTTGCACGACGAATTGCCAACGCAATTGTCACGACGCGAACAACGCAACCCATTGAAGCCACGCGCCAATTAGCAAAATTGATTGAGGATACCATTCCTTTTCGTGAAAAACATAAACATCCCGCCACACGCACTTTTCAAGCGATTCGCATTGCCATCAATAACGAATTAGGTGAATTGACTTCGGCTTTAGCGCAATCGGCGAAACTGCTCAACTCTCAAGGTCGATTAGCGGTTATTTCGTTCCATTCGCTGGAAGACCGCATTGTTAAACGCTTCATGCGCGATGAATCGGGCGTAAAACGTAATGTTGGCAAATTACCGATTAAAGAAGTAGACATCGAAAAAGGCGTTTTAAACGTATTAAGCAAAGCCATCAAACCGAGCGACTCTGAAATTTCGCAAAATCCGCGCTCGCGCAGTGCGGTTTTGCGTGTCGCTGAACGAGTTTGATTTTATGACGCGTTTTTTCGGCATCGGTGTTTTAATTTCCATGTTGCTGGTATCGGCACTTATGGTGATTTATAAAAAATATAATTCACGCCTTATTTTTATCGAAATCCAAAAACAAGAAAAAGCCTTAGACCAATACGAAGTCGCGTGGGGACAATTACAACTTGAGCTGACTACGCTCGCCGAACAAAATCGTGTTGAACAAGTCGCCCGCGAACAGCTGAAATTAGTGCTGCCCTCGCGCGAAAAAATCATTTATATCAAACCATGAAGTATCAACGCCATAAAAACGAAGCCACATTATTCACCTATGATTATTCAGCGCGGCGGCGTTGGCTTTTGGGTGTCATTATTGCTGGAATGCTGATTTTAGTTGGTAAAGCAGTCAGTTTGCAGGTTTTTGACAAAGAATTTTTAAAAGAACAAGGCGATATGCGCCACATCAGCGATGTTCCCGTGTTTGCGTATCGTGGCATGATTCGAGATAGAAATGGTGCGCCGTTGGCAATTAGTACGCCGGTTGAATCGATTTGGATTAACCCGCAAGAATTCAAAGTTGCCACACGCCAGCAAATTAAACAGCTCGAACGCTTATTAAATTTAGAAACCGGCAAAGTGGACGATTTATTAACCGATCCGCACAAACAATTTGCGTATGTGGCGCGACAAGTTAGCCCGAATTTAGCGGAACAAGTGAAAAGTTTAAAATTGTCTGGCGTGTATTCCGAACGCGAATTCAAGCGTTTTTATCCAACGGGCGGCGTGGCGGCACATTTAATTGGTTTCACCGATTTAGACGACAAAGGACAAGAAGGTTTAGAAGCCGCCTACGACCATTTACTACGCGGTGTGGCGGGAAGTAAGCGCGTCATTCGGGACGGAAAACGACAAATTATTGATGATGTTGAAAATATCAAAGAACCCGTCGCCGGTAAAACGTTAGAATTAAGCATTGATCAACGTATTCAGTATTTGGCGTATCGAGAATTAGCGCATGCGGTCACAATCAATCACGCAAAATCCGCTTCATTGGTGGTTTTAGATGTAAAAAATGGTGAAATTTTAGCCGCCGTCAATCAACCGTCTTTCAATCCCAATATGCGAAAAAGTTTAAAAGAAAATTTATACCGTAATCGAGCATTGACCGATGTTTTTGAACCGGGTTCAACAGTCAAACCGTTTGTTGTCGCGGCGGCGTTGGATGGACATTATGTTCGCCCCGACGAAACCTTTGAAACCAACGGCAGTTTTGAAATCGGCACGCACGTCGTCAAAGATACGCACAATTATGGCACGTTAGATTTAACGGGTGTAATCAAAAAATCCAGCAATATCGGCGTGAGTCAAATGGCGTTACGAATGCCGCCCAAGTATTTTTGGGAAGTTTATCACCAACTTGGTTTCGGTGAATCCACTGCTTCAGGCTTTCCAACCGAAGCCAGCGGCAGTCTGTTGGATTATTCGCAGTGGAAACCGTTTGACAGTGCAACCCTTTCATTTGGTTATGGTTTAAGCACAACTGCATTGCAATTAGCGCGTTCTTATACCGCACTGGCGGATAACGGAATTTTACATTCGGTAAGTTTATTTAAACGTGATGAAGATCCGGAACCAAAACGCATTTTCACCAGTCGCACCGCAAAAAGCGTTCGTGCCATGATGGAAACGGTTATTACCAAAGACGGCACGGCATACGAAGCGCGAGTGGATGGTTACAGCGTGGCGGGAAAAACAGGAACGGTTAAAAAAGCAGGCGCAGGCGGTTATGTTGAAAACAGTTATTTTTCAGTTTTTGCAGGCATGGCACCGGCGAGTAATCCGCGTTTAATTATTGTCGTGATGATTGACGAACCTTCGGCTGGTCAGTATTACGGCGGAATTGTGTCCGCACCCGTTTTTTCAAAAGTGATGAGCGGCGCGTTACGAGTTCTCGAAGTTTCGCCCGATCAATCGGACAATATGCCAGTTTTGTTAATGGGTAAAAACTAATGAATATTTCAGATTTTCTCGATTTTGACAGCGATTTAAACGTTTCCGGTTTGACGCTAAACAGCAATGAATGCGGCGAAGGATTCTTATTTGTTGCGTTGAAAGGCACAAATCACCACGGTTTAAATTACGCAAAATCAGCCATTGCAAAAGGCGCAATTGCCGTTTTATTCGACAGCGAACAGGCAGAATTAGCGGACGAAATGCTTGCTGATTTAAACGTTTTGAAAATTCCTGTTGCTGATTTGGCAGAAAAATTAGGTGAAATTGCCGCTCGTTTTTATGGTGAACCTTCACACAAAATAAACGTCATCGGCATTACCGGCACAAATGGCAAAACCTCGTGCAGTCAATTTTTAGCGCAAGTCTTAGAAAATAGTGGCGTAATTGGCACCATCGGTTGGGGAAAAGTTGGCGAATTAAAACAAACCTTAAACACCACGCCCGATGCGTTAGCCGTTCAAAAAATGTTAGCCACGTTGAAAAATGAAGGCTGTGAAAATATCGCAATCGAAGTTTCGTCGCACGGTTTAGCGCAAAGTCGTGTCAATGGCGTGCAGTTCAAAGGCGCGATTTTTACCAATTTTAGCCGCGACCATTTGGATTATCACGGCACGATGGCAGCGTATTTAGAAACCAAATTAAAATTGTTCGACGCGCCACAATTGGAATTTGCAGTTATCAATTTAGACGACGAAGTCAGCGAACAAATCATTGCTGCGATTCCTGAAAACGTAGAAGTTATCGGCGTTACCACGACAGGAAAACAATCGCTGCGCGGTCAAACATTACGCGCGGAAAACATAGAATTAAATTTAAGCGGCATTCAATTTGACGTATTTTGGCAAAATCAAAAATGTGTTTTACACGTTCCATTGATTGGGCTTTTTAATTTAGAAAATGTGTTGTGCGTGTTAGCAGTTATGTTGAAATCAGGCGTTGAACTCGAAGAATCCGCAAAACGCTTAACCCATTTAAAAGCTGTAAATGGACGCATGGAACGTTTTTGCGGCGACAAAAATCAGCCACTCGTTATCGTCGATTACGCCCACACGCCCGACGCGCTCGAAAAAGTGTTACGCAGTTTGCGCTCGCACACATTGGGAAAATTAGGCGTAGTTTTTGGTTGCGGTGGAAATCGTGACAGCGGCAAACGTTCGCAAATGGGACGAGTTGCGGAACAATTTGCCGATTGGGCAATTATTACCGACGACAACCCGCGCTTTGAATTAAGCGAAACTATTGTGCGAGATATTTTAGGCGGTTTTTCTAACTATGAAGCTGACATTATTTACGACCGAGCAAACGCTATTCACAACGCAATCGAAAGAGCCGCCGCGCAAGATTGCGTTTTAATTGCGGGCAAAGGTCACGAAGATTACCAAGAAATTAACGGCGTGAAATTCCCTTTTAATGACGCAGAATGTGTCCGCGAAATACTAGCGCAATGATGATTGAAATGACTTTGAGTGAAATCGCCGCTTGCGTGACTGGCACATTGATTGGCGAAGATGTTTTGGTAAATGGCGTAAGTATCGACACGCGCACATTGAAAAATAGACAACTTTACATTGCGATTGAAGGTAAAAATTTCGATGGTCACAATTTTATTGAATTAGCCGAACAAGCTGGCGCGAGTGCTGTTTTAACGCATAAAAAATTAGAAACAAATTTGCCGCAAATTTTAGTCAACGACACGCATTTGGCGTTGGCGAAATTAGCGGGTGCGTGGCGCGAAAAAATGGATTTGAAAATTATCGGCGTAACGGGCAGTAACGGCAAAACGACTACGAAAGAAATGCTCGCGGCGATTTTGAGCGTTAATAATTCGGTGCTTTTTACGCAAGGTAATTTAAATAACGACATCGGCGTGCCATTAACTTTATTGAAATTATCGCCCGAACATCGTTACGCTGTCATTGAAATGGGCGCGAATCACGCGGGCGAAATTGCTTACACCAGCCGTTTCGTAAAAGCCGATGTGGCGATTATTACCAACGTGGGCGCGGCACATTTAGAAGGTTTTGGTGATGTGAACGGCGTGGCACGAGCAAAAGGCGAAATCATTGAAACGCTAAATATCAACGGCGTGGCGGTTTTAAATGTTGACGATGCGTTTTTTGATTATTGGCACAGCGTCGCCGATTCACGCAAAGTTATTAGCTTTGGAATTGAAAATATCGCCGACGTTTTTGCTAAAAATATCGATGTTAAAATTGAAAATCACGAATTCGTCACGCGCTTTGATTTGAAAACTGCGAACGGTGAAATTAGTGTTAATTTACCTTTGGCTGGCAATCACAACGTTTTAAATGCGCTAGCGGCAACAGCGGCAACGTTAGCAATCGGCATTTCACTCGACCAAATCAAACAAGGTTTAGAAACGATGTCGCCCGTCAACGGACGATTGCAATTGTTGCGCGGACGTTTAGGAAGTTGGATTATCAACGACACTTACAACGCTAACACCGCGTCATTAAAAGCGGCATTAGACGTTTTAGCAAAATGCGACGGCGAACTTTGGGTAATTTTGGGCGCGTTTGGTGAATTGGGCGACGACACCGAAAAGTTGCATTTTGAAATGGGCGAAACCTTGAAAAATTGCGGCGTGAAACGCTTGTTTGCGGTGGGTGAATTAACCAAACAAACTGTCGCCGCTTTTGGTGAAAACGCCCAACATTTTGCGTCACAAACTGAATTACTCAACACCATCACACCTTTATTAACAGGCAATGAAACTATTTTAATCAAAGGTTCACGATCGCAACGTATGGAAAATATAACAACCGCTTTAGTTGAACCCACAGGATTTTAAGCCCATGCTATTTTATTTCGCCGATTACCTAAACAGCTTCGATAGTGGTTTTCACGTTTTCCATTATTTAACATTTCGCGCCATTTTGGCGGTTCTGACTTCACTGATTATTTCATTTATGATTGGTCCATGGATGATTCGTAAATTGAGTCGTGAAAAAATTGGGCAAAGCATTCGTGTACTGGGCCCCGAAACGCATTATGAAAAAGCGGGAACGCCGACGATGGGTGGCGCGTTAATTTTAGTGGCGATTACGATTACGACCTTGTTGTGGGCGGACTTGAGCAATCGTTATATTTGGGTAATTTTGCTGGTGACGCTCGGTTATGGCGTAATCGGTTTTATTGACGATTATCGAAAAGTGATTAAAGGTAACAGCGACGGACTTTCAGCGCGATCAAAATATTTGTGGCAGTCGATTATTGGTTTTTCCGCCGCGTTATTTTTGTTTAAAACGGCAACTTTGCCTGCTGAAACACAGTTGATTGTGCCATTTTTCAAAGATGTTGTATTTGACATGGGCTGGTTTTATGTGATTTTTGTCTATTTCGTGATTGTCGGCACAAGCAACGCGGTTAATCTCACCGATGGGCTAGACGGTTTGGCGATTATGCCAACGGTCATGGTGGCGGCAGGTTTGGGCGTGTTTGCTTATTTGTCTGGACATGCCACATTTTCGCAGTATTTAGCCATTCCATCGTTGCCCCACGCGGGCGAATTAGTTGTTTTTTGTGCGGCTTTAATTGGCGCGGGACTAGGGTTTTTGTGGTTTAATACTTATCCCGCGATGGTTTTCATGGGGGATGTGGGCGCGTTGGCTTTAGGCGCATCGCTCGGCACGTTAGCCGTTTTGGTTCGCCAAGAAATGGTTTTAGTGATTATGGGCGGCGTATTTGTGATGGAAACGTTATCGGTCATGATTCAAGTTGTGTCGTTCAAATTAACGGGAAAACGGATTTTTAGAATGGCTCCGATTCACCATCATTTTGAACTCAAAGGCTGGCCTGAACCGCGTGTGATTGTGCGTTTTTGGATTATCACCGTGATTTTGGTGTTGATTGGTTTAGCCACGTTGAAACTGAGATAAATTATGAAAAATATCTTAAAAGAAAAATTCGATTTAACGCCCGATTCAAAAATCATCGTCGTCGGCGAAGGCATTACGGGAACATCGGTTGCAAAATTTTTAGAATCATTGGTGTTGCCTTTTTCAATCGTCGATAGCCGCAAAGCCACTTTCACATTTGAAACTTTCAAAGGTGCAACACATTTAATCGTCAGCCCTGGCGTTGCACTTTCTGAACCAACGATTGCCGCCGCGTTAAATTCTGGCGCGAAGTTAGTCAGCGATATTGATTTATTTGCGGCGGTTGTGAACGTGCCAATCGTTGGAATTACCGGCGCAAATGGCAAAAGTACCGTCACCACCATGCTCGGCGATATGGCGAGAGCTTGTGGTAAAAATGTAGGTGTCGGCGGAAATTTAGGCAAACCAGCATTAGATTTGCTCGACCCAAATACCGATTTGTACGTTTTGGAATTATCGAGCTTTCAACTCGAACGTTCTCACATTTTAAATGCCGCAGCGGCAACGGTTTTAAACATTTCAGCAGACCATTTAGATCGTCACGATGATTTAGAAAATTACGCGCAGACGAAGCAAGTTATTTTCAGCGGCGACGGCGTAATGGTTTTGAATCTTGATGATGAAATGGTTTCGGCAATGTCCGATTCAACGCGCAAAACGCTTACTTTCTCGATTAAACAAAAAGCGGATTTTTATTTGGCTGACAATAATCTGATGCACGGTGAAAACGTTTTAATGTCGCTTGCGGATTTGCCACTCGAAGGCAAACACAATGCCGCGAATGCGTTGGCAGCGTTGGCATTAGGTACGGCGATTGGTTTAGATTCGGCTAAAATGTGCGACGCATTACGCCATTTCAAAGCCTTAAATCACCGAATGCAAAAAGTCAGCACCAAAAACGGCATCAACTGGGTGAATGATTCCAAAGCCACGAATATCGGCGCGTGCATTGCCGCATTGGAAGGTTACGACGAAAAAGTCATTTTAATCGCGGGCGGCGAAGGCAAAGGGCAAGACATGAACGAACTTGCGCCCGTTATTTTCGCCAAAGCCAAAGCCGTGATTTTAATCGGCAAAGACGCTCCACAAATTGAAACCGCAATTGAAATGATGTGTGAGGCGATTGCAACGACTTCGTTTAATTTACTGCCGAACAGGCAGCTTAGAAATGAAATTGTGCCTGCTTATCACGCCCAAGATATGCAAGAAGTCGTTGCAATCGCGTCGCATATTGGCAAATCAGGCGATACGGTTTTATTGTCGCCAGCTTGCGCGAGTTTGGATCAATACAAAAATTATCAAGACCGTGGCAATCAATTTGCCGCTGCGATTGAGGCGTTGCCAGCGTGAAAAGACGCGAAAAACCTACGCCATTGCGTTTCAAACTTCACTCGGATCCCGTTTTGGTGTTGGTCAGTTTTAGTTTGTTGTTGATTGGTTTTGTGATGGTTTCATCCGCGTCACTACATTTGGGCGCGAAAATGAACAACGATACGCTTTATTATCCCGAACGCCAATTCGCGCACATGATTTTAGGCTTGATTGCCGCGTCATTCGTGGCATATCGCCCAATGCACTTCTGGAAAGAATACGGCGGCAAAGCATTTTTAATCAGCGTCGGTTTATTAGTCATTGTGTTAATTCCAGGTTTGGGCGTGAAAGTGAACGGCAGTACGCGCTGGCTAAACATTCCAGGTTTTCGGATTCAAGTTTCTGAAATCGTAAAGTTTTTTACCGTGATATTCATGGCGAATTACGTCACCAAACAGCAAAAAGACGTTCAAGAATCTTCCACTGGTTTGATTAAACCGTTAGGCATTTTCGCCGTCGTCAGTTTTTTGTTATTGCTTGAACCTGATTTTGGTTCGTCGGTGGTGATTTTAATGATTGTTATGGGCATCATGTTTTTAGCGGGCGCACGGCTGTTACAATTTATCGCGCTACTTTCTGGCGTAGGTTTGATGGCGGGAATGTTGGTGTATTTTTCGCCGTATCGTTGGCAGCGCGTCACCAGTTTTATGGATCCGTGGGCTGACCCGCTGAAAACAGGTTTTCAATTGGTGCAAGCCTTGATTTCATTTGGACGCGGCGAATGGTTTGGCGTAGGTTTAGGAAATGGTTTACAGAAATTATTTTATTTGCCCGAAGCGCACACCGACTTTTTATTCTCTGTCATCGCCGAAGAATTAGGGCTGGTCGGCGTATTAACAATCATTGGATTATTCGCCACATTTGTTTGGAAGGCCTTTGCAATCGGTGTTGCCGCTGAAAAAATCGACGAACGTTTTTCTGCTTTTATCGCTTACGGCATAGGTATTTGGTTTGGTTTTCAAGCGTTTGTGAATATGGGCGTGAACATGGGTTTATTGCCCACAAAAGGGCTGACCTTGCCGCTGATGAGTTACGGCGGCGGCAGTATGATGATTATGTGTTCAGCGGTGGCGTTGTTGTTTCGGATTCATCACGAAATTACCGAACATAACGCAAATTTACCAAAGGGTTATTGGCATGACTAAACACATTATGATTATGGCGGGCGGGACGGGCGGACATATTTTTCCTGCGTTGGCGGTCGCGCAATTTTTGCAACAACAAGGTTGGGAAGTTTCGTGGCTCGGTACAAAAGCAGGTTTGGAAAGTCGCGTCATTCCTGAAAATGGTATTGAAATCGACTGGCTTTCGGTTTCGGGTTTGCGTGGCAAAGGCTTGTTGAGTAAATTCACCGCGATTTTTAAACTCGCTAAATCGTGTATTGAAGCTGCGAAAATTTTAAAACAACGTAAGCCAAATATCGTTTTGGGAATGGGGGGATTTGTTGCCGCACCTGGTGGTTTGATGGCGAAAATGTTGGGAATTCCGTTAATTATTCATGAACAAAATCGCGTCGTCGGTACAACCAATCGTTTGTTGGCAAAAATTGCGACGAAAGTATTGCAAGGTTTCCCGAATAGTTTCGCACCAAAATTTAAGGCGATTTGTACAGGAAATCCGCTTCGTGAAATGTTAAAGCAAATCCCTCCATCCCCCCTACAAAAAGGGGGGCTTTTAAACATTTTAGTTGTCGGTGGCAGTCAAGGCGCGAAAGCATTGAATGAAACCGTACCAAATGCGATTTCGTTATTAAAAAATTCGGTGCAAGTTCGTCATCAAACGGGCGCGGCAATGCAAAATGAAGTTGCCGAAAAATATAAAACGTTAAACTTAAACGCTGAAGCCAGCGCGTTTATTGACGATATGGCGGCGGCTTATGCGTGGGCAGATTTAATTATTTGCCGCGCGGGGGCAATGACAATCAGCGAAGTTGCCGCAATGGGTATTCCCGCGATTTTCATTCCGTTACCCAATGCGATTGACGACCATCAAACCGCCAACGCCAAATATCTAAGCGAATCAGGCGCGGCAATTCTATTAAAACAAAGCGATTTAACGGCTGAAAACTTAGCGCAACAAATTGAAAAATTGTGTGAAAATTTACCCGAACGACGCGCCATTTCTCAAACATTAGCCTATTTAAACGCAACCGAAACCGTTGCTCAAATTTGTATCGCGGAGGCGAAAGCATGAATTTTCCAAACAGTCCTTTAGGTTCAGTGCAACGCATTCATTTCGTCGGCATCGGCGGCACGGGCATGAGCGGCATCGCCGAAGTGTTATTAAATTTGGGTTATGCGATTTCTGGCTCGGACATCAAAGAAAGCGCGACCACTGAACGCCTCATAAATTTAGGCATCAACGTCACAATCGGTCATCAACGCGAAAACATCACGCAAGTTGATGTGGTGGTAGTTTCAAGTGCGATTGACCGCAAAAATCCCGAAGTGGACGAAGCGTATCAACAACGCATTCCTGTGATTCCACGCGCTGAAATGTTGGCGGAATTGATGCGGTTTCGGTTTGGAATTGCAGTCGCGGGCACGCACGGCAAAACCACCACGACCAGTTTAACCGCGAGTTTGTTGGCTGAAGGCGGTTTAGATCCGACGTTTGTAATTGGTGGGCGTTTGAACAGCGCAGGCACAAATGCTCAATTAGGTTTGGGAAATTATTTGGTTGCCGAAGCCGATGAAAGTGATGCGTCGTTTTTGTATTTGCAGCCGATGATTGCGATTGTGACCAACATCGACCATGACCACATGGAAACGTATGAAAACAGTTATTCGCGTTTGAAAGAAACGTTCGTTGAATTTTTGCATCATTTGCCTTTTTACGGGTTAGCCGTTTTGTGTTTGGACGATGAAGGCGTGCGTGAAATTTTGCCATCGCTTTCAAAACCAATGGTGACTTACGGCGTGCATGAAGATGCGGATTTTCGGGCGATAAACATTCGTCAAGATGGTATGCAAACACATTTCACTGTGGAACGTCGCGGCGATTATGCGCCGCTTGAAGTTACATTAAATATGCCAGGTTGGCACAATATGTTAAATGCGTTGGCGGCAATTACTGTGGCGACAAAATTAGCCGTTGACGATGCCGCAATTCAACGCAGTTTGAATGCGTTCAAAGGGGTTGGGCGACGCTTTCAAATTCAAGGTGATTTGCTTGTTCGCAATGGCATCGTGACATTAGTTGATGATTACGGTCATCATCCGCGCGAATTGGTGGCAACGTTTGAAGCCTTGAAACAAGCGTATCCTTCGCGCCGTTCGATTATCATTTTTCAACCGCATCGTTACACGCGAACCCGTGATTTATTTGAAGATTTCGTGCAGGTTTTGGCGGGCGTGGACGTGTTGATTTTGATGGATATTTATCCCGCTGGTGAAAGCGTAATTGCAGGTGCGGACGGGCGTTCATTAAGTCGGGCGATTCGTTTGCGTGGGCAAGTTGATCCGATTTTTGTAGAGAATTGGGAAGAGTTGCCAAAATTGTTGGCGGGAATTGTTCACGAAAACGACGTGATTCTCACAATGGGTGCAGGAAATGTCGGGCATTTTTCGACGCAGTTACCGCCGTTGCTTTCACAGGCGTTGGCAGGTTAATCGTTCATGCAATTAAATGGACAAATGCGTTATAACGAACCACTTGCAAATTATACAAGTTGGCGCGTCGGTGGCGTTGCAGAACGTTTTTATCAACCTGCTGACAAAGCCGATTTGATTCAATTTGTGCAAAATCTGCCTGAAAATGAACCACTTTTTTGGATGGGTTTGGGCAGTAATTTGTTGGTGCGTGACGGTGGGATTCGTGGCACGATCATTAACACCAAAAATCGTCTCAAAGTTATGCAGCGCATGAATGACGAAACTATTTACGTTGAAGCGGGCGTGCCGTGTGCGTTAGTGGCAAAATTTTGTGCTGAACAAGGTTTAATCGGTGCAGAATTTTTAGCAGGAATTCCTGGCACAATGGGTGGCGCGTTGAAAATGAACGCAGGCGCATTCGGTGGTGAAACGTGGGGAATTGTGCAAAACGTTGAAATGTTGAATCGTCGTGGCGAAGTTTTCACGAAATTGGCAAACGAATTTGAAATCCGTTATCGACACGTTAATTTAAAAAATGACGAGTGGTTTTTAGCGGCGACGTTGAAATTACAATCTGGCGATACCCGCGAAAGCCAACAAAACATTAAGGCGTTACTTGCCAAACGCGCCAGTTCGCAACCCACCAATCAACCGAGTTGCGGTTCTGTATTTAAAAATCCAGAAGGCGATTATGCGGCACGTTTAATTGAAGCATCAGGATTGAAAGGTTTCAAAATCGGTGGCGCACAAGTTTCTGAAAAACACGCCAATTTTATTATCAACACAGGCACAGCAACAGCGACAGATATTGAACAATTGATGGCTTACGTTCAAACGCAAGTCGCGCAAAAATACGGTATTTTTTTACAAACAGAGGTGTGCATCGTGGGTGAAAAGTTAAAATCCAGAATAATTGAAAATGCCGAAGATTTTGGCACGGTCGCAGTCGTCATGGGCGGAAATTCGGCAGAACGTGACGTTTCATTACGAAGTGGCGCGGCGGTTCATACCGCTTTGATTGCTCGCGGCGTAAATGCAAATGCACTAGCCGTTGATGTGACTGACAATGTTATTGAATCATTGAAAAATTTAAACGTTGACCGTGTTTTCAACATTATTCACGGACGCGGCGGCGAAGATGGCGTATTGCAAGGCGTGTTAGAAGTTTTGAATTTACCTTACACGGGCAGCGGCGTTTTAGCGTCAGCTCTCGCAATGGATAAATTACGCACCAAATTATGCTGGCGTGGCGCGAATTTGCCCACGCCAAATTGGTTTGCTCTAAAAAATGAAAACGACATTGATGCCTGTATCGAAGCGTTAGATTTCCCGATTATCGTTAAACCCTCGCTCGAAGGTTCCAGCGTCGGCATGAGCAAAGCCAAAAATAGAACTGAATTAGTTGCCGCGTTAGACATTGCGTTGGCGTGCAATTGCGAAGTCTACGCCGAAGCATGGGTGACGGGTGACGAGTACACAGTGGGAATTTTACAAGGCGAAGCATTGCCCGTAATTCGATTAGAAACACCGCGTGAATTTTACGATTACGAAGCAAAATACAATTCGACCACCACGCAATACTATTGTCCATCTGGTTTGAACGCCGAACGAGAATTGCAATTGCAACAATTAGCATTGCAAGCGAATGATATTGTTGGCGCAGAAGGTTGGGCGCGAGTGGATGTTTTTATCGACCAAAACGGGCAAGCGCAATTGATTGAAATCAACACCGTTCCTGGTATGACGGATCATAGTTTAGTACCGATGGCGGCAAAACAGGCAGGCATAGATTTTAATGAACTTGTGTGGCGAATTTTGGAAACGAGCGTTCGGTTGAGCTGATGGGCTTGGTAAAAATCATCGTGATTATGGCGTTATTGACGAGCTTAGTTTATTCTGTGAAGGAATTAGTGCCGATTAAGCATGTACGAATTGAAAGTACATTTCAGTACATCAGCAAAGATGAAATTAAAACGTTGCTGACACCGTTAGTCGATGTCGGATTTTTTGACGCTAACGTGCAAGCTATACAGGAGCGTTTGACGCAATTAGTGTGGGTTGAAAGTGCAACCGTCAATCGCGTTTGGTCTGATACATTAACGATCAAAATTAAAGAAAAACATCCCTTCGTGCGTTGGGGCGAGCAGGATTTAATCAGCAGTCGCGGTGAAATTATTAAACCCGACGAAATCGAACCGTTTGTTAATTTACCCATCTTGAATGGTCCCGAAGGTCAGCAAGTAAAATCATTAGAAATTATGAAAGGTGTGAATACTGCGCTGGCAGATCAGGCGATGCAAATGGCAGAATTTAGCATTAACAACCGCTGGGCGTGGAAAATTAAATTAACCACGGGATTAGAAATTTTGCTGGGACGAAATGATCAGTTAAAAAAATTACAGCGTTTTATGAAAACATTGGATGTTTTAGGACAAGAACAACTAAATTCCATGGCGGTAGTTGATTTGCGCTATCCTAATGGTTACGCTGTTTCTTGGAAACAAAACGCCCAACCAATCGATTGGAAAAACTTAGCCGCGCAAGCTGCAAATAGATAAAATAGGCTGCAACAGGTAAAAAATGGCAAAAAAAACAGAACGTAATTTAATCGTCGGACTCGATATAGGTACATCAAAAGTCGCGGCTATCGTAGGCGAATTGACAGGAGATGGTCATCTCGAAGTCATTGGCTTTGGCTCTACACCGTCACGAGGATTGAAAAAAGGTATCGTCGTTAATTTAGAAACTACGGTACAGTCAATTCAACGGGCGATTGAAGAAGCGGAGTTAATGGCGGGTTGCCAAATCAAATCCGTTTTTGCAGGTATTGCTGGCAGTCATATTCGCAGCCGTAATTCATTAGGCGTGGTGGCGATTAAAGATAAAGAAGTGTCCCAATATGACATTGACCGCGTCATTGATTCCGCGCGTGCGGTAGCAATTTCAGCGGATCAAAAAGTATTACACATTTTGCCGCAAGAATTCATTATCGACACACAAGAAGGTATTAAAGAACCGATTGGTATGTCAGGCATTCGTTTGGAAGCAAAAGTTCACATCGTCACCAGCAGTGTCAGCGCGTCACAAAACATTATTAAATGTATTCGCCGCTGTAATTTAGAAGTCGATGACATTGTGCTAGAACAACTCGCTTCATGCCACGCCGTTTTAACGGAAGATGAAAAAGAATTAGGCGTATGCTTAATTGATATTGGTGGCGGTACAACCGATATTGCAGTGTATGTTGAAGGGGCAATTAAACACACGGCAGTCATTCCGATTGCCGGCGATCAAGTCACCAACGATATTGCGGTCGCTTTACGAACACCCACAGCCAGCGCGGAAGAAATTAAACAGCGTTATGCGTGTGCGATGACGAAATTATTAAGCGACGACGAAGACATTATCGAAGTGCCAAGCATTAGCGATAATAAACCATTTCGTAAAATTTCGCGTCAAACGCTTGCTGATATTATCGAGCCTCGCTATGAGGAATTGATGTTATTAGTGCAATCTGAATTGCGGCGCGTGGGTTACGAAGAACAGATTGCCGCTGGTATTGTTTTAACTGGCGGAAGTTCCCAAATCTGGGGTCTCATCGAATTGGCGGAAGAAATTTTTCACATGCCCGTCCGCATGGGAAGTCCGCAAAATGTCAGCGGTCTAACCGAAGTGGTCAAAAACCCCATTCATTCGACAGGCGTTGGTTTATTGATGTATGGACGAGATCACAATCACCAACAAGGCTTGCATCGAGTTGCCGATTACGACAACGGAGCGTCGTTATTTTCAAAGATAAAAAGTTGGTTTCAAGGTAATTTTTAAACACTCATTTTTTATAACACACACATTTTTAAAAAATAAATTTCAAGGACAAATAAACATGAAAGATACATTTGAATTGATTGATACCTACAGTGAAAGTGCGGTAATCAAAGTCATTGGCATTGGTGGTGGTGGTAATAATGCGGTTAGCCACATGGCGGGCAATCTCATTGAAGGCGTAGAATTCATTTGTGCTAACACCGACGCGCAAGCGTTACGCAAATTGAATTTCGGCACGATTATTCAATTGGGCGTGGAATTAACCAAAGGTTTAGGCGCGGGGACAAATCCAGAAGTGGGTCGTCTAGCAGCAGAAGAAAATAAAAATCGTATTCGCGAAGTGTTGGAAGGCGCGGATATGGTATTTTTAACCGCAGGCATGGGTGGCGGTACCGGCACAGGTGCCATTCCTGTCATTGCTGAGATTGCTCGCAGCATGGGGATTTTAACCGTTGCCGTGGTGACAAAACCGTTTGCATTTGAAGGCAAGAAAAAACAAGATGTCGCGGACAGAGGGATTGCCGAATTAGAGCGTTATGTTGATTCGTTAATCACCATTCCCAATCAAAAATTATTGCCGGTGTTAGGTAATAAAGTATCGCTCATGGATGCGTTCAAAGCGGCAAACGACGTGCTATTAGATGCCGTGCAAGGTATTACCGAGTTAATTGTCCATCCAGGCATGATTAACGTGGATTTTGCGGATGTTCGCACCGTCATGACGGGTATGGGCGCGGCCATTATGGGAACAGGCAGTGCCACCGGTGAACATCGGGCGCGAGAAGCCGCTGAAAAAGCGATTGCGTGTCCCTTACTCGAAGATATTAACTTAAAAGGCGCACGCGGTATTTTGGTGAATATCTCCGCGAAAGATATGAGTATGGCAGAATTTACCGAAGTCGGCGAAATCATTTCGGCGTTGGCTTCAGAGGATGCCAACATGAAAATGGGGATGTCCATCAATCCCGATTTGGACGAAGAAATTAAAGTCACGGTTGTCGCCACCGGTATGGGTTTACAGGCAGTAGAAGTCAAAGCTCCGTCAAAAACTGTAAATACGACACGTCATCTTGCGGGCGCTCAAATGAATTACGACGGGCTTGATAAACCTACGGTGATGCGTCAACATTCCGCGCAAACTACGCGCACTGAAGGACGTGAAACTCGCTTTGGCGCACAACCTAAACAAGGTGGCGATATTGAGTATTTAGATATTCCTGCTTTTTTAAGACGACAAGCCGACTAAATTCCTTTTCTGTTGCAGGTTTTTCTGCAAACAACCCCAACTAACGCGCTCACGAGGCGCGTTATTTTTAACGGGCAATTCACGTTATGATTAAACAGCGCACTTTAAAAAATACCATTCGCGCCACAGGCGTAGGCTTACACACAGGCGAGCAAGTTTATTTAACGCTGCATCCCGCTGAACCGAATACCGGCATTTGCTTTCGACGGGTCGATTTAGCAACGCCCGTCACCATACGAGCGAAACCTGAAAATGTCGGTGAAACTACGCTTTCAACCACGTTAGTGTCGGGCAATGTCAAAATTTCTACGGTTGAACATTTATTGTCAGCGTTTGCAGGCTTAGGCATTGATAACGCTATCGTCGATGTCACCGCATCCGAAGTCCCCATCATGGATGGCAGCGCAGGGCCTTTTGTGTTTTTGTTACAATCAGCTGGCGTACAAGAACAAGATTATCCCAAACAATATCTACGAATTAAGCATACAGTACGAGTGGAAGACGGCGATAAATGGGCAGCATTTGAACCTTTCGCGGGTTTTAAAGTGACGTTTACGATTGATTTTGAACATCCTGCCTTTGAAAATAATGTTAAAACTGCCACGATGGATTTTTCGTCTACCACGTTTGTACGCGAAGTCAGTCGAGCGCGAACTTTTGGTTTCATGAAAGATATTGAATCGTTACAAAAAAACAATTTGGCGTTAGGTGGCAGTTTGGATAACGCGATTGTCGTTGACGATGACAAAGTGATTAACGAAGACGGTTTACGTTACGCCGATGAATTCGTCAAACACAAAATTCTCGACGCGATTGGCGATTTATATTTACTCGGTCACAGTTTAATCGGTGAATTCACCGGACATAAATCAGGACATGGTTTGAATAATCGCTTATTACGCGCGTTATTGGAAGACAAAGAGGCGTGGGAAATGGTCAGTTTTGATAATGAAGAAGACGCGCCGATTTCGTTTATGCGTTCCGCTGAAACACCGCGCCATCCAGAATAAATGATTATCCACGAATTCGATGTGATTATTGTCGGTGCAGGCGGCGCAGGTTTACGCGCCACGCTCGGTACCGTTGAAAAAGGCTTAAAAACCGCGTGCCTCACCAAAGTTTTTCCGACGCGAAGTCACACGGTCGCCGCGCAAGGCGGCATCAGTGCGGCATTAGGAAATATGGGCGAAGACGATTGGCGATTTCATTTTTACGACACGGTGAAAGGGTCGGATTGGCTCGGCGATCAAGACGCGATTGAATATATGTGCCGTGAAGCGATTCCCTCTGTGATTGAATTAGAACATTACGGCGTGCCATTTTCACGCACCGCCGATGGCAAAATTTATCAACGGGCGTTTGGCGGAATGACGACGCATTATGGTGAAGGTCAAGCGCAACGCACTTGTGCGGCGGCGGATAAAACCGGTCACGCCATTCTGCACACGCTTTATCAGCAAGCCTTAAAACATCACGCCGAATTTTTTGTGGAATACGTTGCTCTCGATTTAGTCATGGAAAATGGCGAATGTCGTGGTGTGATTGCCTGGTGTTTAGACGATGGTTTGTTACATCTTTTCAAAGCCCACGCCACGATTTTAGCCACCGGTGGTTACGGTCGAACTTACTTTTCGTGTACGTCTGCTCACACCGTGACGGGCGACGGTAACGCGATGGTTTTACGCGCAGGTTTACCGTTACAGGATATGGAATTTATCCAATTTCACCCAACAGGCATTTACGGCGCGGGCTGTTTAATCACCGAAGGCGCACGCGGCGAAGGTGGTTATTTAACGAATTCCGAAGGCGAGCGTTTTATGGAACGTTACGCGCCAACCGCCAAAGATTTAGCGTCGCGCGATGTGGTCAGTCGCGCCATGACGATGGAAATTCATGCGGGACGTGGCGTTGGTGAACTGAAAGACCATCTTTATTTGCACCTCGAACATTTGCCTCCCGCTCTACTTCATGAACGTTTGCCTGGCATTTCTGAAACGTCGCGCATTTTTGCGGGCATTGATGTCACGAAACAACCGATTCCCGTTTTGCCGACCGTTCATTACAACATGGGTGGCATTCCAACCAATTATCACGCTGAAGTCGTGACATTGGACGGCGAAAATCCTGACCACGTTGTCAAAGGTTTAATGGCAATTGGCGAAGCGGCTTGTGTTTCAGTTCACGGCGCAAACCGTTTGGGTTCAAATTCGCTGTTGGATTTAGTTGTTTTTGGGCGTGCGGCGGCGTTGCGTTGCGCTGAATTGATTTCACCGAATCAACCACATTCGGACTTAAACCCCGACTATTATGCCGAAGCGTTAGCGCGATTTGAAAAAATTCGGAATGCGAATGGCAATTCAAAAACCGCTGAAATCCGTTCCGCGATGCAAAAAACCATGCAAAGTAAAGCCGCTGTTTTTAGAACGCAATCGACGTTGGACGAAGGCGTGGCTGAAATGAAATCGGTGCGCGAATCATTTGAGAATTTAGGTTTAACCGACCGTTCGTTGATTTGGAATACGGATTTAGTCGAAGCCTTGGAATTAGACAATTTACTTTCTCAAGCGACCGTTGCCATTCATGCTGCCGCCAATCGTCACGAAAGTCGAGGCGGTCATGCACGAGAAGATTATCCGTTGCGTGATGATAAAAACTGGTTGAAACACACGCTGACGTGGCTGCAAAAAAACGCGGTGAATATCGATTATCGCCCCGTCCATTTGTACACGCTCACCGATGAAGTTGAAATGATTGCACCGAAAGCGCGGGTTTACTGATATTTTTTATTTTTATTTTGAGGCATTCTCATGACAATCAAATCCACTGATTTATCCGAATTATTACGCGGCACGCACGAAGTTTTGCTCGAAGCCGAATTGATTAAAAAACTCGCTGAAAATCGTCCGTTACGCATCAAAGCGGGTTTCGACCCCACCGCGCCCGATTTGCATTTGGGACACACCGTTTTAATCAACAAACTGAAACAATTCCAAGATGCGGGACACGAAATTTTATTTTTGATTGGTGATTTCACTGGCATGATTGGCGATCCAACGGGTAAAAATGTTACTCGTAAACCGTTGACGCGCGAAGAAGTGGCGGCAAATGCGGAAACTTATCAAACGCAAATTTTTAAAATTCTCGACCCCGAAAAAACCACCGTGATGTTTAATTCAACGTGGATGAATGCGATGTCGTCGGCGGAATTGATTCAATTGGCGGCAAAAAATACCGTGGCGCGAATGTTGGAACGCGACGATTTTCACAAACGTTTTAGCAATAATCAACCGATTGCGATTCATGAATTTTTGTACCCGCTGATTCAAGGTTACGATTCGGTCGCGATGAAAGCGGACGTGGAATTGGGCGGCACCGATCAAAAATTCAATTTGTTAATGGGCAGACAATTACAGGAAGTTTTTGGGCAAAAACCCCAAGTGGTGATGACCATGCCGATTTTGGAAGGATTGGACGGCGTGCAAAAAATGTCCAAATCGCTCAATAATTACATTGGTATTGCTGATGCGCCTGATGAAATGTTTGGCAAAATTATGTCGATTAGCGACGAATTGATGTGGCGTTATTTTGAATTATTGAGTTTCCGCCCGATGCGTGAAATTGCTTCGTGGAATGAAGAATGTGAAAACGGCGCGAATCCGCGTGATTTTAAAGTCAAACTCGCGCAAGAACTTATTACTCGTTTTCACGATGAAGCAGCGGCGATTAAAGCATTGGACAATTTTGAAGCGCGTTTTCAACGTGGAGCGATTCCAGATGAAATGCCCGAAGTAGAATTAAACATTGAAGGCACGTCGTTAGGCATTGCCAATTTGTTAAAAGAAGCGGATTTAACCAGCAGCACGTCTGAAGCGATTCGGATGATTAACCAAGGCGCGGTAAAAATTGACGGTGAAAAAGTAGAAAATCCGAAATTAGAAATTGCCGCTGATTCGCAACACGTTTACCAGGTTGGCAAACGTAAATTTGCGCGTGTGAAACTTATCAATACTTGAAATTGCTTAAAAAACTAAGACGAAATACTGATATTTAGAGTAGATTTTGAAATGTAATGTTGTCGATTTAATTTAATTTTTTTGTTGCACACAGCTTGTTATTATCACAATGCGCGATTGCGCGTAACTTCACTAAACTCACAGAGGATTTTTAGATGGCTAATATAAAAGGCACAGCAAACCACGACAAACTCAAGGGTACTGCGACCGCTGACAAAATCGAGGGTTTAGCAGGAAATGACACGTTACAAGGGTTTGCGGGTAACGATAACTTGGACGGCGGCGCGGGGGATGACAGTTTAGATGGTGGCAATGATAACGATGTTTTGATGGGTGGTGACGGCAATGATAAATTGATTGGCGGCAGTGGAAACGACTCATTAAACGGTGATAAAGGTAATGATTTTCTCACCGGAGATTTGGGTAACGATACACTCAACGGGGGTGTCGGTGCAGACACGATGAGCGGCGGTGCGGGTAACGATTATTACTATGTGGATAATAAACTCGATGTCGTCAACGAAACCGACAAAGTGGTTGCTGCTGCCGCTCTTGATCTTAAGAATCAAGCAGTAAAATTAGTTGTCGCTAAAGATTTAGGTGGCAACGATACCGTTGAAAGTACGTCCAGTTATGTCTTAGGCAATTACATTGAAAATCTGGTTCTCAAAGGCATTACTGGAACGAGCGGCACGGGTAACGCCAGCAATAACAAGATTACCGGAACCATCGGTGACAATTTACTCACTGGGTTGGCGGGAAATGACACTCTCATCGGCGATGAAGGCAACGATACCTTAGACGGTGGTTTAGGCATGGATGTACTAAACGGTGGAAATGGTTCTGATGTTTATTTTGTGAATAACAAAGAAGACAAAATCATTGAAACGGCTGACAGTGGCGACGAAGATCAAATTGTATCGAGCGTGGATTATGATTTAGGCACAACGCCGGATGTTGAATGGCTCACCTTGTTCGGCAAATCGATTACTGCGACGGGCAACGATTTAGACAACTTATTGCAAGAACAAGATGGTGGAAAGAACGCAAATGTCTTTAATGGTGGCAATGGTAACGACACGCTCGACGGACAAGGTGGCAATGACACATTAGAAGGCAGCGAAGGCAACGATACGCTCAACGGCGGCGATGGTATTGACATGGCGGTTTTTAGTGGTTCGCAAGATGATTATCAAATCACCTATAATGCCGATGCTAATGAAATTATTGTGAGCTTTGCGGGTGGCGCGGATTCAACCAGTCTCGATGAAGGCACTGATACGTTACTCGACATCGAATTTATTAAATTTTCCGACAGTGATATTGTTATTCCCGTCACAGAATTACCAGCAGTTATCGAAGTGATTGGAACGCCACCCGTCGTCATCATTGAGCCGCCACCGGTCGCGGAACTCCCTGTCCTTTTCATTTCAGAACCGAACATCACTATGGTGGAAGGCAATGATGGTAAGAAATTAGCCACTATTAACGTGTCGTTAAATGCAGCGAGCAGCGGAGTGGTCACTGTAAATTATGCGTCGTACGATGGTAGCGCAACAGCGAGTAGTGATTATACCGCGACAAGTGGCACGTTAACTTTTGCGGCAGGTGAAACCACGCAAATGATTAATGTCGAAATCGTGGGTGACAATCTGATGGAAGATGATGAAAATTTCACCGTCACATTAAACACACCAACCAACGCAAAATTAGCAAATGATAGCGTTAAAGTAACGATTTTGACCGATGATTTACCGACTGAAACGGAAACGGATGATAAATTGATTGCTTCTGCCGGTAACGACCACATCGATGGTTTGGGTGGCAACGACAATGTTGATGGTGCGGACGGTAATGATACGTTGTTAGGTGGCGCAGGTAATGACACGTTAAGCGGTGGCAACGGTGATGATTTATTATCGGGCAATAATGACAATGACGTACTAAGCGATAACGCGGGTAAAGATACGTTGAGCGGTGGCGCGGGTGACGACGTATTCAAACCCGCTGGCGAAAACGGCAGTGTCTTTCTTGAAGACACAGGTGGCAACGATACGCTGGATGCGAGCAATGCGGCGAAAGGTGTGCAAATAGATTTAAACGCGGGAAAAGAAAGTAATCTCGGCGGGCGTATTATCACCATGAACGACGGCGGCGAAATCAGCGACCCGTTAGATGTTTTCTTTTTACAAGATTTAACGGGTTCATTCGGTGACGATTTACCCAATGTGAAAGAGGTCGTTCCGCAAGTAGTTGTTGCATTGCATGAATTTCAAAAAAACACCCAAATTGGTTTGGGTTCCTTTATGGACAAACCCAATGGCATGTTTGGTGATGCAAAAATGGATTATGTTTATAATACCGATTTAACCATGACGACCGATCCAACCGTATTTTCGATGGCATTAAGCACATTAAAATTAGGCTCTGGTTATGATTTACCGGAAGCACAATTAGAATCTTTGTTACAAGTTGCGTTGCACAGTAATGACATTGGTTTTCGTGATAACGCCGTTAAAACGGTGGTGATGATGACCGATGCAGACTATCACAAAGCAGGCGATGCACATTTACCTGCGAATAATGGTGATGGCGTTTTGGATGGAACTCCCGCCGGAACGGGCGAAGATTATCCAGCTGTAGCCATGTTGTCGAAAGCCTTGGAGGATGCGGGGATTGTGCCTATTTTTGCTGTGACCAGTGATGTTGTACCGATTTATAACGATTTGGTGACGCAATTAGGCACGGGATCGGTCGTTACATTATCAAAAGACAGTTCCGATTTAGTGTCTGTTTTAAAAACGGGTATTAACAAAGCGACCATTGCGACCGTCGAAAATGCCATTGGCTCTGATTTCGCCGATACGTTAATCGGTGGCGCGAATGCCAATAAATTAAACGGTGGCAAAGGGGCGGATAGTTTAACGGGCGGCACAGGCAAAGATATTTTTGTTTTCGATACGATTGAAACCGGCGACGTGATTACCGATTTTGCGAAAGGCGACAAAATCGATTTAACCGCTTTGGACGTTAAATTCAAATTCGTCACGGCATTTAATGCGACTGATGCGACGGGAGAACTGCGTTTTGATGCGGCAACTAATACGCTGTTCGGCAGTATCGATGCAGGCAATGAAGCGGAATTTTCGGTTAAACTCAACGGCGTGAAAACGTTAGTGGCTGACGATTTAGTGCTGTAACAATAACGAATAATCAGTGGCTGCCAGAATAATTTTTCTGCTACCGCCATTGATTTCGCTCAAGTCTGCGTAATATCTAGCAAACCCTATCACTTTTAACCCATTATTGACTGCCTCCTAAAGAAAACGCGGACGGCTTAAGAACAAATTCAACAACCACAAAAAAGCCCTGCTAACGAAAACCGCCGCAGGGCTTAAAGTATCTGGTGGCGATGGGTGGGGTCGAACCACCGACCTTGGGGTTATGAATCCCATTTTTAAACCGCCACACCAATAAAATCAATACGTTGCAATTCTCGCCCAATCAAAACCTACTACAATAATGCGGCACCCAACGTGGCTAACATCACAATGCGGTGACAAATTGGCTACACCCAATCACCCCGCCGCCTGTTTATTTACATTGCGTTCGTAATATTCAATGACTACTTGATTCTTACGATAAAATTCTTTGACAGTTTCAATTGCATCGTTTTTTTGGTCAGGTGTAACTCGCCGCAATAGCGTGATAAATCCCTTTTCTTCGTCAGAATACACATCTTGAGTCGTCTTAAATTCAGAATTATTCGGTGGTAAATAATCAGCAAGTTCCGGCATTATTTCAGTCGGGTGAACTTGTAACACTTTCGCTAACCGTAAAACGGCATCAGTATTAAGCGGAACACGCGCCAATAAGTACGCACCAAAAGCACTTTGATTGCTCCAGTCACACAACTGCGCGACGCGCTCCTGGGTTAAATTCAATAGTTTTTTCTTCTTATTCCAAATTGCCTGCAATCGTTCGGCAGCACTAATTTCTGATGGTGTTAATTCTCTACGTTTCGTCATATAAAACCTCTCAAATATCATTAAATTGAGCGTGACAACATTACTACTATTTTTAACCAAGGTCTAACAGCAATGCTGTTGAATACGATTGACTTTATTTAGTTGCAACGCTACTATATGACTTTAAAAAAGGGGGGGAAATGAAAACAAAAAATGATTTACTTCATAAATTCTTTGAAGAAAACAAGATTACTCAATCGGATTTTGGTAAAAAAATAGATGTCACTCAAGGTCTAGTTGGTCAATGGTTACGCGGTGAACGTCCTATTTCAGTTGTAAAATCATTAGCAATTGAAGCGATTTTTAAAATCGACGCGGCAAAATTATCAAACGATGTTTTTCTGGTCAGAAATGCCAAGCGCGTGAGATTGCAAAAATGAACCCAAACACAAGTCACCGCGAAGTTGAAAAAGACATCGTCATCACGCCTGCGGAGTATTGGAGGATTAGAAAAGAGGAATATAAACGCAGAGAACAAGCGTGGGAACTTCACTGCGCGGCTGAAACATTAAGGCTTAGAAACAAAGGAGTTTCGTTATGAGTTTTCAAGCAATGACCTGGGCAGTAGAAAAGGAATTGCCAGCGATGCAGAAAATTGTATTGCTAATGATGGCGAATAGAACTAACCACGACACGGGTTTATGTTTTCCAAGTCATGACCGTTTAGCGGTTGAATGTGGAATGTCTAAACGCTCAATCGTTTACCAAATTGAAAAACTCGAATCCGCTGAACTGTTAAGCGTGATTCGTTCGACCAACAACAAAGGCGGAAATAATCCAAATCGGTACAAATTGAACCTGAAAGATAATGCAAGAGCTGCACTACCCCTAGTGCAAGAGCTGCACTACCCTAGTGCAACAGTTGCATCAGAAACAGTAATTGAACCTAAAAGAACTATTACTACTGTAAATTCAGATTTTTTGAGTTTTGACGGATTAACCGCGGAACAGGCGGATTGCTACGAATGGGCGAAACATCATGATTATTGGAATTTTACAGCGGGGAACCTTCACAAGTTTTTAAAACTCTTTACCAGCGAAAAAGCGGACGGTCTTAAATCACAATTCGACGCGCACAAAAAAGCCCTGACTGACGGACTAGGTCAAACAGGGCAAACAGGTAACACTAACGCAAAAAACATAACTGGAGGCAATTATGCAACATCCACGAGTAAAAGCAACAAGCACAACGACTTCACCAAAGCCGGCTATTATGAAAACGGCGGTTTTAATGCTGATGGGAGTTTCTAAATCATGATTCACGAACCGATATTAGAACGACCAAGTACATGCGACACGCACGGCGACTTCATTTCAAAATGCTATCTGTTGGCGATTTGGACGAAATGTCCAACGTGTTCAAAACTAAAACATGAACAACAAGAACGTGACAACGCAATCGCAGAAATACGGGCGAAAACTGCACGCTTAAACGCGAAAATCAATAATGCTGGAATACCACAACGGTTTGTTAATAAAATGCTGTCTAACTACGTTATTGACACAAACAATGAAAAGCAACGTGCCATTTTTGCATTTTGCACCGATTACGCATTGGACTTTGAAAAGGTCAAAACCACCGGCAAAAGTTTTATGTTGTTGGGTTCAGTTGGCACAGGCAAAACGCATTTATCAATCGGCATTGCGCTTGAGATTATTAAACGTGGTCACAGTGCGATATTTACCAGCGCGTCAAAGATGTTTCGGAACGTAAAAGAAACGTATCGCAACCAAGGCAAATCTGAAAAAGAAGTGTTATCGGTATTCACCGAATGTGACTTGTTAATCATTGATGAAGTGGGCGTACAACGTGGCACGGATTACGAAAAGGACATCATGTTTGATGTTATCAATGAACGTTATGAAAACTTACGACCAACGATAATCTTGTCGAATTTGAGCGTAGAAGAAACAAAAGCGCATTTAGGTGAACGGGTTTTTGACCGGTTGCGTGAAAACGGCGGTAAAGCGTTTTTGTTGAACTGGCAAAGTCACCGAAGCATTGCAGAAGCCGTGAACTATCAAGCCATCGAGTTTGCATCATGAAAGAAAAACAGATTAGAAACGTCAACAGTCGGCGAGCCAGTTTGGATTTACAACTTGGATTGCAATTATTGAAACAACTCACACCCTTTTTTAAACACCAACAGAGCAAAGGAAAATCAGCATGAACGAAACACCCGACACAAAAACCGTCGTAATTCCCCCGCATCATTTCATTTGTGTTCAAGCTGAACCGTTTGAAACCGAATGGGAGCCGCATTCATTGGAAGATTTAACCGTGGCAGAAATTGACGATTACATTCAAAGCGTTTTGAAAGCCAACACGACCAGTAGCTGGTTAAAAGCCGCATTGAAAACTGCCATCATTCGAGACCCGATAGATGCCAATAATGACAGTGAACAGCTTTACTTGATGCTATCGTATCGACTGGAATCATTGACGCTTGAGAATGAAATGGCGCGACTTGATAGCAAATCGAAAGCCACGATGTTGATAGGATCCAGCCAATGAAAACACCGTTGAACGAACTCTCAAACCACGAAGTTTTAGCGATGATGTACACGTTGCTTGCTGAACTCGAAAAGAAACAAATTGATTTTGAAGTGTTGAAAGCAGAAGTGGAATTACGCGGATTGATTTAAACGCAAAAAGCGCGGCATCAAAACCGCGCTTTTTTACAAAAAAGAACCAAAAAAAACAGACCGCCACACAGCCAAATGCAAAATCATTGGAGAAATCAGCATGAAAATGTTGTGGATTAACAAAGGAAACCGCTCACAACCTGAGCTACGAACCAAAACAGGCTATCAAGGGAACGTAATTGAAAATAAAATTATCAGTAAGAAAACGAATTTGCTTATCACGGGAAATCACCACAGTGGAAAAACCCGTGCCATCACTCGATTGTTTGAGCATTCACACGAAATTTGGCATGACCAAATCAAGCCTTACGCATTCACAAACAATAAATTGGCGACAAATCGCCCAGTGTTGAAACAAGGTGAAACGCTTGAAAACTGGGAATATCCGCCTGCGGTGTTCATTTGCGGCAATGCGCCACTGTCAAAATGGGTAGATCACGCTGGCATGGAAAAGTGGTGGAATGCTGAAAACCCAGAGCAACCGTTTTTGAAAATCCCCGCGTGGAAACGTGCCGAAGTGATTGCCAAGTATTTACGCGCCACTCGCGCCGTGTTGTTCATTGATGACGCACACAAATTGACCGGACGAAAACTTATTATCGCGAAACAGTGCATCGACCGCGCTTTTCGTGTCGTGATTGCGTGCAACGATGAAAACCGAATCAGCCCGTCTATTCGGAAACAATTCTTAGAAACTAACCCGCAAATCATCCGCTTGAATTCCGATGTCGCTTACGATGCTACGCACGTTTTGGCGTGGATTTTTGTGTTGATTGCAATGCTCGCAGGCGCACCAGAATTAGCCGCTGCGATTGGAATGTTTGAAATTATGAAAGGAGGTCGCCGTGCATCCAAACAAGATTAAAACCGCATTACTGTTAACGTTCACATTAACCGCGTGCGCTGAGAACGAAACACCAATTCATGTTTTGAAAGAGTTAGGTGGTTGGGCGGATTTGACGATGGTTTTACGTTACGCCCATTTGTCGAGTGAACATCTTTCAGAATTTGCAGAAAATGCAAAAGTGGGTACAAATAAGCTACACGCACAAAAAAGCCCTGCTAACGAAAACCGCCGCAGGGCTTAAAGTATCTGGTGGCGATGGGTGGGGTCGAACCACCGACCTTGGGGTTATGAATCCCACGCTCTAACCAACTGAGCTACATCGCCTTAAAGTCCGCAAATTATAGGGATTCGCGTCGATATTGTCAAACATTGAACCTAAAATGCACCACATCACCATCTTTTACAATGTAATCTTTGCCTTCCAATCGCCATTTTCCCGCATCTTTTGCGCCTTGTTCGCCCTTGTAAGTAATAAAGTCATTGTATGAAATCACTTCCGCACGAATAAAACCCCGCTCGAAATCACTGTGAATAACGCCCGCCGCTTGTGGCGCGGTTGCACCAACCGGAATTGTCCACGCGCGAACTTCTTTCACACCCGCTGTAAAATACGTCGCCAATTGAAGTAATTCATATCCAGCACGAACGACACGATCCAAACCGGCTTCTTCCAAGCCCAAATCATCCAAAAACTCTTTCTTTTCGTCGTCGTCTAGTTGCGAAATTTCAGCTTCAATTGCCGCGCAAATTGGCACTACTTGTGCGCCTTCTTTTGCCGCAAATGCCCGAACTTTATCCAGCAACGGATTATTTTCAAATCCATCGTCTTGAACGTTCGCAATGTACATCGTGGGTTTTAACGTAATTAAGCACAAATCTTTAATCATCGCTTTTTCGTCGTCGTCTAAATTTAATGTTCGCGCTGGTTCGCCCGCGTCTAATTGAGCAAAAATACGTTCCAAAACGCCTTTTTTAATTTGCTCTTCTTTATTGCCCGTTCGCGCGATTTTAGACGATTTGAGCAACGCTTTTTCAACCGAAGCCATATCCGCCAACGCCAATTCAGTGTTAATCACTTCAATGTCTGATAATGGGTCGATTTTTCCTGCAACATGAACCACGTTATCATCTTCAAAACAGCGAACGACGTGAGCAATCGCGTCATTTTCACGGATATTTGCTAAAAACTTATTGCCCAATCCTTCGCCTTTTGACGCGCCAGCAACCAAACCCGCAATATCCACGAATTCAATCGTCGTCGGCAAAACCCGTTCAGGATTGACAATAACTGACAACGCATCAAGCCGTTTATCAGGCACAGGAACCACGCCAACATTCGGATCAATCGTGCAAAATGGATAATTTTCTGCCGCAATTTTCGCTTTGGTCAGTGCGTTAAATAACGTCGATTTTCCAACGTTCGGTAAGCCTACAATTCCACAATATAATGCCATATCAGTCTCTGATTACTCTTTTTGAAATAAGATTTGAAATAATTAAGCCGCGAATTATACAAGCTAACGCGCGAATAAAAGCATAATTCGATGTAATCCGTAAACATGGCACGTCATCATTTCAAAACAAAAATCCGCTTATTCGTAATAACTTTCGATTAAACTAAGCGTCACTTCAACTAAAACTTTATGAATCTTTAAATTATGACACTTTCAATCGCACAGGCTCTCATTTGGACAGGCAACAGTATCGGTGTTTTGGATCAACGAAAACTGCCCGAACAAACGCATTACGATAATTACCACGATGCCGCCGGCGTAGCAGAAGCCATTATTTCGATGCGGGTACGCGGTGCGCCAGCAATTGGTATTGCAGCCGCTTACGGCGTGGTTTTATCGGTGCAGCAGCATTATTCTCAGTCGGAAAATTGGCAAAATGCCGTGGCGACGGATATTGAAACACTCGCGCAATCACGTCCGACCGCCGTGAATTTATTTTGGGCGTTGGACAAAATGAAAGCTGTTCTCGCGAACACGCACGACGATGTTTTAACCGCCGTCACAACGTGTGCGATAAAAATTCACGCTGACGATTTAGCCGCCAATCACACGATGGGCGATTTCGGTGCGGCGTTATTAGTCGGTGCAAAAGGCGTGTTGACGCATTGCAATACCGGCAGTTTAGCAACGGGCGGTTATGGCACCGCATTGGGCGTGATTCGTAGTGCCGTCGCGCAAAATCAACATTTAAACGTGTACGCCGATGAAACTCGTCCGTGGTTGCAAGGCGCACGGTTAACCGTTTGGGAATTGGCACAAGATGGCATTCCCTCAACGCTGATTGCGGATTCTGCGGCGGCGTGGCTGATGAAATCTGGCGCAATCGATTGGATTATTGTGGGCGCAGATAGAATTGCGGCAAATGGCGACACGGCGAATAAAATTGGCACTTATTCGCTGGCAACATTGGCGAAACAACACGGCGTAAAATTTATGGTGGTTGCGCCTATTTCGACGATTGATTGGTCATTGGAAAATGGCGATAACATCGAAATTGAATGCCGTAGTCCGCGCGAATTATTGCCCGCTTGTTACGACACGCCGAATTCATTAGTCAGCGCGTGGAATCCCGTTTTTGACGTAACACCCGCCGCGTTAATCAGCGCAATTGTCACCGAAGCCGGCGTGGTTTTAAATCCAGCCGAACACGCGCAAGGCATTCGGAGTTTACAATTATGATTAACGCGGTTTCGTATTTGTGGAAAGGGCTGAAATTATTGACGACTCCCGCGTTGCGTCCGTTTATTTTAATGCCGCTCGCCATCAATCTCATTTTGTACAGTGTCGCGTTGGTCTTGGGCTTTTTGTATTTGGATAATTTGGTCGAGCAAATGATTCCACCTTGGTTATTTTTGTTGAAATGGCTGATTTATCCATTATTTTTTACCAGTTTTTGCGTGATTGGTTTTTTCACGTTTTCGTTGTTGGCGAATCTGATTGCCGCGCCGTTTTACGCGAAATTAGCCGCAAAAACATTGGTGGTGATTCACGCGCCCACTTTGGCAACGTACGAACCCAGCGCGTTACAGGTTTGGCAAGCCGAATTAAAACGTTTGAGTTATTCGTTGACGCGCACGTTGCCGTTGTTACTGTTGTTTTTAATTCCGGTCGTGAATTTAATTGCGCCGATTTTATGGTTATTATTTAGCGCGTGGTGCGTGGCGTTGGAGTATTTCGCCTTTCCACAAGAAAATCGCGGCGTGTTATTTCCACAACAAAAAGAACAATTAAAAAAAATGCGCTTCAGTGCGTTGAGTTTCGGCGGTTTGGTGACGTTGGGCTTATCTATTCCACTAATTAACATTGTCATTGCGCCCGTTGCGGTTATTGCCGCAACACTTTATTCGCAAGCTCGTACGATACAAAATTAAATGTCGTATAATTGCGTGAGTCGTTGAGAAACGCTATTCCGTGCCGATTTTGGCGCAATAAAAATAAGAAAAACCAATCTAATAATCAGGAGAAAACGGATGTCCAAAAGTCAAAATTTACAAGATAACTTTCTAAATATTCTTAGAAAAGAGCATACGCCGGTGTCGATTTTTTTAGTGAACGGGATTAAATTGCAAGGCAAAATTGATTCGTTCGATCAATACGTCATCATGTTGAAAAATACGGTTAGTCAAATGGTTTATAAACACGCGATTTCAACCATTGTGCCGAGTAAAATGGTGCGTTTAGGAGGCGACGTTGATGACAGCGACGATTAAATTATGATGCAAGATTTAGTTTCAGAACGTCCTGACGCGGGCGAACGGGCGATTTTAGTTCATATCACGTTTCATCGCGGGCAAGAAAATTTGCCAGAACTCAAAGAGTTAGCGAAATCCGCTGGAACAGATCCTGTTCATGTGCTGACGGGCGGGCGGCAACGTCCCGATTCCAAATACTTTATTGGGAAGGGGAAACTCGACGAATTAAAAGTCGTGATTCAAATGTTCGAGGCGGATGTGGTGTTGTTTAATCACGCACTTTCGCCGAGTCAGGAACGTAATTTAGAAGGGTTTTTAGGCGTTCGCGTTGTCGATAGAAATGGTTTGATTCTGGATATTTTCGCGCAACGAGCGCAATCGTTTGAAGGAAAATTGCAGGTTGAATTGGCGCAATTGAAACATTTATCGACGCGATTGGTGCGCGGTTGGACGCATTTGGAACGTCAAAAAGGCGGAATCGGCATGCGTGGTCCTGGTGAAACGCAGTTAGAAACGGATCGCCGATTGCTCGCTGTGCGTTTGAAACAAATTCAGCAGCGACTGGATAAAGTCGATAAACAACGTCATCAAGGTCGTAGTCAGCGTAAAAAAAGTGAAATGCCAACCATTTCGCTGGTCGGTTATACCAACGCGGGAAAATCGACGTTGTTCAACACGCTGACGGGTTCGGATATTTATGCGGCGGATCAATTATTTGCCACGCTCGACCCGACGCTGCGTCGTTGTCCTCTGCCGAATAATAATGAAGTGGTTTTTGCAGATACGGTTGGTTTTATTCGGCAATTGCCGCATGAATTAGTGGCGGCATTTAAATCGACGTTGCAAGAAGCCTGCGAAGCAGAATTATTGTTGCACATTGTTGACGCTCACGCCGAAGACCGTGCGGATTTGATGCACCAAGTCGATTTGGTATTGAAAGAGATTGGCGCGGCAGGCATTCCACGTTTAGAAATTTTTAACAAAATTGATTTGCTGGAAAACATCGCGCCACATATTGATCGGGACGAAGAAGGCAATGCGATTCGCGTGTGGTTATCCGCCGTGACGGGTGCGGGAATTGAATTGTTACTTGAGGTTTTAGTCGAAAAATTCGCGAATACAAAAGTGCGTCGCCGCTGTTATTTATCACCCAAAGAAGGCGGAATTCGGGCGAAATTATTTGCGTGTGCCAACATTTTAGAAGAAAGTCTCGATGAATTTGGTGATACCGAGTTGCTTATCGAAATCGACGTAAAACATTTAGGTTTACTCAAAGATATTCAGTGCGACGAAATTTAACAGTTTGAACGTACAAAAAACGCCCGACTTTTTTTCAAAAGTCGGGCGTTTTTATGGGGTCGAAAATGAACTTAAAAATTACGCAGCAAAATTTTTCGCAGCAAAATTCCAGTTCACTAATGCCCAAAATGCTTCCAAATACGCAGGACGCGCATTGCGGTAATCCACATAATAAGCGTGTTCCCAAACGTCACACGTCAACAACGGTGTTTGTCCAGCCGTCAACGGGCAACCCGCGTTGCTGGTGCTAACTAATGCCAAACTACCGTCTGCATTTTTTACCAACCACGCCCAACCAGAACCAAAAGTAGTGATAGCGGTTTTGGTGAATTCTTCTTTGAATGTCGCAAAAGAACCAAATGTAGCGTTAATTGCTGCCGCTAATTCGCCAGTCGGTTCGCCACCTGCATTCGGAGCCAAACTGTTCCAGTAAAACGTGTGATTCCAAACTTGCGCGGCATTGTTAAAAATTCCACCGGTTGATTTCACGACGATTTCTTCAAGCGACAAATCCGCAAATTCAGTGTTAGGCACCAAATTATTTAAATTTGTAACGTAAGTTTGATGATGTTTGCCGTGATGAAATTCTAATGTTTCAGCTGAAATGTGTGGCGCGAGTGCATCTTTTGCGTACGGTAAAGCGGGAAGTTCAAAAGCCATAAAAATCTCCTAAAAAATAAATACCAAGTGATTAACTACGGAATAACTTTAACATCGACAGCCAATTAAATAAAGAATTGACTTATAATTCACGCTCACTTTATGTAACACTGGAAAAATCGAAATGACCGAAAAATATAACGCGCCAATGCCCATCGAAGTTGAAGCGGGTGAAACTTACAGCTGGTGCAGTTGTGGATTGAGCGGCACGATGCCAATTTGCGACGGCACGCATAAAACCGCCGACACCGAAAAACGCTCATTGAAATTTGTCCCTGAAGAAACGAAAACTGTTTATTTATGCGCGTGCGGAAAAACGGGCAACGCGCCGTATTGCGACGGCAGCCATTCAGGTTAAGGTTGCAAAATGGCACAAGAAATCGAACACAAATTTTTACTCGCTAACGACGATTGGCGCGAATATGTCAGCCATTCAGTCATCTACAAACAAGGTTATTTAAGTTCGCAACCGACCAGCTCTATTCGCGTGCGAATCAGCGACAGCGAAGCGTGGCTCAATATCAAAAGCGCGACGATTGGCACACAACGCAGCGAATATGAATATGAAATTCCGTTAGCCGACGCACATGAAATTTTGAATAATTTGTGTTTAAAACCCGTCATTGAAAAAACGCGCTACCACGTCACGCACGAAAATCATGAGTGGGAAATTGACGAATTTGACGGTGAAAACGAAGGTTTGATAGTCGCTGAAATCGAATTAGAAGCGGTCGGCGAAATGTTTGCGAAGCCCGATTGGATTGGCGCGGAAGTCACGCAAGACGTGCGTTATTACAATAATAATTTGGCGCGTGAACCGTATTGCCAATGGCGCGACGATGTTTGAAACGGTTGGAAAATCGTTAGATCCAGCGGATTGGACGGCGTTTCGTCAACAAGCGCATAAAATGCTCGATGATATGTTGGATTACACTGAAAATTTGAGTTCGCGCGACGTGTGGCAACCGATGCCGATTGAACTTCAAACTCGTTTGCGTTCGCCATTGACAGAAAAAACGTTAGCCGAAGCACACGCCGAATTTATGCGCGACGTGTTGCCGTACGCCGTCGGGAACGTGCATCCGCGTTTTATGGGTTGGGTTCATGGCGGCGGTACGCCTGTTGGAATGATTGCCGAAATGTTGGCAGCGGGTTTGAATGCGAATTTGGGCGGACGCAATCAAGCACCGATTGAAATTGAACGCCAAGTCATGCGTTGGGTGCGAGATTTATTTGGTTTCCCCGAAACGGCAAGCGGCGTATTTGTCACGGGAACATCGATGGCGAATTTGATTGGATGTTTATGTGCAAAAACAAACGTAAATTGTAGGTGCGGCTTTAGCCGCATTATTCGCATGATTGCGGCTAAAGCCGCACCTACTTTACTGACAGCTTATACCTCAACTGCCGCCCACATCAGCGTCGCGCAAGCCCTCGATATTTCTGGCATTGGCACAAATGCTTTGCGAAAAATTCCCGTCAATGCGAATTATGAAATGGACGTTTCCGCATTGGAACAAGCGATTATTGCTGATAAACAAGCGGGCAAAACGCCATTTTTAGTGGTCGCCACGGTTGGAACGGTGGACGTTGGCGCGATTGACGACTTACAAAAAATCGCTGCATTGTGTCAGCATGAAAACGTTTGGTTTCATATCGATGGCGCATTTGGTGCATTGGCAATGCTTGCGCCCCAACTCGCGCCACGTTTGGCGGGAATTGAATTGGCGGATTCCATTGCGTTTGATTTTCACAAATGGGGACAAGTGCCTTACGATGCTGGTTTTGTGTTGGTTCGAGATGGCGACATTCATCAAAAAACCTTCGCGTCACCCGCCGCATATTTGCAACGTCACGAACGGGGTTTGTCGGCAAATTCGCCGTGGGCGTGTGATTTTGGTTTAGATTTATCGCGGGGTTTTCGAGCGTTAAAAACATGGTTCACGTTGAGCGTTTACGGCAACGAAAAACTCGGGCAAGTTGTCGCGCACACTTGTGAATTGGCGCAGTATTTAAAATGCGAAATTGAAGCCACGCCAGAATTAGAATTGCTCGCGCCCGTCGCGTTAAATATCGTGTGTTTTCGGTATCGTTGCGACGACGCAAACCGCGTGAATACTGAATTGGTGATTGCGTTGCAAGAATCAGGAATTGCCGTACCTTCTTCGACAACATTGAATGGAAACGTGGCGATTCGTACCGCAATTGTGAATCACCGCACGACTGAACATGACATTGATATTTTGCTGGCAGCCGTTTTGAAATTCGGTAACGCCTTAACTTTGAACAATAATTTATGAAATCCACTTTAGATTTAAACGCGCTGACGGCGAAACCGTTTATCGGCTTGGTTGAATTGATGCGTCTGGCACACGCAAACGTTGATCTTGCTGCGTTAGGGCAAATGTTAATCGACAAAACGGTTGAAAATCCACACGATGCGAATGCGTTGATGGATTTAGCGACGGTTTTACAATTGCGTGGTAATCCAGATTTGGCGTTACAATTTCAGGCTGAAGCGATTGAATTACAACGCGCTTATGTTTCGCCAAACCATTCGCAAACAACGATGCGGGTGTTGGCGTTGTTAAGTTCGGGCGATTTGATGGCGAACACGCCGATTGAATTTTTACTCGAAAATTCGGATATTGCGCTCACGCAATTTTATGTTTCGCTAGAATCGGGGGAATTTGATTTGCCCGAACACGACGTATTATTCGTAGCAATTGCAGAATCGGAAGAAAATTTGCCGTTGTTAAAACAGCTCGAACCGATTTTAAAATCGTGGGCAAAACCCGTTTTGAATAAACCCGAACACATTGCCAAAATGTCGCGTGATGCGGCGTGTCAATTATTGGAGAATGCGGCGGGAATTGTCATGCCAGAAACGGTGCGTTATACGGTTGAAAATCTCAATCCAGAACTTTTTGATTATCCGTTAATCATTCGTCCCGTCGATTCGCACGCGGGTCATGATTTAGAAAAAATCGAATCGCAAACGGCGTTGAATAATTATGTCGAACGGCAACGTTTCAACGAATTTTTTGTGGCGCAATTTGTCGATTATCGTAATGCAGACGGCTTATTTCGTAAATATCGCGTGATGCTTATTTCAGGGCAACCATTTTTGGCGCATTTGGCGATTTCTGACCATTGGATGATTCATTATTTGAACGCAGGCATGGCGGAAGACGCGGTAAAACGTACCGAAGAAGCGCAAGCGATGCACGATTTCGCCGCGACATTTGCTAAAAAACACGCCGCCGCGTTCAAAATTATTTATGAACGCACCGGTTTGGATTATGTCGGAATTGATTGCAGCGAAACGCCCGACGGCAAATTACTGATTTTTGAAATTGATAGTTGTATGATTGTTCATGCGATTGATTGCGTGGATTTATTTCCCTACAAACCCGCGTATATGGCAGAATTATTCGCGGCATTTCAGCAATTATTAAAAACAGCGCAGTAAAAACAAAATTTTTTATTACTCTCAGGAAAATTGATTATGACAAAACATATTATTCACACACACCTTGCGCCGCAAGCGATTGGTACTTATTCACAAGCGGTGAAAGTCGGTCGCACGGTTTATTTATCGGGTCAAATTCCACTAATTCCTGAAACGATGACCTTGGTTAATGGCGATATTAACGCGCAAATCACGCAAGTTTTTGAAAATTTACAAGCCGTGGCGCACGCTGCCGGTGGCGATTTGAATGACATTGTAAAATTAAACGTATTTTTAACCGATTTGGCGCATTTTCCGATTGTGAATGAAATTATGGGAAATTATTTTGATGAACCGTATCCCGCACGCGCGGCTATTGGTGTAGCGGCTTTGCCCAAAGAAGTTGCTGTTGAAATGGATGGTATTATGGAATTACCGTTGCAAGAATACGCATAAAAAGTGACTGAAATTACGATCAACGCGCTTGCGCTGCCGGTCAGTTGTTTAGGATATAACGAAGAACGTACTCAGCAATTAAAGAATTTACGACTGATGACGTTGGGCGATTTGCTGCTGTATTTACCGACGCGCTACGCCCAAAGTACGCAGTTAACACCGATAAATTTGTTGGAGACTGAACAGACGGCTCTGATTTTTGGGAAAATTGAAAATATTCTTATATTGAAAGACGGCAAAACGTTATCTTTTTCCGTGAATGATGGTACGGGGGTTTTAGGGGTTCGCTTGCTTAACTTCAAGCCTGGAGAAGCCGCCGCATTAAAAAAAGCCACCAACATTCAATGTGAGGGTAGGATTGGTTTTTATCTTGAAATGGTGCGTCCTAAATATAAAATTCGCGGTAAAAACGACAGCGTTATCACAGACAAAACGCTCACACCAATTTATCGCAGCACCAAAGGGTTGAAGCAAGAGGTTTTGCGAAAAGCGATTTTACAAGCGTTGAGAATTTGTGCGCCAGATTTGGTTGATTATTTGCCAGAAGAATTATTGAAGCATTTTGGTTATCCCGATTTGCTGACGGCATTACAACAAGTTCACACGCCTACGCCTGGTATCAATCCGTTGTTGGCGTTGCAGCGGTTATCGCACGAAGAATTGATTGTGCATTATTTATCGCTGCGCCACGCGCGACAATATGCGAAACAGTGGAAAGCACCGGTTTTTTTGCCGAATAAAAAGGTGGCGAAAGAATTTTTAGATTCGTTACCGTTTAAACTGACTGGCGCACAAGAGCGTGTGATTGCTGAAATTGCCAAGGATTGCGCTCATGCTCAACCGATGTTGCGATTGGTGCAAGGCGATGTGGGTTCGGGAAAAACATTGGTGGCAGCGATGACTGCGTTATTGGCAATCAGCAACGGTTATCAAGTCGCGCTGATGGCTCCTACGGAATTGCTCGCCGAACAACATTATCGAAATTTTGGCGGTTGGCTGGAACCTTTCGCGCATCAAATTTTGTATTTAACCAGTCAATTAAAAGGCAAAGCACGCGACCAAGGTTTAGCGGATTTAGCGGAAGGGAAAATTCAGCTCGCTATCGGCACGCACGCGCTATTTCAAGAGCAAGTGCAGTTTAAAAAATTAGGCTTAATTATCATCGATGAACAGCATCGGTTTGGTGTGGATCAACGATTGGCGTTGCGCGACAAAGGTGAACACGGCGACAGTCATCCGCACCAATTAGTGATGACTGCCACGCCGATTCCGCGCACCTTGGCGATGATGCAATATGCGGATTTAGACGTGTCGATTATTGACGAATTGCCGCCGAATCGCCAACCGGTGGTGACGCGCGTGTTATCGGCTGAACGGCGTGAGGAAATTATTGCTCGCATTCACAATTGGGTGGCGACAAAACGCCAAGCGTATTGGGTTTGTACGCTAATTGAAGAATCCGACGTGTTGCAAGGCGAAGCTGCGGAAACGACGGCGCAAATGTTGGCGGAAGCCTTGCCGAATATACGAATTGGATTGGTTCATGGGCGAATGAAAGCCGCCGAAAAAGCGGCTGTGATGCAAGCGTTTAAATTGCACGAAATTGATTTATTGGTCGCCACGACGGTGATTGAAGTCGGTGTCGATGTGCCAAATTCGGGTTTGATGATTATTGAAAATCCAGAACGGTTGGGTTTATCGCAATTGCATCAATTACGCGGTCGAGTCGGACGCGGCGAAGGCGAAAGTTATTGTTTGTTGTTGTATTCGTCGTTGCCTGAAATGGCGCGAGAACGCTTGAAAATTATGCGTGAAAATACGGATGGTTTTGTGATTGCAGAGATGGATTTAGAATTGCGTGGTGCGGGGGAAGTGTTGGGAACACGGCAAAAAGGACAGATGCGTTTTAAAACGGTTAATCCAGAACGAGATGGCGCGTTGTTTGATACCGTACCAAAATGGGGGGACGCATTGCTGACCGCCACCCCTGAAAATGTACCATTGTTAATTGAACGCTGGCTCAGTACAGCTGTTGGCTATGTTGAAGTTTAGCAATTCAATAGCAATGTTCCCACACCTTGATCGGTAAATAATTCTAATAAAACGGCGTGTTCGACCCGTCCATCGATAATGTGAACGCTGGTTACGCCGCCTTTTAACGCATCGGTGGCGCAACGAGTTTTGGGAATCATGCCTTGAGAAATGGTGCCGTCTGCAATCAGCGCGTCAATATCAGATAATGATAAACCCGTTAATAATTCGCCTTGTTTATCTAAGATGCCCGCTGTATTGGTGAGTAAAATGAGTTTTTCAGCATTCAGTTCTTCGGCAATTCTCCCCGCGACCAAATCGGCGTTGATGTTGTAAGATTGTCCATCATCACCTACACCAATCGGCGCAATCACGGGAATAAAATCGCTTTGGCTCAACATATCCAAAACCGCTGTATCGATTTCCGTAACTTCTCCAACGTGACCTAAATCAATCAATTCGTAAGCCTCGCTATCTGCCGCCGTTTTTTTAAATTGAATTTTCTTCGCGCGAATAAAATTGCCGTCTTTGCCCGTCAATCCGACCGCTTTTCCGCCGTTCTGATTGATGAGATTGACGATTTCTTTATTCACCAAACCGCCTAAAACCATTTCGACTACATCCATCGTTTCGCTATCGGTGACGCGCATACCATCGACAAAATCAGACGTTTTGCCCAATTTTTTCAACATAGTGCCGATTTGCGGACCACCGCCATGAACGACAATCGGCGTTAAACCGACTGATTTCATCAACACAATATCGCGTGCAAAACTGTGTTTCAATGCCTCGTCAATCATCGCGTTACCACCGAATTTCACTACGATAACTTTGTTTTTAAAGCGTTGAATATACGGCAACGCTTCCGTTAAAACGCTAGCGATTTGATGGGCTGTTTTATTTTTCATGGTCATAAATTAAAAATCGATATTAACGATGTTGAGACGGTAAATTACGTTGCGTTGAACCGCTGTATAATTGACGTGGGCGACCAATGCGTTGTTCAGGATCGGCTATCATTTCATCCCAATGAGCAATCCAGCCAATTGAGCGTCCCATTGCAAAAATGGCGGTAAACATATTTGCTGGAATGCCCAAAGCGTGCAATACAATGCCCGAATAAAAATCGACATTGGGATAGAGTTTTTTCTCAATAAAATAGGAATCTTCCAACGCATGCCGTTCGAGTTCTAACGCCAATTTGAACAATTTATCATCATGCAAACCCAGTTCTTCTAACACTTCATAACAAGTTGCTCGCATGAGTTTGGCTCGCGGATCGTAATTTTTATAAACACGATGTCCAAAGCCCATTAAACGAAACACATCATTTTTGTCTTTTGCACGCGCGATAAATTTTGGAATTTCAGACACATCACCGATTTGTTTTAGCATATTCAAAACGGCTTCGTTCGCGCCACCGTGCGCCGCGCCCCATAAACACGCAATGCCTGCCGTAATACACGCATACGGATTCGCGCCACTTGAACCGGCTAACCGCACGGTTGAAGTCGAGGCATTTTGTTCATGATCGGCATGTAAAATTAGAATACGCTCCAATGCCTGAACTAAAACAGGATTCGGAATATAATCTTCGCAAGGCGTAGCAAACATCATTCGCATGAAATTAGCGACGTAGCTCAGTTTATTATTCGGATACATGAATGGCAAACCGATGCTGTATTTGTAACACATCGCCACAATCGTCGGTACTTTGGCAATTAACCGAATCGCGCTTAAATCTCTATCTTTTTTAGATTTAATATCCAGCGCGTCGTGATAAAATGCGGACAATGCACCTACCACGCCAACCATAATCGCCATTGGGTGCGCGTCGCGACGAAACCCTTTGAAAAAATTGGTTAACTGATCATGCACCATCGTGTGCATGGTGATATTTTGTTCAAATGCGGTTAATTCTTCCGCCGTTGGCAGTTCGCTGTGCAGCAATAAATGGCAGACTTCTAAAAATGAGCAGCGTTCCGCAAGCTGCTCAATCGGAAAACCCCGATATAATAAAACGCCTTCTTCGCCGTCAATGTAAGTAATCGTGGACGTGCAGCTTGCTGTCGAATTAAAACCTGGGTCATAAGTAAACATCCCTGTTTTTTTGTATAGTGCTTGAACATCGATAACGTCTGGCCCGATTGTTCCATTTAAAACTGGTAAATCACACACCAACTGTGAATTCTCGTCTAATAACGTAAATGTGCGGGTTTGAGTCATGATTTTTCTCGATTATATTTTCAAATGTGGGCGCGAATTCATTCGCGCAGATACTCGAAAAGCGCGAATGAATTCGCGCCCACCTCTATGTTGATGAGCGATTCACACCAGCAATCGCTTGTTGCGCTAATTCGGTGACTTTCGCCCAATCTTTATTTTTCACTACGTCAGCGGGCGCAAGCCATGAACCACCGACGCAAGCGACGTTGCTGAGTTTCAAATAATCGTTGTAATTGGCTAATGAAATGCCGCCCGTTGGACAAAAAGTGACTTGTGGAATTGGGCCGGCAATCGCTTTTAACATCGGAATACCACCGGCATTTTCAGCAGGGAAAAATTTGAAATGATCCAATCCGTATTCCATGCCAAGCATCAATTCTGACAAACTCGAAATGCCTGGAATTAACGCAATCGAACTTTTTTGTGCAGCTGCTAATAAAAGCGGCGTTAAACCTGGGCTGATTGCGAATACTGCACCGGCTTCTTTAGCAGCTTTAAGTTGTTCAGGCGTTAAAATCGTTCCTGCGCCTACAATTGCATCAGGAACTTCTTGGCTAATTAGACGAATTGCTTCTAATGCAACCGATGTTCGCAATGTAATTTCTAAAACTCGAATTCCACCCGCTACCAAGGCTTTCGCTAACGGTACGGCGTTTTCCAAATCTTGAATGACCATGACTGGCATAACTGGACTGGCGTTTAAAACGATTGATGGTTGAATTTTCCACTGATTGTTCATTTTTAACTCGCTGTGTATGGGTAATAAAAGGGAAATTGCTCTAATTTCGAGGCGCATTATCGCAGAATTTGACTGTTTTTACAGTTACAATGCGGTTGTACCGCAAGTTACAACGCCAATAAATCTAAATCGGTATCCGCAATCGCGTTCGGTTCACGCAATAAATTCACGAAATTAAACAAATTTTTATCGGCTAATTGCGAAGGTGCGACATTTTGCAAGCTGGTGAAAATCGTTTCCAAACGCCCAGGAAATTGTTTGTCCCACACTTTCAACATATCTTTCATAGCTTTACGTTGTAAATTTTCTTGCGAGCCGCACAAATTACACGGAATAATCGGGAAGTTTTTGAACGCGGCAAAACGTTCAATGTCTTTTTCGCGTGTGTAAGCTAATGGACGAATGATGATATTTTTCTTGTCGTCGCTGAGTAATTTCGGCGGCATCGCTTTGAGTTTTCCACCGTAAAAAATATTCAAAAAGAACGTTTCTAAAATATCGTCACGGTGATGACCCAGCGCAATTTTTGTGACGTTATTTGCCTCGGCGTAACCGTACAACGTGCCGCGCCGCAAGCGTGAACACAAACTACACGTCGTCTGCCCTTCAGGAATCACCCGTTTCACGACGCTGTAAGTGTCTTTTTCAATAACGTGATACGGCACGCCAATTTTTTCAAGGTATTCGGGCAAAACGTGTTCGGGAAAACCAGGTTGTTTTTGGTCTAAATTCACCGCAATCAATTCAAAATTCACAGGTGCCGTTTTTTGCAAATTCATCAACACATCAAGCAGCGTGTAAGAATCTTTGCCGCCCGACAAGCACACCATAATTTTGTCGCCGTTTTCAATCATGTTGAAATCAGCAATAGCATCGCCGACGCTGTGACGTAAACGTTTTTGAATTTTGTTGAATTCAAATCGCTCTTTTTGGTTTAAATCGGAATTTTCAGTCATTTTTGAGAAAAGCAGAAATCTAAAACTTGTTTTGCATCGGTGAATTTTGCAGTCGCATTTCTTTCGTCGAAAATTTTACGAACTTTTCCAAGCAATCGTAAATACGGAAACTGCGACAAATAATGATTCAAAACGGTGTGATTTTTGACAATCGCAAACACTTTTTCATAATTACCTGCGATTGCCAGCGGTGCGTTTGCGATTTCAGATTTTTGGGCGATTAACGTGAGATTACCGCCGTCTTCCGAAACTAACGATTGAACCACCGAAAAGCCTGTTTTTTCTGCCAATAACGCCAATGTTTCTGGATTGAAATTAAACAAATGTGCGGTGTGAAACGTACTTTTTGGTGATTGACAAACCGCTTCCACATTTGGCACTTCTAACGCCAAAATGCCATTCGGTTTTAACCATGTTCGCAACTTTTCCAGCATCGTCGTGGGATTATCAACGTGTTCTAAAACGTGCGACATCGTAATGAAATCAAACGTTCCAGCGGTAAATTCCAAATTTTGAGCAAATCCAATTTGAACATTTAAACCATATTGTTCTTTGGAATAATTTCCGTAACCCTCATTCGGTTCAATCGCCGAAACATCAAAGCCTTTTTTCGTCAATAAATACGAAAATTCGCCCCCGCCCGAACCGATTTCAAGCACCTTTTTTTTACCTGCCAAATGCGTTTCGAGGCGTTTATAACGTTCGATGGCGACATTTGCTGCGCGATAAATATGTTTAATTTTCGGGCTGTAAGTGCCTTTGTAAAGAATGCGATAATTTTTTTGATAATACTCTGCGGTATCAATCGGAAACGGATCGCTCCAAACCAAACCGCAATTTTTGCAAATTACGGTTCGCAATGCGCCATCGCGTCCTACATTTGAAAGTTCATCGAAGTCTGTCGAATGGCACACATTACAAGGATTTGTCATTGATTAACCGTTGTAACGTTGGAAAATTAGCGTTGCATTCGTGCCGCCAAATCCAAAACTATTCGACATAATCGTGTTCAACGTGACGTTGTCTTGGCGTTCGCGGACGATGGGAATACCTTCTGCACCAGCGTCTAAATTCGTGATATTCGCCGATGCACTCAAGAAATTATTTTGCATCATCAATAACGAATAAATCGCTTCATTCACACCCGCCGCGCCTAATGCGTGACCTGTTAAAGATTTTGTTGAACTCACCCACGGCACGTTTGCCCCCGAAAACACTTCGCGTAACGCGCCTAATTCTTTCGTATCACCGACAGGCGTACTCGTGCCGTGTGCGTTCACATAGTCGATTTTGCCATCAACCGTTGCCATCGCCTGCTGCATACAACGCACCGCGCCTTCGCCCGAAGGTTGCACCATGTCGTAACCGTCAGAAGTCGCGCCATAACCGACGAGTTCAGCGTAAATTTTCGCGCCCCGCGCTTTGGCGTGTTCGAGTTCTTCAATCACCAAAACACCGCCGCCGCCTGAAATCACAAAGCCGTCGCGGCTTTCATCGTAAGGACGTGAAGCCGTCGTTGGCGCGTCGTTATATTTTGAAGACATTGCACCCATCGCATCGAATAACACCGACATTGTCCAATGAACTTCTTCGCCACCGCCAGCAAACACGACATCTTGCTTGCCCATTTGAATCAATTCCATTGCGTGACCGATGCAATGTGCGCTGGTCGCGCAAGCAGATGTAATCGAATAATTCACGCCTTTTATTTTGAACGGAGTCGCCAAACACGCCGTATTCGTACTCGACATGGTACGCGGCACGCGATAAGGTCCAACTTGTTTCACGCCTTTTTCACGCAAAATATCGGCGGCTTCCACGACATTTGCCGTCGAAGGACCTCCAGAACCCATCACTAAACCCGTGCGGAAATTCGAGATTTCACTTTCTTCTAAACCCGAATCGTCAATCGCTTGCTGCATCGCAACGTAATTAAACGCCGCGCCATCGCCCATAAAACGACGCACTTTGCGATCAATTAAATTGTCTAATTCGATTTTGATTGCGCCTTCAACTTGACTACGCAAGCCCATTTCTTTGTAAATTTCAGAAAAAACGATGCCTGAACGTCCGTTTTTCAACGATTCGACAACTTCTTGTTGATTATTTCCAATGCTAGAGACAATGCCCAAACCTGTAACGACCACCCGTTTCATTGTTTTCACCCTCAAAAATTTTCTGTAGAAGTAAATAAGCCCACACGCAAATCTGTGGCTTCGTAAATCACTTTGCCATCGACTTCCATCGTTGCATCGGCAATGCCCATGACTAATTTACGCATAATCACACGTTTTAAATTCACGCGATAAGTGACTTTTTTGTTGGTTGGCAAAACTTGTCCGGTGAATTTCACTTCGCCCACGCCCAACGCCCGACCTTTTCCAGGACCGCCCATCCAGCATAAATAAAAACCCACGAGTTGCCACATTGCGTCCAAACCTAGACATCCTGGCATCACGGGATCGCCCTTAAAGTGGCAATCGAAAAACCATAAATCGGGCGTAATATCGAGTTCCGCGACGATTTCGCCTTTACCGAAAGTACCGCCTTCATCAGAAATATGCGTGATTCTGTTCATCATCAGCATATTCGGTAAAGGAAGTTGTGCGTTTGCCGGTCCGTATAATTCGCCTCGACCAGACTGAAGTAATTCTTCGCGGGTGAAGCTGGATTGTCTCTGCATGATTCTTAAAACCTGTTGTAGTTATTCTTATAAGTTGCGCGTCATTATCTAACAGTCGCTAAAAAAAATCAGCTCAATTTTTAGCAATAGAATGACAAATTGGGCAAGTTTCACTGGCGTATTAACGTTTTGACTTGCTTTTTTTCTTTGCGGCTTGTTCAGCGTTTAGTCTATTTTCCATTTGCAACGCGCTTTCTTTTTCCGGTTCGGGTGGGGCAACTGGTGGTTCGACTGGTGGGGCAATCGATGCCAAATACTCACTTTTTTTCATGACTTTCGGCACAATTTGTTCCGGTTGTTTGTAAGCATCGCTAAATTGCCGCGAAAATATATTATCAACAGTTAGTATGGGAATTAACAAAATCACTAACACCGCAATCGCCACGAACGCTGGATTCATAATGGTTGAGAGCCAATACGCCGCCAATCCACCAATCAATAATCGGGTGAAACTAGGCATTTTTACCAACACTATTTTTTTTTCTTTTATGTTCGCCATCATTCTTTCTCAATTCTTAACGCAACGTGATTGGCTGCAAAAAACTACTCATGGCTTGACCAAACGACGCGCCCAATCGTCCGGCAATTCTATCCATTAAGTGTTCTTGCGGCGTAAAATTCACTTCGTTTTCAGCCCCAATTAAGGTTTTAGCTACCTCATTTTGCGTGGCAAATTCATCAACTAAACCTAATTTAACGCCCTCTTCGCCTGTCCATACTAAACCAGAAAACATGTCGGGCGTTTCTTTTAAGCGCGTACCACGTCCATTTTTCACCGCAGTGATAAATTGTTGATGCACTTGATTCAACAAACTTTGCATATAAATTGTTTCGTTTTCTTTGCGTGGCGTAAAAGGATCAAGCATCGCTTTATGTGAACCGGCAGTCAATAATCGACGTTCTACACCCAATTTTTGCATCCCATCGACAAAACCAAAACCGTCCATCAACACGCCAATCGAACCGACCAAACTGGCGGGATTAACAAAAATTTTGTCGCTCGCCGACGCGATGTAATAACAGCCCGACGCACACATATCACTGACGACGGTGAAAATTGGTAAGTTTGGATGTTCTTTTTTAATGCGGCGAATTTCATCGTAAACATACGCTGATTGAACGGGACTGCCGCCAGGTGAATTGGCGTGCAAAATAATTCCCTTCGTGTGTTTATCTTCCACCGCGTCGCGCAAACCTTCGATAATCGAATCGGCATTGGCATCTTTATCTTCGGCAATCGCGCCGACTAAATCAATAATCGCGGTGTGATCTTCGCCTTTTGAACCGTGATGATCGCCCAATTTGGGATAAACCGCGACACCAAAAATGGCGAATAAATAAACAAATAACAGCCCTTTAAAAGCGATTCCCCACCGACGAGCGCGAGTTTGTTCTGTGATAGCAGCGAGTGCGACTTTTTCAAGTAAATCGCGTTCCCAGCCTGAATTGGGTTGATGTTCCATAAAGTGTTTAACCGTGTGTTTAGATAAAATGTGGTAATAATTCCGTTGGTTGCAAAAAACAATGCAACGGCGAATAATTTTTTAATTGTTCCGAATTGTGTGCGCCACTCGTCACGCCAATGGAGGAAATGCCAGCATTCAACGCCATTTGTAAATCGTGTGTCGAATCGCCAATCATCAACGTGCGTTCGCGCAAAATTTGCGTGTGCGCCATGATTTCTTCCAACATTTGCGGATGCGGTTTGGATTGTGTTTCGTCAGCGCAACGAGTTAGGCAAAATAAATCCAACGTATTTGTCGCGCTCAAGGCTTCGTCTAAACCTTCGCGCGTTTTGCCCGTTGCTACTGCCAGTTTAAAACCTTTTTGCTTTAACGCTTCTAACATTTCATAAACGCCCGAAAATAAATCGTCGCGACTGATTTTTTTAGAAAAATACGCGCTTTCATAACGTCGCACCAAATCCAAAACTTCATCGGCATTTGCGTCGGAATATAACGCTTCAATCGCACGTTCGATGCTCAAACCAATCACATCTTTAGCGGCTTGATAATCGGGAATTTCGTGGCGCGTGTCATTTGCGGCATTTTGCAAACAACGCGCAATCCAATCAATCGAATCGATTAACGTGCCATCCCAATCAAAAATAAGTAAATCAAAGCGGTTTTTCATCTGTTCCTGTTTTTGTTAATGCTGTTGTTATCAAGTTGATTTGTAAATATTTATAGCGTGAAACGCACCAAATCCATTTTCGCCAACACCGCCACCGCTAAAACGGTTTCACCTAACTCTAGGCGGCTTTGTTGTGAAAGTTCGTTTAGCGTTAATGTTTTTGCAATTAAAACCCGAGCTATTTTTTCAACATTTGTGATATTTGGCAAAACGTGTGTGGCGTAATTAAACAACGGATTTTTAATCAACGCCGCATACGTTTCCACGGTCTGCGCGGTTTGTAACGTAACGCGCGTGTGTGGCTGAATCAATGTTGTCGGATAATGCCCAAAACTGTAAAACGGATCAAGCCGATTTCCCGCGACTTTGGGCGCAGCCGTATTTTGTTGTGCCGATTGCCGCAATGTGTGCAATTCCGCGTATAAATTCTGATATTGTGAATACACCACGCGCCAATCAAAATGCGTTTTCGCTCGTTCTTTTCCTGCCGCCCCCATTTTTTGCCGCAATTCTGGCTGTTCCACCAATACCGTTAATTTTTCCACCAATGCCGTCATCGATATAGAAATCGTTTGGCAAATCAACCCGCAATAAATATCGTAATTGATCATTTCGGTTTCATGCGATTTGGCGAAATTTTCACCTAAATTCGGCGGCGGCATGAACGTTGGAATCCGAAAACCGTCCACGCCGTCGCGTACCGTATCTTTATAACCGTTCCAATCGCTCACAATCACCGGCAAACCCGCCGCCATTGCTTCAATCGGCGTAATGCCAAAGGTTTCTTGAATGTTATCCGACAACGAAATGAAAATATCCGCACTCGCCCAACATTGCCGCGCCAATTCAGGATTTCGTCCATCAATAAAACACGCTCGAACGTCTGGACAAAATTGCGCTGCGCCCTCGATAAAACTGGCTTGAATGGCATCGTTGCCAAACCAACCGCATTGCAATAATGTGATTTTTTTGCCGGTCGATGTTGCCACTTCTTGCGCGGCAAGATACATCGCGTGCGGGTGCGCTTTGGCGTGAAAAGACAATCGACCGACAAACACCAACACGATTTCGTCGTCGCTGATATTCAACTCTGTTCGCGCTTCAGCTCGATTATCGGCAGTAAATTCAAAATCACGGCAATGAATGCCTAACGGAATCACAGGTAATTGCGGTAACGTGATTTGAATTTGTGAACCAAACCGCCACCGCAACGTGTCAATTTCCGCATTTAATAATAATTTAACGGTTTCCAACACGGCGGTAGATGTACAAATTAACGCATCCCACGGCATAACGGGCGCAGCTAACAAACCGGTAATCGCATCCATTGCCCGATGTGAAGCCGTCGTGTGTGTTACGCCAACTAATGAATACGCCGTATTACTCGCGCGTAATCGCAATTTTGCCGCCACGTCCAAACCTGGTCCGGGTAAATATAATGTGCCAATTTCGCTGAGTAAATCCAAGCGATTGGCGGGAATCCAGTGCGCGGTGGCAGTTGGCTCAATAGTTTGCACCAGATTTGCAAAAACCGCCGCCGATTTTTGATGGGGCGTGTACGCATAAACTGCCTGCTGATTCCGTCCCGCCACTGCCGCGCGTAAAAAACTGTTTCCCGCCGCTTGCCGTCCCATCAATTTAGGCTCAGACAATAAATACGCATCAGGTTCAAAAAGAATAGCAGCCGTGTGAGACATAATGAAAAGTTCCGTAAAATTTAAAAAAGTATCAGTTAGTTTTATTTTCAATCAACGCAAACAAATTGTCATCAATCGTTGTCATACTCAATCATGCTTATATTTTACCGAATGTAGACTAAAATATCAGTGTGTCCTAAATCTTAACTTAACATATAGTGATAATTATCATGCCATTTAGAGTTTTTAAAACCAGTAAACCCAGCTCAAACATTACATCTTTGCCTGATTTAGGCATGGATGAATACCATATTGAAAACGATTTTAAGCGTTATTATGGACATCGATTAGGGCGCGACGCGAGTTGCCGTTCGCCACATTATGCGTATGAAGCGTTGTCGTTGGCGATTAGTGATCGCCTGGTCGAACGCTGGAAACGCACTTACACCACTTACAAAGAACAAGATTGTCGTCGTACTTCCTATTTGTCGATGGAATTTTTAATGGGGCGAGCGTTAAGTAATGCCATGTTAAATTTAAATCTGGATAAAGTGGTGGCAAATGCCATGTACGATTTGGGTTTGGATTTGGAAGAATTGGTCGAAAGTGAACCCGATGCAGGTTTGGGGAATGGCGGTTTGGGTCGTTTAGCGGCGTGTTTTATTGACAGTTGTGCGACATTGCAATTACCCGTGACGGGTTACGGATTACGTTACGAATACGGTATGTTCACGCAAGCGATTATCGATGGTGAACAAATTGAAAAACCCGATCATTGGTTGCGTAACGGTAACGTGTGGGAAATTGAACGTGCGGAATATGTGCAACGTGTGAAATTTGGTGGACGAACAGAAATTCACACAGATGAAAAAGGACACCGCAAAGTCTGCTGGGTGGATACACACGATATTCTCGCCGTGCCTTTCGACACGCCGATTCCAGGCTATCAAAATGGCACCGTCAACACCTTGCGTTTGTGGAAAGCTACCGCAACCGAAGAATTCGATTTACAAGAATTCAATGCTGGTGATTATGCGGAATCGGTAGCTTCAAAAAATACCGCTGAAAATATCACGATGGTGCTGTATCCGAATGACACCAGCGAAAACGGTAAAGCGTTGCGTTTACGTCAGCAGTATTTGTTGGCTTCGGCGAGTTTGCAAGACGTGATTTCAACGTGGGTCGGACGACACGGCAATAATTTCAAAGAATTCGCGGCAAAAAATTGTTTCCAACTTAACGACACGCATCCGAGTGTTTCCGTGGCGGAGTTAATGCGTTTGTTGCTCGATGTTTATGGTTTGTCGTGGAATGAAGCCTGGGAAATTACCAGCCATACGATGGCGTACACCAATCACACATTATTACCTGAAGCCTTAGAACGCTGGTCGGTCGGTTTATTCCAAGAATTGTTGCCCCGTTTGATGGAAATTATTTTTGAAATCAATATGCACTTCATGTCACAAGTTTCTGCACATTGGCCAGGCGATAAAGATCGTTTGACACGCATGTCAATTATTGAAGAAGGCAATGGCGGGCAGTATGTGCGAATGGCGTATTTAGCGATTGTCGGCAGTTATTCGGTGAATGGCGTAGCAGCATTGCATTCAAAATTATTGCAACAAGGTTTGTTCCGTGATTTTTACGAACTCACGCCTGCGAAATTTAACAATAAAACGAATGGCGTGACACCGCGTCGTTGGTTGGCGGCGTGTAATCCTGAACTTGCTGCCTTGATTACCGAAACGATTGGTGCGGGTTGGATTACCGATTTATCGCAATTGCAATTGCTCGTGCCACACGCTGAAGACAAAATTTTCCGCGATAAATGGGCGACTTTGAAACAAGACGCTAAACAAAAATTGATTGATTACAAACGCCAAGAACACGACGTGGATTTCAATGTGAACGCGATGTTTGACGTGCAAGTGAAACGGATTCACGAATACAAACGCCAATTGCTGAACGTGCTGCACGTTATTCATTTGTATGATCGTATCAAACGTGGCGACACCGTGAATTGGGTGGATCGTTGCGTGTTAATCGGCGGAAAGGCTGCGCCAGGTTATTACATGGCGAAACGCATTATCAAATTGATTAACAACGTCGGTCATGTGATTAACTCTGATCCCGATGTTGGTGGCAAATTGAAATTGATTTTCTTGCCGAATTATCGCGTGTCGGCAATGGAAAAAATTTGTCCAGGGGCGGATTTATCAGAGCAAATTTCAACCGCAGGCAAAGAAGCGTCTGGAACAGGCAACATGAAATTCATGATGAATGGCGCGTTGACGATTGGCACATTAGACGGCGCAAATATTGAAATGCGTGAAGAAGTGGGTGATGAAAATTTCTTCTTATTTGGTTTAACGGAAGAAGAAGTGCAAGCTCTGAATCACAATTACAATCCGCAGTCGTACATTGACGCAGACGTTGATTTGCAACGCGCGTTGAATTTGTTGGAATGCGGACATTTCAACCAGTTTGAGCCGAACATTTTTGATGACATTATCAATTCTGTGAAAAGTCCGAACGATGCGTGGAAAACGTTGGCGGATTTCCGTAGCTTTTTAGACGCACAAGGTCGCGTTGAAGAAGCGTATCGAGATAAAGATCGCTGGACGAAAATGAGTATTCTCAATTGTGCCGCAAGTGGTAAATTTTCTACAGATCGCACAATTTCTGAATACAACAAAGACATTTGGAAATTAACACCCGTGCAAATCGATAATTTCTGATATGTTTCATATTGTTCTTTTTGAGCCAGAAATTCCGGCTAATACGGGCAATATCATCCGATTATGTGCAAATGCAGGGATGCAATTGCACTTAATTAAGCCGTTAGGGTTTGATTTAGATGATAAAAAATTACGTCGGGCGGGGTTGGATTATCACGAATGGGTGGCGGTTAAATTACATGAATCGTTTGCTGATTTTTTAACGAACGCTCAACCGTTACGTCTGTTTGCACTGACCACCAAAGGCAAAACCGCTTATGATTCGATAGAATTTCAAGCGGGCGATGCGTTTTTATTTGGCCCCGAAACACGCGGTTTACCCGCCGATATTTTGCAAGAAATCGGCGAACGCTGTTTGTATTTGCCGATGCAACCCGATAGCCGCAGTTTGAATTTATCCAATACTGTGGCGATTGTGTTGTATGAAGCATGGCGACAAGCTGAATTTCTGGGCGCGACAATTAAATAAAAACTCTTTTTAACCCGTCGCTGAATTTAGCGGTTTTTCTTGTGTTAATAACTGTTCAAGTTGTGGCGGTAAGGGCGCGGTAATTTTCATTACTTCGCCTGTTATTGGATGCGAAAACGTCAATGTTTTCGCGTGCAAAAACATTCGTTTATAACCTTTTTGTTTAAACGTTAAATTCAAATCGTCCCGCCCGTAACGTTCATCACCAATAATTGGATGCCCCAAATGCACCGCGTGAACACGAATTTGGTGTGTTCGTCCCGTTTTCGGTGCAGCTTCCACCAGCGTTGAATCTTGAAATGCAGTTAAACGTGTAAAAACCGTTTCAGCCGCTTTCCCCGCAGAACTAATCACCACCATTCGCTCACCACTTTTCGCGATATTTTTTAACAGTGGCGCGTTGACGACCAATTTTTTCTTTTTCCATTGTCCCGCCAGCAACGCCAAATACGTTTTATGGATTTGATTATCTCGAAAAATGGCGTGAAAAGCGCGTAAGGCACTGCGTTTTTTGGCGATAATTAAACAGCCAGACGTGTCTTTATCCAAACGATGCACGAGTTCCAAAAAGTGCGCTTCAGGGCGCAATAAGCGCAAACCTTCAATAATGCCCGAACTCACGCCCGTGCCACCATGAACGGCAAATCCCGCTGGTTTATTCACGATTAAAAAACCGTCATCTTCGTACAAAATGCTGTGTTGCAGCGCGTCTTTTAAATTCGTCGGCACAAACACTTCTTCGCTACGTTCGGCAATTCGCACTGGCGGAATGCGTACAATATCGCCTGTGACCAATCGATAATTCACTTCGACGCGCCCTTTATTAACGCGCACTTCGCCCTTTCGGACGATGCGATAAATCCGACTTTTCGGCACGCCTTTTAAGCGCGTGATTAAAAAATTATCCAATCTCTGATCGTGATTTTCTTCGGTAATTTCAACGAAACTCACTGGATTAGCGGCAGTTTGATTTTGTTCTGAATTCATATTCTTTGTCTACTTATTGGGAGTGAATCGAAATTTTTTCTGACGTGTTGCCACTGTTTGACCACGTTTTTGATGTCTTGGCTATCTGTCGTTTTTAAAAGTGTAAAGCATTCATTGCGGCGAACGAATGCCTCTAAAAATGCGCCCATCGCTCGTTGCTGCGTTTGATATTGTGCCAACGTATTGTGTTTTAAATTCCGTTCCAATACGTTTAAATCAAAACAGGTACGAATGTGTCCACGAAGCGGTAAATCATCGGGCAAAAATAGCGGTTCATTACTCAAATTAAGCGGCGCATTCGCATCAGAACCAGACGGCCAGCCATGTTGCCAATGAATCAAATAAGCGAGTAATCGTGGAGTAAAAGTCACGTTCGGAGGTTGTTCCAGCCAATCGTTAATTGCTAATAGCGTAAACATGCCTAAACCAGCATGGTCGGAATCATTTTCCATTACGTCGGGAAATACAATTAAAGTAGGTTGGGTTTCGTTGAGTATTTTAACGAGCCGATGACGAAGATTCTTACCATCTTGAGCCACGCCTTTGTCCTCAGCTTCTCGATATGGAACATGACTAAAACCCGTGAATCCAGATTTATCTGGATTGGAACTATTCCAATGTGACACCAACATGGCATAAATAGAACCGTCCGAAAAACCCAACAAATCAACACGAATGGAGCCGTTACCTAAAACTCGAGCGGCGTGGCGTGATTCCTCAAGTCGTTCTTCACCATATTTTAGAAAATCGGATGGTTTTAAATTTTTTCTCCCTAAATCACGTTGGATTGCTTCCACATACGCATCGCCCGCCGTCACCACGACTGAACGCACACTTCCGCCATTGGCAATAACACGATGTGCTAAACCTGCGGCACTCAGCGATTCATCGTCGGGATGCGGGGCTAAAATTAACAATCGTTCACCGTGATTTACTTTGAACAGCTGTATGAACTCAGCGTGCAAACTAGGCGAAGTCATTATCAACGCGGTGATGACAAGCGTTGATAATTTAAAACTCGAATTCGATTTCATAACTCAACACGAACACCCAGCTCGATAACCTTTTCAACGGGAATTTTGAAAAAGCCAATTGCACTGCTCGCGTTGTGGAATAAGAAAAGAAAAAGACCACGTCGCCACACGGGCATTTTGCTCCGTCGTTTGAACGTAATGTGTTCGTTGCCGACAAAAAATGACACATTATTTAAATCA
>CAISXF010000006.1 GCA_903889445.1 uncultured Pseudomonadota bacterium
GACCTTGAACGACAAGTTGAATTCATGCGAGGAAAATATCCCACCGCTGAAATTATCAAAGATGTCGGCAGCGGTCTCAACTTCAAACGCAAAGGACTTACAGCCCTTTTGGAACGCGCAATGCGCGGTGATAAGCTCAACCTTGTGGTTGCCCACCGAGACCGACTTGCGCGATTTGGGGTTGACCTCATCAAACAAGTTATTGAGTTCAATGGTGGACAACTCGTGGTTCTCGACCAAACTGTACACTCACCCGAATCCGAACTCACCAAAGACTTGCTCAATATCTTACACGTCTTCAGTTACCGAATGCACGGACTTAGAAATTACAAAAAGCAAGTTGCACAAGCTGCATCCGACAGCGCAGAACAAAGCGCAGTTCAGCCAGTGGTTGAAAGTGAGCCGCTTTGTTTATAACGCCACGATAGCTTTATTACGCGATTACGAAGGCGACAAAAAGCCGTCGTGGATGGACATTAAAAAGATGTTCACTCGCTTGTTACCCAACTGGACAAAAGACACGCCCTTTCAAGTTAAAGGCATGGCGATTAAAGACGCGCATAACGCCTTTTGGAAAACCTGCAAAGCCAACAAGGGCAGTGGCAAACCAACGACGTTTCGATTTCGTAGTCGTAAAGACCCCGCGCAATCTTGCTACATCCAAAAAACGGCGATTAGCGAAAATGGCATCTATCCTCAAATTTCTGGTAAAGGTTTGGGTTATGCCGAATCTTTACCAGAATCTTGTTTAGATTCTAGGCTGATTTTAAAAGCCGGCAAATTTTACTTAGCCATCCCATCGAAACACCGCGTACCTTATGGCGAGAACCAAGCCCACGGTGTAACACAATCTATTGTGGCGATTGACCCAGGCGTAAGAACATTTGCCACTTTCTACTCTACCGAAAGTGGTGGTTTTTTAGGCGAAGCTGATTTTTCACGCATTCAACGAATGGCGCATTATCTCGATGATTTAATGTCGCGTGCGTCAAAAGCAGGTAAGCAAAAGAAAAAACGCATGATGCTAGCGGGACTGAGAATGCGTCAAAAAGTGCAGAACTTGATTGACGAATTGCATCACAAAACGGCGTTATTTCTCGTTAAAAACTTTGATTGTATTTTGCTGCCTACGTTTGAGACTTCTCAAATGGTGGGGCGTTCAGGGCGAAAAATACGAAGTAAAACCGTTCGCAATATGCTGACATTTGCCCATTATCGGTTTAAACAGTTTTTGAAAAACAAAGCCGTTGAATATGGCAAAACAGTCGTGGATGTTTGTGAAGCCTATACCAGCAAAACACACCCAGAAACAGGTGCGATTAAGCAAATTGGCGGCGCGAAAAGAATAAAATTGAGGTCTGGTGAATGGGTCAACCGAGACATAGTAGGAGCGCGTAATATCTTTTTACGCGCATTGGTAGATAAACCCGACTGTTTTACAGTCGCAGTTAGTTTTGCTTAACTTATGTTAAGCAATGTTAAGAAAAAATTATCGGTTAGACGATGGCATTGAAAATTGATATGGAAGAATGCGTCATTTGTGGCGCGTGTGAACCAGTTTGTCCGAATCAGGCAATTAGTCACGATGAAACTACGTTTATGATTGATGCCAAAGCGTGTACGGAGTGCGAAGGGTTTCATAATTCGCCGCAATGTGTGTTGGTGTGTCCCGTGGATTGCATTCATCCAGCGGTGCAATTAACGCCAATTCCAACGGTCAAACGCGCCAAACTTTTCAACATGGTGATTGGTTCATTCAATCGCCCTGATTCCAAAACTTTTAAATGAGGTAAAAATGGCACTGATTATTGAAGAAGAATGTATTAACTGCGACGTGTGCGAACCAGAATGCCCGAATGGCGCGATTTCGCAAGGTGAGGATATTTATATTATCAATCCAGACTTATGCACGGAATGTGTGGGGCATCACGGTGTGCCGCAATGTATTGAAGTGTGTCCCGTCGATTGCATTACCAAAGACCCAAAACACGTTGAAGATAAAGAATCGTTGTATCAGAAATATTTGAAATTGATAGCATAACGTAGGGCACGGGTCTTGTACCCGCCCTTTAATCACGAATTCTACAAGGTGAAAATAGGGCAACCACAAGGATTGCCCGTACAAATTAAGCTAACTTCGCTTGAATAAATTTCAAAATATCCGCCATCGCAACATCTTCAGCTTGTTCATCGGTTCGACCTTTATATTCAATCGTCCCCGCATCCAACCCTTTGTCGCCCATCACCAACAAATGCGGAATACCGATTAAATCCATATCGGAGAACATAAAACCCGCGCGAACTTTTCTATCGTCGAGTAACACTTCAATTCCCGCATTCACCAATTCTTGATATAAATTTTCTGTCGCTTCGCGCAATCGTTCCGATTTGTGCATATTCATCGGGCAAATTGCCACTTGAAATGGTGCTAAATTCGCCGACCAAATAATGCCGCGTGCGTCGTGATTTTGTTCCACCGCCGCCGCCACGACCCGCGAAATACCAATGCCGTAACAGCCCATCATCATAATTTGGTTTTTGCCACCTTCGTTAATCACGCCCGCTTTCATCGCTTCGCTGTATTTGGTGCCGAGTTGGAAAATATGCCCGACTTCGATGCCGCGTGCAATCGTCAACGTACCTTTGCCGTCGGGACTTGTATCGCCTTCGACCACCGTTCGTAAATCCATAATTTGTGTGGGCAATGGCAAATCACGTTCCCAATTTACGCCTTGATAATGTTTGCCGTTTTGATTCGCGCCACAGACAAAATCCGCCATTACCGTCACGCTGCGGTCGGCAATAATCGGAATCGTCAAACCCAACGCGCCAATCGAACCCGCTTGGCAACCGCACGCGCGTTGAATTTCGTCGTCGCTGGCAAATTGTAACGGCGAAGCCACGCTCGCAATTTTATCGACTTTAATTTCGTTTAATTCGTGGTCGCCGCGCAATAATAACGCCACTAATTCGCCTTCTTCTGCGCCTTTCACGATGAGCGTTTTTAAGCATTGCGTCGCTGAAATGTTCAAAAATTCGCACACGTCAACGATGCTGTGTTGATTTGGCGTGTCGATTAACGACATCGTTTCTGTTGCCGCTGGACGCGATTCCGTCGGCATTAACGCTTCGGCTTTTTCAACATTCGCCGCGTAATCGCTTTCGGTTGAAAAGGCAATCGCGTCTTCGCCCGAATCCGCCAACACATGAAACTCGTGGGAAATCGCGCCACCGATTGAACCCGAGTCAGCCACAACGGCACGAAATTCCAACCCAAAATGCGTAAAAATTGACGTGTAAGCGGCGTGCATCACCTCGTAAGTTTCGTGCAAACTCGCTTCGGACAAATGAAACGAATAGGCATCTTTCATAATAAATTCACGCGCCCGCATCACGCCAAAACGTGGACGAATTTCATCGCGGAATTTCGTTTGAATTTGAAAATAAGTAATCGGCAACTGTTTATAACTTTTGATTTCGTAACGCGCCAAATCGGTAATAATTTCTTCGTGCGTCGGGCCCAAACAAAAATCACGCCCGTGACGGTCTTTCAATCGCGCCAATTCCGCGCCGTATTGATCCCAACGTCCCGTTTCTTGCCACAATTCGGCAGGCTGTAAACCTGGCATTAACACTTCTAAGCCACCAGATTTTTCCATTTCATCGCGCACAATTTTTTCAACTTTACGCAACACGCGCAAACCCAACGGCAACCAAGTATATAAACCCGTCGCGAGTTTGCGGATTAAACCGGCGCGAATCATCAATTGATGGCTAATAATTTCCGCGTCAGACGGCGTTTCTTTGACAGTATTTAAAGGAAATGAGGAAGTTCGCATGATAGTTAAGTCTCTAAAAGTGATGATAAGAAGGTCGCCATTTTAGCGCGTTACGGAATGTAACAGGCAAAAAAAAGCTCTCTTTGTTTTCACAAAGAGAGCGAGAGGTCAAACAGGACAATGAGGAGTCAATGTTTGTTACAAAATAACAGGAGATAGAACGTTTAGGGTTTAAAAACTTAGCTGTAAAACTGACGGTTCAAATGTACGTTGCTGAAAATAGCGGCTGACGCAAATAGTACGGTTGAAATAATGAATTCGCCTGAAATAAATCCAACAATGCCGACGATAAACATCAAGGCAATCAATACGTCTCTAGTGAAAGCGTTCATGATAATGTTCCTTTGGTTTGGTGTAAAAATGTAAATAACTAACTTGGAGCAAAGTATACAGACGTACCTATTCATTGACAATACAGTGATTTATTGATTCATAGTTTCTTATTTGAGTATAAATAAAATCGCCTCGGTGCCGAAGAGGCTAAAATTTAAACGTAAAAAACCACCCTCGTTTTCAATAAACCTCATCATGACTGCCAATATCAACCAAAAAAATCATGTCGTTTTGAATTAAAAACAGACAAACAATTCGGTAATCATGCGTCAAACTGCAAGCGTGAAATTCGCTTAAATCGCCGTGCAATTTGTGTGTTTTGAGTGCCGCGTCAAATGGATTTTCCTTGAGTTGGGTCAGCACTTTCGCATATTTATCCAGTAACTCGGCGTGCTTTTTGAAAAATTTACGCTCCTTGCGCTGGTAACTTTCGTTTCTAACTAATTTCATTTTTCAAATTTTGAATATGCGCGTTTATATCTTGAATCTCGCTAAAGCCCGTCAAATCACCTTGTTGAATTTTTTTCAATGACTCCAAACACATGGTTTTATCAATTTTTACTTTTTCAGCATTTAATCCCAATCTAAAATAATGAATGAAGTCGTAAAGCTCAAACAGTTTCGCTTCAGGAATAAATTGTAATTCGTGAATAATATCGTCTTGAATCATGATGCCTCGCAGATGAGCGTATTTTAAAAGTCCAAATTCTACCACAACAAAAAAAACCGCCCCCGTTTGCACGAAGGGCGGTTTTTAGCTGGAAATTAACTCAACTCAGATTAGCTGGTAGCTGCTTGTGATACGCAAAGTTGCGCTGTTAGACAACTCCCTGAGATTACCCAAGTGATTTTGCCTCCGCCAGTTGAAGCGTTTACCGTAGGAGATAACGGCAGATAAGTCCCAGTTAGAATATAATCCTCGCCAGTCAAACCATTAACGGGAACAGCAGCGGCACCAATCGCCTTGCCAGTGATTGATACATTGGTATAAAGTGTTGCTGCGGTTATTACCGTCGCAATATTACCCACTGCTGCTGCAATATCAGCAGGAACACCGTTGTTCAATCCGCCTGCCGTTCCACTGCCAAGACATTGCAAGGTCGAATTAGTAAGTTGGACACAGCTTTCAATCGCTTGTTTCACCGCTGCAACCTGTAGCATCACTTCTGAGAACTTCGCTTTTCGGGTGTAGTTTTGATACGAAGGAATAGCTACCGCTGCCAAAATACCCACGATAGCAACAGAAATCATCAGCTCGATTAAGGTAAAACCTTGTTGAGTTTTATTCGTCATGTTTTTCATATCTTTTCTCTCTTTAGAAGTTAAAAAATTGATGAATCCAGCGGTTTATAAATTCAACGGTTTTCATTATAAAACTATCAGCCGCAATTTTAAATAGCCTATTTTAAATTTTTACTAAAATTTCACCGCGCCCGATTTCGGACATATCGCCCGCGTAACGATGCACGCGATTGAAAGCATTTTCGTTGCTGGCAAACGGGGAATTTAACTCGTTGAAAGAGGTAAACAGCATCGGCAAAAACGCCAAGGTGTGCGAGCCGCAATCGTTGAAACTTGCCGATAATTTGGGTTCGTTCCACAACAAAATCGTGCCGCGCCGCATTCCGTGACCTAAAAATTTGCCGGTATTTCCCATGACGGCAATCGTGCCCGCAATCATGCGCGAGCCGCAATAATCGCCTGCGTTTCCTTCGATTAAAATGGTGCCGCGCCGTAAATGGTCGCCGACTCGGTCGCCTGCATTGCCGCGCACTAAAATTATACCGCCTTTCATGCCCATTTTATTTCCAGCCAACGCGCCGCCTAAAAAGTCGCCCACGTTGCCGTCGATTTCGAGTTGTCCTTTTTTCATTTCACAACCGGCGTAAATGCCCGCGCTGCCGAATACTTTGATGGCACCTTTTTTCATGCCCATGCCGCAATACGCGCCAACATCGCCTTCAACGTGAATCATGCCGCCGTCTAACTCTTTGCCGATGTAATCGAGTTTAGCGAAACTATTTTTGATGATAATGTGTTTCGCATCGTAACCGCTGACGGTGAATAATTCATCGACGCGCAGCTTGCGTTTGCCACAGTGTAATTTGAGCGCGGCGATTTCGGCGGCTTCTAATTTTTCCAGCGAATGACACACCAGCGGCGACATATCGACACGTTGATTCGGCTGGGTTTTGAGGGTGAAGGTTAATGCGCTCATGCCATGATTTCCTGTAAATGAAAATGGAACGGCCCTAATTTGCCGCCGTAATTCCCTGCGCTGATTCGCATAATGCCGTTTTCTGCGCCTAAATCGCACACCGCTTGAATGCCGACGCGCATGGCTTTATCGATGTCGTCTTTGGTCAAACCGTCGATGACGATTTCCATCACAGATTCAATGTCGGGCGATAAATCGGTTTTTTTGGTTGAACCTTTTAACGTTGGGCAAAATGCGTCGTTGGTGGACGCGCCAAGGGTTTTGTATTTTGAACCGACTTTTGAGCCTGAACGCACCACGCCACCCGGAAACGGCATAATCACGTTGGGGATTTTTCGCATTTCTTCAATCGCGGCTTCACACGCCGCGAGGGCTTGCGGTTGAGATTGCGCCAAAACCAAGAAATTGCCGCCACCGATTGCGTCAACTTGACCGGTTGTGGCTTCTGCTAAAAATTCGCCATCCATCACAGGAATGCGCCAATAACGTTTGCCCGAAATCACTTTTGAGGTTTGAAAACCGTCACCGAAATAACGTAAATTTTTACCCAACGGAATGCGAATTCCGCCGTCAATGCCCGCGAAAAGTGCAGACGTTGGCGACGTTAAAACACATTGACCTGCACGAGTTTCGAGTTGTTTGGCTAATCCTTTCCCACCCATCGCGAAAATCATAATTGCGACACCGGGACGACCATCTGGCGTTTCGTCTGGTGTTAAAACCCGCTCGATTCCCGCTTCGCACCCGCACGCAATCACCGACGTGGCAAAACCCGTCATGGCTTGCGCGGCAATCATTGCCCATTTTTCATTTTGCGCGGTGATAATCGCTCGCGTGCCTTTCATCGGAAAGGCTTCGGCGAAAGTCGCGTCTATCGTGACCCCGTTAATAATCATTGTTTTTCCTTTTGTGTAAAAATGTTTGTTAAGCCAATGAATGCTCTTGTAACCATTGTTTTAAAGCCTGATTCATTTTACTTTCCCAATCTGCGCCCGTTTTCCGAAATGCGTCTAAAATGCCATATTCAAAATTTATCGTCGCAGATTCAAAATGTTCAGACGGTTTTTTTATGGCGGCTAATTTTGATTGTAGTGATAACGGCAAACCCGAAAAAGGAACGGCGCGTTTAAAATCTTCAGCCGTCCATTCGGGATTTTCATCGTCTAATAATTCAAGATTTGTTTTCATATTGTTTCACCTCACGTTTGTTGGCTTTTCTAAAGCTAATGACTCGAATTCCGCTGTCGGTTTCAACAAAAACTAGCGCGTAAAGTCTTTTTTCAATCAATCCTAAAGCTCGAATGCGTGTTTCACCGTAATCAAATCTGTCGTCAATGGTGAACGTTGCCGTTTCAAAATCGAATTCTTGCACGCGCTCGAAACTTAAATCGCGTTCGAGGATATTTTTGTCATTTTTTGCTGAGTCAAAATCGATGTTTATCACAGCTATTTTCTACGCCTTCTTCATAATCCGCGCTTGTTCGCGTTTCCAATCTTGGTCTTTCGACGCGGCGCGTTTGTCGTGTAATTGTTTACCTTTCGCCAACCCGATTTCGATTTTTGCACGTCCGTTTTTCCAATACATCGCCAACGGAATAATCGTGTAACCTTTACGTTCAACCGCGCCAATCAGTTTGTTTAATTCGTGCCGATTGAGCAGCAATTTTTTGTTACGAACGGCTTCGGGTTTAATGTGCGTCGAAGCCGAAAGCAACGCTGAAATGTGTGCGCCCGACAACCACGCTTCGCCTTTTTTAATGACGACGTAACTTTCTTTGAGTTGCACGCGCCCATCACGCAAACTTTTCACTTCCCAACCTTCCAACACCAAACCCGCTTCAAATTTGTCTTCGACCGAGTATTCGTGCGTCGCTTGACGATTTTTCGCAATCGTTGCATTTTGAGAATCTGCTTTTTTCTTCGCGTTTTTGTCCGCCATAATTATTTTTTCCCGACTGTAACCGTTTGTAAATGCGTTAAATCCACGCGCCGTTTGAATGTTTCGCCAATTTGCGCGGCGGTGACGTTTTGGATATTTTGTTGAAACGTGTCCAAATAATCCAGCGGCATTTGATAAAAACCAATCATCGAAACGTAATTTGCCAACTCTTTATTGGTATCAAACTTCATTGGAAAACCGCCGACGATGTTATTTTTTGCCGCCGTCAATTCGGTTTCCGTCACGCCATTTTTCACGAAATCCGCCAGCGTTTGATTCAAAACCGCTAAGGCTTGCGTGGTTTGATCGTTGCGAGTTTGCAAACTTGCCACAAAAACCCCTTCTTTCAAAAGCGGCATAAACGCACTCGACGCGCTGTACGCCAAGCCACGTTTTTCGCGCACTTCGTCGAATAATTTTGACACCAAACTGCCGCCGCCCAAAATGTGATTCCCGACGTACAACGTAAAATAATCAGGGTCTTTGCGATACGTTCCCGTTAATCCAACCAAAACGTGCGTTTGCGTTGAGGGAAATTCTAAATGTTGCGTCGTGGCTTTCGTCAACGCGGGAACATCAGGCAACGGCGCAGGTTTTGAACCTTGCGGCAAATCTGAAACCAACAAATTCGCGGTCTTTTCAGCTTCCGCTTGCGACAAATTTCCGACAATCACCACCATCGCATTCGACGCGGTGAAATAGGTTTTGTAAAAATTTCGCGAATCGTCAGCGGTGAATTTTTCAACGGTATTTAACACGCCTGCATTCGGATGGGCGTAAGGATGTTCGCCGTAAATCGCTTTATAAAACGTCATATTTGCCAATTCACCAGGCGATTCTTCACGTTGTTTTAATCCCGCCAACGTGCGACTTTTTTCACGTTGAAAATCGTTCTCAGCAAAACGCGGTTTGCTCAAAATGACGCGCATTGTGTCAATCGCTTTGTCGAAAAGTGGTTTGTCGGTCAACGTGCGTAACGTCGCGCTCGCCATATCGATGGAACTCGCCGCGCCAAAATTCGCGCCAACACTTTCAAACCGTTGCGCGATGTCTTCGGCATTCCAATCGCCCGCACCCGTGTCAAACATGCCAGTAGTTAACGCCGAAAGCCCGAACTGTGCGCCATCTCGCGCACTTCCTGCATCGAAAACGACTTGAATATCGACCATCGGCAAACTGTCTGTTTGAACAAAATAAACGCGGCTGCCTTTGGTCGTTTGCCATTGTTCAATGTGTGCGGCTGACAATGCACTCGAACTGAACACGACTAACACAACGCTTATAACATGGCGACGCAGCACTGATTTTTTGACCAAAAAATGACTTGTAAGACTCATAAAAATATCACCGTGAATGAGAAAAATAAACTTATTGTTTGCTGAGACTACCATAAATCAACGCATTCATAACTGCAATAATGCGCTTGCGACCTCAACAATATCAATCGGTTGAATTTCTTTAATCGAATCGTCTAATTTATTGAGTTTGCGCGGATTAACGTGAGAAGGCGATTTTAACACTTTATTGATTTCAGTTTGATAAACGCGACTAATCGGCGTGCAACCAAACAGCGTAATCGATGGCGTATTTAATCCCCACGCAATATGCGTCGGGCCAGTATCATTGCCAATGACTAAATCGACTTGTGACAACAACTCTTTCAAATCATTCAAATCTAATGCTGGTAAAACCCGAATAAACGGTGATTGCGTTGCCATATTTTCTGCGGTTTTGCGTTCGGTTTCGTTGCCCCAAATGACGAGGCAATTTTGTTCAAGTGTGCGGGCGACTTCGACAAATTTTAGGGCAGGATAATTTCGATTTTCCCACGTCGAACCAATGACCAATACGATATTTTTCAAATCCTGCCGTAAAAATCCGCTGAAATCGACAGTTGGCGCGTGAAAAAATAGAAAGGATTTTTTGTTTAAAATTTCATCGTGCGAAATCGAAAATCCCAATGGTTCTGATAAAACGGCGGCATTTCTATCAATCGTGTTTTTGTCGTAAGCGCAGGCGATTTTGCGTGAATAAAATAATGATGCCACCGTTTCGCGGCTCGAGTTTTTATCAAAACCTGCAACGTTTTTGCCCAATAATCGCGCTGTAATGGCTGATTTCAACAAGCCTTGTGCGTCGATAACTAAATCGTAATTTTCACGCGCGTAATTTCTGACAGCTTTTATTTCGTGAAAAATGGCGCGCTTATGGGTTTTTGCGGCTTTTAAATTCACGGTTAAAACGTTTGAAATATCGGGGTTGTCGTGCAATACATCTGCAAAACGCGATTCAACTAGCCAATCGATTTGTAATTCTGGAAAGCGTGCTTTAATAAATTGCAACGCGACCATCGCGTGAACGATGTCGCCGAGTGCGGAAAGTTTGACGATGGCAATTTTTTTCATAGTATTTTTAGATAGGTAGGTGCGGATTTATCCGCATTTTATAACGTCACAATGCGGATAAATCCGCACCTACAATTTTTCAATAAAGGTTGCAACTTGCGTGGGTGAAATATCGGTTAAACATTGTCGATGACCGAGTGGACAATCGCGTTTAAAACAGGGCGAACACGGTAAATTTAACGTCACGATTTCGGCATCAGCGTGTAACGGCGGCGTAAAGTTTGGGTCGGACGAACCATAAAGCGCAATCACTTTTTTATTCAATGCCGCCGCGACGTGCATCAAACCAGAATCATTGCTAACAATGGTATGTGCCAGCGAAAGCAAATCAACCGCTTCGGTTAAATCTGTTTTGCCTGCGAAATCCTGACATTTTCCGCCGGTCAATTTGTTAATTTCTTCGGTGACGGGTTTGTCTTTTTCTGAACCAATTAACCAAACCTGCCAACCTTCGGCGATTTTTTGGGTGGCAAGTTCGGCAAAATGCGCTTCCGTCCAACGTTTCGCCGAGCCAAATTCTGCCCCCGCACACAACACTAAAATCGGTTTCGATAAGCGCAAATTAAATTTTTCAATGACGTTTTTTTGTTGTAACGCGGTGACGTTCAAAGCGGGAAAGCAAATCCCCCCCGCCCCCCTTTCTGAAGGGGGGAGAAAAGAAAAGCCCCCTTTTTGAAGGGGGTTGGGGGATTTGCTTTCAGCCAACGCCACAAATCGTTGCACCGTCATCGTTAAAACAGATTTTTCTAATTTTCGCGCATCGTTCAACAATCCAAAACGCGCTTCGCCTAAAAATCCAGTGCGTTTTGGAATGTTAGCGAAAAACGGAATCAATGCCGATTTCCAAGAATTCGGTAACACAATCGCTTGGTCATATTTTTCAGAACGCAGTTTTTTACCTAACAAAAAACGCATTTTCAAACCAAATTCACCATGCGTTAAGGGCATGACAAACGTTTGAGTGACTTCGGGCATTCGCGCCAATAAACCCAATGACCACGCAGGCGCAAGCACGTCAATTTGGCAGTTTGGGTTATTTTCTTTTAGGGCAATAAACAGGCTTTGCGCCATGACCATATCACCGACCCACGACGGCGCAATTATTAAGATTTTTTGCATTTTAAAACGTTTCAACGCCAGTCAAAATCAAATTTGATTCTGACGTGGTAATTGGAATGTTTTCGACGCGAATGTTGTTAATGTCACCGTCCGAAAATTGAATAAATTCGATGTTGGTCAAAATGTCCTTTTCGCCCAATTTTGAACTGCCAAACGTTGTGTATTCCACCGTAATTTGGTCAACACCAACTGCGTCAACGTTGCGCGTAATTTGATAATCGTCATTCGCGCCATCAAAAATCGCCGTATCGTTGCCCGCGCCACCGTCTAAATCATCGTTTCCGTCGCCGCCGATTAACGTGTCATCGCCACCTTCGCCGTTAATCGTATCGTCTCCGCCCATGCCGTTAAATTTATTCGAGACCGTACCGCCGTCAATTTCTTGCAACGCATTATTCAAGTCGTTGCCCGTGCCTTCAATCGCGGTTTTACCTTTTAACGTTAAAATTTCCACATCCGGATTCCGACTTAAATCATAACTCACCGTCGCAATGACCTGGTCTTGGTCGTCTTTGTTAAACGTTTCGATGATTTGGTCTTGCGTGTTATTCATCAAATAAGTGTCGCTGCCTTTGCCACCTTCTAATGTATCCATGCCCAAACCGCCGTCCAACGTGTCGTCGCCTTCACCGCCCAACAAATAATCATTGCCCGCGTTGCCATTCAAAAGATTATCGGCAATGTTGCCTTGAATCCGGTTGTCGTCTTTATTGCCCGAACCGTTGAGGTTGCTCAATCCCGTTAAAATCAAATTTTCCACGTTGTCGCCGAGCGTCCACGTCAAAACGCTTTCAATCGTATCGTTGCCGCCCAATGACATAATTTTGTTGATTTCTTTCACGCTGTCTTTTTGGTTATCGACAAAATAATAATCGTTGCCGTCGCCGCCTTCCATCGTGTCAACGCCTTCGTTACCGTTCAGCGTGTCGTTGCCTTTGTCGCCGGTGAGTGAATCGTTATCTTTGCCGCTGCTCAATTTGTCATCGCCGCTGCCACCGATTAACGTGTCTTTGCCGTCGCCGCCCATTAACACATCGTTGCCTTCTGCACCGTTTAGAGAATCATTACCTGTGCCGCCGTCTAATGTGTCATTTCCTGCTGCACCGTTAAATGTATCCGCGCCCGCCAAACCTTTGAAAAAATCATCATTTTCTTGACCGGTTCGTTTGTCATCGTTCGATGTGCCGTCGAAAGTGTAGCCGCTGATTTTGGTTGGTTGGGGCTTTGTTGGAATTGTTGACGTGGTTTTGAATGCCGTAATTTTCGCCGTCGCGCCACTGGTCACGCTTTCGGCAAAGTTCGCTCCGTCGGTGTAACTCACGTTTGCGCTGATTTTTTTGCCTACGTCGGTTTGCGTTAAGGTGTAACTGTTTTGATTTGCACCGCTGATATTTTTACCGTCACGCAACCATGAAACCGTCAACGCGCCCAATCCGTCTGCGTCATTCAGCGTATTCGTCAGCGTCAAAACTTGTTTTTCAATCGTTTTACCGTTGATTTGAATTTTGCCAGTTGGTTTGTGATTGATAATTTCAACGGGTTCAACCGCAGGATTTGAAGGCGCAACGAATGTGCCTTCGGTGGTGTTTAATAAAATTGAAACGGTGTCATCCCAGCTGTTTGTCGTCGCTAAATCGGGTTTGCTATCGCCATTCACATCCGCCACGCTCACTGATCCACCAGAAGCAAAGGTCGTTTGATCCGCGAAGTTGCCACGCCCATCGCCTAATAACACCGAAATGTTATTAAGGTTTCCCGTGACCACATCCGCGTTGCCATCGCCGTTCACATCCGCCACGCTCACGGAATCAGGATAAAAACCCACCGCGAAAGTCGTTTGCGCCGCCAACCCGCCCCGCTCGTCGCCCAGCAACACCGAGACGTTACTACTATTCCTGTTTGCCGTAACCACATCCGCGTTGCCATCGCCGTTCACATCCGCCACGCTCACGGAAACAGGAGCAGAACCCACCGCAAAGGTCGTTTGCGCCGCCAACCCGCCCCGCCCGTCGCCCGCTAACACCGAGACGTTATTATCCTCAGCGTTTGCCGTGACCACATCCGCGTTACCATCGCCGTTCACATCCGCCACGCTCACGGAAACAGGAGAAGTTCCCACCGCAAAGGTCGTTTGCGCCGCAAAACCGCCCCGCCCGTCGCCCGCTAACACCGAGACGTTATTGCTATTAGCATTTGCCGTGACCAGATCCGCGTTGCCATCGCCGTTCACATCCGCCACGCTTACTGACAAAGGAAGGCTTCCCACCGCAAAGGTCGTTTGCGCCGCAAAACCGCCCCGCCCGTCGCTCAGCAAGAGCGAGACATTGGGGCTATCCCAGTCTGCCGTGACCACATCCGCGTTGCCATCGCCGTTCACATCCGCCACGCTCATAAAGATAGGAGTCGTTCCCGCATCAAAGGTCGTTTGCGCCGCAAAACCGCCCCGACCGTCGCCCAGTAACACCGAGACATCGTTGCTCGTGACCACATCCGCGTTGAGCCATGTGTTAGTGCTATCGATGCTATTGAAGTTTGCCGTGACCACATCCGCGTTGCCATCGCCGTTCACATCTGCCACGCTCACAGATAAAGAATTATTCGCCACTACAAAGGTCATTGGTGGTGCGAAGGTGGCGGGTTTTAAAGTTGTTGGGGTTGTCATGGTGGATTCCTGCTTTGGGTTATTTGTAAATTTCTTTGCGGTCGCCGACGTGGACGATTTGAATAATTAACTCGCGGTCTTTGATTTCAAAAATGATTCGATAATCGCCGACTCGCGTTCTAAAAAGATTTTTCACGCCTTTGAGTTTTTTCACATTGTGATAAGGATTTTCGGCGAGTTGTTCAATCGCGTCCACGATTAACGGAATGACGTTTTTAGGTAAATTTCGTAAATCCCGTTCTGCCGCCGTTTTCCATTGAATTTTATAGGATGCCATCGGCTTTCAACCTTGCAATAACCGATTCGTGCGAAACCACTGCGTCGTTTTCACGCGCTTTGACGATAGCTAAATAATCATCGTCATTCTCTTCTGAATTAAGATAATTTTGTAAAACTTCGGTCAAGAGGGAATTGAGCGATTTTTGTTTGGCTTGGGCAAAATACTGAAGCTCTTGCGCGAGGGATTCGGATGCGTCAAATGTGATGGTTGTCATGGTGGATTCCTGTTTTGTTGTGAAATTTTAGATTGAAACTAACGGAAATTGCTCTGGATGTCGAATTGAATCAACGTCTAAATCAATATCCAAATCTGACCAATAAAGATGATGTCGTTGTGGTCGTTCGAGAGCAAAAATTTGTTCGACAGAGGCTTTGCGAAACCACGGAAAATTTAGAAACGACACAAATAATTCTTCTTGTTCGTCGAGTAGTAACCAAAAACCGTGTTTTGAAATGCCTAAAATTTCAGTTTGGAAAGTGTTTGTGCCAAGCATTTGTGATTTCCTGTTGGTGAGAGTTCACTAATTTTTCAACTTCTTTTAATTCGTGTGCGGATAATCCAAAATTCTGAGCAAGTTCAATCACGGGTTTAAGCCAGAATTTTGCTTCACCGTTTTCGTGATAAACGTGAACGTGCATTCGAGATTCTTCCCGCGAAAAAAAGAAAAATCGATAACCGTGTTCACGAAATACGGTCGGACTCATGAATTTGTTGACGTTGTCATTTTGGATTCCTGTTTGTTTTTGTAAAAAGTGGCGTTTAGTTTAACTGCCGGCGAAGTCAAAACCCCGTGTTTTCGAGCATATTTTTAAAAGTTATCGCGCCGAAAATTCGCGTTTAATGTTTAACCAATTGAAACATAAAAACTTTTGTAAAATTGTGGCGCGACGGTTAAGAATTCGACATGGTCAAAACGGCTGATTTTGCAAAAAATCGGTCTAAACCCCGTGTTTTCGAGCATATTTTTAAAAGTTGTCACGACGAAAATCCACGTTTAACGCTTAACCAATTGAAACATAAAAACTTTTATAAAATTGTGGCGCGATGCTGAAGAATTCGTCACGGTCAAAACGGCTGATTTTGCAAAAAACCGGTTAAAACCCCGTGTTTTCGAGCATATTTTTAAAAGTTGGCGCGTCTAAAATTCATGTTTAACGTTTAACCGATTGAAACATAAAAACGTTTATAAAATTGTGGCGCGACGCTGAAGAATTCGTCACGGTCAAAACGGCTGATTTTGCAAAAAACCGGTTAAAACCCCGTGTTTTCGAGCATATTTTTCCAAAATATGCCCACAGTGTGTCATTTGAAGTCGTGATTATGGATAACGAGGAGCAATTTTATTCACCGCATTTAAATTCCACGGCGCAGTTTCAACCGTTCCTTCTAAATGCGCTTCGGTTTTATCATCAAAATCACTCAAAAAATCCAAACCCGTTTGCGCTTCCACCGTATCAATCGTGGTGATAAATTGCGACAACGGTTCTTTGCCCGTCACGGTTTGCGGCATGATAAACGCCAACGCAAATGCGGGTTTGCTGTCACTTTCTTCGGTTCGGTGATGTAAATTTTATAAAACGCTTTCGGAATATCGATGTGCCGACACCGCAATCGCTGTTTTCAACTGTTTATTTCATACTCAAAAATCTTGGTGGGTGAAATATCTTCTCCTTCTGACCAAAAAATCCCACCCAACGGGTCAATTCCAACGTTGCGAAAATACCGAAAATTTTTAAGCCGCCAAAAGGCCTCGCGGGTTTCAATTAACGGCGTTAAATCCAATGTGATTTCCTTCCCTTCAAACATGACGTAAAGAAAATAAAGCGGTTCGGCTCGGATTTGCGTGATTTTAGTTGCTGAGCTCATTCCATTTGTCCATCAATTCAGTTTGATTGGCGAGAATAAAATCTTTAATTTTTTTGGATTGTTGTGGTGGAACTTGACCCGATAATAATTCACCCGATTGAATCGCAAATGAGCCGGCATAATCACCATAAATTCCGTGACAATGTGGCACACCGTGATCGTCTAAATACATATAAATTGAAATTCCAAAAAAGTAAGCAACACGAGGCATAAATATATCTCCAAAATTTTAGTTGTGCGCTGTTTAAAAAAACTTCAATTTTCGAGCGTGTTTTTTAACGGCGGGAGACTCTGGCAAGATAAACGTCACTTTGACTTTCAAACCGCCCAATTCAGATTCACCTAACGCTAATTCGGCATGATGATTAGCGGCTATTCGTTGCACAATTGAAAATCCCAAACCCGTACCGTGCGCGGTGTGAGCGGTTTCGACGCACCGATGAAAGCGTTTTAACGAATTTTCATATTGATCCGGTGCAATGCCAGGGCCGGAATCTTCCACGCAAAAAATCAACGCTGTTTCGGTACCCACTAAACTCACTTTGATATTGCCGCGCAACGGCGTGTATTTAATGGCGTTATCAATAATATTTCGCAACAAAATGTTAATCAATAATGTGTTCGCCATAATCGGCACCACTTTTTCGGCAATAAATTCAACGTGAATGCGCTTTTTATACGCTTCTGAATCGAGTTCCGTAATCACTTGCACAATTTCTTGATCGACTTGCGTCACGGCTTTCGCCAAGTATTCGGTATTGGAATCGATGCGCGAAAACGTCAATAATTGCTGCACCAAATACGTCATGCGATAAACCGCTTGTTCAATTCGTTTCAAGGCTTGATTTCGCACGGTTTCATCCTCCGTCCGCAACGCCACTTGCGCTTGAGTCAATAAACCCGCCAACGGCGTGCGTAATTCATGCGCGGCATCGGCGGTAAATTGGCGTTCATGTTCAAAGGCTTGTTCGAGCTGCACAAACAGCGTGTTGATTTCATGAACAATCGGCACGATTTCATTCGGTAATCGCTCAATCGACAACGGTTTTAAATAACTCGCTTCCCGACGCGATAACGCAATTTCTAAACGATGCAACGGTTCCAGCGCACGCCCGACAATCAGCCAAATCACCAAACCCAAAATCGGTAAACCCACTAAAAATTGCATCACTAATTGCGTCGAAATTTCATCGGTCAATTCGGCGCGAATTTCTTCTTTTTGCCCAACGTGAATAACGTATTCGCCATTGGTGCTGGCAATGCTGAAAACGTACCACAAATGCCCATCGATATTAGTTTCACTAAAACCATGATCCCCTGAAGAGAGCGCGAACAAAGGCGCACTGTCCGAATGCAACACAATTCCATTGGTATTTGACCACAGTTGAAAAGCAATTTTTCGTTCGTATTTATGCCCCAACGATCCCGATTGCAACAAATCATCAAACACGCCCCACAGTTGATCATCGATATTTTTCTCGTCAAAACTGTGCAATAACATCGGGGCGGATTCAGGTTTTAACAGATTATTTTGGTCGTCCGTCAGCAACTGAAACGCGCGATTTCTATTGTGTTTACGACCTTGCGGAACGTGTAAATTGTCGTCGTTTTGCGCTTGCATCCAATGCGTAGACAGCGACCCTTCGCGCAATAAACTTTCGATGAAACTGTGCAACACTTTTGCCGATTGCGCGAGTTCAGCATCGAATAAACTGGCGACTTCGTTGCGCGTCACTTTGTAGGTAAAAAAAGCGGTCACGCCCCAAATACACATCGACGCGGTCAATAAACTAAATAGTAATAAATGGCGCAGCGAATAATTCAAAATTCATCATCCGCGTCAATAATGTAGCCCACGCCACGCACCGTGCGAATCACGGCGGCATCGAGTTTTTTCCGCAAATGGTGAATGTGAACTTCGACGGTGTTGCTTTCCACGTCGGAATTCCACGAATACAAACTTTCTTCTAATCGAGCGCGAGAAATAACCCGCCCGATATTGCTCATTAAAAAACTCAAAATCTCGAATTCTTTTTGTGAAACATCGACTTTTTCACCCTGAAAAGTGACGTTGCGGGACGCTGGATCCAGAATAATTCCATTATGTTCAATCGTCGGCGTGCCACGTCCTTCATTGCGTCGCGCCAATGCGCGTAATCGAGCGCACACTTCATTTAAATCAAACGGCTTAATCACAAAATCATCTGCGCCGCTGTCTAATCCCAAAATTCGGTCGGGAATTGTGTCTTTTGCTGTCAAAACTAAAACGGGCGTTTCATTTTTACGACTTCGCAACGCGCGTAGAATGCTGATGCCATCCATATCGGGCAAATTTAAATCCAATACGACCAATTCATAACTGTTCAATTTTAAGGCTTCGTCGGCGAGTTTGCCATTCGTCAGCCAATCGACCGCGTAGCCTTCCATTTTCAAGCCCGCCGCCAATCCGTCACCCAAAATTTCATCATCTTCAACCAATAAAAGTCGCATAAATTCTCACTCTATTTTGCGTTACGCTCGATGCGCGAAAAAACTTAAACTTTGAGCAAATTTTCTTTGGAATCGTCAATAATCGCGGCAATTTTATCGGCTTCAACGCGCGTCATTAACGGTTTAAAATCGTTCAACGTGTGATTGACTAACGGTTGTAACTCATCAATCCACGTTGTGATGGGCGCGTTCAAAAACAATTCTGCTTCCGTCGTCAGCGCAGGCAAAACGGGTTTCAAATACGCCGCCAAAATACGGAATAAGTTAATCGCTACCGAACACACGTCGTGTAATTCTGCGTCTTTGCCTTCTTCTTTGGCGATTGACCACGGTTTTTTGTGATCGATATATTGGTTCGCTTTGTCGGCTAATTCCATGATTTCGCGCATCGCTTTACCAAATTCACGGTGTTCGTAATAATCGGCAATTGCACCATTCGCCGCAATAAATTCTGCAAATAAATCCGATTCAACGCAGGTTGCCGACAATTGATTGTCGAATTTTTTACGAATAAAACCGCTGCACCGGCTGGCGATATTCACGACTTTACCGACCAAATCCGAATTCACGCGCTGACTAAAATCGTCGAAATTCAAATCTAAATCGTCGATGGTGTTGCTCAATTTCGCCGCAAAATAATAACGCAGATATTCAGGATTTAAATGGTCTAAATAAGTTCGCGCGGTGATAAATGTGCCGCGTGATTTCGACATTTTTTCACCGTTCACAGTCAAAAATCCGTGGGCAAAAATCGCGTCGGGCGTTCTGAAATTCGCGCCACGCAACATTGCTGGCCAAAACAAAGCGTGAAAATAAATAATGTCTTTGCCGATGAAATGATACAACTCAACGTCGCTGTCTTTCGCCCAAAAATCATCGAAATTCAAATCGGTTTTGTCGCACAAATTTTGAAAACTCGCCATGTAACCAATCGGCGCATCGAGCCAAACGTAAAAATATTTATTCGGTGCGTCGGGAATTTCAAAACCAAAATACGGCGCGTCGCGCGAAATATCCCATTGTTGCAAACCGCTTTCCAACCATTCCGCCAATTTGTTACGCACTTCGGCTTGCAAATGTCCGGCGTTCGTCCAGTCACGCAGCATTTCTGTGAAATCCGCCAAATCGAAAAAGTAATGTTCGGATTCTTTTTCAATCGGCGTGGCACCCGAAATCGCAGAAACGGCATTTTTCAAATCGGTTGGTGAATAATTCGCGCCACACACTTCGCAGCCGTCGCCGTATTGGTCTTTCGCGCCACATTTTGGGCAATCGCCTTTGATAAAACGGTCAGGCAAAAACATATTTTTGACGGGATCAAATGCTTGAGTAATCGTGCGCGAACTGATGTGTCCCGCGTCTCGCAAGCGCGTATAAACCAACGACGAAAGCGTTTTGTTTTCGTCGGAATGCGTGCTGTGATAATTGTCGAAGGCAATGCCAAATTCGTTAAAATCGGCAATATGACTTTTGCCCACTTCGGCAATCAATTCTTCTGGCGTAATGCCATCGCGATCCGCTTTGAGCATAATCGGCGTGCCGTGTGCGTCATCGGCGCAAACGTAATAACATTCGTGACCGCGCTGTTTTTGAAAGCGCACCCAGATATCAGTTTGAATGTATTCAACCAAATGTCCTAAATGAATCGCGCCATTGGCGTACGGTAACGCGCTGGTGACTAAAATTTTTCGTGGTGTCATAAGTGGTGTCATAAAATGAATTGTCCCATGATGTTTAAAAGTTAAGATGCGCGTATTATTGCACAAAATCAGAACACGAAAAAAACCGTGTTTTTATTTACCACTTCCGAAATCAACCCATAAAAACAGGATTTAAAAATGGCAATCAAAAACCCAACTGGCACTCCTAACAAAGACAAACTTATCGGTACAGCAGCAGCGGACAAATTTGCTGGATTAGCAGGGGCTGATACGTTAAACGGTATGGCGGGAAATGACACGCTCGACGGTGGAACAGGCGATGACGTTTTAGATGGTGGCACTGGAAACGACAGTTTAATCGGTGGCGACGGTAACGACCAACTTCTCGGCGGCACAGGTAACGACTTTTTATCGGGCGACAAAGGCAACGATAAACTCGATGGTGGAGCGGGGAACGACACGTTAAAAGGTGGCATCGGTTCAGATGCTATGACGGGCGGTGATGGCAACGATTATTACATTGTCGATAACAAACTCGACACCGTTATCGAAATCAATAAAAACGAGAAACTCGGTGGCAGAGATACCGTCGAAACCACGTTGAATTATACGTTGGGCAACTACGTCGAAAATCTGATTTTAACGGGCATCACCAATAACACTGGCACGGGCAACAAACTCAACAACGTCATTACCGGCAACATTGGCAACAATTTACTCAAAGGCGATTTGGGCAACGATTCCATACTCGGTGGCGATGGTGACGACACGCTGGACGGTGGTTTGGGGATGGATACGCTGGTTGGCGGTGCGGGCGCGGATACTTATTTCATGAACAACACCGAAGACAAAATCGTTGAAAACGAAAATAGCACCGACGAAGACCAAATCATTGCGACCGTCACTTATGATTTGAGTACGAATCCCACCATCGAAATTTTAACATTGCAAGGCAAAAAAGCTGTTTCGGGTATCGGTAACGATTTGGACAACACCTTGCAAGAATCCGACAGCGGCACTGTTGCCAACAATTTCAACGGCGCGGCGGGTGATGATGTGATTAACGCTGAAGGTGGTAACGACACACTCGAAGGCGGCGAAGGCAACGACGAATTAAATGGGGGCGCAGGCGAAGACGTGGCGATTTATAATGACACCGAAGACAATTATCAAATCACGGTAAACGCCGATGCAGAAGGCGTGGCGCAACTCGTCATCAAATATGTAGGTGCAGGTGAACTCGACGAAGGCGAAGACACTTTATCAGACATTGAAATTGTGCAGTTTTCGGATGGCACACAAAAAACGGTTCAAACGTTTATCGACTCGGAAAAATCCATTGATAAATTAACCGTTAAAATCACTATGGATAAGACTCAAATCACTGAAGGCAATACATTGACCTTCACGATTGCTATGTCTTCGGCTGTGGCAGCAGATACGACATTTAGATACCAAATTAAAGGCGTAAATTCTGGTGTTGCTGTTGAAGCTAGTCCAGCAGATGATTTAGGAAACGTGACCGGCACGGTGATAATTCCAGCTGGTCAAACTAGCGGCATATTTACGTTAACACCCATTAACGATTTCATGACGGAAGGTTTTGAAGCGTTTAATGTTTCGTTATTAGACGCTTCGTTTAACTCGATTTCTGTAAGTAATAATGTAGTTATTCTCGATTACATCACAGTAGCCGATACAACTGCACCGGACGCACCTGTGATTAACCCAGTCGCTACCGATGGTTACATTAACAGAACTGAACAAGACGACGGTGTGATAGTGGGGGGTACAGCGGAAGCAAATGCTGATGTCACGTTGACATTTGGTGATGCAGCTTCTGTAATCATTAAAGCAGATGCCGAAGGTAAATGGACGCATCCGTTAGATTCCGCAGATTATGCGGCAGCGGTTTATCCTGAAGGCGAAACAACCGGTGCAACGACGTTAGCATTGACCGTTATCGCGACTGACGCAGAGGGTAATGAGAGCGATGCGACTAAAGCGACGATTATTGTTGCGGATACGGTTGCACCCGCTATGCCTGTTATCATTGAACCAACGACTGCAAAACTTATCAAAGGTTTAGTCCTAACCGGCACAGCTGAAGCAGGCGCGACAGTAAAATTGGTCTTTGGTGATAATGAAAAGACCGGCTTAGTAAAAATAGTTCTTGCTGATGCCTCGGGTAACTGGTCGAAATCGATTAGCAGCATGGAGTTGGGAGCGTTAACGGACGCAACGGCACAACAAGTGGTAGCAACAGCAACAGATAAAGCTGGCAATGAAAGTGCGCCTGTGTCATTTACATTCGACAGCACCGCACCCAATGCACCAAGTATTTATTTTGTGACGGGCGATGACAGAATTGATTCGGCTGAAAGAGATGCTGGCGTGATTATCACAGGTGCCGCTGAAAAGGGGGCAACAGTGAACTTGACGTTGACGGTTAATGGCATTGAAACCAAAGTTGAAGCAACAAATACAAACGGTGATTGGTCTTATCCTTTGACTAGTGCGAATTATCCCGCCAAAGGATTTGGTAACATTGACGTTAGTGTCACGGCAACGGATAAAGCCGGTAATGTCAGTGATACAACGTTGACAACGGTTGCTGTTGAAGATACCAAACCACCTGTTAAGCCTACGTTTGACGTAGTGGCAGGTGATGACCGGATCACTTTGGCTGAAAAAGCAGCGGGCGTGACCTTAACGGGAACTACTGAATCGGGTTCAACTGTCGCGTTATCGTTCGTCAATGGCACTGTAGCGGAAGCAACGGTTGTCGGTACAAAATGGTCTTGCATCTTAGCCGATGCAGATTATGTAGCAGGTTTGTCTACTATTACGGCGATTGCAACAGATGCAGCGAGGAATACGAGTATGAGCGCAGCAAAAACAATAATTGTCGATACAATTACAAATAATAGCGGCAACTCAATAGTTTCAATAACGGGCAGCGGTACAACCGATGCAGCCACTGGCAATCTTCAGTTTAATGTCACGCCTGGAGATTACACTTATACCATTGCAAATTTTGCTAGCGGTGACGTGCTTCATTTCCCAGCGGGCAATGCACCACAAGTGAATAATAATAGCTACACTGATCATCAGATTGATGTAACGTATGCGTCGGGTAGCACAACGACTCATCTTGTATTGACCGGCTTAACAGGAGCTCAAGAATTTATAGGTTCAGTAAATTCGTTTAATAGTACATTTGGTACAGGCTCACTTATTATTACTTAATTGACATCCTCCCCGCCCTAAACGGCGGGGTTTCACGCGCAAACAGATAAGACCACGTTTGTGAAATTAAACTTCGACAACGACACGGAAACCACCGAAATGGAAATCGAACTGACGGGCTTTAAGTTGTGACGTTGGATTATTTTGTACAGACCCTTGCCTTTTCCATCACTGCTTTCAAATCTATCACCGTTTGCGCTAATCCTGAAAAAATCGCCTGCGCGATAATCGCGTGACCAATGTTCAATTCGATAATTTCAGGAATCGCGCAAATCGCTTGAACATTATGAAAATTCAGCCCGTGACCGGCGTTCACTTGTAAACCCGCCGCGTGAGCGACACGCGCTGCGTGTTGAATTCGCGCCAATTCGTGCAATTGTTCAACACGATTTTCTGCGTCAGCATACGCGCCTGTGTGCAATTCAATCACGGATGCGCCCGATTTCACCGCCGCGTCAATTTGCGCTTTATCAGGATCAATAAACAGCGACACTTCAATGCCTGCGTCCGCCAATTGAGCGCAAGCCGTTTGCAAACGTGACAAATTTTCTGCTACATTCAAACCGCCTTCCGTGGTTAATTCCGCTCGTTTTTCGGGAACCAAACAACAGGCAAACGGTTGAACTTTACAGGCAATCGCCAGCATTTCGTCCGTCACCGCCATTTCAAAATTCAAGCGCGTGTGGATATTTTCTTTTAATAAATAAATATCGCGGTCTTGAATATGACGGCGATCTTCACGCAAATGTGCGGTAATGCCGTCCGCGCCAGCTTGTTCAGCGATTAACGCCGCTTGCAAAATATCAGGGTAACGTGTGCCTCGCGTTTGGCGAATCGTGGCGACGTGATCAATGTTTACGCCTAATAAAATGGGCTTCATAAACCCGCCAACGTAAAAAACCACTGTTGAATAAAATACAGCGGATAATCCAAAATCACATTCAGCACTTTGGTGTAAAGCATCGCCAACAAAATAATAAAACCAAAACGTTCCAATTTATTAAATTGCCACGCCCAATAACTCGGCAACATACCCGATAAAATTCGGCTGCCATCAAGCGGCGGAATCGGCAACATATTCAGCAACATCAACACGAGGTTAATCGAAATTCCCGCCACACCGGTATAAATTAACGGCATGGCAATCGTTTCATTTCCCACGCCAATCGTCACACCAACCCGCGCAATCAACGCCCAACCAATCGCCATCAACAAATTCGACACAGGTCCCGCAAGGGCGACAATTGCCATATTTTGACGCGGCTTTTTAAAATTCCGTGAGTCCACTGGCACCGGTTTTGCCCAACCAAAAATAAAACCCGTTCCAGTCATTAACAGCAAACTCGGCAAAATCACCGTGCCGAACCAATCGATATGTTTAAACGGGTTCAGCGTCAATCGTCCCAACATCGCGGCGGTATTATCGCCATATTTTTTCGCCACCCAACCGTGTGCGACTTCATGCACCGTAATCGCAAAAATCACTGGCAGAATCCACACCACAATCCGCTGCATTAACGTTAATTCATTCATCATTGTTGTCATTTCTCTCTCAATCTAATGTCGGCGCAATGCCTTTGCCTTGGCGCACAATCACGCACGAACCCGCCGTGCAATCAATAATCGTGGTCGGTTCATAATCAATCACGCCCGCGTCAATAATTAAATCCACCAAATCGTCTAAACGTTCACGAATTTCGTAAGGATTCGATAACGCTGTCGTATCGGGCGGCAAAATTAACGTCGTGGTGATTAACGGTTCGTCCAATTCTTCGACCAATTTTTGAGCAATCAAATTTTGAGGAATGCACACGCCGATGGTTTTTTTCTTCGGATGTTGCAACCGACGCGGCACTTCTTTCGTGGCTTCTAAAATGAACGTGAACGCATCTGGCGTGAGAGATTTAATCAAGCGAAACGACTCGTTATTGATTTTGCTAAAACTAGAAACTTGCGTTAAATCTTTGCAAACCAGGGTGAAATTGTGTTTTTCGTCCAGTTGCCGAATGCGGCGAATTCGCTCCAACGCTGGTTTATCATCGAGCTGACACGCCAGCGCGTAAGCCGAATCGGTAGGATAAATAATAATGCCACCGTCACGAAGAATCTCAACGGCACGTTGAATAAAACGGGGTTGCGGGTTTTCAGGGTGAATTTCAAGATAATGCGCCATGATAGTTTTAAAACCTGTTTGAAAAATGAGAATGCCGCATTATAGCCTGTTCGCGGCGTTCAAGTGGAACCGAATCAGCCAAAATACCAGGCATTTAAACCCTTGCCCCACAACAACGCAATCCAACCCGCTGCCGCCAAATACGGACCAAACGGAATTGGCACGTCGCGTTTTTGTTTATTAAGTGAAATTAACGTCAAGCCAATGACCGCGCCAACGAGTGAGGACAATAAAATAATCAAACCCAGATATTGCCAACCCAACCACGCGCCTAACATCGCCAATAATTTGAAATCTCCCTGCCCCATGCCTTCTTTGCCGGTAATCAATTTGAAGCCGTGAAACACCGACCACAACAACAAATAACCCGCCGTCGCGCCAATAATGCTGGTTTCGCTGTCGATGAAAACGTGAAATAAACTCAAAATCAAACCAAGCCACACCATCGGCAAAATAATGACATCGGGCAATAATTGGTGATCTAAATCAATGCCAGTCAGCGCAATTAACACCCACGTCAACACTAATCCCGCCGCCGCTTGTTCGCCAAAACCAAAATGCCACGCCACCATCATGGACGCAAACGCGGTGAACAATTCAACCGTTGGGTAACGTGCCGAAATCGGATTTTTACAATTCGCACATTTGCCGCGCAACCAGAGATAACTCAACACCGGAATGTTTTGTCGCGCCAAAATCGGCGTTTGGCAATGTGAACAGCGTGACGTGGGTAGCGCGAGATTGAACGTTTCCGTGGGCGCGTCCGGCTCCAATTTCAAATACTCCAAACAATCGTAACGCCATTGCCGTTGCATCATGAGTGGCAAACGATAAATCACCACATTTAAAAAACTGCCGATCAATAAACCGACGATCCCCATCAATACGGTGAACGCCATCGGCGTGGTTAATAACGTTAACTCATTAAAAATTTGCATCAATGTATCACCGAGCCAAGTTTGAAAATGGGTAAATACATTGCCACAATTAACCCGCCTACTAAAACACCTAAAATCATCATAATCATGGGTTCCATTAAAGCACTTAAATTATCGACTAAATTATCGACTTCTTCTTCGTAAAAATCGGCAACTTTAGACAGCATCGCATCTAACGCCCCGGTTTCTTCGCCAATTTGAATCATTTGTTGCACCATGTGTGGAAATAATCCCGAGGCTGCAATCGCAAAATGTAATCGTTCGCCCATTGCCACTTCTTCGCGTACTTGCCGCACGGCGGCTGCATAAATTCGATTGCCACACGTTCCGGCACACGATTCTAATGCTTCCACTAACGGAACGCCCGCTGCTGACATCGTGGCTAAGGTTCGTGAAAATCGGGCAATCGCCGATTTATTGATGATGGTGCCGACAACGGACACTTTTAACAGCATTTTATCAACCAAATAATTGAAGCGTTCCGAGGTTTTTTGGAAAAATTTAAAGATATAAAATGCTACGAATAAACCCCCGACAAAAAACAACCAATACGTTTGCATCCATTTTGACATCCCAATCACCATTTTGGTGAATTCGGGTAAATCTGCGCCAAAACTTTTAAACAAATCTTCAAACACCGGCACCACAAAAACCAATAAAATCGTCGTGACAATCAACGCAATTGCCATCACCGAAACCGGATACGTCATGGCTTTTTTGACTTTCTTTTTCATGGATTCGCTTTTTTCTTTGTATGTCGCAATTTTGTCTAATAATGTTTCTAACACCCCCGCATGTTCACCGGCGGCGATGAGATTACAAAATAAATCATCGAACTGTGCGGGATGTTTTCGCAATGCTTGAGTCAAACTGTCGCCATTTTCCACGTCGGTTTTAATCGTTAACAGCAAATCGCGCATACTGGCATTTTCATGTCCATGCCCGACAATATCTAAACCTTGCACAACCGGAACGCCGGCATTGAGCATCGTCGCGAATTGCCGCGCAAAAATGGAAATATCGGCGGACGTAATTTTAGTAACTCTTTTGCTAAAAAGTGGCGGCGGTTTTTTCTTTAAGCGCGTAATGATAATGCGCCGCCGATGCAACTCCGTCCGTGCCGCTTTTTCATCTATCGCCACCAGTTCGCCCAGCACTTTATGTCGATGCTTATCTTTACCCGCCCAAACAAATTCGATTTCTTTGGCAACGATTCTTTGTTTTTCTAAATCCGCCATAATTGACTCTTACTTAATTTTCGATAGTGATGCGATCAATTTCTTCCAAACTGGTCATGCCTAAACGTACTTTATTTAATCCCGAAGCGCGTAAATCGTTAATACCTTCCGCCGCCGCTTGTTCAGAAAGTTGCATCGCATTGCCCCCTTGTAAAATTAACGACCGCATTTTTTCACTCAACGTCATCACTTGATAAATCGCGACACGTCCTTTAAAACCGTGTGTACACAAATCACAACCGACGGCTTTAAAGAGTTTAAGCGTGCCAAGTTCGTCGGCTTTAAAACCGGATTTCAATAAAAAATCGTCCGGATAGTAAGTGAGTGTTTTACACGCTTCACATAAACGCCGCGTCAAACGTTGCGCCACAATTAAATTGATGGCTGAAACGATATTAAACGCCGGAATCCCCATTTGCATTAAGCGGTTAAGGGTTTGTGGCGCGTCATTCGTGTGCAACGTGGACAACACCAAATGCCCGGTTTGAGCGGCTTTAATCGCAATTTCAGCGGTTTCAAGGTCGCGAATCTCACCGACCATAATCACGTCAGGATCTTGCCGTAAAAAAGAACGTAACGCGCTGGCAAAGGTCAGCCCCGCTTTCGGATGAACGTTGACTTGGTTAATGCCTTCAACGGTAATTTCGACCGGATCTTCAGCAGTGGAAATGTTTCGTTCGGGCGTATTAAGAATGTTCAAACCGGTGTATAACGATACCGTTTTACCACTTCCCGTCGGCCCTGTGACCAGCACCATTCCATACGGTTTGTGAATAGCATCTAAAAATAATTTCTGCTGGTCGAGTTCAAAACCCAATTTTTCAATGCCCAATTGTGCGCTAGCTGGATCTAAAATCCGTAAAACCACTTTTTCGCCGAATAGTGTCGGACACGTATTCACCCGAAAATCAATGGCGCGACTTTTGGATAAAATCATCTTGATACGTCCATCTTGCGGCACTCGCCGTTCCGCAATATCCATGCGTGACATGACTTTAATTCGTGAAACAATCCGGTTTGCAATACTGATAGGAGGCGCAGCCACTTGATATAACATGCCATCTGCACGATAACGAATGCGAAAGATTTTTTCATACGGTTCAAGATGAATATCTGACGCGCCTGTTTTGATGGCATCCAACAAAATTTTATTCACAAAACGGACAATCGGCGCATCATACAAGTCACTGGTCGGACCGATGTCTGTTGCATCGATTTGACCTCCCATATTTAGATTATCCAAATCCGAATCGAGCAGGTCGCTCATCACCAAATTAGCGATTTCTAATAACTTTTCAATCGCATTGACTAATTTAGGCTCTTCCACACAAATGGGTTCAGGATTAAGGTGGCTATGGAATTTTATTTCGTCAAAACCTTGAAAACTGAGTGGGTCGGAAATTGCCACAAATAGCGTCATACCGCGAACGTGCAAAGGTATAATATGATGTTTTTTCATCAATGCGCTACTGACTAAATCACGCGGCACATGTCTCAAATCAATGGCATCTAAATCAAAAAACGGGACACCAAACTCCATCGAAATTTTAGACGCGATAAGAGTCGAATTGACAATGTTATTCGTGACCAAATAGTTAATCAGAGAAACCTCTTCTTTTTGAGCCGCTTGATAATACTTTTGGGCATCCGTGACAGTTAAAAATTTTTCTTTGATTAGGTCATTGATGAGGTTGTTAAACTGTAAATCTTTAGGGGCGACCATACTGACATTCTCAGGAAATGGAATAACATAAAATAATGCAAAAATTCTACCATCAATTGCACGACGATATTCTGTCATGCGTTAAAATTACCGCTATGAAAATTTCAAATTATCTTGCCTGTCCCGAATGTGACTTGCTTTTGCAGCGCGTTTTTCCGGCTGTGAACGAAAAAGCGCATTGTCCACGCTGTCATTATTTACTGCATCGACCTCGTATTCAAAGCATTACGCGAACGTTTGCGTTGTCATTGGCGGGCTTATTTTTGCTGTTGCCAGCGAATTTATTGCCGATTGTCAGCATTAAAATTTTAGAAAATACCCACGATGGCACGCTGTTGAGTGGTTCGGTGACGTTGTTCAACGAAGGCATGTGGGCGGTGGCGGTGGTCGTTTTTTTAGCCAGTATTTTCTTTCCGATGTTGAGTATTATTTTGTCGTTATTGATTAGCGGACATTTATATTTTCATCGTCCGAATCGATATTTGAGCGTGTGGTTACGCACGCTGCAACACATTGACGAATGGGCGATGCTGGAAGTGTATTTGTTGGGAATTATCGTCGCCTGCGTGAAACTCGCGTCGATGGCAGAATTGAAATTTGGCTTAGGTTTGACGGCGTTTGTGTTGCTTTTATGGGTGGCGTTAATGTTGGCGAGTAATTTTGACAGCGTGTTATTTTGGCAACGCATTGAACAGTTGAACGTACATGAAAAAAAATAATACCGCTCTCGCGCAAGGTTTAATGCGCTGTCACGAGTGTGGAAAATTAGCGCAAATACGTTCCACCGCGCCTCCCATCTGTACGCGCTGCGGCAGTCATTTACACGCGCGATTGCCACACAGTTTTCAACGCACGTTAGCGTTATTATTGAGCGGTTTCGCACTGTATATTCCCGCGAATTTATTCCCGATTATGACGGTGACAAAGTTAGGCGTGGGCGAACCACACACCATTTTAGGCGGCATTGTGGCGTTGATTCATAGCGATATGTTGCCGATTGCGATGTTGGTTTTGGTGGCGAGTATTTTAGTGCCATTGTTAAAGTTGCTCGGTTTGAGTTTGTTATTGTTGTGCGTACATTTTCGGTGGCAAGTGAACGCTAAATTGTGGACGCGGCTGTATCGAATTATTGCGTTTGTCGGGCGGTGGTCCATGTTGGATATTTTTATGATTTCGATTTTAGTTTCACTGGTAAATTTAGGCGGCGTGGCGCAAGTTATCGCGGGTTCAGCGGCAACGGCGTTTGCGGCGGTGGTGGTTTTAACAATGTTTGCGGCAAAAAGTTTTGATCCGCGTTTGATTTGGGATGTGCAAAATGACTGATTTAAACGAAAACTACGAAGCAGACGAAGTCGTTTTAAACAAAAAGTCTGAATGGTCGTTGATTTGGTTTTTGCCCGTGATTGCCGTGTTAGTCAGCGGCTGGTTAATTTACAAATCCTTTGCAGAAAAAGGCGAAGTCATCACGATTAGTTTTCCGACCGCCGAAGGTTTGGACGTAGACAAAACCAAAATCAAATATCTTGACGTAGAAATTGGCAAAGTGACCGCGATTAACATCAATGACGATTTAAAAACTATCGCCGTCACCGCGCAAATGAACGCGAGTTCGAGCAAGTATTTAAAAACCAACACGCTGTTTTGGGTCGTGCGTCCACAAGTTGGTTTGGGTGGAATTTCAGGTTTAGGCACGTTGCTTTCAGGCGCGTACATTGAAATAAAACCCAGTTCGGGCGAGCATCAACACGATTTTGTGGGTTTAACGAATCCGCCGCCGTTGAAAGCGAATGCCGAAGGAAAAGAGTTTATTTTAGAAACCAATAATCTCGGCTCAATGCGAACTGGCACGCCGATTAACTTTCACGGCATCGCGGTCGGGCAAGTGTTGACGCATGAACTTTCAGCGGCGGCGGACGCGATTCGGCTCACTATTTTTATCAACAAACCTTACGATCAATTTATTCGTAAAAATACCCGTTTTTGGATTGATAGCGGCGTGGATTTGTCGGCGGGCGCGGACGGTTTCAAGGTTCGCACCGGTTCGCTGATTTCACTGTTGAGCGGCGGCATTGCGTTTCGTGCCTCGGCAGAAGATGGAATCGAGGCGATTCAACCCGAAAATACACTGTATCCGCTTTACGATACTTACGATCAATCGACTGAAATTACTTATCGCGACACGTTGCATTATGTGATGTATTTTAACGGTTCGGTGCGGGGTTTGACGGAAGGTGCGCCGGTACAATTGCGCGGTTATCCGGTCGGAAAAGTGTTAAATGTAAGTTTGGAATTGGACGAAAAAACGGCAGATATTCGCATTCCCGTGATTGTGGAATTGCAGCCAGAACGCATTAAAGAAGTGAATCCAAACGTGAAAATCTTGCCACAAGAAATGGTCAAACAGTTGATTGATAAAGGCTTACGCGCTCAATTACAAACGGGCAGTTTGTTGACGGGGCAATTATTGGTGGATTTGGATTTTCACCCGAAAAGCAAAATCATTGAAAATCCTAAACACGGTTTATACGCAGAATTTCCCACCACGGCGAGTTCGCTCGACCAATTTACCCATTCGGCGAATATCATTATGGATAAAATTGCGAAGTTGCCGCTTGAAAATTTGACCGACGAAATCAATAAAACGCTGCAAGGTTTGCAAGGCACGACGACGGCGGCAACTTCAACGTTGAACAGCGTCAAAGGCACGATGGGAACGGTCGATAAAACGCTAAATTCGGCGGATAAAACGCTGAATACCGCGCAAAAAGCCTTGAGTAATTTTGAAGCCGGCGCAACGACGCATTATCAACTTGAACAATTGTTGCAAGAATTGACGCAAGCGGCAGGTTCTGTAAAACAATTGACGGATTATTTAGCGCAACATCCTGAATCCGTGGTGCGTGGCAAAAGTGAAGAAGGTGCAAAATGAAAAAATTAGTTTTAGTCGGTTTGTTGATGTTGCAAGGTTGCGCGACGGTTGTGCCGACGCAGTTTTATAGTTTGGAATCAAAGCAAAGCCCCCCAACCCCCCTTCAAAAAGGGGGGCTTTTTGCCGACAAAAAACCGCTGATTGGTGTGGCGCAAATCAGTTTGCCCAGCGCGTTGGAACGCAAACAAATCGTCACGCGCGACCCGAATGGCGCGTTGAATTTGGAGGAACAACATCAATGGGCGGCGTTGCTCAAACAAAATATGACCGAAGTGTTAGCGAAGAATTTGGCGACGCAACAACCCGCGTTTTGGTTTAAAGCCTATCCGTGGAGTTTGCTCGGAATGGTCGATTATCGGTTGGTGATTGACGTGACGCAGTTGGATATTGTGCTGGGAAACGCGATTCATTTTTCGGTCGATTGGACAATTTTAAATGAAAAAACACACGCCGTTTTGCAACACGGCACGATTGATTTAAGTCAGCCGTTAGCCGATGAACATTACGCCACAGCCGTAACAGGTTTGAATCAGTTGTTGGCGCAATTGAGTGTTAAACTAAACGCAGAATTTTCTTTTTAAACACCCACAAATTTATGACCGAAAAAATGAAAGGATTTAGCCTTGATGCAGAGGAACAAGAATTACTCGAAGCCTTTGACGCAAGTGAATTTCAATCCGTTATGACACCAGAGCGAAAACACTTTATTGAAGCCGTTGCAAAACAATCTTTTCAACAAAGTAAGCGCGTGAATATCAAATCAGGAACACTTTATGAAGTCAGATGACAACAAAAACCTCCCGAAAATAATAGAAAATTCGGGATTAGCGTTACACAAAACCCGCAGTTTATTGAGCATCACCGACAAGATTTTGAAAAGCAAAATGCTGGTTACAGAACGAACAGCAAATTGGGAAATTTATCATTAAAGACGGCATTGCAACCGACACTGAAACTGGTTTGACGTGGTTACGATTTGCTCATGGGCAACGATGGGAAAATGGAACTGTTGTGGGAGATGCTGAAATATTTACATGGGACGATGCAATGACAATCCCCGATACATTCAATCAACAAGGTTACGCTGGTTATAACGATTGGCGCGTTCCTGACGTTAATGAATTAAAAACCTTAATCGATAAAATCAAAGGAAAAGAAGGAAATTACATTGATGCAGATGTTTTTCCTGAAAATAATGGAGATTGGTTTTGGTCGTCCTCGCCTTATGCTAGTTATAGTGACCATGCGTGGATCGTCTATTTCAGTAACGGCGGTTCTTACAACGACTATAAGAGCTACGTCGATAATGTTCGGTTGGTTCGGTAGTTGTTTTGGGAGCGGCGGACAGTGTTTTTCCTTTTTGTTTGATTTAACGATATTTTGAAAATGGGACTGTAATGCAAAACGATATTTTAAAACGCCTCGACATCATCAAACAAAACTTAAATTAGGTTAAAAAATGACTCCAAACTTTGCATTATTGATAGAAAAAGCGGCTATTTTCCCCGCTGTGATTCAATACGAAATGGCTTTTCAGTGGTTGGACGACATCGAAAATGAATTGCAATGGCAAATTACACTCGAACAAGCGCAACCTAAATTAGAGTTTGTGGCTTTAGCGGCTTTGCAGCAATCGAATCTTAAAAATAACTCAAAAACATCATGCCCAACGACATTTTAAAACGCCTCGACATCATCAAAAACGCAGTGGCTATGGAAGAAGACGACCTCATTGCGATGCAGGTACAAAAACTTGAAAAGTTGCCGCTCGATGAACAAGTGCAGCATATTTTGGCGTTAATTCGCGCCCAGCAATTTCAAGACGTAATTCACTTGATTGAACAGTACAAGCACGACAGCAGTGGTTTGACCGTGTACGAAGACCCGCAAATTCAAGGTTTAAAACTGGAATTGAAACTGTTGGAAAATCGGTTGATTGAATTAACCGATACGCAAGCCGACCTTGAACGTGAAATTAACGAATTCAACGGCGAATACTTTCGTCGTTTGGGTAGCTTGATTGAAGAAATTTTGAAACGTCGTGCTGATTTATGCGACGACGAAACCGAAAAAGAACAAGCCGAACACGATTACGAAGAATTTGAGCGTGGTTATCAACAACAATTAGACGACGCGCCACAAACGTTAACGCCTGACGAGCAACAAGCATTAAAAACGGCGTATCGAAAAGCCAGCCGTTTGTGTCATCCCGATAAACTTGCGGACGAATTCAAAGCAGAAGGCGAAGAGTTTTTTAAAGAATTGAATGACGCTTATCGTCGCCAAGATTTGAAACGAGTAATTGAAATTTTAACGGCATTAGAAACGGGCGGTTCACTCGGAACGGCAGCGGAAAGCATTCACAACAAAGAAGCGTTGCAAGCGAAAATTGCGGCGCTGCGTGAACGAATTGCCATTTTAGAAATCGAAGTACAACGATTGCACGACGACGAAATTTATCAGCAAATTTTGTCGATTGACGACCGCGAAAGTTATTTTTCTGAATTGGCAAACGAATTAAACACCGAATTACAAACCTTGCGTGACGCATCACACTGAAAAACAAAATTATGAAATTACTTGCACTCGACACCTCCACCGAAGCCTGCTCTGCCGCGTTATTTATCGACGGTGAAATTCGCCAACGTTTTGAAATCACACCCAAAGCGCACACCAAATTATTATTGCCGATGATTGAATCGTTGCTCGCGGAAGCCGAATTAAAATTGTCGCAACACGACGCGCTGGCGTTTGGTTGTGGCCCGGGTTCATTCACGGGTTTACGCATTGCAACTGGCGTAGTTCAAGGCTTGGCGTTTGGTGCCGATTTGCCCGTTGTTCCCGTTTCAACGCTTGCCGCATTGGCGCAAAATCGATTACCGGAACTCGCTTTTGTCGCCACTGACGCACACATTGGCGAAATTTTCTGGGGTGTTTATCAACGAAACGCCGACGGTTTTATGGAATTACTCGGCAAAGAAGCGGTTTTACCCGTTGAACAAATTGAATTTCCACAAAAATCTGCGTTGGGAATGGGTTCTGGTTGCCGCGTTTACAAAGATGAATTTGCAAAAAATGCCCCAAAAGCTCCCGACAACCAGGATGTCGATTATTTTTATGTGCAAAGTATGTTGCGGTTTTAACACGGAGAATGTCATGATTTTTAAAACACTGAAGCCGTTTGTTGTAGTAGGTTTTCTTTTAATTTCGCCAATAAGTTTCGCCAATACAACGCTCGTGGCGGTCGCCTCGAATTTCACTAAACCGATGACCGAAATTGCCGCTGAATTTGAAAAAGCGACAGGACACACCGCGCAATTATCATTTGGTTCGTCGGGGAAATTTGTGTCGCAAGTTGAAAACGGCGCACCATTTGAAGTGTTTTTAGCGGCAGATGAAAATACTCTGCTCAAATTAGAACAAGTGGGATTGGCGGTGGCAAAAAGTCGTTTCACTTACGCGCTGGGAAAATTGGTTTTGTGGTCAAGCACAGCAAATTATGTCGATGAAAAAGGGGATATTTTAGCAAAAGGCGGTTTTCAGTATATCGCGTTAGCAGACCCAAAATTAGCACCTTACGGCGCGGCGGCAATTGAAGTTTTAACAACTAAACAACCACCAGCTCAAGCTGGTGGGTTAGTGAGCTAAGAACTAAAAGTTCAGGATACACGTCGGCTAAACGACGTGTTGTTAAGGTTCAATATCAAAATTACTTCCCGTATCTGGTTCAAAGTGATGTGCGAGA
>CAISXF010000007.1 GCA_903889445.1 uncultured Pseudomonadota bacterium
AACTTCACATGGCATTGCGCTCTATCTGATCCATTGCCAGAAGATAATTGGACCGGTTACACAGGCTTTATTCACAACGTGTTGGAACAAGAATTCATTAAGAAACACGCAGCTCCTGAAGATTGTGAGTTCTATATGTGTGGTCCTCCAATTATGAATACGTCAGTGACCAGTATGTTGATTAACAGCGGCGTTGAACCTGAAAACATTATGTTCGATGATTTTGGCGGTTAGTTTTTGATACATCGCTAAAACAAAAAAAGCCCCGATTTGCGTAACGCAAGTCGGGGCTTTTTAACAAACTGGATTGTTACTTATTTGTCTAATGGTAGAATCATCAAAATTTAATCATAAAAATACTTGGATATGTGAAATGAGTTTTAAAGCAATTAGCTTAAATCGTGAGTTGATAAATTCGTCTTTAGCCCGCTACGAAAATGATGTAAAAGTCGAAAGTGAACAAAAAGACAAATTTATTGAGTATAAAGTCACATTTTCTAGTCAAAGTGTGGCGTTGCTTCATGTTTATTTCAATAAAGACGGTTCAACTACGTTGAATTACAAAGTTGGTAAAAATCAGCCTTTATCACTTGAGATTGCCGAATATATTAAAGAAAAATGTGCTGTGGGCGGCAACATTACGAAGCCTTCATTATCAATTAACAATGTGACAGATGAAAAATTCTTGTTAGTTTTAGAATTTTTAAAGGAAGAATGCGGAGCTTCTATTTCAGAACTGACTGAAATTCAGCATGGAAAACAATATAAAATTATAGGCAAACAAGGCGATACTTTAACGTTCAATTTGTTTAATACAAAAAAGTTACAAATACAGGCGAAACCGTTACTTTTGTATAGCGAAGTAATTGAGATTTTATCGGAATTATTTGATTACAAAGAAATTATCCAAGCTCAACTAAAAGTAGTTCAAATTGATATTACTGTAGAAGAAGTGGTATCTGAATTAAAAATTTTGATGCCAAATGCCTATGGTTTTATTGGAGATAAATTAGTTTCGATTATTTCACCAGCATTATCGTTGAGAAAATTAGACATTCCATTAGCGGATTATAGTTGCTTTGCTTTTCCAGCATTGAGAGGATTAGAAGGCTATGTAAAACTTCTTTTTGCAAAAAACTTAAATATCACTATTGGTAAAGATGGATTCGGCGTTCATTTATCTAAAGATTTGGAATTAAAACACGATATACGAATGGTAACTGAAATGACTGTTTGTCATGCCATAGAAAATTCATATAAGTATTACAGAAATCAACGGCACGGATTGTTTCACGCAGATACAATACCCGCAATGACCAGAATTATTTCAAATAAAAATGAAGCAAACGCAATTATTGAAAAAACGATTCAAATCATAGAAGAAACGTATACCTCCACAATAACGTGAGGTTTTTAAAATGAAAAAGTATAAATTAGAAACAGTGAATGGAAACAAATTCAAATATGTGAGCTTTTCTGTGGATTATTCACGCCCAGAAGAATACCTTGCGGATATAGAACGCGAACTTTCGCGCAAAAAATTTGAAGGCTCTATATTGTTTGATTTACTTTTATGCAACGGCTTTAATTCGCAACGCTATGTAACTTCATACTTCGACGGAAAAAATTTTCAATTGGAGTCATTTTCAGAATTAGGTGATACCGATTTAGATAATGATATTAAGCAGTTCACTTTTAAATTTTACGCATCAAAAAACGAATTGTTAGAACAAAGTAATTTGTTATCAAAAGCTCAAAAATTTTTAGTGCGTAAAATGTATCAGTAAAAAATTTCGATTGCATTCGCATCAACAGATATACGAGTAAATTTATGAAAAAATCGTTTTTTGGGATTGCATTACCACTGTTAATAGGGATTTCTTGTGGGGCATTCGCGGCAACAAACAGTTATGAAATTACGGTTTCTAACAACGACGAACTTTTTATTATCAATGGTGAAAAGTTTGAGGCTAAAACTTATTGCTTCAATATGAATGTAGGCGACAAAGTGATTTTTTTAGAAGGAAGTCCACTTGGAGCGTGTGCTTCGGCAGAACTACTTAATTTGCACACAAACAATCGTTGTAAAGTATGGTGTCAATAAATGAATTCCTGCCAAAATTAAAGCCTTGATTGCGTAATGCAGTCAGGGCTTTTTGTTATAAAATGTTTCAAACTTGCATCATTCCCAAACACCACAGGCACACAATGAAATTTTCTAATATCACCATGTTAATCGTACCGTTTTTACTCTTAGCTGGCTGTGATGAAAAAACGACTGTAGAAGAAAATCCTCCTGTTGTTGAACAAGTGATTACACAACCAGAAAAACTAACTCCAGAACAAGAATTGGAAAAACTCCAAAAAGAAGCAGAAGAAAATGACATTTCTGCACAGTTAAAACTTGGTTTAATTTACTTGAATGGTGGCGGTGTAGAAAAAAATATCGTAAAAGGATTGGATTTATTAGAAAAATCGGCAAATAGTGGTAACGCTGAAGCTCAATTAAAATTAGCAAAAATATATTTGAAGGGAATAGAAGAAAATGGATTGATGAAAATTCCAGAAAACATTAGTAAGGCAGTTGAATTTTATAGGGCGGCTGCCGAGCAAGGCGTTTCTGAAGCACAATTTTTTTTAGCTGAAATGTATTACAAAGCGGACGGTATATACAAAATAGATGAGTTAGCATTCAAATGGTATGAAAAATCTGCATCTCAAGGTCATATTGAATCTCAGTTTAGGCTAGGTTGGATGTATAAACATGGGGAGGGAATAGAAAAAAACTTGGTTTCAGCAGCTAAATGGTATCAAAAAGCATCAGACCAAGGCGATGATGAAGCTACGACAATTCTTGGAACTATGTATTATTCGGGAGAAGGAGTGCCAAAAGATGCTGTCAAATCAATAGAATTATTCCAAAAAGCAGCAGTTAAAGGATTTTCAATGGCACAGATTAGATTAGCAGTAGCTTGTTATCAGGGAGAAGTAGTCTATAAGGATAAAATTAGTGCTTATGCGTGGGCAAACTTAGCAGCAGCACGAGGTGATGAATATGCTCCTAGGTTTCGAGGAATTATCGAAAAAGAATTAACTAAAGCCGAAATTATCGAAGCACAAAAACTTTCTGCAAATTGGAAACTTGGCGATAACTTATTAACCTCAAACAATAATAATTCGTCAAATATAGTCCAAACTAATCATCAGCCCACGCAACAAAAATATGGCACAGCAATCATTGTTAGCAAAGATGGTCATGCTTTAACCAATCATCACGTTGTCAACGGCTGTAATGAAATTAAAATTGCAGGGCGTGATGGCGTGGCAAAACTCATCACGTCAGACAGTGCAAATGATATTGCATTGCTCCAATTACCAAACAATAACGATAATTTCGCAAAAATAAATCCTGAGCCAAATAAATTACGTCAGGGCGAAGATGTGATTGTTTTTGGTTATCCGCTCAATTCGGTTCTATCTTCGGGCGGTAATCTTACATTTGGGACAGTCAGCGCATTATCTGGTTTGGGCAATAACACCAATCAAATTCAAATCACTGCGCCGATTCAACCAGGTTCAAGCGGCAGCCCTGTAATGGATAAAAAAGGCGATATTGTTGGCATCGTTTCAATGAAGCTAGACGATACAAAAATGGCAAAAGCAACTGGACAAATCGGGCAAACCATCAATTTTGCGGTGAATGGACAAACTGTTAAAACCTTCCTTGACACAAATAATGTGCCGTACAAAACTGGCGGCGGTTTTTTCTCAATGGAAAAGAATAATGCGGATATTGCCGAAGAAGCCAAAAAATGGACTGTTTTAGTTGAGTGTTGGAAATAAGGCATTTTCAGCAACAGAGATTATTTTTGAAGTTGAATTGAAAATAAAAACTTAACCCGCACAATCTGACTAGGTAGTTCGAGCAATTACCAAATGGATTTTTGATTTTTAATTATTTTGGAGTAAAAAATGGCGAACATAGTTTTAACACGCTCAGATTTAAAACTTGATTATGCTGATACAGCAAAAGAAGTGGGAGACAATCCTGAAATAAGAGGCGGTAAAGATAGAGAGGAGCTAAATCGACATGAATCCTACGAAGTTTTGGATTTTATAAATAAATTTGCACAAACTGAATCCCAATTTATTAAAAGTAAAGAAGATTGCGAAAAAGTAGAGCATTTGATTCGTGGTCATGTTCCCGCTGAATTAAAGAAACAAACTGAAATACACGATTGGTTAGTTTTGAATTTTGATAAGTGTGATGTAAATTTTGAACTAGGATTTTATTCACGGTAGATTGAAAAGATAGCAAAAGCCCCGACTTGCATCACCGCAAATCGGGGCTTTTTTGTGCGTGATAAAAATGAAAAATCGTTTATAATTTTCGCGTGGCTAGATTTAGCGGTCGAAAACTCCTTGAATAAGAGCCGCCACACCAACTCTTTATTCAATAATCCCCATTCAAGGATTGCTCAAAATAACTACAAAATCTAAAATCGTTACCCTTCACAAAAACCAATTAACTACTACAAGCGAAATTATCGCTGAGAACTGTGGCATTCAACACAAAAACGCATTAGCGTTAATTCGTAAATATATTGATAAATTTCAAATGTTTAACCCAGTCGCGTTTCAAACGCGGCAGGGTGAAAAGCTCCCGCAAGGCGGTTTTGCACAAAGTACAGAAATTGCAATTTTAAACGAGCCACAGGCGACATTTCTAATCACGCTGTTTCGCAATACCGACATCGTTATAAATTTTAAATCTGAACTTGTTGCAGAATTCTGGCGAATGCGTGAGATTCTATCTGAATTAAACCGTCCGTTCGACATTCAAGAAAAACGGGACGCACATTTGCCAATGATGGAAGCATTAGTATTTGCACATGAAGCAGTTGGCAAAAAAACCACCGAAAAACATTTCATCAACGAAAACCTATTTTGTAATCGCGCTTTAAACGGTAAGTGGGATGCGTTAATTGAAAGTGATTTAGATGTTTATGACTTGCGTTTGTTAAAGGCGATTCGCAGCCACAATATCGTTTTGATGCGATACAATTTGAAGCAATTCGAACGACAAGACGCACTCGATAAATACGTCACCGCTTATCGCGCTAAAAAACCACGGCTGAAATTAGTCTCCAGCAAATAATAATTAAACAAAAAGCCCCTACTTGCATCACAGCAAAGTGGGGCTTTTTTTGTGTGTGATAAAAATGAAAAATCGTTTATGATTTTCGCGGGGCTAGATTTAGCAGTCGAAAAGTGGATTTATCACCCACCAGCCACACTAGTGTTACCTTGTGGATCTAAATCCACCAGCAAAACACGCTGTTTTAACGCAGCTAACGACGCAGCTAAATTGACACTGGTGGTCGTTTTACCTACGCCACCTTTTTGATTGGTAATGGCAATAATTTTTCCCACGATTTTTCCTTAACTTTTCAGATGTGTGATTTTTACCAAGCACCGCTCGGCTTCAATGTGCGGTACGTTAATGGAAATTAGCGTTGTTTCTGCATTCACAGCGGCAAGTTCTTCGGCGGGAGTTTGCCCTTTCATGCAAAGTAAAATCCCATTTTCCGAAATTAAATGCTGCGTCAATTCGATAATCTCCGGCAAACTCGCAAAAGCTCGTGTCAAAACCGTATCGAATAATTGTTCTGGCTGAAAATCCTCGACGCGACTGTGCGTGACTTTCACGTTCGGCAATTTCAATTCTAAAATCGCTTGTTGCACAAAACGAGTTTTTTTCGCGTTGCTGTCAATCAATTGAAATTGAATATCGGGGCGATAAATTGCCAATGGGATACTCGGCAAACCCGCACCCGTTCCCACGTCAACCATGCGTTTACCTTCCAAATGCGGCAAAATCGCCACGCTATCAAGCAAATGCAAATTCACCATTTCGTCACGTTTCCGAATTGCGGTGAGATTGTAGGCTTTGTTCCATTTTTCGATTAAGGCAATGAATGCCAATAATTTCGCCACCTTGTTATCGTCAGTTGGTAAATTTAGCGCGGTTAAACCGTCGCGTAATAATTTTTCTTCTGAATTCATAAGTTATAACCGCCCAATCGCCGCGTGCAAATTCACATCGTTATCCATTACTTCAATTACTGTATTAAATTGATTTTGTAATACTTGATCAACTTCCATAAACCGCACAAACGCAGCTTGTCCTTGTTGCATACTTTTAGCCGTGTCGGCTAATGCTTCAAACGCCGCACCAATCACTTCACTACTGAAAATTTGTCCCAATTGTTGCGCGGTTTCTTTGGGATTTGGGTCAAGTGGCGCGTCACGATACAATTCCACCGCTCGTCCACGTTCAACACCAAAACGATTTTGCATGGTGTTTAAAAACGATTCGCTTGGTTCGTCAGTATTTGCAACGCCTTTATTCATTGCGGTGAAAGCTCGTGCTGAAGCGGCTTTGCTTAATTCTGCATCTATGTCAGCATTCGGGTCGAGCGACGGATTGACTAATTCTTTGCCGTGTTCGTTGAGAATGTTAATCGCCACGTCAATTGGCAAGCGTCCACTTTTTAAATTTTCAACATACGTCGCCACCTTTTCAGGTTTTATAGCACCTTCGTTGGCGAGTTCCTGAAATAACGCCGCGATTTCTGCAATTGTCGCTGATGAATCGACAGTTGAATTTTCAGAATCAGTTGATTGTGTAGCAGTTCGGCGTTCACAAAGTTTCTGTAATTTGGCGAGTAAATCTTTGCCTACTTTACGCCGTTTCTCGTCATTCATGCCGCCGCTGTGGGCTAATTTGTAAATACCAAAACCGATTGTTGCACAGACAGCTACACTGCCAATCACCCATAAAGCAGGTGTTGCTACTGTTGCAACTGCTGGAATACCGACAAAGTTAAGCACACCAGCTGGCAATAAATTTAAAACCGAACCCAGCCCCGAAGTTGTGATGATATTTGCACCGAACCAGCCCGCAATCGGTGTTGCGCCAAACCAGCCTACAATTCCGCCTAAAATCGTGCTACTCGCACCACCTGCAATACCACTACCATCTGGTTTTAATGTTGCCCAATACGTTTTGATGTAATCGGATGCGTTCAATTTATCGTTGTCGTCACTCATCCTTAAAACCCATCTGCAAAATACTCATTACGCAACGCGCCAAATATATCGATAATGAATTGAAAAAATCGTTTTGCAGCAGTGATTAAATCTTCAAAAATTGAATTACTAACTTGCTCACCACATAAAACTTTGTCTATGCGATGCCCTGCCAAAGCACCCAATGTCGAGCCGATTGCGATTGCAATCGGTGCGAGAAATTGCCCCACAAATGGAATCAATAATGTTAATGCACCAATTGCCGCACCAATTACTGCACCTAAAATCATATTCGGATTCGTTTTCACAAATTCCCAAATTTGCAGCAAAATCACGCGCCCGATATTGACCACTTCGCCCGCAATAATTTTGGTTTTTTCCCATAAATCTTGCATTCGCGTGACTAATTCCAATTTCGCGCCACGATTGTTGAGCATCGTCACTATATCGACCCATTCCAAATCATGCGTGGCAGAATTTAAAACGGAAAGCTCAATCGTTGCATCGCCTTTGGTTAATGTTTGTGCTTCGGTCATTGTTTCAGTTGTCATTGTTTTTCCTTATTCATAAAGTTTTATTGTTTAAGCGTGATTTGAATTATTTTTAACTAATTCAAGTAAAAATTCAGGCGCGAAATCCGCCCCGTTTTGCCATGTAATTGTCTGTAACGTGTCGTCTAATCTAACGGTTGCGAATAAGTTTTTATCTTTTAGCGGCTCAAACATTTCGCCCCATAATTCAACAAATAAATCAATCTCGCCACTTTCACCATTATCAAACGATAACCACACGCGATAATCGTTGAGGTATTTAACTTGATTAACGTGCAACATGGTTTTCAATCCAACGGTTCAATGTTTAATAGCGGTTTTCTTTCTTTGCATCGTGTCCAATTTTCAAGCAACTCATCTCTATGCAACGCTAACCATTCCAAAACCATCGACAATGCTCGGCGCGGGATTTTGCCTTCAATCACCACACCATTTAAACCTATCAACATTTCATGTTCGCCGTATTTGGCGTGAAAATGTGGTGGGTTATGGTCATTCCAGTACATCGTAATAATCACTCCAAAAAACCGACTAATTTCTGGCATCATTCATTCTCCCTTTTCAAAATCACATTTCAAACCCTAAAATAATTTTCATGTAGCGTTCAACTGTTGCCATTTCAAACTCAGAAAGTGAAGTCAACGGCTCGGACGTAATACGCTGATTATCAATGGCTCGCGGTTGGTCTAGCATCAAATCCGAAGAGTGTTTTAACGCATCACGCGGCGCAATGTTGAATCTTAACGGTTTTGCATTGGCGATAACTTGCGTTGTGAATGGAATCACAATTGAGCTGGGATGATTCACGTCGTTTAAATCGTCAGTTTGTAAAATCAGCGCAGGGCGAATTTTTCCCGCTTCTGTTCCTTTTGACGGATTGAAATTAACCAAATGCACATCACCGCGTTTAAAGCCCATCAGCATTACTCGCTTCTAACAATTGATTCATTTCTAAACTTTGTTGCGCCACCAAACTCGAAGCGTGTTTGATTTGCTGTTGCCATTTTCTTTTTTGCAGCATTTCAGAATAATAACGCAACGAATCCGCAATCACTTCGCTGGTTGCTTTGTTATTTTCTGTTGCGATGGTGTGTAACAACTGCCCGATTTGGTTATTTGTTGTGAAAGTAATCGTTTGCATCATTCATTCTCCCTTTTCAAAATCACACTCAAATTCAATAGTGATAACGGCAAGCAATAATCGTCACACGCGAATTTTCAACCGCATAAACCAATCGATTAGCATCATCAATGCGACGCGACCAATAACCCGACAAATTTTCTTTGAGTGGTTCGGGTTTGCCAATGCCTTCAAACGGATTTCTCACGACAGCATCAATCAAACCGTTTATTTTTCGCAATGTCTTTTTATCTTGTGTTTGCCAATAAACATATTGCTCCCACGCGGTCGCCGTCCATTCAATTGTTTTCAACATCAACCAACGCTCGCTCAAAAGTTTGTCCACTTCGATGTTCCGCAATGGATTTTGCAAGCATTTCGGCATTCGCGGGGGATTTGAGCAAATAAAAGGTTTCTTGCCACGAATCAAATAATGACTGCGACATTAACACCACGTTATCGGCATTTTCGCGGGTCACTAATAACACATCACGTTGTTTAATCACCCGATTACACGCATCGTTAAAATGCGTTTTCACTTCATTGAATGTTGTTTGTAACACTAAACAACTCCTTGCTGTTAATCGTTTGCATCATTCATTCTCCCTTTTCAAAATCACCCCGCTTTGTACAACGTCTTCGGTTCTATATCAACCGCGCCATCTTTGAATTCTAAACAACCCCATTCGTTATCTATTCGCGCCGTGTTTAAAAATTCGAGGCTGACATAATTACCAATCAACGTCTGCAAATCGGTTTCTTTTGTTTCGCCATTCTCAAACGTTAATGCAAACCGATAACCTTCTTTTTGTTTGAAATTTACCAGTTTCACGATTCATTCCAATGGTTCAATTTTATGAAAATTTTGCGTATTCCACATTTCGATTAACTCATCTTGGTGATTTTCAGCCCATTCGCGTACTAATTGCCGACACTTCTTTGGCAAACTACCGTCGATAATGTTCAAGTTCAACAATTCCATCACTGCTTCATGCTCACCATATTTGACGTGAATATGTTGTGGCGGATGTTCTTTATCAATCAAATACATTCGGATGATAATTCCGTAAAACCGACTAATTTCTGGCATCATTCATTCTCCCTTTTCAAAATCACATCTTGAGATATTTACCCTTGCCGCATTGATAACATTTATGACCTACCACGGCGGCTTGTGCTTTACCCGAAGGACTATATTGCGTGCCGCACGCGCCTTTTCCCGCATTTGAAAAAGTGGCATCACAGCGAATCTCACCACAAAAATCACATTTAAAAACTCTCAAAACCGCTTGCTGGCACGTTGGGCATTTGATTGACATAATTTTCCCCATTTCAAATTTTGTTAAATTAACTACGGCAAACAAGCCGCACAGCAAAACATTTTGCCTTATGATTAAGTTCAGCTTTTCCGTTGCTGAAGTTTAAGTACCTGCCATCATTATCTTCAGTAAGAGACGATGACCAAAAACGCGCATCATAGCCTGGACGCTGAGTAATAGATTCTTTAGGAAAAACTTTTTGGTCAATGAAAGGAATGTTTTCAGAAAAAAAATTTACCTGCCCCTTTTTATCTATCAATGTTTTTAACTCATCAATAGTTGGTACTTTCCAATCTGTGAAGCCATCATAACCACCATTTTCATTGAATTTATCCGCCTCCTTAAACATTACTTCCCAGTTATATCCTTTGCTGTTTCCTTGGCAAGCTCCTTGATTCCATGTTTGCCCTAAGTCAAATCTCAACCAAGTCAAACCAGTTAAGGTATCAGTGGCAATGCCGTCTCGAATAATAAATTTTCCAATTCTTTTTGATTCGATACTGGGAGTTGATTTTGTTGAAGGTGCAGTAGATGGTGATTTTGGTGTAACTGGATATGGAATTGAAGGTTTTTCTGTTGGAACTGGCGCAAACCATAATCCCAAAACCAACCCATGACACCCCAATAACTCAACGGCTAAATCACGCATCGGAATTTTGATGCTGGTGTCGATGCCTTCTTTTTCGATAAAGCCACGCAACACTTTTTTCATCGCGTCTTTTTTACTAATCGACAATTGGTCAGCGAGCAAATCAATCATATCGCTACTGGCATCGTAGTTGTCGGCGATTTTATAAAGGGATTTGTGACTGGGCGCGGAGATGTTTTCTAAAATAAATTTCTGTTCAATTCGCCCGTTTGCGTCATTTAGCGCAATCAGTTGGTCGTAGACATGAAAGCCTTTGGCTTCGATTTCGTCGATTAAGTCGTCGATAAAATCGGCTAAGGTGATTTCTTTTTCCCACTCCAAACCAGCATTGATTAACGCTTGATGTAAATACGGTAATTCTGCGAAATTCCAAGCCGTTTGTTTCTTTAAAAAAGCCTCTCGAACGATTTGTAACAGCCGTAATTTTTCGGGTTGTTTGTGATAATTCCGAGTACCGAATGTTAAAAGCCAGCCGTGAATTTCTTGAGTAACCGCCATGTCACGGTATTTTTCTTCTAAAATTTCAAAACGATCCGCGATTTTATTTGCCATTGTGGTCATCAATTCGCGGGTTTCTTTTTCTGTCACCGCGAGCGTGAGCAAATTATTTTTCACGGTAATCATCGAATGCGCCATCATCAAATCGCGTTCGTTGAGAATTTGAATATATCGCCAACCGATACGCTGCATTTCGTACAAATTATTGATGTTCGCGGTGTTTTGCCCGTTGAAATTTGCCGCAAGTCGTTTGAAAAACGGTTGTTTCGCGCTCATTTCAAACTGGTCGGGACGCACCGACATTAAACGTGTCGCGTCCATTGCAAGTTGTTCGGTTTGCGCGGCGTGATCTTTGGCGCGTGCAAACAACGGCTCTAAAATGGGGTCGATGGTGTTGAGGTCTTTTTGGCTGTAAGCGAACATAGTGATTTTCCTAAAAATTAAGCGGATTTCTTTTTCAAATGAACGAGCAATAACGAAATCGCTGCTGGCGTAATACCTTGCATTCGCGAGGCTTGCCCTAACGTTTCAGGACGTTGTTTTTGCAACTTTTCACTCACTTCATTCGACAAACCAGAAACATCTTTATAATCCAAAGTCACCGACAATTTTAAATGCTCGTGCCGCAAAGATTTGTCGATTTCGGCTTGTTGGCGCGTGATATAACCTTGATATTTCGCTTGAATTTCAACTTGTTCCGCCACGTCTTCCGCAAACAATTCATCGTCCAAAAATGTCAGCAAATTTTTAATATCGACTTCGGGACGACGCAATAATTCGGTTAAATTCGCTTCTTTGTTTAACGCTTTGCCCCAAAACGTTTCAACTTGCGTGGCATTTTCCGTTTCGATATGAATCCACTTTTGTTTTAACGCCGTTTGTAATTTGTCGATATTTTCACGTTTTGTTTCAAACGCTTGCCACCGTTCGTCATCAACCAAATTCAACTCGCGTCCTTTTTCAGTCAAACGCAAATCGGCATTATCTTCGCGCAACAACAACCGATATTCGGCGCGACTGGTGAACATTCGATACGGTTCTTGCGTGCCGCGCGTAATCAAATCATCAATCATCACGCCAATGTAAGCCTCGTCACGACGCGGACACCAACTTTCCTCGCCGCGTGTCAATCGTGCCGCATTCAAACCCGCAATCAAACCTTGTGCGGCGGCTTCTTCGTAACCTGTTGTGCCGTTGATTTGCCCCGCGAAAAACAGCCCGTCCAAATGTTTATTTTCGAGCGAACTTTTCAAATCACGCGGATCAAAAAAGTCATATTCAATCGCATAGCCTGGACGCATGATTTCAGCGTTTTCAAAACCGAGCATCGAACGTACAAATTCATATTGCACATCAAACGGCAAACTCGTTGAAATGCCATTCGGATAAATTTCGTGGGTATTTAAGCCTTCGGGTTCAATAAAAATTTGATGCGAATCACGGTCAGCAAAACGGACAATTTTATCTTCAATTGATGGACAATAGCGTGGGCCAATACCTTCAATAATGCCTGAATATAGCGGCGAACGGTCTAAACCATTGCGAATAATATCGTGCGTTTTTTCATTGGTGCGCGTGATATAGCAGGGAATCTGACGCGGATGATGCTCAGGTTTTCCCAAAAACGAAAACACCGGAATAGGCGTATCGCCGTGTTGCAATTCCAAAACAGAAAAATCAATCGTTCGCGCATCAATTCGTGGCGGCGTGCCTGTTTTTAAACGGTCAATTCGCAACGGCAATTCGTGCAGCCGTTCAGATAATGTAATCGAAGCCGCGTCGCCTGCGCGTCCACCGCTGTAATTTTCCAAACCGATATGAATTTTTCCCGCTAAAAAAGTCCCAGCGGTTAAAACCACCGTTTTCGCTGAAAAATCCAAACCCATCTGTGTTTTCACGCCAACGACTTTTGTGCCTTCAACAATCAAATCGGAAACCGTTTGTTGAAATAACATCAAATTCGGCTGATTTTCCAACGCCGAGCGAATTGCTTGTTTATAAAATTGTCGGTCGGCTTGAGCGCGAGTGGCGCGAACGGCGGGTCCTTTGCTGGCGTTCAAAATCCGAAATTGAATGCCACCGACATCAATCGCTTTCGCCATGATGCCGCCGAGTGCGTCAATTTCTTTGACTAAATGCCCTTTGCCAATGCCGCCAATCGCAGGATTGCAACTCATTTGCCCAAGCGTATCGATATTTTGGGTGAGTAATAATGTTTGTGCGCCAGTTCGCGCGGCAGCTAAAGCGGCTTCCGTTCCAGCGTGACCGCCGCCGACCACGATAACGTCAAATTCTTTTTTAAATTTCATTTTTAATTAAATCTACAATTTCTAATATGGCATTCACCGTGTAGTCCGCGTTTAAATCTGCCATTGAATGTTGTCCCGCGTAACCGTATGAAACGGCGATTGTTTTAAATCCTGCTCGTTTTCCCGCTGAAATATCGTTAATCGAATCGCCAATCATCCACGCATTTTCAGGCGCAATCGCAAACAATTTTGCGGTTTCTAAAAGTGGCAACGGATTTGGTTTCATTTCGGCAAACGTATCGCCCGACGCAATGAAATCAAAATACGGCGCAAGTCCTGCGGTTTCCATTAACGGATTTGTGAAACGTGCGGTTTTATTGGTAATGCACGCCAATTTAAAACCGTCATTTTTCAGCGTTTGCAACGTTTCCAAAACGCCATCGTACAACCGACTGTGAACCCAATCGTGTTCGGCGTAATACGTTTTGAATAACTCAAAAGCCACTTCAAAATCGTCAGGAATTTCGCCAACGTGCCAATTATTCAACAACGCTCGTTTCACCAACACATCCGCGCCATTGCCAATCCATTGTTGAATTGTGGCTTGCGAATGCGTTGGTTTATCGAGCTGGGTCAACGCGAAATTGACCGCTTCCACCAAATCTGGCGCAGAATCAATCAACGTTCCATCTAAATCAAAAACAATCAATTTCGCTGACATTTTTTAAACCGCTTTCGCTAATTCAACACGCATTTCGTCGATGACTTTTTTGTAATCAGGTTGGCTAAAAATTGCCGAACCTGCCACAAATGTATCCGCGCCAGCCGCTTTGATTTCGCGAATGTTGTCCACTTTCACACCGCCGTCGATTTCTAAACGAATGTTGCGACCGCTTTCGTCGATGCGTTTTCTGACTTCGCGTAATTTCGTCAACGCAGACGGAATGAACGATTGACCGCCAAAACCTGGATTTACCGACATCAATAAAATAATGTCGATTTTATCCATGACGTAATCCAAATAATGTAACGGCGTGCCAGGATTGAACACCAAACCCGCTTGGCAACCGTGGTCTTTAATCAATTGCAACGTGCGGTCAATGTGTGTCGAGGCTTCGGGGTGAAACGTGATAATGCTCGCGCCCGCTTTGGCAAAATCAGGAATCAAACGGTCAACGGGTTCAACCATCAAATGCACGTCGATGGGCGCTGTCACACCGTGTTTGCGTAAGGCTTCACACACTAAAGGCCCAATCGTTAAATTCGGCACAAAGTGATTATCCATCACGTCAAAATGCACCACATCCGCGCCCGCTTTTAAAACGTTGTCTACTTCTTCGCCCAATTTTGCAAAGTTCGCAGACAAAATAGATGGCGCAATCCAATTTTCATTCATAGGTAAATCCTCTTGGTTAAGTTTAAAAAGTTTAAAAATTATTTTTAGTTTGTTGTTCGCTACGACCTTTGGAAATCATCACAAATTTTCTTCAACCCATTCAATCATTGTTTCATAACGACCGACAAATATAGCTTCTTGGCTAGAATATGAACCACGTTTTTCTTCATAATTCGGAAAGCGTTCTTTTATTTTGCTTTTCAAATGTGGAACGATGGATTTTTCTCTCGAAATTTCTTTCAGTATGTCATTGAATGGAATTATTTTATTGCTAAAACAGAAATTTAAATAATTAGCACAACAGTCTTTAAAATCAGAACTGTTGAAACTTTCAACTACTTCATTGAATTGCTTTTTACGATTTTTAAACAATAGTTTGTAGCATTTGTGAACATTGTCATTTTGTTCATTAGATTCAAAAAGCCTAATCATCGCAGCATAGCAGTAATAATCCCCTTTTTTTACACCTTCCTTATACCATTCCAAGGCTTTTTTATCGCTTTGGGTAACGCCTTCACCCGAATTATACATATCGCCAATTCTTTGATAAGCCGATAAACAACCCAACTTAATAGATTGCTTATAAAGTTTCATTGCTTCGTCATAATCTTGAATGCAATCACCCCAACCTAAATGGTAATCCTGAGCCATTTCCCAAAGTGCTGACCAAGGATAATCAGGTTCTTCTTCGTCCTCATCATGCAAAACAAACTCGTCCAATTCGTCATCGGGTTCGTTTGAGAAAAACTCAGCGTCTTCGTCCTCTTCAAAATCAGAATTACTTGATTGTGCGTTGGGCATTTTGATGATGATTTGAATGACTTCACTAACGGGCGCACGGAAGAATTCCCGATTATCTGATTCCCGACAGCCTTTTTGTTGCAACATCGTATGCACAAATTGTTCGGCGGCGGTGCAATCGTCAACCAATTGTTCATAAACCACGATAAACGGCGTTGGCACGCCTGTGACTTTCGATAATTCGGCGGCACGTTCAGCAGGCGTGCGGGTGGTTTTGCCGACTTTAACCAAATCAGGCATTGCACTATTCGCTAAAACGTAAATGTAACCACGATTATTTGTCATGTTTTTCCTTCTTATTTCGCTTGTAAAAACTCTAAAACATCTTCGTTTTGAACGCGGCGATAAATCGCCTCAACAGACACTGTTAAACCAATCGATTCAAATGTTACATCGTCACCTAAAAAATAACGTTCTGAAACCCAATGATTATTGCGGCGACACACTTCCACTTCGGCAAAATCTTGTTCGATTAAAACGTATTCTTGCAAACTTGAAATGGTTTTGTAGGCTTCAAATTTCAACATTTTGTCAAAACGGCGGGTGGCTTTCGATAACACTTCGACGATGATTCGTGGTTTGTCGGTGTAATAATCGTCACCATTTTCATCGTCGCAAACCACAACCACGTCGGGATAGAAAAATTTGCTGCTATCTTTATTGCTGAGTTTTACTTTCATATCGGAAGCAAAAGGAATGCAACGTGTTCCGTCCAACTGTCCCATAAATGCAAACAACACGTTTGAACTGATAATGTTATGAGTGCGGCTCGCTCCCGCCATTGCGTAAATCTCACCATCAATATATTCGTGTTTAATTTCACGAGTTTTTTCATCTTCGAGATAATCTTCTTCGCTGATGAAATCAACTTTATGATTTAAATTCATGCTGTCACCTGTCGGTTTTCACATCGTCGCGCAACAAGTGATAAAGCGATTCAATCAAACCATCGCTATCATCGACAACGTGATTCACATTTTCATCCGTATTTTGACTGCTTTGTTCAGTACGATTTGCCAACGCGGCTTGAATCAACGTGTCAGCATTTTGCGGCGTGAGCGTCACCAAATAAATCGTTTTCGTATCTTCGTCGTTCAACGCACCGAGGATATTTTTCAACACACCTTGCGATTGATAACTGACGTAATAGCTGTATTTATTTTTGTCAGAATCAGTAATTCGACTCGAACTCTGCCGCAACGCCATCCCAACGGTGCGCCACGCTTCACTAATTGATTGTTTCAACACCAACTTTTTCGGGCTTTCGTCGAGCAAAGAAACTTTTTCGTCCAAACCAGCGATTTGTTTTTTTGGTTCAACGCTGTCATCGACAATCGTATTTTGCGTGGTTTTTTGTAACGCCAAAGTTGGCGGACGTTCCAACGGCGCGGTGTCATGATAACGGCTGTTTTCCACCGCGCCACACGCGACTAATGTGCTGCTCAAAACGAGAATAATTAGCTTATTTTCCATTTTATTCACAGAAAAACCGACGGTGTGTCAAAACGGGAAATCCCGCGCGAACTTTCACAATTCGCTCATGGTCAATTTCAGCCGAAACAAATCCACTGCCCGTTTTATAACAATCCAACACCACGCCCCACGGATCAATAATCATGCTGTGACCAAACGTGCGGCGACCGTTTTTGTGAAAACCGCCTTGATTTGGCGCGATGACATAACACAAATTTTCAACCGCTCGCGCTCGCAACAATAATTCCCAATGTGCCGCGCCCGTTTCAGCGGTAAAAGCCGACGGAATCACAATAAAATCGACCTCTTGTTCGCTCATTTTGCGGAAAAATTCAGGAAAGCGTAAATCGTAACAAACCGCCACGCCCATTCGTCCAAACGGCGTATCAATGACCAGCGATTCGTCACCGGCTTCAATCGAATCCGATTCCCGATAAACTTCATTCGTATTCGGGACGTGAACGTCAAACAAATGTACTTTGTCATAACGCGCCACACGCTTTCCAAAATTGTCATAAATCAAACACGCGGCACGCACTTTGTGTTCACTTTCGCCCGCAATCGGAATCGTACCGCCGACAATCCACACGCCGTATTTTTTCGCTGTAGTTTCTAAAAAGTTTTGAATAATCCCCAAACCATCCACTTCTTTGACTTTGATTTTGTCTTGTTCGTGGTCGCCCATTAACGCAAAATTTTCAGGCAAAGCGACCAATTTCGCGCCCGCTTTGAACGCTTCGGCAATGAGCTTTTCAGCTTTTAATAAATTTGCACTGATACTAGGACCGGAAGCCATTTGAATGGCAGCACATTTAGTCATGATGATAAGCCTCTTTAGAATTAAGTTTTTGGGGTAGCCACGGAAATTGAGTGATCCCGTGCCATGTTTTTTGTACTAAACCTTCATTTTCGTGCAGCGAAATCATTTCAATATTTTCCCACGAACCTTTGACCTGATATTGTGAGCCAAAGAAAAAACCATCTTGATCTTTGCCCGTCAGCGTTTTTCCAACAACACTCATTATTTTGCCGACAATTGTACCAGCAATAGGAACTACGTCGGCACTTTTAGGCGTGACATTTACCAAGTAATTTACATTTTCTTGCACAAAATCCGTGTCGCCTTTCAACACAATTTTAGCCGGAATTGCATCCACCGTTAAATCTTGCGTATTGGCTTTGCCTTGCAAAATATCGAAATGCCCGTTGATGCTGTTGAACGTCAAACCTTCCGCGTAAACGTCGCTAAAATCGAGTTGCAACCGCTTCAACCATTGTTCCAACGCCAACACGCCTAAAATCCGCCCAAATCCTGGTTCGATACTTAAAATCCGTCCATTTTGCAAATTCAAATCTGCTTGTCCACGCAATTTTTTCAAATCAAATTGTTGTGGTGTGCCTTGCCAATGCAAATCCAATTTTGCGCTGCCCGTCGTTTCGGCAATGTCTTTCGTGATGCCTAAATTAGAAAATAATTGTCCCGCTTTGAAAAAATCCAATTTTCCGCGAAGTTGCGTTTGTGCATTTTGCCATTCGCCCGCCAACGTTAAATGATGCGTCGCAGCTTGTAAATCGACCGTTTTAAATGTCATGCCATTCGTGGATTTTTCGGTTTCAATCGTTAATTTTCCCAACGCTTTATCGTGCCAAAATGTCTGTTCGCTGTGCAACGAAAGTGACGGCAATTTTTTCGACGATTCCGCTGATGTTGGAGCGGTTTCATTTTTTGTTTCGTCGGGCGATTGTAATTGTTTGAAAAACGCTAAATCCAATTTTTCCAGTTCCAATTTAAGCGACGCGCCATTTTGCCATTCCAACAAACCCTGAGCAAACGAACTGGTTAATTTTCCCCGCCACGATTCATTTTCACGCTTCAACGTTAAATCGAATTCACCCAATTCGGATTTTTGCCAACGCGCATTTTGACTGTGAATTGAAATCGAATGAATCGCCGCAGCATTATTTTCTGAACTCCCTGCTGCAAAACCTAGCCAATCTTGCAGCGCGAGTTGATTATGCGAAATTTTCACACTCAATCCCGTTTTGTCTGGCAGTGAAATTTGTCCATCGCCCAACAAAATCGCGCCACGTTCGAGATGTTTATTTTTCGTGTCGATATTCACAGCGGCTTTTAACTGCTCGTTATAATTCAATGTCAGCGGTAAAAACGCTTCATTCCCCAGTGTTAAAATCATCGAAAACGGCACAGATTGCCATTTCGTTTTCGCCAATTCTGCGGGAAGATTTAACGTAATCCCTGACAACATCGATTGCACTTGCAACGTTGGAGCGGTTTTTTCGTAAGGCAAAATCAACGTTAATTGGTAATCGCTGCTGCCATCAATCCACGTTGCTTGCCCCAATTTTGTCAGCGGTAAAATGTTCAGCTGACCAAACAAATCTTCGACGCTCGTACTTCCAGCGACGTGAACGACGGTATTATTTTCATTATTTTGCAAACGAATTTGAATCGGATGGTTTAACGCGACCGCTTTTATGGTGTCGCTAAACACGCCATTTTCCGTAAATTGCAATGTGCCGTTCATCGCTTGAACGGGTAAATCCAACGATTTGACTTTTAATTTCGCATTTTGAAATTGCGCGGAACCTTTTACTTTTGACGTGAGTTTTTCGACTAGGGAAATTTGTAAATCAAGCGAAACGTTGGTTCTTCCTTGCGGCATAATCGCCGTTAAAACCGAATCAATCCGCGATTTCAAAGGCGTTCGCTGCATGAAACCTAACACTTGCGAAATTTCGCCTTCCGCTTCACCGACGATATGAACATAATTGCTTGCGTGTATCGATGGAATCGTAATGTCGGCAGATTTCAGCGTTGCATTTTGCGCCATGCCCGATAAATTCACCTGTAAACTGTCCTGGTAAAATCGCACTTGCGCGGTTAAATCCGTCAATGGCAACCAATCTGGCGCGTAATTGAGCTGGGCATTTTCAGCATCAAACACCACTTCAAACACGCCCTGCCCTTTTTCAAACGGAAAATCTTTCAGCAAACCGTAGAACAAAAATTGTCCGTTTTTTACACGTCCTTTTTCAAACGCTTTGTCTAACCACTCGACAATGCCTTTATCCATGATGCCAACGGGCAAATATCGCCACGTTTGGGCCGCGTCATGAATTTCAAAGTGCGTTTGTAAATCCATAAACGTCGCGCCATTGTTCGGCAAGGTTAATTTCAACACACTTTCACTCGGAATATCCCGATTGTTTAACTCAATTTTTTCACTTTCGACGCGCCACGCGGCTGGCGTTTTCGTCCAATTTAACTCAGTTTTCAATTTTATCGGTGGCAGCGGTTCTCGAAATAACGTCGGTGCATTAAATACCAATTTTTCAGAATTTAAGTGCAACTTTCCCGCGTGTTCATTGCCATGCAAATACCCGTTCAAATGCTCAACATGCAACTTTGCTACATTTACATTCAGATTATTGAACGCGCTATCGATTGCAAATTTTTGTTGTGCCGGTTGCGCGAATAAACTCAGATTTTCCAAGGTGCCGTTCAATTGATTTGTATCAAATTGTGTTTCAGAAAAGAAATTAACGATGGGAATGAGCGGGGAAATTTCCACCTGTTCTAAAAATAATCCTACACCCGTTGCGTCCGAATTATTTTCGTTAAACATGACAGACATGGTGCCATTGAGTTCAGTTTCTGGAAATTTAAATTGTAATGAAGGCAACATAATTTGCCACATTTCGGCTTGATGCGTGAGTTGAAAACGACTGTGAAATTGGTCGAGTTTTAAAGTGGGATGCTGTGGACGATTCGCTATGACATTTTGCAATGTAAGTTCGCCGTTAGTCGTGCTAATTTGTCCATTTTGCCATTTTGCCCACGCTTTTATATTCGCCAAACCTTCCGTGATTTTTAGCGACAAAGGCAAATCGAATGCAGCCAATTCGTTGAGCTTTAGATTTTTACTCTCGAAAAAAATGTTTCCGTTTAGCGTTTTCGGTTCAAACGGATTTCCAGTAAATATCATCGACACACGCAGCGGTTCGACCTTCTGCAACTGCGCGGATAAATTGACTCGATGTTGTTCGCCATCATTCATAATCGCCAAATTAACAGGAGAAATTTGTCGTGCAGGTTTATTGAGTTTTTCGTCGCGCCACGCTATCGAACTTTGTAAAAGTAGATATTTTCGACCTTGTAACAGCCACAACGGTTGACCTTCACTGGCTTTCAAACCTTCGAGCGTAATGCTGTCATCCGCGTGTCGAATCAACGTAATTTGTGCGCCCACTAATGTGACGGAAGTGGCGGCAAGTAAGTTTTTGGTCGATAAATAATGCCAAAAATCGACCGTTAAGCGGATTTCCTTGAGCTGAATTTTTTTGTCAGAAATGTTGAGTTGTGACAATTGCAATTCGGGTTGAATGCCGCGAAGTTTGGCATCCAGCTTTCCAATGGTGACGGGTGCTTCGATAACTTCGCTTAATTCATGCGCCAAATCCGCTTTGTAATTTTCAATTTGAGAAAATAAAAAATTCACGCCTAAAAAACAGACCGCAATCAATAACAATGTCCACAACAACAGGTGATGCGCGAAATTAGAGAGGTGACGTATCATAATTTTGTGTAATTTTTTTATTCGGGGCGATTTCCATTCTTTCTCCAACTTTTGCTAAGGTGTTCGCTCCATTTTCGCACAAATTATTATCAAGCGTTTCACCCGTCAATCACTCGACTATATTTGCCATTAACGGCAGCTATCCATTTTTAAGCGTTGGTAATGACAAAATCTTTTCGACTTTCCGTTAACTTTTCGATAATCGCCAACGCTTTCGCTTCATTTGCCGTCATGTCGAGCAAAAACAAATCATTGTTATCGCGCAACCACGTCAACGGCATTTCCCACCACGCTAACACACTTAGCGCGTCGCGTACTTTTTCAGAAAAACGAAATCGAATTAACCGCGCTGGGGAACCCGCATAAATTCCATACGGTTCACTGCGAAAATTCGGCGGCAAAAGTGAACGCGCTCCTATCACGCAACCGTTTTCAATAATACCACCGCCCAACATCATCACTTCGTCACCCAGCCACACGTCATTTTTTATAATAGAATCGACGTATTGGGGGGGGGGGGCGTTTTTCAAGCCCATTCCCAAAACAGAAAACATTGCCGTCGAAATCGTCCGCATTTCGTGTTGCCCGTTGAGTAAAAATTTTAATCGTAAACCGCCCGCCACATATCGACCGACACGCAAACTTTGAAGTCCTGCGTCATATTTCACGATTGAACCCACGCCAAACCCTGAACATTTGCCAATGTAAAACGTGCCGTTAATGTTTTCTGTTTGATCTAACCAATTGCGAAAAAAACCGTGTGGAATCAAACTCGATCCCCCTTGTGAATAATTCAAAATTTGAAATTGCGCTGCCCAATGGTGATTTTTATCAACGCCCGAAAAATCGGATTCTGTGATGATTTGCATAATTATTTGCTCCTTGTGTGTAAATGTACCATCTCCAGCACCTTTTAGAACAGTGAATGTTAAACAAAAAAGTGGACAGGTTTTATCGCGTGTTGTACATTCAGCCCATCTAAAAAAATGACTGCGGCTTAACTAATATGAAATCACAAGATATATAGTGCAAGGCTTTTATTTACCTTGAAATATATTTAAATAGCGGATTTTGCTTTTGAATGGTCGGCAAAGTGATTATATTTTCGCCACCGCAAGATAACCCGCAAGCCTTTTGGCAGATGATCAAACGTTATGCGTTCAAGGCTGAAATTACTAAACCCCTGTCACCGCACACGTTACGTCGCGCGTGAGCGTTTGCAAACATTACACGCGCAATTTCATCCACGAGGTTAATTTTTTATGACACAAAATATTCATCCGTCCGCGTTTATTTCGCCCGATGCCAAAATGGGCGACAACGTGACCATTGGGGCATTTGCGATGATTGAGCATCACGTTGAAATCGGTGCAAATTGTAGCATTCAAGCCCACGCCGTGATTCAACCGTTTACTAAAATGGGCAACGGAAATATCGTTCATCCGCACGTTGTGTTGGGTGATTTGCCGCAAGATATTCATTTTAAAGCTGAAACCGTGACGTGGTTGGAAATTGGCAACAACAACACCTTCCGCGAGGGTTTCACCGCGCACCGTGCTACGAAAAAAAATGGGAATACGCGGATTGGTTCGGATTGTTATTTTATGAATAACAGCCACGTCGCGCACGATTGCAGCATTGGCAATAAAACGATTTTCGCCAACAACGTCGCCATCGGTGGTCACGTCGAAATCGGCAACAATGTCTTTATGGGCGGCGCAGTCGTCGTACATCAATTTTGCCGCATCGGTTCTTTCGCTATCGTACAAGGCACAACTGGTTTGAATATGGACGCAATGCCGTTTATGTTAATTGGCGGACGACCCGCACGACATTATCGATTGAACAGCGTTGGTTTACGCCGCGCAGGCATTACCGGCGAACGTTACGATGTATTATCGAAAGCGTTTCGGTTATTACGAACACGCCAATCAATTGATGAATTGCCCGAAACTGACGAATTAAAGCAATTAAAAGATTGGTTAGCGGTCAAATCAAAACGCGGTACGCATGGATTTGTAGAAATCTAAACGCCGTTTCACCGTTATTTCAAACCTATCCAAAATTACCCATAGGTAGCTTTATAGTGTTTAATTCCTGCTTCGACGCGGCTGGTTTCGTTTTTAACCTTGCGATTAAAAACAAGAGCCTTCGGCTCCACGGGCTGACGCGGTGTAACCCACGGCGTAATTAGCGTGATTAGTCGCCGCATTTACGAAACTCAAAAAAGCCCATATCGCTAATCGTGCGACTGAGTTTGCGATTTTTTATGAGTACACAACAACCCAACGTCAAAAATCAAAAGCACACCTTATATCCCCCACCTGAAGGAAGGGGCTTTACGGTGCTTTTTGGTAAATACCGCCCATAGTCTTTACGCACTTTACGAAACATTGCCCAATATGATTCAATGCGCTTTTCTTGAAGAATTATGGCAAAAGAAACGCCAAGAACTTGAAGATATCTCGCGTTTTATTTGGATTGCAAACAGACTAAAGACGAAAATGCCTTTTTAAGCGAAACCGAAGCACAAACATTCATTCAAAGTTTGGCGCAATGAAAATCGAAATTACGAAGCGATTTTCGAACTCGCTTACGAAAAAACGCCCGTCTGCTGTGGTTATCGGGGGACTAAAAATCATCCATGATTTTTAGCGACTGTGCTAAACTAAGCGCGAAAGAGTTAGCTGGGCAGTCGCCGTTTTATTGTAATGATAGAAGGGAGGAAAGTCCGGACTCCATTGGGCAGAGTGCCAGATAATAACTGGGGGGCGTGAGCCTACGGAAAGTGCAGCAGAAAATATACCGCTAAATTCGTTCATCGAATCAGTAAGGTTGAAATGGTGCGGTAAGAGCGCACCGCGCAACTGGTAACAGGTGTGGCAGTGAAAACCCCACTCGGAGCAAGATCAAATAGGAAAGCATTCGTCCGCCCTGGCGGCTTTCGGGTAGATTGCTTGAGCGGCAGAGTGATTTGTCGCCTAGATGAATGACTGTTCCCGACAAAATCCGGCTTATAGGCTAACTCTTTCATCCCTATTTTTCAGAAACCAACATACGTTCCAACTGACTATTTGGCGCAAATTCGATGGGTTTTTCGGTCATCGATTCACACAACGCCAGCAACGTCTTCACACTTTGTAATTGCATGGCGCGTTGTTGTTGAAACTGTTCAATCGCGGTCATCACTTCGACGGTCAAACTCGTAAAACCTTGCGAAATGCCTTTATTCAAGCCGCGCACCGCACATTTTTCAAGTGACGGTTGGCATTTTTTCAAAATAAAAAACGGCACTAGCCATGACAATCCGCACACCAACGTGCTATGAATCGCAAAATCCACATTCAAATAATGATCGTGCGTTTGATTGCTTTCATAATAACCATTCACCACTTGAAAACCCACCCAACTCATCGCCGCCAAAGGCAACACAATTTCTACCATTGCTATAAATTTTAATAACGCGCGTTGCACGATATTTCCACGTTGCGCCAAGGCTTGCCGCGTTTGAAGTTCAACGTGCGAGTTGAATTGTTTTTGAGCCTTTTCACGCAACGGTAAAAGTTCTAATTCCAGCGGCGCAATCGGAAATCCCAATTTCTGTGCATCGATAATCAGCATATTTAACGCATCGTCAAAACGAGTTTGCGCCCACTCATCCCAAAGTGAAATCACGTTTTTTGAGTTTAATAAATCGTTAACGTGTTGGGCAAAATGTTCGGCTAACGGTTGAAGCCGCCACGCAAAACCCTGTTGTAATTGTGCGGCGGTTTTTTTCCAATTTGAATTCCAATGATGCGGCAATTTTTTCAACACGGTTTCATTGCCGAATGGCACGAGATAATTTTGTAACTGTTCCTGTAACTGGTGAATGCGAACGTGTTTGCCGTGTGTTTCCAATTGTTCGATGGTTTTTTGCGTGGCGAGTGATGTTAATGTTTCGGTTAATTGGCAGAATTCATCGTTTAAAGCACATCCCCCCCGCCCCCCTTCAAAGGGGGGAGAAGCATTTTGACAATTTGTTTTAAAAATAAGTGGCGCGTTAAATCCAGCCAGTTTTAACTGCTTTTCAAAATCGTCAGCTTGTTCAAAAACACCTCTGTCCCATTGATTCAGCACAAATAACCACGCATGCGTTGCGCCTTCAGCGAGTAATAATCGCCACGCTTTTTCGTCTCGATAGCGTTCGGGACTGACAACGTAAATCAACACGTCGATGTGTGGCAACCAGTTTAAAACCAATTCTTTATTGTGCGTGTCCGTGCTGTCGAAATCAGGCATATCAATCCACACCACGTTTTTTTGCGCGTTGTCGTCATGATTTGCAACGCGAATATCCGTCAGCGGCAAATTTTTCAGCGTGATTTCACGATGGTGAAAAAGCGTCACTTCTTTTGAAGTCGGGCGCGTCATTCCCGATTTCGCAATCGGTTTCCCCGCTAATCGATTGAGTAACGAACTTTTACCCACGCCCGTTCCACCCATAAAAGCGACGATTAACGGACGCGATTCACGCAAATCCTCTCCGCCCGCCTTTTCAAGAGGGGAGAAAAAATCTTCTTTTTTGACATGCGTTAGCGGGAGTTGCTGCGGATTTAGCCAACCCAATTCAGAAGCCTGTTGCGCCCAATCTTCGACGCGCTGTAAAAGTTCAGAGTAATCGTAAGCCATGCAGTTTTTCATTAAATTGGGTTTCAATGGCGGCAAGTTTTTCAGGTGAAATTGAAAAATGCGTGTCGGTTTTTAAGTGCTGCGGCAAAGCGTTCAAGCGGCGCGCAAGTGGCGCGAAAATTTGTTTTTTCACGGCGGCAAATTGTTGGGTTTTCAAATCCGCTTCAACTTTTGTCATGTAATTGCCAATTGCGCTTTCTGTGAGTAAATTCGTCAACATCAACATCGCAGGCGCAATCGCTAAATCATGCAGACCAGGTCCGCCCGTGTAAACGGTTAACGCGATAACGGCGGCATCTGCCGTGACACGAGTGGCGCGTAACGTATTCAAAACAAGCGGCTGTTCTTCCAATTTTGAATAAAGTCCTTGCGCCGCCCGTTCGACATCTTGCTGAAAATTTTGGTGATAATCCTCGGCAGCAAGCTGGAATTCTTGTAAAACGTCGGTGCGATTTTGACGTAATTGTTCGCTCAATTCGCGCCACAATGAAGGCGTGTTTTTAGCCAATAATTCATGCGCTAATTCGGTCAACGTGTGGTTAATCAGCTGTGTTAAAACAATCATTTCCTGACTTCGCTGCGGATGATTTCGACTTTTACCCAATCGCCGCACTAATTTTAACGGATAAAGTAAAACCTTTCGGGCGGTCATCATCACTTTCGCCACGCTTGGAATTTCGAGCAATAATAACAACTCAGCAATCGCTTGTTGAAAGGTTTCGTAGTGGCGCGGATGATTCAAATAATCTCGCGCATAATCTTTTAACGCTTGCTCAATCTTGTCATCAACCAACGTTTGCCACGCTTGATAAATTTCGTGTTCGGCGCGTAATGGTTTCGTCCATTCTACCCAATGCGTTTGCACTAATTTTTGTTCGCGCCGCTGCTGTTTTTCGCGTTGAACTTTTTTCGCCAATTCAAACAAAACGTGCCGTTTCGATTCGGGAATTTCAGGTGATTTTGTGGTTTGTTGATACAAAAACGGCACGACTTCGGGAAAATTATCACGCCGATAATCACGCCATTTTTCTTTGAGTGATTCCAAAATAATCGCTTCCGACCCTTCGCTTAATTTATTGACGCAAATCAGCGTCGGTTGGCGCAACGGTTCGATGAGTTTTAGCGTATCCCACACAGTTTGATCGGCGTATTTTTCTTTGCTGACGACTAGAATAATTACGTCAGCCAGCGCGATTGTTTTTAAAACGCCTTCGCGATAGTCGGTGGAATCAATCGAATCGAAATCGGGCGTATCCCAAAATACGCAGGCTGGAACAAAATCACATCCCCCCCGCCCCCCTTCAAAGGGGGGAGAAGATAGCGTGTAACAATCAAAACGATTTTTGCTTAAATTTTCGCGTGAAAGTTGAACGAATGGCGCGAAATAACGGGCTAAATCGTGGCAATCGGATAACGCTATTTGATGACAAAAACCGTGCGGATGAACGGTATAGCCCGCTAATGGACTGACTCCCGCATTTTCAGATTGTAAAAAAACATTCGTCAACGAACTTTTACCCGCTTGCGTAGGACCAATAATCGCACACGATAACGGCAACGTTTTGAGATATTGACCTTTCCGAAAAAACGCCTCCGCCAACGTGAGCTGTTCAAAAATGAGTTCGTATTGACGGGCTTCGATTGGGGTGGAATTCAAAACAACGTGATAGCGTTGTCGGAGCAAAGAAATAAATTCCAGCATAAAAAAATTGGCTTAGGTTTATAATAACCGCGTATTTTACTTTGTTTGTTCCGTTAGCGTTATCATCCGATTCATTTTTTAATTCGAGACACTTTGATGAAAAAATTACCCCTTGTTTTGTTGTTGCTCAGTTGCAGTCTTTTAATGGCTTGCAATGGTCAAGAAATCAATGCCCATAGTGAAAAAACTGCTTACAAATCTGTGAAAATGATTAAAAATCACTTAACCGAAGAAAAACGTATCGAATATGAAATGTCGTTTTGGATGATTCGCGATGCCAAAAAAGATAATGCTGAATTTTTAGCAGCCGTCGATGGCAAGAAGTCGGACGAAATTATCGCGATGGGCAAGGAAATTTATGAAAAACGTAAAACAGAAGGTTTCGCCGAATATCAGCAATACAAAACGTGGGAAGAAATGATGGCAAAATATGACCGCGACCGCATCAAACAAGGCAAGTCAAAGACCGATATTAAAGAAAAAATTAACGATCCGCAAAGCGGCAATCGTGATGTTATTTATAGCATGTAATTATGAGAAATTCTTCGCGGCTGTTTATCAAAAAATTAACCCGAATGTGTTTCATACTTTGTTTATGTGGCACGCTAACATGTGTGGCAAGTGATGACAAACGCGAAGCAGAATTTGCGGTGGATATTCAGAAAACGTTAAATTTTGGTCATGCGGTTTGGTTAGGAACGTCCGAAAAAAAGTTTTTAGGTTTATACACCGACACGGCAAAAAATCCTCGTCACGGTATCGTTATTCTTTTTCACGACATCGGCGGAAATCCGAATCAACAAGCGATAATCAAACCGTTACGCACCTTTTTTCCCGAGCATCACTGGGCAACGTTGTCGATACAATTGCCGGTGCGTGAAGCCGGCGCGGCAGTTCAAGATTATTACGCGCTTTTTCCTGAAGCCAAAGCCCGATTCGTCGCAGCAATCAATTTTGCAAAAACTGAAAAGGCGGAAAAAATTGTTGTCGTGGGTTACGGTTTAGGCGGTTTGATGGCGAGTTATAGCTTGAGTGAAAAAATAGCGGACGTGAACGCGTTGGTAACGGTTAGTTTGCCCGTACCTGAAACCAGTGATTTAACGGCGCAAACATTGCAATTTATGCCAAAATTGACGCTGCCAATGTTAGATATTTATGGCGCGTTAGATTTGCCGAATGTGGTCAATAGTGCGCGAGAACGGCAGGTAATGGGCAAAATAAATTCAAATTATCAACAGATTAAAATTGACAACGAAGGGCATTTGTATTTGCACGACGAGGGTTTGTTAGTGAAGCGGATTTACAGTTGGATTGATAAAATAACAAATCGTGACACAACAGAATCGTTGCAAGAGCAGGGCAAGCAATAGTCTACTTGCCCTGTTTACTACTTTTATTTTATTTAGCTATTGGCGCGTTACTCAATACGGTTGTGTTGGCTTCTGTACTGTTAGCACCACAAGCTGGATGTCCCCAACCACCGACACTTTTACCGTCAGCAGCAATATCAAAAACGATATTGTCAGATTTATCGCCTGCAACGCCTGCTGGCACTTTATCCAATGACAATAAATGGCGCGTACGCCAAGCGATGTTGTGATCTGCACACGAACTATCGCCACTCACGCCGATTGCACCAACTAATTTCCCCGTAGTGTTATACAGTGCCAAACCACCACCAAAAACATTAACACCACCAATTCGTTTGCCAACCAGAGCATCTTTCACTGTACCAAAATTAGCCGTTGTGCCTGCATAAGCAACAGAAGTATCAACAGGATTACTTTCTTGCAAGCCAAACAAACTGCCACCCGGTTGAACGGCTGAATACAAATTAGCCGTTGATAAAGACAATCCTGGCAAACTAAAAGAATTAGCCGTATTGGCTTTTTGGGCAGAAATTACACGGCTGCCTGGCCATTGATCACCCGTTGCTGCACCTGTTTTTGCAATCGCGCAGACTTCGCCCGCACGATTCACAATTGTTCCCCACATATGCAAACCAAAACCGCCGTTACTTTGCGATTGTGCTATTTTCAACGTGCTTTGTAATTGTGCAAAAGTAGGAACATCTTTACAGTCTGCGGCTTCTGCAATACTTATCGTTGCAGACAATGCGATGGTTGTAACCGCAAAAGAAAGTTTTTTAAACATGAAATTTACTCCATTTTTTTTTGTAAACTACACCAGTTGGCGCAGCAGTTTAGGGATAGTAACGCAATCCAATTATGTGAGCAAATGGTATTCTATTTGTTTTATGGCATATTTTCTACCTTGCTTGTTAGAGCTTTAAGATTCCTTTACCATGCTTTAACGTTTTCTCATTTTTAAATTTAAAATTACTATGCAAATCCCAGAAACAAATTTACCTGCGAATTTTATTCGTCAAATTGTCGCGAATGATTTAAAAGCAAACAAAAATAATGGCAAAGTCGCCACCCGTTTCCCCCCCGAACCGAATGGTTATTTGCACATTGGTCACGCAAAATCGATTTGTTTGAATTTTGGTACAGCAATCGAAAATAATGGCACTTGTAATTTGCGTTTCGACGACACGAATCCTGAAAAAGAAAGTGTTGAATACATGGAATCTATCAAGCGCGACGTGGCTTGGTTGGGTTTTGAATGGTCAGAATTGCGTCATGCGTCGGATTATTTCGAGCAACTTTATCAATATGCGGTCGAATTGATTCAAAAAGATTTGGCGTATGTGGACAGTTTGTCGGCGGAAGAAATTCGCCTTTATCGCGGCACGCTCACGCAAGCGGGCAAAGAAAGCCCCGACCATAATCGTTCAATTGAAGAAAATTTAGATTTATTTACGCGAATGCGAGCGGGTGAATTTGCGGATGGACAATTTGTGTTGCGAGCCAAAATCGATATGGCTTCGCCCAATATGAATATGCGCGACCCTGCGATTTATCGAATTCGCCGCGTGCATCATCAACGCACGGGCGATGCGTGGTGCATTTATCCGATGTACGATTACACGCATTGTATTTCGGACGCAATCGAAGGCATTACGCATTCACTTTGCACGCTGGAATTTGCTGATCATCGTCCGTTGTACGACTGGGTTTTGGAACAATTACAAACGCCGTGTCATCCGCAACAAATTGAATTTGCGCGGTTGCAACTGGAATACACGATTGTCAGTAAACGAAAATTGAATCAACTTGTGACCGAAAAACACGTTTTAGGTTGGGACGATCCGCGTTTGCCGACGCTCGCGGGTTTACGTCGCGCAGGTTTTACGCCGCAAGCAATTAAAGATTTCTGCGAACGCATTGGCATTACGAAACAGAATTCGTGGATTGAAATGGGCGTGTTGGAATACTGCATTCGTGAAGATTTAAACGTGAATGCGTTCCGTGCGATGGCGGTTTTAGAGCCATTGCGCGTGGTGATTACCAATTATCCAGACGATAAAATTGAAAATTTAGAAGTAAGTAATCATCCGCAACGTGAAGAATTAGGCAAGCGAATTGTGCCATTTTCAAAAACAATTTTGATTGAACGTGACGATTTTTCTGAAAATCCACCAGCAAAATATAAGCGTTTGAGCGTGGGTGAAGAAGTCCGTTTGCGTGGCGCGTATGTAATTCGGTGCGACGAAGTGATTAAAAATGCAGACGGTGAAATTATCGAATTGCGATGCAGTTATGATGAAAATACGCTCGGGAAAAATCCCGAAGGTCGCAAAGCAAAAGGTGTAATTCATTGGGTTGATGAGGCGCATTCGCACACGGCAGAAATTCGTTTGTATGACCGTTTATTTACCGTGCCGCAACCGGATAATGAAGAGAATTTTTTGAATGTGGTCAATCCGAATTCGTTACAAATTTTGGATTCGTGCCGTGTTGAAGCCAGTTTGAAAGCGGCGACGCTCGAAAATCGTTATCAATTTGAACGGGTTGGCTATTTTTGTTTAGACATTGATAGTACACTTGAAAAATTAGTATTCAATCGTACCGTGACGTTGCGCGACAGCAAGGACTAAAATTTTCAACATTTTTTAATTTTCAAAAGGAAAATCATGAAGCCCATCAAATTCGATTTAAAATTCAGTGATGGCACAACGCTCGCCCGATTAGATGACCGTGAAGAAAACTTATCACCCGCACTTTTTGAGCATTTTCATTCAGGCAAATTAGCGAAATGGTTGCGGGTTCGGAAATTAGAAGAACTCGCCGACAAAGTGGAAGCGTTACGCGCTGAACATCTCGCCGACAAAAACGAACTCGATGTAAAACTGTTTAAAAACTTGTGTGAAATTTTAGTGAGTGAATTGGATTTAGACGATACACGCGAAGCCATTGCCAATTACAAAGCTGTCGCGCCTTTTGGTGAAAGTTCAAACGACGAAGAAGTTGAACAGCTCAAAGTTGAAACTGAAGCGTTGAAAATGGAAATTGAACAATTGAAAAATCCACCCAAACCGAAAATAACCGAAGCACAAATTGGACAGTTTATCGCGCGTGACGACGGCACCGCATTGGATACGACAACGGGTTTAACGTGGTGTCGTTTTTCAATTGGGCAACGATGGGAAAACGGGACGGTTATTGGGGATACAAAAGCAATGACTTGGGATGACGCAATGAAAGTTACCCATTCATTTAACGCTCGTGAGGCGTGTGGTGGTTTTACGGATTGGCGATTACCGACAATTGAAGAATTAAAAAGCATTGTTGTTGCCGAATCCTCTCCACCAAAAATCAACCACACTATTTTTCCAAATACTCTTCCTGAATGGTTTTGGTCTTCTTCGCCTTATGCTGAACATAGTTTCAATGCGTGGAGTATCTTTTTCTACAACGGCTATTCAGGCTACGACTATAAGGACTACGAGGGTAATGTTCGGCTGGTGCGTGGATGACGGTGTTTTTAATTTTTCTTTGTTAAAAACACTTCATTAACTTTTGATTTAGCTTTTTTTAAATGACATAACCTGTCGTCACCCTGTGTTATGGTTTGCGCTTTTCATTTCAAAGAGGTGCAAACCATCATGAACAATTCAAATTTTTCAGTCGTTATCGACAACGAAACTGGCTTTATTCTCGACGAAACCACCGAAGAAAAACTCGCCAATCACGCCGCCGAAGATTTATTCGGCAACGAAGAAAATGCCCAAAAAACAGGCAATGTGATTTCAACATTTGTCGATTCTTACACGCGCCACAAAAATTCTTTGTCGCTCGATGTTTGGCTCAATCAAGAATTCTCAAACTATCCCAAACTTTGGGCGAATGACGCAGAACGTTTTGAAACCACTTCAATAATTATCAAAACCGTTCAAGAAGCCAACGATGCAAAAGCCGATTTGGTCGCGCATTTGGATAAAGGCAAAAGCCGCGAATCGTGGCGCGTTTAAAAGCATTAGCGCAAAAAATCTTGCATGACCGCGAAACGAATGCGACGGTGATTTTTGTTTCATCGCAAGCCTGCATTCCGCCTGAATTAGAAAAATTTATCACCTTGTTTGATTTACCGTTACCCGACGAAAAGGCGATTAACGTCATCATCAACCAATTTGGTGAAAAAATCGGCGACACAATCGACACCAAAGATTTGAACGATTTAACGTTGGCGTTTCGTGGTTTGAGCGAGCATGAAATCACACAATTGTTATATCGCAGTTATCAACAGAATGGACAAATTAACGGAAATGACGTGGCGTTGGAGCTTCAAGAAAAAGAGCAAATCATCAAAAAGTCGGGCATTTTGGATATGATTTCGACGGTGGAACAATTTGAAAACGTGGGCGGTTTGACGCAATTAAAAACGTGGTTGAAACAAAAAGCGCACATTTTGCACAATTTAAACGAAGCGTTAGCGTTTGGCGTGGAAGCTCCGAAAGGCGTAATGATTGTAGGAATGCCAGGTTGTGGAAAATCGCTCACCGCGAAAGCCACCGCTTCATTATTCAAATTGCCCTTATTACGTTTGGACGTGGGTTCGTTGATGGGCAAATACGTCGGCGAAAGTGAATCGAATATGCGTCGCGCGTTACAACTTGCCGAAGCCGTCAGCCCTTGTGTTTTATGGGTGGACGAATTAGAAAAAGCGTTTGTCGGCATTGGTAGCGGTGGCGCGGGTTCAGAAGTTTCAACACGCTTATTTGGTTATTTTTTAACGTGGATGCAAGACAAAACGGACGCGGTTTTTGTGTTGGCGACGGCAAATGATATTTCAGCATTGCCGCCCGAATTGTTACGCAAAGGACGTTTTGACGAAATTTTTTACGTTGATTTTCCAACCCGTGACGAACGAGAAGGGATTTTTAAAATCCATTTGCAAAAACGAAATCAAAACGCCATGATTGATGCAAAGAAACTCGCTGAAAATACCGATGGTTTTTCAGGTGCCGATATTGAAGCCGTGGTTAAAGAAGCCATTGAAATTGCGTTTGTGGATAATCGCGCCACGCTAACAACGGAATCGCTGATTAAAGTCATCGACAACACGCATCCGTTAAAAGAAATTATGAAGCACAAAATTAAAGAATACGAAGATAAGTTTAAGGATTTGAAAATCAAATCCGCGTCGTAATAGCAATGATAAAGGATTAAGTGTATTTTGCATTGACACACCCACCTGTTCTACTTTAAAGTTAGCCTCGCATAAATTAGCGTAACTATAACAATAACTTTTTTGGAGTTTACATCATGGCAAAACCACTGATTCAAATGGCATTAGATTCTTTAGATTTCGACGCAACGATTTCATTGGCAAAACAAGTTGCGCCATTCGTTGATATTTTCGAAATTGGTACACCTTGTATCAAACACAACGGCGTAAACTTAGTAAGAGCATTGCGTGCAGAATTCCCAGACAAATTGTTATTAGTTGATTTAAAAACAATGGACGCTGGCGAATACGAAGCAACTCCTTTCTACGCCGCTGGCGCGGACATTTGTACTGTATTAGGTGTTTCTGGTTTAGCGACTTGCAAAGGCGTTATCAAAGCAGCGAACGCTCATTCAGCTGAAGCACAAATTGATTTAATCAATGTTGATGATAAAGCAGCTTGCGCTCGCGCAACTGTAGCCGCTGGCGCACAAGTTATCGGTATTCACACTGGTTTAGATGCACAAGCTGCTGGTGATACACCATTTGCTGATTTGAACTTGATTGCTGGTTTGAACTTAGGCGTTCGTATTTCAGTTGCTGGCGGTATTAACGCTAAAACTGTTCAAGACGTAGTTCGTGCAGGCGCAAACATTATTGTAGTTGGCGCAGCCATCTACGGTGCAGCATCACCTGCTGAATCAGCGCGTGAAATTCGTGAATTAGTTGACGCTGTTTAATTAAGGAAGCCTTATGCACCAACAACTTATCCTAGATAAAATTACCAGTATTCTTGAAGCGACAGAAGAATCTTACGATGAAAAACTAACCGCTATGCTCGACGCGGCATCACGCATTTTTATTGCGGGTGCTGGTCGTTCAAAACTGGTCGGCAATTTCTTTGCGATGCGGTTGGTGCATGGTGGTTACAACGTCAATGTTGTCGGCGAAATTGTGACTCCAAGTATTCAAGCGGGTGATTTGCTAATTATCATTTCAGGTTCTGGTGAAACTGAACAGCTAGTTGCTTTCACTAAAAGTGCGAAAAAAATTGGTGCAAAAATCATGTTGATTTCTGCTCAATCGAAATCGACAATTGGTGATATGGCAGACGGTGTGTTTCAAATAGGACAATCTGAGTTGTACGGCAAAGTCGTTGGGATGCCAATGGGAACCGTTTTTGAGCTGTCAACATTAGTCTTTTTGGAATCCACAATTTCTCACATTATTCATGAGAAAGGCATTCCAGAAGAAATCATGCGTTCAAGACATGCCAATTTAGAATAAAAACTGACTATTAACGTCACTTAGGTCAAAAATTACGGGTTGCACTATTGAATCATTTTAATAGTGCAATTTTTTAATCCACTTATCAAAGGGAAAAAATATGACATCGCGTAGAGAATTAGCGAACGCCATACGCGCGTTAAGCATGGATGCAGTTCAAAAAGCAAATTCAGGACACCCAGGCGCACCAATGGGCATGGCGGACATCGCTGAAGTCTTGTGGAATGACCATTTAAAACACAATCCAACCAATCCAAATTTTGCAGATCGTGATCGTTTTGTATTGTCGAATGGTCATGGTTCGATGCTGATTTATTCGTTATTGCATCTTTCTGGCTACGATTTGCCGATGAAAGAATTGTCATCTTTCCGCCAATTACATTCTAAATGTCCAGGTCATCCCGAATACGGTTACGCGCCAGGCATTGAAACAACAACTGGTCCGCTCGGTCAAGGCATCACCAACGGCGTTGGTTTTGCGATGGCAGAAAAATTATTAGCCGACCAATTCAACAAACCGGGTCACGAAATCATTGATCATCACACCTATGTTTTCTTAGGTGATGGTTGTTTGATGGAAGGCGTATCACACGAAGCGTGTGCGTTAGCGGGAACATGGGGTTTAGGTAAATTAGTTGCGTTCTGGGACGATAACAACATTTCAATCGACGGTCATATTGATGGTTGGTATACCGACGACACCGTAAAACGTTTTGAAGCGTATGGCTGGCACGTTCAATCGGTTGATGGTCATGATGCAGACGCAATCAATGCAGCAATCACAGCGGCTAAAGCAGTTACTGATAAACCGTCCATGATTTGCTGTAAAACGATTATCGGTTTTGGTTCACCAAACAAAAGCGGCAGTCACGATTGCCACGGCGCAGCACTCGGCGAAGCTGAAGTTGCGTTGACTCGCGAAGCATTAGGTTGGACGCACGCACCTTTCGTGATTCCAGAAAACGTTTATGCTGGTTGGGATGCGAAAGCAAAAGGCGCAACAATCGAATCTGATTGGGATGCTAAATTTGCAGCTTATGCGGCAGAATTTCCTGAATTAGCAGCTGAATTTACACGTCGTACAGCGGGTGATTTACCTGCAAACTGGAAAGAAGTTACTGACGCATTCATTGCAGCCACTAACGAAAAAGCTGAAAATCTTGCTTCACGTCAAGCATCGCAAAAAGCGATTGCTGGATTAGCGGAAATTTTGCCTGAATTCTTAGGCGGTTCTGCGGATTTAACAGGTTCAAACTTAACCAGTTGTGCTAGTTTCAAACACGTCAGCGGCAAATCAGTCGGCGACTATATTTCTTACGGTGTGCGCGAATTTGGTATGTTTGCCATCATGAACGGTATGGCGTTGCACGGTGGTTTATTGCCATTCGGCGGCACATTCCACATGTTCTCTGATTATGCGAAAAGCGCGTTGCGTATGGCTGCGTTGATGAAAATTCAAACGATTGCCGTCTTAACACACGATTCAATCGGTCAAGGTGAAGATGGTCCAACGCATCAACCTATCGAAAATACGTCAGCGTTGCGTTACATTCCAAATATGGATGTATGGCGACCTGCGGATTCGACTGAAACTGCTGTGGCGTGGGTTTGTGCGGTTGAACGCAAAACAGGTCCAACGAGTTTGGTGTTAAGTCGTCAAGCGATTCCTGCCATTGCTCACGATGACGTACAAATTGCGGCAATGCGTAAAGGTGCTTATGTTATTTCTGAAGCAGCTGGCGATGTTGCGGTCATTTTGATTGCGACGGGTTCTGAAGTGACATTAGCGATGAAATCGCAAGTGGCTTTAGCGGCGGAAGGTATTCATGCTCGCGTCGTTTCCATGCCATCAACGAATGTTTTTGATCGCAAAGATCAAGCCTACAAAGACAGTATTTTGATTCCAGGCGTTAAGCGTGTGGCGATTGAAGCCGGTATCACTGATTTCTGGCGCAAATATGTTGGTTTAGAAGGTAGTGTCGTTGGTATCGATACCTTCGGTGAATCAGCACCTGGCAACGTGTTATTTGAACACTTCGGTTTCACGCCCGAAAACGTGGTCAAACACGTTAAAGCGGTGCTTTAATTTTTAAATTTTTAGCACAAGTCCTCGCGCGTCGAAACGTGCGAGGTTTTGACTTCATAACTACAAAAATAGGTGTCAATGTGAAAAAAAATAATTTACTCCAAAGTGCTATCGTTGCATTGTTAGTAGCAAGCCCATTCGCCGTGAATGCCGGACAATATCCAGCCGCCGATTTTGAACCAAAAGTCCTTTATCAAGACGAATCCGTGAAATCAGCTCCGGTTTCGGCTCCAGCAGAAAAAGCAGCAGCTGTTGCTCCGGTTGTTTCAGCAGACGATTCAAAATATCCAGCGACAAACTTTGAACCCAAAGTTTTGTTTAGTGATGATAACTATAAACCAAGCAAATCTGCCCCTGTTTCTCAATACACCAGCAGTGCTGGCGCAGTCATTATGGAAGAAGCGGCTGTTGCGAAAGCTGAAAAAAAGGGCGATGATTCTAACTTTTTAGTTTTGGGTTTGTTAGCCGCAGCGGCAGCAGGTTTCGCCGCGTCAAGATGTCCTAAATTTGCTAGCATGTGTGGCAGAAAAAACAATGTTTCAAAGGATGAATCTTCTGCGCCAAAAGAAACAGGCGTAACACGTTATTTAAATGCGCGTGTTCCTAAAATTTCTGGTGTAACCAAATACTTGGAACGTGCAGGCAAACCGACCAACGTGGCGCGTTATATCGCTAAACAAAACATCGCCCAAAAATCGGCTGCTCAAAACGACGCAAATCGGGGGTAATTATGGGCTTTTTCTCAAATCTTTTTGGTACACATTCGGAAAATACTTACCGAACAACGACCACGCAAAATGTAGTTTCCGCGTCAAATGTGTCGGATGGTCATACGGGTGTAAGTCGCTATTTAGATGAACAGTCATCAACTTTAAGCGGCGTGGCGAAATATCTGAAAGAGCAAGAAAAAAATCAACCGAGCAGTGTGACAAAGTATTTAGCACGACAAGCCATTGCTGAAAAAAATAAACCCGTTGTTGTTCTGAGCGGTGTTGCAAAGTATTTGAATAAAAATAAAGATAGCGCACCGATTGTTAGAACGGGTGTAGAAAAGTATTTGGCGAATCAAGATAAAACACCAGCAAGTAAAGTGTCGAAGTATCTGTTGCAAAAAGCGATTGCAGAACGCAACGCACCGCCTAAAGCGAAACTAACCCGTGTTGAAAGCTATTTACAAAATCGTCCCGAAACAACTGCAAGTAGCGTCAGTAAGTATTTAGCAAAACAATCACAGACGGTGGTTGTCACGCAAACGAAAGCAGAGGTCGCAGCGGTTGTTGAAGCGATTGTAAACGATGTCGCACTAACAGGCGTTGAGAAATATCTGAAAGCCCAGCGTTAAACCATTTTTTAACTTCAAAATTAGGTATTTAAATGAGCCAATCTTTACTCGAACAATTAAAAAGTTTCACCGTTGTTGTTGCCGATACGGGCGACATTGGTGCAATTGAAAAGTTTACACCGCGTGATGCCACCACGAATCCTTCATTGATTACCGCAGCTGCACAAATGCCACAGTACCAAGGCATCATGGATGACACATTGAAAGGAGCGCGTGAAACCAAAGGTGCGGATGCTTCAGCGGCTGATGTGGTCACTTTGGCGTTTGATCGTTTGGCGGTTTCATTCGGTTTGCAAATTTTAAAAACTATTCCAGGTCGTGTTTCGACCGAAGTGGATGCACGCTTATCGTTCGACACGGAAGCGTCTATCACGAAAGGTCGTGAATTGATTGCCCAATACGAAGCAGCAGGAATTGATCGCAAACGTATTTTGATTAAAATTGCGGCAACTTGGGAAGGTATTCAAGCAGCGGCGGTTTTAGAAAAAGAAGGCATTCACTGTAATTTGACCTTGTTATTTGGTTTGCATCAAGCGATTGCGTGTGCTGAAAATGGCATTACCTTGATTTCACCTTTCGTCGGTCGTATTTTGGATTGGTATAAAAAAGATACTGGCATTGAAGATTACGCTCCCGCTGAAGATCCAGGTGTATTATCAGTGACTGAAATTTACAACTATTACAAAAAATTCAGCTACAACACTGAAGTGATGGGCGCAAGTTTCCGTAACATCGGTGAAATTATCGAATTGGCTGGTTGTGATTTGTTGACCATTTCACCTTCGTTACTTACCGAACTGGGTGAAGTGGCGTTACTTGACGCATCAAATGGCATGGAAGGTAAATTGATTCGCAAATTGACATCTGAAAATGCAGCCGCCTCTTCAATCGAAAAAATAAGCGTTGATAAAGCGACCTTCGACACAATGCACGAAGAAAATCGTATGGCGAAAGATAAATTAGCGGAAGGTATCGACGGTTTTGCGAAAGCTCTTGTGGTTTTAGAAACCCTATTAGCGGATCGTTTAGCTATTTTAGAAGCCTAAAATTTTGCTCCAAAAAAAGCCCCAAGGTTAAAAACCTCGGGGCTTTGCTTTTGTGTGACTGGATCAAAAATTTCTCTATCGCTAAGGATTCTTGTTTGCTTAGACCCATTCTGATAATTTCAACTTTCATTGCACCGTTTAAGAAAAAATGTTCATTTATTTTGAAGTTATGCGATATTCCTGAATTTACATGTTTTGGTCTGCTCTCTTTTCCTTCTCCGTAGTAACAAATTGCCCCTTGATAGTCAACTCTGTATATGACGTAATCTACGTCATCAGTGTTAATTGTTCTGTTTTTGATAATTTTTGGGTTTCTTCTCTTATGGGACGAGACCATAACAATTTTTCCATTGCTCAATTCTCGTTTATGAGATGTAACACCATGCGTTTCTCTTTCATCAGAATAAATATTTTCTATGGTTGTTATTTTTATCCGATGCCAGAAAAACGAATCATCATTTTTAAATTTTTCAGGATAAGGCACATACCTAGAAAATGGATTGTAATCTTCCCCAATTCCAAGCTCTTTAAAGCAATCTTCCTTGTACAAATCTGATTTTAGTATCGAAGGAATATATGATATTTGGATAGCAAAACTTTGATTCTCTTTATTTATATAAACAAATGGGTCTTTTTCTGACACATAAAAATCGCTCCGATCTAACTCTCCGATATAGTCATATAGGCAATGAGTCAATAGAGTTTATGCACAATAAAGATTTACCTGCCGCCATTTGTCGACGAAGTGTCTGTTGATTTACAAGCCCGCAAATAGTCTGCATGACCCGCCCCTAAATAGAATGAGAACAGCGAAATCGTGTAGCAAGAATCGTCCAGTTTTTTATCCAACCGATGCAGTGTTCCACCCGAATCCGAATTGAGGCTAAAGCGCGATTAAACGCTTTTTGTTGCTCAGTCAGTTCCTGTCCTTTTGGTTTTTTAAAAGGTGTGTAAGCCTTCACACGAGGAACTTGTTTTTCAACACCCGTTTCGGAATCAAGAGTGCTTATTGTACTCACGGGATCGGTTGCCAAGCCT
>CAISXF010000008.1 GCA_903889445.1 uncultured Pseudomonadota bacterium
GATAATAATGTTCGATTGGTACGCGGCACACCACTTGCGACCACACTACGTTTAACAGATTTTGTTGATAACGCTGACGGCACCGTGACGCACACCAAAACGGGTTTAACGTGGCAACGTTGCGCGATGGGGCAAACGTGGAATGATGGCGGTTGTGATGGAAAATCGACAACTTACACGCAAGATAAAGCGATTAAATTAACTAGCACTTTAGGCGGTCAAACAGATTGGCGTTTGCCGAGTTTGCGTGAATTACAAACGATTGTCGATTATTCTGCTTATAAACCCGCCACAAATGTCGTTGTATTTCCAGATGCGCCGAGCGTTCAATTTTGGACGACTACGCAAATGGCTGGTGATTACAATACGTCTTACGCATGGGTTGTGGATTTTGAAACGGGTGGCAGTACATACGGTGGTAAAAGTTCTTATTCGGCACGTTTAGTTCGTGGTTCGATGACAGCGGGAACGACCACAACGCCTGTTGTATCGGGCGGTGTGGATTTGGTGCCAACTATTACGGGAACACCCAATCCTGCGACGGTGAATGGCAACATTACGTTTACTGCGACGTTGACCAACAAAGGCAGTGGCACGGCGACGGATGCCAAAATGAGTTTTGGATTACCAAAAAACACGGTGAGTTTGGTGACAAAACCAGATGAATGTAATTTCAATGGGTTGAGTGTTGTGTGTGCGGTGGGAAATGTGGTGCCGAATGGTTCAATCACGAAATCGGTGACGGTTAAAATGACAAAAGCGGGTGGTTTGAGTTTTGGTGTCACGGCGTGGTCGGCTGAAAAAGACGTGAATATGAAAGATAATATCGCGCGGGCGACGGTGGCGATTCGGAAATAAAAGCACATCCCCCCCGCGCTATCGCGCCGCCCCCTTCAAAGGGGGCAAAACAGGTAAGAATTAAAAGCGGTTCGGTAGCTTTTTAATCTTTCGCCCCCTTTGAAGGGGGCAGCCTGAAAGGCTGGGGGATGTGCTTTAAACCCATCATTTATTACTTTGGAGAAAAAATGAGCTTTCCCAATTACCAATCCGATTACATGAGCGAACAAGATTATCTTGAACGTGAAAAAATCAGCGAAACTAAACACGAATATTTTGATGGTGAAATTTTTGCAATGGCGGGCGCGAGCCGAAGCCATCAACGTATTATTTCAAATTTAGTGATAGATATTGGCACACATTTAAAAAATACGCCGTGTGAAGTATTTAGCTCAGATATGAAAGTTCGCGCGGATAAAGGCAAAAAATACTTTTATCCTGATGTGATTGTGAGTTGCACAAAAGGTGACGGCAATAGCCATTTTGAAGAATCGCCGCGCATTATTGTCGAAGTGTTATCGAGTTCGACGCGCAAATTTGATCAAACCTCAAAACGACTCGTTTATCAAAACATTACAACCTTAGAAGAATACGTTTTAATCGAACAAGACCGCGTTGAAATTCAAGTTTTTCGCAGAGCTGACAACTGGCAATCGAGTTATTACTACATCGATGACGAAATTACATTTACATCGATTGGTTTAACGTTGCCAGTTTTAGAAATTTATCAGCGTGTGGAAAATGACGATATGCGTGCCTTTAATCAAACACAGGAAAATCCACAATGAGTAATTCAAACAACCAAACTCCGACTGGTTCAGCCACGGCAACGCTGGTGAATGGCAAACAAAATACCGTTTACACCTTGAACGCCAGCGATTTATTAAAAGGTTTTAGCGATGCGGACGGCGACACCTTAAAAATCGTCAGTTTGTCAGCGGATAATGGCGAAGTTGTTTTTGACGGCGAAAAAGGCACGTTTACACCCGCGACCGATTTTAACGGTGTGGTGAATATCGATTATTTAGTCAGTGATAATCTGGGCGGCGAACTTTCCGCAACACAAAAATTTTCGGTCATTGGCGCAACCGTGAATCACGCACCGACAGGTTCAGCATCGGCGACACTTGCAAACGGTAAACAAAATACCGCTTACACATTGAACGTCAGCGATTTATTAAAAGGTTTTAGCGATGCCGACGGCGACACATTAAATGTCGTGAGTTTGTCAGCGGATAATGGCGCAGTTGTTTTTGACGGCGACAAATGGCTATTTACGTCCACGACGGATTTTAACGGCGTGGTGAATGTCGATTATTTAATCAGCGATAATTTAGGCGGCGAAATTTCAGGCATGCAAAAATTTTCGTTAGTTTCAACATCCACCACCAATCACGCGCCAACGGGTTCAGCCACGGCGACGCTTGCAAACGGCAAACAAAATAACGCTTACAGCCTTAACGCTAGCGATTTATTGCAAGGTTTTAACGATGCCGACGGCGACACCTTAAAAGTCGTGAGTGTGTCAGCGGATAATGGCGAAATTGTTTTTGACGGTGAAAAAGGCACGTTTACACCCGCGACAGATTTTAACGGTGTAGTGAATGTTAATTATGTCGTCAGCGATAATGTAGGCGGTGAACTTTCCGCGACACAAAAATTTTCGGTAATCGGTAACGCGCCCGTCGTGATAATTCCAGATATTCCCATTATTGTTCCGTCAATTGTCGATGTTCCGGTTCCGATTATCGACGCGCCCAAACCTGTCAACAGTATTCAAATTAACGGTTTAACTAAATTAGGCGATGTTAAAAATAATAAACTGGTCGGCACTGCGAATAATGACAAATTATCAGGCGCGGCGGGTGCGGATTCGTTAATTGGCAACGCGGGCGACGATTTATTGGACGGCGGCGTGGGCAATGATTCGTTAGACGGCGGCACCGGTAACGACCAATTGACCGGCGGAGATGGTAAAGACACGTTACTCGGCGGCAGTGGAAATGATTTGCTCGATGGCGGCAAAGATGACGATAAATTAGTTGGCGATAAAGGCAATGACACGTTGAAAGGCGGTTTAGGCGCGGACAATATGGACGGTGGCGCGGGCAATGATTATTACTTTGTCGATAATAAAAAAGATGTCGTGTCAGAATTGGGTGCAAATGTGCAATTGGACGGCAACGATACAATCGAAAGTACGTCAACCTACACGTTGGGCAAAAACATTGAAAATCTCATGCTGATGGGAATTATCAATAACGACGGCACGGGCAACATTGGCAATAATCAAATTATCGGCAACGTCGGCGACAATGTTTTAAAAGGTGGCGCGGGTAATGACACGTTATTCGGCGGCAATGGCGCGGATACATTGGACGGCGAAAAAGGCATGGATATTCTGGTCGGAGGTGACGATGACGATATTTATTTTGTCAACAATCTCGAAGATCAAATCATCGAAACCGAAACGGGCGGCATTCAAGATCAAATTATGTCCAGCGTTGATTATGATTTAAGCCGTAGCCCCAACGTAGAAGTGTTGACGTTAAACGGCGCGAAAGCGATTAACGGCACGGGCGACGAGTTCAATAATTTATTGCAAGAACAAGCGGGCGACAAATTCGCCAATAGTTTTGATGGCAAAGCGGGTGACGATACGTTGAACGGCGAAGGCGGTAACGATACGCTCGAAGGCGGCGAAGGTAACGATTTACTCGATGGCGGCGACGGTAACGACACCGCTATTTTTAATGGTGCGGTGGAAAATTACCAAATCACGCACAATCCTGACACGGATGGCGTAGATCAAATTATCGTCGAATATGTGGGCAATTTAGAAGACGGCGAAGTGAACGAAGGCACCGATATTTTAACCAACATTGAAATCCTGCAATTTGCTAACGGTGATACGGTGAACAGTCGAGATGTTCCCGTGACTAGCACGGACAGTAACGCCATGTTGATTGAGTTGGGCGGCATCAAAACACTGAGTGAACCCGATTCGCTGTTTTCAATGTAAACGACATCTTTGTACATGACAAAAAATAGAATTCGTTGAAATGGTTCATAAGAGTTTATGCACAATAAGAAAGACTGAGTGTATCGTAGCAACTTTGCAATAAATTCTGGGAAGTGAATGATGACGACTTTGCTGCAATGCTTTCAGAACAATTGGAAGATGAATTTGCTTTGATCGATGCGACTGAGCAAAGGGTGTCACGTCCAGGAAAAAATAATGAAATTCGGAAGTTGTTTTTTTCTGGGAAA
>CAISXF010000009.1 GCA_903889445.1 uncultured Pseudomonadota bacterium
AACGCGCAAAGGAGCGTAGCGTGTTTGATGTTAAAAATTTGTTATAACTCTCACGACGGTTCAATTGTAACTCAAACCTTCACAGTCGTCCTCATTAGCGCGAGTTGAATTAGAAAGCGCGAAAGTGGACATTGCGCGGATAATTTTAGGCTAACTTTTCCAATTAAAGTTGGATAATATCTGCGAGTAGATGCAAAATCACCCTGCTTAAAACACAATTCCACTACGAAAAAACAAATATGACTAAAAAAATAACATTTCACATTCAAAACGGCGGTTCATTAAACGGCGAAGCGCGAGTTGCAGGCGATAAATCTATGTCGCACCGCTCGATTATGCTGGGTTCATTGGCGGAAGGCGTGACGCACGTCACTGGATTTTTAGAAGCCGAAGATGCGCTAGCGACTTTGCAAGCCTTTCGGGATATGGGCGTAGAAATCGAACAAAACGGCGACGGTTGCGTGACCATTCACGGCGTGGGAAAACACGGTTTAAAAGCTCCGCAAGCCCCGTTGTATTTGGGAAATTCGGGAACATCGATGCGTTTGTTAAGCGGTTTATTGGCTGGACAAGCGTTTGATTCGATTTTGACGGGCGACGAATCGTTATCAAAACGCCCGATGAAACGGGTGACTGAACCGTTGGCACAAATGGGTGCGGATATTAAAACGACTGAAAAAGGCACGGCACCATTAGAAATCACGGGCAAAGCGGGACAATTGACGGGCATTGATTATGTGATGCCGATGGCGAGCGCACAGGTAAAATCGTGTTTATTATTGGCGGGAATGTACGCGCAAGGTGAAACGAATGTGGCTGAACCTGCGCCCACTCGTGACCACACAGAACGCATGTTGACGGGTTTCGGTTATCCTGTTCACGTTGCTGGAAATCAAGCGAGCATCACCGCAAACGGTAAATTAACCGCGATGACGATTGACGTGCCGAGCGATATTTCGTCAGCGGCATTTTTCTTGGTGGGCGCGTCGATTGCGGCGAATTCAGATGTTTTATTGAAACACGTTGGCATCAATCCCACGCGCACCGGCGTGATTGATATTTTGCGTTTGATGGGTGCGAACATCGAAATTTTGAATGAGCGGATTGTTGGCGGTGAACCGGTTGCGGATTTGCGCGTAATGTCGAGCCGATTAAAAGGCATCGACATTCCCGAACACCTTGTGCCGTTGGCGATTGATGAATTCCCCGTATTATTTATTGCCGCCGCGTGTGCCGAAGGCGAAACTCGTTTAACGGGTGCGGAAGAATTGCGCGTTAAAGAATCTGACCGCATTCAAGTGATGGCGGACGGGTTGCAAATTCTAGGCGTGAATGCCCAACCGACACCGGACGGTATGATTATTCACGGCGGTGAAATTGGTGGTGGAACGGTGGAATCACACGGTGATCATCGTATTGCGATGGCGTTTGCGATAGCGGGTTTACGCGCCACTGCGCCCATTACCGTTTTAGATTGCTCGAATGTGAACACATCGTTTCCCACGTTTAACAAATTAGCAACCGATTTAGGATTACAACTCACGAGCGAGGAAGATTAATGGAGATTTCTGTTTTAACAATTGATGGTCCAAGTGGCGCGGGAAAAGGCACGGTGAGTCGTTTAATCGCGCAACAATTAGAGTGGCATTATTTAGACAGTGGCGCGATTTACCGCGCGTTAGCACTTGAACTGACGGAAAAAGATGTTTTGCATGACAGTATTACTGAAATCGTGGAAGTGGCTTTGGCAATGGATTTAGTGTTTGAATCTGGCGAAGAGCAATTGGTCATCCTTAACGGTCAAGATATTACCGATTTATTAGTGTTGGAAAGCACGGGGAACGCGGCTTCAAAAATTGCGACAATTCCAGAAGTACGCGCAGCATTATTGCAAAAACAGCGTGATTTTAAACAAGCGGCTGGATTAGTTGCCGATGGGCGTGATATGGGAACGGTCGTTTTTCCAGAAGCGCAATATAAAGTTTTTTTAACCGCCAGCGCATTAACACGCGCAGAAAGACGTTATAAACAGTTGAAACTGAAAGGAATTGATGCTAACCTTTTAAAGATAACTACCGATATACAAGAACGCGATCAGCGTGACAGTGAACGTCAATTTTCACCCCTGATTCCTGCTCCTGACGCAGTTTATATTGATTCTTCCAACCTAAGCATTCAAGCCGTCGTTGAAGAAGTGTTAAGTTTAGTCCGATAACGGACGTTTTTTTAGTCGCCGCAACATTCTGCGGTTTTTTATTCACTTTTAAATAACAGAAAAGATTGGTTTCAAACTAGTCTGGGAAAGAAAAATGAGCGAAAGCTTTGCTGCATTACTTGAAGAGAGTTTAACCAAGACCAAAATGAGTCCTGGTGCGATGTTAATTGGTACGGTTATTGATATTGAAAACGATATGGTTATCGTCAGTACCCATTCCAAATCAGAAGGCGTTATTCCGAAATGGCAGTTTTTGAACGCTAACGGCGAATTAGAAATTTCAATCGGCGATGAAATCGAAGTCGCTTTGGATTTGTTTGAAGATGGTTTAGGTTCAACCATTCTTTCCCGCGACAAAGCAAAGAAAAATAAAGCCTGGTTCGAACTCGAAACGGCGTTTGAAAATAATGCCACGATTATCGGTCGTATTAACGGCAAAGTGCGCGGCGGCTTTACCGTGGAAGTGGGTGCATTACGCGCGTTCTTACCTGGTTCACTTGTTGACGTGCGTCCAATTCGTGACACAACGTTCTTAGAAGGTCGTGATTTAGAATTCAAAGTCATTAAAATCGACCAAAAACGTAACAACGTAGTGTTATCACGTCGTGCCGTTGTTGAAAAAGAATACAGCGCAGAACGCGAAGAATTGTTGAAAACGCTTGAAGAAGGCGCAACAGTTGTTGGCGTAGTTAAAAACTTAACGGATTATGGCGCGTTCATTGATTTGGGCGGCATCGACGGTTTATTACACATCACCGACATGGCCTGGAGACGTGTTCGTCACCCATCAGAATGTGTTGAAATTGGTCAAGAAATCAACGTAAAAGTGTTGAAATACGACAAAGACAAAAATCGTGTGTCTTTAGGTATGAAACAAATGGGCGAAGATCCGTGGTTGAACATTGCCACTCGTTACCCGGCAGGTACGCGCGTTTCGGGTAAAGTGAACAACTTGACCGATTACGGCTGTTTTGTTGAAATCGAAGAAGGCGTTGAAGGTTTAGTTCACGTTTCTGAAATGGATTGGACAAACAAAAACGTGAATCCATCACGTTTAGTGCAGTTGGGCGATGACGTTGAAATCATGGTCTTGGAAATTGACGAAGAACGTCGTCGTATTTCATTGGGCATGAAGCAATGCAAAACGAATCCCTGGGATGAATTTGCCGCCACGCACAACAAAGGCGACAAAATCATCGGCAAAATCAAATCGATTACGGATTTTGGTATTTTCATCGGCTTAGATGGCGGCATTGATGGTTTGGTCCACATGTCTGATATTTCTTGGGAAAGTGAAGGCGAAGCTGCCGTTCGTGATTTCAAAAAAGGCGATGAACTGGAAACGATTATTTTAGCGGTTGATTCAGAACGTGAACGTATTTCGTTAGGCATTAAACAATTAGCACAAGATCCGTTCCAAAATTTCCTGGCGACCCATGAAAAAGGCAGCGCAGTAAAAGGAATCGTTAAAGAAGTTGATGCTAAAGGTGCCACGATTGTTTTAGAAGACGGTATTGAAGGCTATTTGAGAGCCTCAGAAATTCAACGTGATCGCGTGGAAGATGCGCGGACATTACTGAAAGAAGGCGACAGAGTTGAAGCGAAATTCATTGGTATCGATAAAAAAGCGAAAACCATTAGCTTGTCGATGAAACCCAAAGAAGAAGCGCATCATCATGCCCATGCTCACGCCCACACAGAAAGAGAACATCCGATTTCTGCGAAAGAGTATTCTGCCCAACAAAACCAAAGCGTTGCATCACCGACTTTAGGTGATATTTTCAAACAACAAATGGAAAAATAAAATCTTCGGATTGTGAAGGAGACGCGATTTGTCGTGTCTCCTTTTTTATTTTAACAGGAGAGCCGGTGACAAAATCTGAACTCATTGAGGTGCTGGCAAAACAGCAAGCTCATTTTGCCGTCAAAGACGTGGAATCAACTGTAAAATGTATTATAGAGCAAATGAATCAAGCGTTATCTGCGGGTGAACGTATTGAAATTAGAGGGTTCGGGAGTTTTTCATTGCGTTTGCGTCCACCGCGTTTGGGACGTAATCCTAAAACAGGGGAATCCGTCGCGTTAGCGAAAAAACACGTTCCACATTTCAAACCAGGTAAAGAATTGCGTGATCGCGTAAATGCGTCATCAGATAAATATAAAATCATTGAATAAACGGCTTAATCGCCACTTTGTCATGTTCACGTCGTTAGCGCAGCTTTTCAGCCGCGCTATTTTTTTGTGCATTTTTCAGCAATTAGGCTTCCGTATTGATGATAATGCCCAGTGGACTTTGACCTTGTAAATTTTGCGCCAATGTTTGTAAAAAACCGCCAAGCGTGGTTTTATTATCTGTCGATGCGCCTTGAGCATCTAAAATACTTTGAAATCCATTTTGTAAGGCTTGAATCGTCGCCGTGTTATTATTTTGCGAATCTTGTCTGGCTGAGTTCAGTTCATTCACCAACGTTTTTAAGTTGGTCACGATATTGCCGACAGTCGTGCTGTTTTCTGCGTTGTAAGCCGCTACAGCAGATTGATTGATGTCGGAATCAGATGGCTGATTATTATTCTGCGATTGAGAGGGTGACGAATCCGAATCCGATTGCTGCCCGACTGATAAAGTAATTTTTTGAGAGGTGTTCGGATTACTTAAAATCGAAAACAAATCTTGAATAAACGTACTGACTGATTTTTGTGATTCTTGTTCTTTTGCGCTGGTTTTATTGGCACCACTGACAACGGGTGCGGACGCATTAGTCGGATTTGCCACGCCAATTTGTGCAAATGCTTGTCCAATGTACGACGAAAATGCAGATTGATTTGCCGCATTATTGGCTAAATTACTGCTGTTAGCCGTCGCAACTTGATTGGTCGTTTGAGCATTATAAATGCTCGTGCTAATGGTATTGGAAGATATATTGAATGACATGACGAACCTCGCCTTTTGGGCAATAAAATCGAATAAAATGTAAAGCTGGTATTATAGAATGTAACCCGCCTTGAACTGTATCGGATTCTACGCTAATTACTTTAAAAATAAAGTGACCTGTTTCACACTTTTTATAAACCCATTTTTATAACAAACCTCAAGGATTTTTATGTTAAATACATATCGACAACACGTTGCAGAACGCGCTATTGAAGGCGTTGTTCCAAAACCATTAGACGCGCCACAAACTGCCGCGCTAATTGAATTATTTAAAAATCCGCCTGCTGATGAAACTGATTTTATTTTGGATTTACTCGCAAGACGCATTCCAGCGGGTGTGGACGAAGCGGCTTATGTGAAAGCGGGATTTTTAGCGGCAATTGCAAAAGGTGAAAATACGTCACCGATTTTAACCGCTGAACGTGCGACTGAATTACTCGGCACCATGCTTGGCGGTTACAACATTGCGCCGCTCATTGATTTACTCGATAGGGAAAATGAACAAATTTGTGGGCTTGCAGCAGAAGGGTTGTCGCACACGTTGTTAATTTTCGATGCGTTTCACGACGTTCAAGCCAAAGCGCAATTAGGAAATAAATTCGCAAAACAAGTGATGCAAGCGTGGGCAAATGCGGAATGGTTCACCGCGAAAAATGCCACGCCTGAAAAATTAACCGTGACGGTTTTCAAAGTCACTGGCGAAACAAACACTGACGATTTATCGCCCGCGCCTGATGCGTGGTCGCGTCCCGATATTCCGTTGCACGCCAAAGCGATGTTGAAAATTCCCCGCGACGGCATTACCAACGCCGAAGCACAAATTGCCGAATTGAAATTAAAAGGTTTTCCCGTCGCGTATGTCGGCGACGTAGTTGGTACAGGCTCGTCACGCAAATCAGCGACCAACTCGGTTTTATGGTTTATGGGCAATGATATTCCATTTATTCCCAACAAACGCGAAGGCGGCGTGTGCATCGGTGGCAAAATCGCGCCCATCTTTTTCAACACTATGGAAGATTCGGGCGCATTGCCATTTGAATGCGACGTGAGCCAATTAAATATGGGCGACGTGATTGATATTTTTCCGTATCAAGGCGAAGTTAAACGCCACGACAGCGACGAAATCTTATGTAAATTTGAACTCAAAACAGACGTTTTATTGGACGAAGTTCGCGCTGGTGGACGCATTCCGTTAATTATCGGACGTGGTTTAACCGACCGTGCGCGAATTGCGTTAGGGCTAGAACCGTCCACCGTTTTCAAACGTCCGATTGACGAAAAAGACAGCGGAAAAGGCTTCACACTCGCGCAAAAAATGGTCGGCAAAGCATGTGGTGTCGCAGGCGTGCGCCCGAATACTTATTGCGAACCGCACATGACCACCGTTGGTTCTCAAGACACAACCGGCCCGATGACGCGCGATGAATTGAAAGATTTGGCGTGTTTAGGATTTTCGGCAGATTTGGTGATGCAATCGTTTTGTCACACCGCCGCGTATCCGAAACCGATTGATATTACGATGCAAAACACCTTGCCCGATTTTATTATGAATCGTGGCGGCGTGTCGTTACGCGCCGGCGACGGCATTATTCATTCGTGGTTAAATCGAATGTTATTGCCTGATACGGTTGGCACGGGCGGCGATTCACACACCCGTTTTCCGATTGGAATTTCGTTTCCAGCGGGTTCAGGTTTAGTGGCTTTTGCTGCCGCGACAGGCGTGATGCCGCTCGATATGCCCGAATCGGTTTTGGTGCGTTTTAGCGGCGAAATGCAATCAGGAATTACTTTGCGTGATTTGGTCAACGCGATTCCTTACGCTGCGATTCAACGCGGTTTGTTGACGGTTGATAAACGAGGCAAAAAGAATGTTTTTTCAGGGCGCATTTTAGAAATCGAAGGTTTGCCCGATTTGAAAGTCGAACAAGCGTTTGAATTGTCTGATGCGTCGGCAGAACGTTCGGCGGCAGGTTGTACCGTGCGTTTGAATGAGGCTCCGATTCGGGAATATCTGAATTCAAATATCACGTTATTGAACTGGATGATTAAAGAAGGTTACGGCGACGCGCGAACGATTGAACGCCGCATTTCAAAAATGCAAGATTGGCTTGAAAATCCCGTGTTGCTTGCGCCTGATGCCGATGCGGAATACTTTGAAATTCTCGACATCAACATGAATGACATCAAAGAGCCGTTGCTGGCGTGTCCGAATGATCCCGACGATATTAAAAAATTGTCGGACGTGGCGGGAACGAAAATTGACGAAGTGTTTTTGGGTTCGTGCATGACGAATATCGGGCATTTTCGTGCGGCGGGAAATTTACTTAAACAACAAACGGGCAATTTACCGAGCAAATTATGGGTTGCACCTCCCACGAAAATGGATACCGCGCAATTGGCAAAAGAAGGTTATTACGACACGTTTGAAAAGTCGGGCGCACGTTTAGAAATGCCCGGTTGTTCGTTGTGCATGGGAAATCAAGCGCGAGTAAAAGCCGGTGCGACGGTGGTTTCAACGTCAACGCGCAATTTCCCGAATCGTTTGGGCGATAACACGAATGTGTATTTATCGTCAGCAGAATTGGCGGCGGTGTGTTCGATTTTGGGCAAAATCCCAACGGTTTCAGAATATATGTCTTATGCGACGCAAATTAACGAAACGGCTGATGAAACCTATCAGTATTTAAATTTTGATCAGATGGCGGATTATCGCGAGTAGAAATCGCCGGCGACATTATCCAAATTCCCGCACAAAATAAACAACAAAAAAACCGCCCTCAGCGTGAGCCGAGAGGCGGTTTTTTATAGTTTGAAAAGCTAAACTAAACCTTATGCAAAGATAAAATCAGCCGCTGTTAATGCTGAAATGCCAGTTATAACAACAAAATCATCAGCCGATGTACCGT
>CAISXF010000010.1 GCA_903889445.1 uncultured Pseudomonadota bacterium
AAATTTGAATGACAGTAATTTATCGAATTTGAATTTAGATTTAACGGTGATGACGCGCATTCATTTTGTCCACGCAAATTTGTCGAACACCAGCATTTTCGGCGTGAGCATGATGGATGCTGATTTGAGTAGCGCAAATTTGAGTGGCAGTCGTTTCATTGCGAATTTGGACAAAGCCAATTTGAAAGGTGCGAATTTAACCAATGCGAATTGGGGCGTGGACATGAAAAACCAGCCGATGGGGTTGATGCGCGTAAGTTTGAACGGTGCAAATTTGTCGAATGCGAATTTAACTAACGCAAATTTAAATCGGGCGTTGATGAAACGGGTTGATTTAACAGGTGCGAATTTGACGAATGCCGATTTGACGATGGCGGATTTGAGCGGTGCAAATTTAGAAAACGTGAACTTTCGTGGCGCGAATTTGAGCGGTACAAAATTTGGGTTTATTAAAAACAAAACTATTTTTAATGGCGCGTTGAATCTGAACGCGGCGATTTTTGAAGAGTAAAAATGCGAATTTCAAGACTTTACACCAACGCCGCATTACAAAGTGGCAACACAATTGAATTAGACGACGACAACGCGCATTACGCCCGAAGCGTTTTGCGTTTGAAAAACGACGCGCCAATTATTTTATTCAACGGAACAGGCGGCGAATACGTCGGCAAAATTCTCGAAGTCAACCGCAAATCTGTTCGCGTAGAATTAGAAAAATACGTCGAGCGAAGTGTCGAATCAAACTTAAAAATTCAATTAGGTTTAGGGATTTCGCGCGGCGATAGAATGGATTTTTCAGTTCAAAAAGCGGTGGAACTGGGCGTAACGTCAATCACGCCGTTGATTACCGAGCGTTGCGTGGTGCAATTCAAAGACGAAAAGAAATCACAGCGTTGGCAACACTGGCAAAAAATTATTCAACACGCCGCCGAACAAAGTGGACGCACGGTTTTACCTGATTTTGGTTCGGTTTCGACGTTGAATGCGTGGATTACAGGGCAGGGCGGTTTGAAAGTGTTTCTCGATCCATACGCTGAAATGACGCTCGCGCAACTTACGCCCGAAAATAATTCAGTCACTTTATTAACGGGCCCAGAAGGTGGTTTTTCCAGCGCGGAACGTGAGATTGCTAAAGCGGCAGGATTTATTCCAGTTCGATTAGGCACCCGAATTTTACGCACTGAAACCGCGTCACTCGCGGCATTATCGGCGGTGCAAATGTTGTGGGGCGATTTCCAATAATGAGTCGAAGTGTATTTTATGCGTTCGTGCCAATGTTGATTTTGCTGGCGATAACGAGCAGTGCGTGTGTTTTTAGTTATTTCATTGCGTTGAGTTTCAATGATCCGACCATTCTGCGAAAACTCATGATTCGGTTGTCGCAAATTCTGTTGTTGCTGAGTATTTTTCCCGTTTCAAAATGGCTGGGTTTGAATAAAGAAATGTTGGGCTACGCGCCGTTTAAAGCGATGTTCAAACAATTTTGGCGCGGTTTTGGTTTGAGCTTGCTGATTTTGTTACCCGTTTTTTTTACGCTCAATTTTTTAGGCATTCATTCCATCGATGCAACAAAAGTGTGGACGCTGGGTTGGATGGCAAAAAAACTCGGCATCGCGTTTGGATTGGCGTTGCTAATCGGAATCGTTGAAGAATCAGTGTTTCGGGGTTTGTTGCTGACAAGTTTGAGAAAGTATTTGTCGCCATTTTTAGCCCTTTTAATAAGTTCAATTTATTACGCAGGTTTGCATTTTTTGGATAGCAAATCGCCTGTTTCGGAAGAAATGTTAAGTTGGAATGGCAGCTTCCAATTGTTGGGCGAGGCGTATCACAACGTTTTCGCGATGCAAGATTGGACAGCGTTTTTGGCATTGTGTGCGGTTGGATTGTTTTTAGGAATGTTGCGATTGCGTGGCGATACAAATTTGGCGTTGTGCATCGGTTGCCACACGGGCTGGGTCACTCTAATTAGAATGAGCAAATCGACAATGAGTGTCGATTTGACCACGCCGTACTCGTTTTTGGTGAGTCATTACGACGGCGTGATTGGTTTATTGGTCGCGGGTTGGTTGCTGTTTTCGTTGGTAACTTATTGGTTATTCACGAAAATTGTCAAATTGTAACGGCTGTTCTAAATTGGCGGAGCGTAAAAATTGAATCGTAGATTGTAAATCGTCACGATTTTTACCGTTTACGCGCAACTTTTCACCCTGAATGGCGGCTTGAACTTTGAGTTTGTTATCTTTAATGAGTTTCACGATTTTTTTGGCTAATACGGATTCGATGCCTTGTTTGAGTTCGACTTCTTGGCGCATGAGTTTTCCACTGCCTTTGGGGTCTTTAACTTCCATGCAGGCGATGTCGATGCCGCGTTTCGTGAGTTTGGAACAGAGAACACTAAACATTTGTTGCAGTTGAAAGGTCGATTCCGACACCATGACGATGGTGGTTTCGTTCAGTTCAAAACTTGAATCTGTGCCTTTAAAATCAAAGCGCGTGGACACTTCTTTGTTAGCTTGATCGACGGCATTTTTTGCTTCGTGAACATCAAATTCGGAAATAATATCAAAAGAGGGCATAATTAGACTCATAGGTTTTATTTAAATTAAGTGCGTAACTTAATTTATAATTCAACTTTCAACAAACAAAATTTTAGAGAGATTTATTAAATGAAAGATGGTTCGTTTCATGTGCTTATTTACACGTTTATTTTCTTTTCGTTGGGGATGTTTAAACCACAATGGCCGTTGTTTTTTATGAAACAACCAACGCGGTTTATTATTTTGGTGATTTCAACTGTTGGCTTTATGATTGGTACGACGATGTATGGTCAGGCGATGCACGAAGAAAAGTTGACGCAAAAATTAGCAGAATCGGCACAAATAGCGTCACCCGTAAACGAAGTACCAACCGTAAAATAATTTCAAATTTCATTATTTAGTCATTTAGGAAGAGTGAGTGTCATGCGATTAGTTAATTTAGTTAATATAGTTAAACCAGCTGCTGTAATTTTGATGTTCATGTCTAATGTTGAAGCACAGGCTTACTCCGCAGGAGATGTAGATGAAATCTGTAAAAAACCTCAGGTTCGTGAATTTAGTTTGCCAACGTACGAAGAGCCAGAAAAAATTGAAGTTGCGCCAGAATCTAAGTTTTCATTTATTTTATCAGAATGGACAGATCCAGCGACAATTAAGTTAACGATGAAGGAGAAATCGGTGCCGTTCACGGTGGAAAGTAACAATAGTTTTCACAAAGTAACCTCAATGATTTCTGCTGAACTCACAGGTTCTTTTGTACGTATCAATTTGTTTTCAAAGGCGATTCTTGGTTGTCACGACCAAAAAGGTTGGTTGGTTAAGGTTTCAGAGAAGTGATTCTTGAAAATAATTGTAAAAAGTTTTTGACAAATCTTGAAAAATCTCTATAATTGTAAAACTCAGCTCCAGACAAGCAGCTTGAGAAGCTCTTTAAAAACTAAATCAAAATAATTTGTGTGGGTGCTTGTGTCGTTAGATATGATTATAAAAAAATCGACACCAAGGACAAACGCAGTAATTCAAAAGCAATTTTAAATTATGTTAGTGAATTCTGGTCGAGCCAAAATTGGCAACTCATTTTAGAGTTGCAACACTGATTTAAACTGAAGAGTTTGATCATGGCTCAGATTGAACGCTGGCGGTATGCTTAACACATGCAAGTCGAACGGTAGCAGCTCTTCGGAGGCTGACGAGTGGCGGACG
>CAISXF010000011.1 GCA_903889445.1 uncultured Pseudomonadota bacterium
AAAAATGAAAAATGGTTTTGGTCTTCTTCGCCTTATGCGGAGTATATCGGTTTTGACGGTGGCTATTCGAGCAGCGATGGTAAAGATGCCAGCAATTGTGTTCGATTAGTTCGTGGCTGACCGTGATTTTGTGTTTTCGCAATCAAACCAATCAACCGCGCAAACTCATGATTTTCGAGCTTTGCACGATGGCGTGTGATTTTTCGGATTTGGTGTTTATTCGGCGGGAGTTTGAGCGGGCATTTGGATAATGTCCGCGCCAATTTGTTCGGTGATGACTTCGCGTTTTCCTTCGCCGCCGTCGTCGATGTAGGTCATTGTTACTTTAAATGATTTTCTTTTGTAGTAAATGTCGCGCCATTTTCCGCGTGCAAAAAAGTCTGGATTCAGAGAATAAACGCCGCTGCCTTGACTACCAACACGACTAAGAATTTCTTTTTTTACCAGTTCGGTGATGGCGTTATTGATGACACCCAATGACACGCCACCCAGCTCTTTACCTACTTTTTCTCTGATACCGCGTGGCAACGATAGCTCACCTTCATAATCTACTTTTGATACAAGACACATCAGAACTTTTATTGCCACAGTTGTTAAACCAAATAAATTACCTAAATTTTTTATATACGAGTTAATGTAAGTAGCTTCGGGTAAGAATTCCATTGCTTCAGATTCAATTTTGATTGGCTTTTCTATTTTGGAATATGAAAATTCAATATCACCAAAATCAACAACGTCGCTAAACCATTCGCCGCTTAACCTGTACATTTTATTTGCATCATGTAATTGTTTTTCGATGCTACGAGCATTTTCTACAAAATCAGAAACCATAACCGACACAATTCCAGTTGAGATAGCGGTTTTAAGCTGTGCCATTCGTTTTTTAATATCGCCAGTTATACCAATTTTTTTATTTCCACTGCCATCTTCGACAATATAAACCAATTTCATTTTTTGTTTTCCGTCAGAGTTTTGATTTGCCGATTCTAAACTTTATATTCTAAATCTAGGATTTTGCTTTTGATTTTTCTGTCGTTAATCACTGTTCCTGAAAATTGAGTAACGATTTTGGCAAGTTCTATCTAAAAAAATAGATATTCGTTACTCGATAAAAAACTTTATTTCCTCAGGTACGTTTAAAGAAGACGTTTTTCGCTTTTAAAAAATGTTAAAAGACTTATGCCCACTTAGCTTTAATTAAGCCATGCTAAAACCAATAAATCGCGCGTTATGTTGTATTATCGACGAATTCCGCGACCTTAGACTTAGGATATAAAAACCCCATGTTAATAAACACAACGTTCAAACCCGCGTGGTGGTTAAGTAATCGCCATTTTCAAACATTGTATCCGCCATTATTTCGTAAAATCCCCGCGCCACCCTTACGCCGTGAACGATTGATTACGCCAGACAATGATTTCATCGATATTGATTGGTGTGGCGAAGGCGATAAACCGTTAATTATTTTATTGCACGGGCTGACGGGAAGTTCTCAATCTGTTTATATTAAAGGCTTGCAGCGTGTTTTATTAACACACCACTTTCGCAGCGTCACCTTAAATTTTCGCGGTTGCAGCGGCGAATTGAATCATTCCGCGCGGTGTTATCATTCTGGTGAAACGGAAGACATTCACTTTTTATATCAAACCTTGCGCGAACGTGAACCGAACACGCCTTTTGCCGCGATTGGCTTTTCGTTAGGCGGAAATGTGTTGCTGAAATGGTTGGGCGAACAGGGAAAAGAACAGGGAAAACAAGTCGATTTATTCGCAGCCATCGCGGTTTCCGTTCCGTTAATTTTAAGCGTTTGCGCGACGAAATTGGACGCTGGATTCTCAAAATTTTACCGCTTTAATTTGCTGCGCGAATTGAAACGTTACATTACCGACAAACAATATCTTTTAGAAAAAATCGGGCAGCCGCACGAAGCAAATAAACTCAAACAATTAGGCGATTTGTCGAAAATCACGTCGTTTTGGCAATACGATGAACGGGTGGTGGCAAAATTGCATGGTTTTAAAAACGCGCAAGATTATTATCAACGTTCGAGTTCACGGCAATTTCTAAAATCGATTACGGTGCCGACGTTGTTAATTCAAGCGAAAGACGATCCTTTTATGACGCAAGCGGTTCTGCCAGAATTGGCGGAGTTATCCCATAATATGCAATTGGAAATCACGTCGGCAGGCGGTCACGTCGGATTTGTTGCGGGCAAAAATCCATTTAAACCCGTGTATTGGTTGGAGCGACGCATTCCCGAATTTCTACGTCAGCAGCTCAATAAACATTTTTCTTAATCGCCAAAATTCACTCATAGGTTTTTCATGCAATCCATCACCACCACTAAAAAGCTCCATCAACATCTTTATTTACAGGTTTTAGCGGCCATTATTTTTGGCGTGTTTCTGGGCTATTTTTATCCCGATGTGGCGGTCTCGTTGAAGCCATTGGGCGACGGTTTTATCAAACTGATTAAAATGATTATTACGCCTATTATTTTCTGCACCGTCGTGACCGGTATTGCGGGAATGCAAGATATGGAAAAAGTCGGGCGCGTCGGCTTGAAAACGTTGTTATATTTTGAAGTCGCCAGCACATTCGCGCTGATTTTGGGTTTGATTGTGGTTCATGTTTTAAAACCTGGTGTTGGCATGAATATCGATGTCAGCACGTTGGACACAACCAGCCTCACAACCTACACCGCCACCGCGAGTGCGCCTCACACGATTGCCGATTTTTTGTTGAACATTATTCCGAGCAGCGTGGTCGATGCCTTTGCGAAAAACGATATATTGCAGGTGTTATTGATTTCATTATTATTCGGTTTTTCATTGGCGGCGATGAAAGAAACTGGCGCAGAAGTGGTCGGTTTGATTCACAAAATGTCACAAGTATTATTCGGCATTGTTGAAACAATTATGAAATTCGCCCCGATTGGCGCGTTTGGCGCGATGGCGTTTACGATTGGCAAATATGGCGTTTCCTCTTTGTTGCCCCTTTTAACGTTGATGGGCGGGTTTTATTTGACCTGTCTTTTGTTTGTTTTTGGCGTGTTGGGCTTAGTGGCGCGGGTGACTGGATTTAGTATTTTCAAATTCGTCGTGTATTTAAAAGAAGAATTATTTATTGTTTTAGGTACGTCGTCATCGGAATCCGCTTTGCCGCGCATTATGATAAAGCTGGAAAATTTAGGCTGCTCCAAATCCGTCGTGGGTTTAGTCATTCCAACGGGTTATTCGTTTAATTTAGACGGCACGTCGATTTATTTAACGATGGCAGCAATTTTTATCGCCCAAGCGACGAATACACCGTTGACGTTGACGCAAGAATTGTCGTTGTTGGGCGTTTTATTATTAACGTCAAAAGGGGCGGCGGGTGTGGCGGGAAGCAGTTTTATTACCTTGGCGGCAACGTTGTCGGCTTTTCCAATTATTCCCGTGGCAGGATTGGCGTTGATTTTGGGCATTCACCGTTTTATGTCGGAAGCGATGGCGTTGACGAATTTAGTGGGAAACGGCGTGGCGACGGTAGTAGCGGCGAAATGGGAAAAAGAACTCGATGAACAAAAAATGCACGCGGTTCTGAATTCAAAACCGCGTTAATTTGACTCGTTAAAGCCGATAATTTTTCAATGCGGTTTTCAAAAAAGTTGTGGTTGCGAATTTGAACGCAGCAGAAATGGTGAAAAATAACCCATTAGTAAAAGCCATTTCTGACCAATGTTTGAATAACGCACTTGTTTTAATTTTTCAAAATTAATAAATCAAACACAACCTTCGCAAGACCAGCTGATTTCACTGGGTTAGACATCTATAACGATGTCGGTATTGCGAAAAAGAGTGATTAAAAATGTCGCCTGTGGCTCGTTTAAAATTGCAATTTCTGTACTCGGTGCAAAACCGCCTTTCTTTTTCACTGTTTTGGAAAACAAGTTCTTGGGTAATTTTTGATAGTTTCAGAGTCATTTTTTCAATATGTGCCTCTTTTTCTTTTGCGCTTGTCAATTCGGCAACGATTGCGTCTTTTTTGGCTGCTTGAGAAATTAGTTTTTGATTTAAACTAATC
>CAISXF010000012.1 GCA_903889445.1 uncultured Pseudomonadota bacterium
CTCGCACATCACTTTGAACCAGATACGGGAAGTAATTTTGATATTGAACCTTAACAACACGTCGTTTAGCCGACGTGTATCCTGAACTTTTAGTTCTTAGCTCACTAACCCACCAGCTTGAGCTGGTGGTTGTTTAGTGCGCTCGGTAATAAAGAAAGCGGTAATACCGAAAAAACGATTTTTAATTTGTATTCTGGTGGCGTTAAAACAAATCGTGATGATTGGGTTTATAACTTTTCAAAAAATGATTTAACAACGAACATTAGCGGCATGATTGATTTTTTCAATTCTCAAGTTGCCGATTATCACAATTTACCTAGTGATAAACGACCTGATGTTGATAAATTTATTGATACCGATGCTAAAAAAATCAGTTGGACAGTAAATGCAAAAAATGATTTGTTGCGAAATAAAAAAGGAACTTTTAACAACAATCGCATTGTAAAAAGTGTTTATCGTCCGTATTGCAAACATTGGCTTTACTTTGATAAGCAATTTAATGAAAGGACGGGGCAGTTTTTTGAGATTTTTCCAAATGAATCACTAGAAAACTTAGTTATTTGTTTGACAGGACGCGGTGCAACAAAAGAATTTTCTGCTTTAATTTCAAACATATTTACCGATTACGAAACTATTTCAAAAGGGCAATGTTTCCCACTTTATACCTACGAAAAAATAGAGATTGAAGAAAGCGGGTTGTTTGATACGCCAGCCGAGAGCGGTTATCGAAAAAAGGAAAATATCACCGATGCGATGTTGAGTGAATTTAGAACCCAGTACGCAGACGTTAAAATCAGCAAAGAAGACATTTTTTATTACGTTTATGGCGTGTTGCATTCGCCCGAATATAAAACGCGCTTTGCCTCTGATTTGAAAAAGATGTTGCCGCGCATTCCGTTTGCGAAGGATTTTTGGGCGTTTAGCGGGGCGGGGCGTGATTTAGCGGCGTTGCATTTGAATTATGAAACGATTGAGCCGTTCAAGTTGCAGGAGATAACGAATCTTGATCCAGATTATACGGTCGATAAAATGAAGTTTGCCAAAGATGGCAAGGTCGTTGATAAGAGCGTGATTATTTACAATTCGCAGATTACGTTATCGGGTATTCCGTTGGAGGCTTACGAGTACGTTGTGAATGGTAAATCTGCGATTGAGTGGATTATGGAGCGTTACGCGGTGACGATTGATAAAGACAGCGGCATTAAAAATAATCCGAATGATTGGAGCGAGAACCCGCGTTATATTTTAGATTTATTGAAACGACTTGTGGCGGTTAGCGTGGGCAGTGTTGAGATTGTTAAGGGGTTGCCTGATTTGGAGGAAGTGAAATGAAAACTAAAAGAATTTCAAATGTGAGTTTTTCTGTATGGAAAACCAAGATTGGACTTAAAACCTATTATATTTGTTTGTCGGGTGGAGAATTAAGAGATGGCGAAGTGGTTTTTACTGAAATTGGAGAGTTGACGGTAGAGGCATTGGGAAATCTACCAATACCGTTTGACCATCATGCTATGAATTTTCAAGAATTAAAAATAGGCAGTATCCCGCTGCGTACACAAATAAAACAAACACTGTTAAAGTTACCTAACCATTCAAAGGTTTGTTTATTTGGCGATATGGTAGGCGAATTGGATGGCGTGATTATCGAGGCACTTAATGTTGTGCGTAGTCCTCAGCCCACAATGCCCGTTATTTGTTCAGTAAATTAACCTCCAATTAACCTGCACCAAACCACCTTAATCGGTGGTTTTTTTATGCCTAAAATTCAATAATCGAAGGTGCGAACCTATCGGCACAAAATAGGCTAAAATTGATGAAATTGCGATTTAAGCAACGTACTCGAATTATCCTATACAAGTGTATTGCCTACATTAAAAACGCGCCTTAAAATCGACGTTTCAAAAGTCAAGAATGTAATTATCGTGCCATATTAAAAACCTCTGCAAGCCACGGATTATAAGGCATGGCACAGTATATGCTAAGGTGCAATGCTTGCCGATACGAATTAAATTGATAATTATTCGCATTTAAAAGCAACCACATAAAAAGCAGGGTTATTAAATACCACATAATAAGTAAGGTTTTATATTTTATCGATTGTGGCGCGTGAAGGGTTTGGCGTGGCTGGTTTTAGTTGTTTTGTGTAATCTGTTACACGGTAACGATTGAATGTGCGTCATGTAGCACAGATAGAAGTGAAGGCTTGAATGATGTTGTGATACTGGTAGCACAAAGTGAAGGCTTGAATTGATGTTACGGGTATCAAGTGAAGCTGCTTTTAGTATCATCAAACAAGTGAATGAAAATGCGGTTTGTGGTGGATTGAAAAAATGAATGTTCCGTCTTGTGAAAATGGAAGATTCGGATTAACCCAAAAACTAGGTTTTAAATTGTGAAAACATTTTGACTGTTTGACGATTAAAGTTTATAGTTATCGCCATTGAAAACATATTTAAACAGGTAACAAAAATGCGCGGAGCTTCGCCAATTTCACGAGACCAATTAAAGCAATTACTTCAATTGCCAATGCCAATCCGTGACAAAACAATTTTAGTTTGTGGTCATGCGCTCGGTTTCAGAATATCTGAGCTTCTTTCACTCAAAATGTCCGACGTTTGCACTAAAAACAAATACGGCGTTAATGTCATCCATTCGCACGTTCATGTCCGTGCCGCCGCATCTAAAACAAAAGTAGGTAGAACCGTTTTATTGAACACCGACGCAAAGAAAGCCTTAACTAAATTGATTGAATGGCTATCGGCTAAAGGCTTAGACGCAACAGCACCGCTATTTGTTAGTCGTAAGCACGTCAATGGATTTGCCGCGATTACACGTCAACAGGCAGGCAGATTGATTAAAGGATTGTTTGCTTTAGTCGGTGCAATTGGCGCGAATTATTCAACACATTCAATGCGAAAATATTTTGCTCTCGCCATATATACCGCGACGGGCGGCAAGTTAGAGCTTTGCCAAATTGCGCTGGGTCATGCCAGCATTTCATCTACAATTTCGTACCTGTTATTTCACTCAACAGAAATTGATGACGCTATTAACAGTTGGAGCTTTAACCATGATTGAGGAAAAACCAGTAAAGAATAAAGGCGGCAGACCTAAAAAGGATAAGAAAGGTGAGTATTTATGGATTCCAGCCGAATATGTAGCTGGCGTTAAAGCCTTTTTTGAAACTATGAAAGCACAAAACCAACAGGCAACAAAATGACCACCGCTGAAAAGATTCACAAAGATTTAACCGTGCTAAAACTCATGGTAGCGATTATCGCCTTCGGTGTGTGGCTAATACTTTTGAAGGCGTAAGAAAATCATGACCACCTTCACCATCGACACACACCATGCAGCAAACCGATTGATTGATGCGGGTTTTGACGCAAAGCAAGCGACTGAAATCGTGGACTTGCTTGTTAAATCACAAGATGGATTACTGACAAAGGAATTTTTTAAGGAATATCTTGATTACAAACTTGAAAAAGAAATTAGCCCGATAAGACAGGATAACGTTGCAATCAAAACAACGCTTGCGATTATCGTTGGTGGCATTGTAACCATGCTTGTTAAGACTTTTTCTTAACCGAATTTAGGACAGATATGTCCTGATAAACCTTCGCGCTGGTGTTCTTACCACCAACACGATAAAGCAACGCCATAACGTCGCAAGGCGTGGCATTTTAACCCGCCATAAGGGGAAATCAAAACATGAAACACGACCATTGTGTTGCTTGCGGTATCCGTGAGCAATTACACCATCATCATTTAATCCCAAAATCACGCGGTGGAGGCAATGCCGAAACCAATTTGATTACGTTATGCGCCAATTGCCACGAAAAAATCCACGGCGTTAATAATTCTCTGATTAAATTATCTGCAATTACACGCGAGAAAATGAAAAAAGAAGGTAAAAGAATTTGTTACCACGCGGCATACGGCAAAATGTTTGCGGATGACAAGAAGACAGTTATTGATAATCCAATTGAGCAAGAAGTCATTGAAAAGATTTGCGAGTTAAAAATTTCTTTGTGTTGCGGTTCAAAAACTATTGCAGATGAATTAGAAAAATTAGGCTACAAATCGAGAAGCGGTGGAGGGTTTCGTAGAAATGCAATTTTGAGAATTCTTAAAGAAAAAGGCTTACAGCAAAGCGGATACATTAGATTTAATGCAAAAAATACAAAATCGTTTGATGATGTTATTGCTGAAAAAGGGGTTTATTCAAAGAAAAAACCGTTATTACCGCAAACGTATCATGTGATTTATTTGAAACAATCAACTCAAACCACAGGACAAACCTATGAAATCTTTTGATACACAGGCTTACTACAAAGAATTGGTTGCCACTGGATTGAGCGAACAACAAGCAAGCACCATTGTAGAAACCACCAGCACGATTATTCAAGCATCGACAGAAAACGCTATCGAACAAATCAAGCGGCAATATCGGCTTGATGATGGTGTGACCAACCATGATTTGAAACTGTTGGAACTAAAGCAAGATAGCAATTTCAACCAGTTTTTACATGAATTCAAGATGCAGGAACTTCAAGCCGCAACTGAAGAGGCGAAACGCAAAACAAAGTATTGGCAGAATTGGTTAATCGCTTTTTATGTTTTTGAAACGCTCGCAATCGCAATTTTAATAATCAAAGTTTAGGAATCATCATGACCTCATTCACGTTAAACATTCACGAATTCTACACTGAACTCAAAGAAGCGGGATTTACGGAACAACAAGCCGATGTTATTGCCAAGATTCAAGGCAGGGCGGCGAGTGCAACCATTGAGCAGGTTAAGAGTGATTTGCACCTTGATGAACTCGCCACTAAACGTGACATAAGAGAAACCGAATTGCGGGTTGTTACTCAACTGTCGGCGATGCAACAGGATATACAAGTCACAAAACTAACAAACCGTGCTTTGCTTGCCGTCTGTGCAGTTATCGCAACGGCACTGATTAAGATAGCTTTCTTTAACTGAATTTGCGCCAGTTGGCGCGATAAACCTTGCGGCAAAGTCTCGACACAATGCCGCATTAACCCACGCCATAACGCAGGAAAGGTTGTGGCAAATCCTACCATAATAGGTAATGTAAAATGAACATCGAACAAATAATTAAAACCACGACAGCAGTATTATCGGTGGTGCGTCATGCTTAATTTTGATGATGTAGAAGAAGTAGTAATCTGCACAACCGAACGGGCAACGGCATCTTTAAACCTACTGGTATCATATTTAGAAAGCGGTGGCAGTTTGAATAACGCGGATGTTGTTGTAACGCTCCACTCTGTATTGAGTGAACTGAAAGTAATTGATGCAGCGGTGGGCGAGTATTCATTAAAGGTATCAGCGGCAGAAAGGGCAGAACTCGCTAAACAGTGGGCGTGTGATTAACCCGTAAAGCCAATAGTCGCGCGTCCATAAAATTATGGACGCGCTTTTTTTACACCTAAAAAAACATGGCGCGACTAATGAGCGACGAAACAGAATTATTTGCATATTTAAACGCATTGCCGTTTGCCATTGATGATTCTTTAGCGAATCAACCGCTGGGCGATATAAGCGCGGTTAATGACTTGATAGCTTTTGCCAGTGTTGATACTGACGCTGCGAATGAGTGGCTTGCAGATAAGCAAATCGAATTAGCAGAACGGCGCAAAGTTTTGAATATCAGTAAATACGACACGATTGATGCCTTGCTTGATTGTGCGGATATGTTTCAAAAAGCAGTCAGCACGGGCGATAAGCGGCGGATTGCTGAATGTTTAGAAAGTGAATTTAAACCCGATTACTTTACCGAAGAATTTGCGGCTGGCATCAAGCTAAAGAAAACAGGCAGAAATAAAGGCGAATGGGATTATTTGAAAACTATCGCAATTAACATCGAATATCAAAAACAGCTTAAACACGCGATTGAAACAAATGATTTTGAAAAAAAGGTAAATTTCAAAGGCGAAGTGAAAAATAAATCAGCTATGGAAACTGCCAGAATTCGCACGGGCAAAGCCTTTCACTGTTCGCCTGTGTGGATAAAGGGTGTTTTAACATTCACAGAAACGCCGCGTTTAAAATAGTTTCTATATCACAATCCAGATTTTTATATTTCAAGCGGTTACAGTACACACAGATTCAAAGGTAATCAGCAAATAGCAAACGATTACACAAACAAAAGCGGCAACACTTCAACACTTCAACCCGTCGAAAAGTTCGGTGTTCGCCGCCAGCAGTAAAAAAGAAGTAAGCAATACAACAACTCACGCCTTCATTATGCCTGTAATTATACAGCACGGAGGGCGTTATTTAAATCTCTTGAACGAGAAAAGATAATGATGACAAACGAATACTTAACGAAAAACGAAACGGCTGCCTTGCTGCGGATTTCAAAGGTAACGCTGCAACGGATAGTGAACAGCGGCAAATTAAGAAAAATTAAAATTGTAGGCAAAGTGTTGTTTGCCCGTGTTGATGTGGATGCTTTTATCGATGCAAGCGCAACAGGTGGTGCGGGCGGTGCAGAATGATTGCTTACGACGGCACAACCCCACTCAAAGCACAAATGGTTGCATTAGGGCTTGTTAAGCTTAAAAGCGATGACACTAAGCAAGCTGCGGTTATAAAAGTAGCGCGTGCGGCGTTAGGATTGCCAGTTGATACGAAAGGTGGCGCGAAGACAAAACTATCCGCCGACATTACTAATAATATCGCAATCATCGAATGGCTAACCGCACGAGTTGCTGAGAGCATGAGTGGCAATGATATTATCAAAAAGGGTAGAACCGGTATCGCACCTGCACCCTTTGATGATAACGCCAGTGGCGCGACTGAAATCGAATATGTGCAACCACTTTTAGATTCAATCGACGTTGATAGTGAAACCGAATCAACCCCACTGGCAACAACCACCACCACACCTTCAAATGAAATACGCAATGTTTCGTATTTGAATCATTTAATGCAAGTCGTAATCAATGACGAAATAATCTTAGACATTAAAGCCACGCACGCACTGGCGTTAGAGTTTCGCAAAGTCTCGAAAATGCACGGGCGGCGTGTCGGTGAATTGTTGTTGCAAGTGAAGGCAGAATTAAAAAATGGTGAATTTGTGCCGTGGTTAGAATCAAACGTAGGCGTATCGGTTAGACAAGCGCAAAACTATATGCGAGACGCAAAAGGTTTGCCAGCACCATTACGCACAGTTGAAATACGAAACGTTGCGTATTTGAATCCACCCGCTGATTTAGTCGCGCAAGTTGAATCACCCGAAACAGAAACGTTACGCCTTGAGAATGAAAAACTGCAAAATGAGTTGATTGCAGTGAAGGCGGCGGCGGATTATGCGACGCAACAAGTGCGAATGGATTTAAACACAAGCAATCACTTGTTAAGTCTGGCAACCGTGGCGCGTGACGATTTACGCGCGAATCAATCGGCAATCATTGACGCGAAAGTGAGCGAGCAGAAAGCAATTGCAATTCAAGAGAATCAACAAGCAATTACCGAAGCAAACCGTGACAGAGATAATACCGCAAATGAACTTGAACGATTGAAACGTGAACAAGTGAAAGCGATTGACGACGGCATTAAACGTGGCTTGCACGACCTTGACACTGAAATATCAAAAAAGCAGTACGCGATTGAAATTCACACTCGCGATATTGAAAATTTGCGTGAAGTTGAAAATAGTCTTAATCGTGAAGTCGGTTATGTGCAAACACACCAGCGGGCGATTGCTAAAATCAAAGATAACCTATCATTTGTGTCGGTGGCGTTGAATGATTCGGTAGAGACTGGCGTTACACCTTTTGACGTTTTGAATGACTGGCAGTTGATAGACGCGGCGATTGATAAGTTAAAACAAGACGTTTTGCAGATTATCGATAATGGTAAAACGTACAATTGTGGCGCGATTGAAGGTGAATCACTATGACCAATAGACAAATAAAAGCCGCGATGATAATTAAATCAGCGCGGCTTACTTATTACTTCAATTTTATTGTAAGATAATACTCAAGTTAGGCGGTGGTCAAAACACCTGCCTAACGCCACACTCCAGCCCCAAACGGCGTGAAACGGGCAGTCATCTAAGACTTGATTATAGTCTGAATCACTGCTTAATTCCACTAAATCAGCATACAACTGACCCCGCGACAGGCTGTTTTACTCACTTAAAGAGAAAACAGACCATGAATAAATATGTAGCCTTACCAATTAACCCGCGTCGTGATGACGCTGGCACTCCTACAAAAGGAAACACCAATGAACAATAATAATCAAATGGACATTTACGACCTGTTGCGTCGTGCGAGTTGCGATATTTCAGTAATGGCGGAGAACTGCGACATTGACTGGGCGGATTTGCTTGCACAGATTAACCGTGGGCAAATCGTTTATAAAAACGGCATTGCCATCGATAAGAAATCACGCGGCAAGGTTTGCGCCTATGTGAATTTCAAAACAAACGATAAAGGCTATGAGAATATCTCAATTACCCTCAAGACCTTTAGGCACGGCGGATGCACCGAAACCTTTAACAGCTATGAATGGCTAAAAGATAACGGCTATCTAAACAAAAAGGAATTCGTGCCAGTTGTGGCGCGTAAGCCTGTCGTAGTGGCGCGTGCAAAGAAAAGTCACACAAGAGAGTTCGACCAAAAAATGCAACGCTTCACCGCATTTAAAACGATGTTCGATAAATTGCCTGTATTGACAGACGTTGCCGGAACTTACTTTGAAAAGAAAGGTTTTACGCTTGATGATATTGCCGTTGAATGCAGACGCGGCTACGACTATCGCGGCGGCTTTGTTGTCTACGCATTAGGAAATGATAAACAAGCCGTGACGGGGTTTCAAAGCCTGTACGATGCGCCCTTTATTGGAAAGAATGACGACGAACCGCGTGACAAAGATTTTAGATTTCAACCGTTTATTACAGCGGATAATAATCTGCTTACATTGAAATCTAGCAGTTACACGATACTTGGTGGCACGCCGCAAAACAAAGATGATTTAATCCTGTGTTCTGAAGGATTCGCAACAGGAACAAGCGCATTCAAAGCAACTGCTACACCCACCGCCGTTTGCCTTGATGCTGGCAACTTGCCTGCTGTGGTTAAATCATTGGTAAATCAGGGCTACACCAACATCAAAATCGCCTCGGATAATGACATCAAAGAAGGTGGCGGCAATGCGGGTATTTACGCGGCATTGAAGTCTGTTAGATATACGGACATTAAAGTCGTTAAGCCGATTATGCCCGATGGCACTAAATGTGATTTTGATGATTTACGTCAAGCATACGGCATTGAAGAGGTGGCGCGGCAATTAACGGAAAACAAAGTACCGACGCACGCGGATGATTCACTTGAATACCATTGCGCGTTAATCAAGTATGCACCAGTAAATCAGTTGGAAGGTTGCATCTCACGCGCTTGTCGGTACGCAGGACATTATAAAATCACAAACGTTGTCGAATATAGCGCGGTATTTAAACGTCTTAAAACAGCGGCGAAGGAACGCGGATTTAAAGATTACCGAATTATTCGCCATTGGCTCAAAAAGTATTTAGGTGAAAAGTTAGATGTTATCCGGTCTGAAAACCAAGTGACTGACTGGACGGGCGTTACCGTTCATAACTTCACAGGCAAAGATAACAAGGCAATCGCTGAAAAAGTCCTATCGCTAGGCAATGCAATCATTTTAGACAATCGCGCGATGGGCGTGGGTAAAACTGAATTCATGAAGTTAATTGCTGACCACCATTTAAACAGAATTATCGGCAGTAAAGCTAAACACGCTGAAATTAAACAATCGCATTTTGATAACGGCGGCGATGATACGAGCTGGAACATCATTAACAATAATCCAAAATTGTTTAAAGCGTTGGAAGATGAATTAAATCGTAGTCGAACCACGGAAGCGCGTGAACCAAAGAAAACGGTTTATGTCTGTCATCGGATTAGCTTAACCAGCTCAGGCAGTGAACGATTAGAATTGGCTTATTATGAAGATGTATTGCCGTACCAAGAAACAGCGTCATTAGCGGCGTGTGTCAATTCCATTCCGAAATACGAAATCAGCAAAACGGTGAGGGTATTATTCTTGGATGAGATTCGCCAGAACCTTGAGCATATTCTAAATGGCACAGTGCGTAATCGGGTGGCAGTCGAAAATGAATTAAAAGCCGCCATGCAAAATGCTGATTTAGTGATTTGCGCGGATGCTGATATGAACGACTTCACATTGAACTGGATAAATAGCATTGCAAATAAGCCGATGCACGCCATTACGCAAGATGTAGTCAAAACAGAAAAGGTATTGCTTGAGCTAGGCAACGCGGGCGCAGTATTGATTCACGCGAAAGAATCTTTGAAAAAAGGTCATAACGTCTGGCTATCAACCGATTCGATGCAACAATCGCGCAAAGCTAACATTCATTTACAAAGCCCGAATGTGATGGACAAAGAAACCGCTGAAGCAATCATGACTGAATTGATGGACGGTAGCGGCATTGATGATGATGACGTGTTGGTTATTCACAGTGAAAACAAAGGCGACCCAAGACAAGCGGCATTTTTAAAGAATCCGAATAAGGAATCTAAAAAGTACCGGTTAATTATTCACACGCCAGTCATTAGTTCTGGCATTAGTATCACGCACAACCATTTTAAGCGCGTCTACGCCATTTTCTGCAACGTACTTTCACCCAATGAAATGTTACAGACGATTGCGCGTGTACGAACGGCTAAAGAGATATTTGTTTGCTTCAAAGGCAATCACAGTAAAGATAGACCGACCAACCTACAAGACTTACTGGACGGTCATGCAATAAAAGTTGGACGTTTCAACCCCGAAAAGTTCGTCACGGAATATGATGACTTCGACAAACTACGCTTGCAACATATCGCCACCCGCAATGCGTCATTAAATGATTACCGTCGATATTTTATTATGTTGGCACAGCTCAAGGGCTATAGATTTAAACAGGATGATTTAACCCGTTGGTCGATTGAAGGCTTGACCAAAGCGGCAACTGAACAAAAAGTTAATGAAATTTCTTCGGCGGAAGAAATAGATGATGAACAAGCAAAAGCTATTGATTTGCTTGCGAATCCTACGCAGAAAGAAACAGATTGCCTACACCGCTATAAAGTCACACAGGTGACTGGCAAGGCATTTAGTGAGGTTGACGATACAGACATTGGGTTCTATATGGACAATGGAATATCAAAAGTCAGCAATTATGAATTAGTGAACGCGGATGTTAATGAACTAAAAGAAGCCGATATGGCGAATCATGCAACGCGCGATAAATTGGCGAGTAAAGCCTCTAAGCATTACATTTTCAATTACATTGTCTCAAGGTTGACAGGTAATCGGATAAACGCGGCAGGTGCAAAAGGAATGTGCAAATTCTTACAGGCGTACCACAAGGAACTTGCAAGCAACAATATGGGCAATTATGCAAAAGTAAGTAAGTATCCGGTTCGACAGTTCAATGACTTTTTAAAGAAAATTGGCTATGAGTTGGTGATAGATTCGAGGTCGAAAAAGGACGAACAATGGTGGGTATTTAAGCCCGATAAATTGGTCGAAAAGTACGCAAAAAACAGGGCAAAAAAAGGTGAAAAAGTGAAAAACACGGAATATGGCTCTAGCCTTACGGGGACGTGACTTTGAGGCGGGGGAGATGGGGTATAGTTTTGTTATAATAAAAACGTTTCATCTCCCCCGTGTTTTTAGGTAGAAAATCCGCCCAATAATTCGCCATAAAAGGCGTTGGTTTTGGGCGAATGAAAACAAATTTTTAATGATGATTTACCCGAAGTACAAACAAAACAACTTTTAAATAAATTAACGTCGAGATGACGTAAGGAAAACACCATGATTCACACAACAGAAAAACGTATAGGCAATTTAGAATTTTTGAATAAGCCGACAGTGAAGCAACGATTATTGAATTTACAAGCGCGTGCCGAGTATCTGCACAAAATCTGGCAACCTGCGATAGGCGAAACGATTGCAGGTGAAGTTTTAGCATTCAATGGCACGCGGTTAATTGTGAAAACGATTGACTGTGATTTTTTGAATATCAGAATAATGGGCGATAAATCCTTTGACTGCGTTGAAGGCAAAGTCGGCGATTTGATTGCATTTACTTTTAACGGCGATAAACCGTCACGCGGGTTCACTCAATACAGCGTGATTGTTGAGGAGAAATAACACTATGCCCTGCACTTCTAAAAGGCTTTAGAGGTGCAGGTTTGAAACTGGCAAAGGTGGGCTAATGTGGACTAATGTGGACAATCCGATAAAACTGCACAAGACAAACAATCGCAAGCTGATTTTGAGAATCCTAATAAATCAACCGCCCTGTACCGCAAAACAAATCTATGAAGCGTTGCAACTGGCATTCGATATGCGCCAGTACAGAATGGTGACAATGCCTTCATTGATGCAAACTTGCCGCACACTTCGCGAGTTAGTGAAAGGCGGTGTAATCGCTCGATGCAAGCAAACTAACGTGTATCAATACAGCCGCCTTTGCTAGGTGGCTTTTTAGTTGATTAGAGACTGAAATCACTCGCAACCATTGTCGTAACGCCTGTTACAACAATGGCAAATTCTGCCTTAGCATCCGCATTGGTACTGCCATAAATCGTTGAGGTAGCGGAATCAAAACGTACTTGCGCGGTAGCATCTTTACTAAAGGTTTTACTTCCAATAAATGTAAAGTCTTGGTCGCCAGCTTTTTTGGTATCGGCATCAAAGTAAAGATAGATAAAGTCCCCTTCACTTTGATTAAAATCGGCAATGAAATCGGAATTTTTTTGAGTAGCACTTGATTCTTTCGCTGTATTAAAAATAAACATATCCATACCTGCACCGCCAGACATTTGATCTTGACCTAACCCCCCAATGATAAAATCCTCACCATTTCCACCAAAAATCATATCGTTACCTGCTCCGCCATCAAGATAGTCCACACCTTCATAACCTGCTAAATAATCGTTCCCAGCCTCACCGTAGAGTGAGTCATCGCCTCCATGCCCATCTAAATCATCATTACCAGTTCCACCTTTTAATGAATCTTTTCCTTCAGCCCCACTTAAACTATCATTTCCTGCATACCCAAAGAAAGTAACCGGTTTAAAAGAGGTCGCTATTGCCATCATCGTATTATCTAAGCTGTTTCCGCTAGCAGTAATTGACGAACTTCCAACTGCATATAAGTCTTCAACATTAGCAGGTAGCGTGTAGGTACTAAAATCATCAAGTGTAAATCCAGTATTTCTGCCATTTACGACTACTTTGTCAATCCCTTCGTTTTTGTTTTCAATAACAGTAGTAGTTGAGTTAATAAAGTAGTTGTCATTCCCTGCGCCGCCAGATAGCGTTAAATAATAATCAAGACCTCCGTCAAGTGTTTCGCCAAGTGCAGTGCCGGTTATTTTGTTGCTTCCGTATGTTTTGTATAACGTTGTCATTTCATCGCCTGAATTTAAATTGTGAGGGTCGAGTTTAGTCTTCTTTAAGTTGGATTGATACGCTGCTAGATTTAACTGCAAAATCAATCGTTAGCGAATTGGTTAAATTTCACCATTAGCGGCTATACTTGCGTCAATAAATACGCCTTCAGATAACGTTACTCAATGACAGCTCTAACTCAACTACTTAACACCTACCGCCAAGCGTCACAAACCCAACGTGAAAAAGGCACTTACTTTGAAGAACTTTTTTGCACCTATTTACGGAATGAACCGACTTACAAAGATTTGTATTCGGATGTTTGGTTTTATTCCGATTGGGCGCGGGAGCATGATTTAGATGCACGCGATACGGGCGTTGATTTAGTTGCTAAAACACGCGGTACAGACGAATATCACGCTATTCAATGCAAGCTGTATGCTGAAAACTATCGTTTGAAAAAAGGTGATATTGATTCATTTTTCACCGCGTCAGGTAAGAAAATCTTTAGCCATCGCATCATTGTTGCCACGACCAATAATTGGGACGACCACGCAGAAAATGCAATCCAAGACCAAAACCCACCCGTTACTAAAATTGACCTTAACGATTTAGAGAACAGCAAAATTGATTGGGCGAATTATCAGCCTGAAAAAGAAATCGCTTTAAAACCCACCAAGTCATTACGCGAGCATCAAATCAACGCGCTCAATGGCGTTGAAGCAGGTTTGCAAATCGCTGAACGTGGCAAATTGATTATGGCTTGCGGCACAGGTAAGACGTTCACAGGCTTGAAAATCGCTGAAAAATTAGCAGGGGCAAATAAGCGCGTGCTGTTTTTAGTGCCGAGCCTGTCTTTGTTATCGCAAACCTTGACCGAGTGGACGCAAGAAACCGAAACGCCGTTACATAGCTTTGCTGTCTGCTCCGATAGTGACGTGGGCAAGAAACGTAAAAAAGACGATGACATTGTGCAGACCTTTACGCATGAGCTACGTTACCCAGCAACGACCAATTCGCGCAGTTTAGCCGAAGCAATGAGCAAACGGCATGACGATGAACACATGACCGTTGTATTTTCGACCTATCACTCGATTGATGTTATTGGCACAGCGCAAAAGGAATTCGATTTACCTGATTTTGATTTGATTATTTGTGATGAAGCACACCGAACCACAGGCGCGACCTTTGGTGATGATGACGAATCTAGCTTTGTGAAGGTACATAAAAACGAAAATATCAGAGCCGCTAAACGCCTTTACATGACCGCCACACCGCGCATTTATGGTGAAGTGGCGCGAGCAACGGCGGTAAAAGAAAACCTCGCGTTATGTTCAATGGACGATGAAACCTTATTCGGCAAAGAACTTTATGTGATTAACTTTTCAGAAGCGGTTAAGCGTGATTTGCTCGTTGATTACAAAGTTATCGTTTTAGCGATTGATGAAGCGCACATTAGCGGACGGTTGCAGAAATTATTATCCAGTGAAGAAAACACACTTAAAGTCGATGACGCAGCAAAAATTATCGGGTGCTGGAAAGCGTTATCCAAACAAGGTGCAAGTGAAGATTTAATTGATGATGTTCAAGCAATGCGCCGTGCGGTGGCATTTTGCCAAGTCATTGAACCCAGCACAGCCGCTAAAACCCATAAAGTCAGTTCTAAAAATATCGCAAGTATGTTCAAGGCGGTTGTCGATGCCTACCAACAACAAGAAATCGCGCAAAGTCCCGAATCGGTTGATGTTTCTGTTTATTTAGGTTGTGAAGCCGAGCATATCGACGGCAGTATGAATGCCAGTCAAAAAGAAGAAAAATTGAATTGGCTTAAAGCAGAACCTGATGAAAATACCTGTCGCATTTTAAGTAACGTCCGTTGTTTGTCGGAAGGCGTTGATGTTCCCGCGTTAGATGCTGTGTTGTTTTTAACGCCGCGTAATTCTCAAGTTGACGTGGTTCAATCCGTTGGGCGCGTCATGCGAAAAGCAGAAGGTAAAAAACGCGGTTATGTGATTTTGCCTGTCGTGATTCCTGCGGGTGTTGAACCTGAAAAAGCTCTCGACGATAACAAAACCTATAAAGTCGTGTGGCAAGTGTTACAGGCGTTGCGTTCGCATGATGACCGTTTCGATGCCATGATTAACAAACTCGATTACATTGGCAAAGATGTTTCTAAAATGGAAGTTATCGCCATTACCGACAACATTACGCCCAAAGGTAAAACGGCATCAACAAGTAGCGCGGCAAATAAAAGCAAAGGCAGTTTTAGTATCGGCGAAAATGCTGATGAAAAAATCCCTCAACAAATGGAAATGCAGTTTGAAATCGGCGTAATTGAACGCGCTATTTATGCGAAGGTCGTTAAGAAATGCGGCAATCGCAGTCATTGGGAGGATTGGGCAAAAGATATTGCCAAAATCGCACAAACACACATTACCCGCATTCGCACCATTTTAGCGAATACTGAAAACACAGTTGAAATCAGCGCGTTTGAGAATTTCTTAACAGGTCTGCGAGCGCATTTGAATCCGAGCATTTCACAAGATGACGCGGTGGAAATGTTAGCGCAGCATCTCATCACCAAACCTGTGTTTGATTCGCTATTTGAAGGCTATGCGTTCACTGAACACAATCCCGTTTCTCTTGCGATGCAAGCCGTTTTAGAAATTCTGCAAAGTCATCATCTCAACAAAGAAGCCGATACTCTGCAGCTCTTTTATGACAGCGTAAAAGAACGAGTAAAAGGCATCAACAATGCGTCTGGCAAACAAAAAATCATTACCGAACTTTACGACAAATTCTTTAAAACCGCGTTTCCTCGCATGGCAGAACGGTTGGGCATTGTTTATACGCCCGTTGAAGTCGTCGATTTCATTATTCACAGTGCCGATGACGCGCTCAAACAAGAATTTGGCGTAGGCTTGACCGATGAAGGCGTGCATATTCTCGACCCGTTCACTGGCACGGGAACGTTTATGGTGCGGCTGTTGCAAAGTGGCTTGATACAAGCCGAAGATTTAGCGCGGAAATATCAAAAAGAATTACACGCCAACGAAATTATTTTGCTCGCCTATTACATCGCCGCGATTAACATTGAAGAAACCTATCACGATTTGAGCAAACGCGATTATGAGCCGTTTCAAGGCATTGTTTTAACCGATACCTTCCAATTAGCCGAAGGGAACTTTTTAGAAAACGCCATGTCGCCTGAAAATGGCGAGCGTGCCAAGCGGCAAAAACTCAATGATATTCGCGTCATTATTGGCAATCCGCCGTATTCAGCAGGGCAAACCAGCGAAAATGACAACAATAAACAACATAAAAAACATCTACTATTTGTTATTACAACAAATCTTACTTTCTTGTCTGATGAAGTTCTAGCATTCTGTTTAGAATATGGAATCTTTCTTTCAACATCATTGGATGGACCCGAAGATTTACATAATAAAAACAGACCACGACCATTAAAAAATGGTTATAAATTAACTGTCTCTGGAATAAAGAAAGCTCAACTTACTTTAGGATTTGATAAAGTTGGTGCGTTGATGACAACAACGGAGGCGAGTCTTACCAGAGTAAAAGAAATCATTGATGAATACCTGGCACTGGAGATTGATTGTGTCTTCTTGCGTCCATTAAGCCCCTATGGATTTGCCATAAAAACTAAACAACCACCAGCTCAAGCTGGTGGGTTAGTGAGCTAAGAACTAAAAGTTCAGGATACACGTCGGCTAAACGACGTGTTGTTAAGGTTCAATATCAAAATTACTTCCCGTATCTGGTTCAAAGTGATGTGCGAG
>CAISXF010000013.1 GCA_903889445.1 uncultured Pseudomonadota bacterium
ATCGATGGACGACATGTGGAAAATAATCGAAGCGCAACAAAAACAAATCGAAGCGTTACAAAACACCAAATCGTTACCCGAAGAAATTCCGACTAAATCACCCAATTCGGAAGTCAAAACGTTAGAACGAAAAACCGACGTTTTGAGTCAAGAAGTGGAAAAACTTCGCACCAATTTGGCTATTCCCGAAGAAGCACAATACAAAAGTGCTTACGGCTTAGGTCCCGCCGCATCGAAAGTTTATGCCGTTGGCAAAGGACTTTCGATTGGCGGTTACGGCGAAGGAAATTATCAAGCGAACGTGGGCGACAAAGGCGATGCAAAAGACAACGCCGACATGGAACGCATGGTTTTATACGTCGGTTATAAATTCACCGACAAAATTTTATTTAACAGTGAAATCGAATTTGAACACGCGAGTTCTGGCGAAGGAGCGGAATTAAAAGGCGAAGTGGGCGTTGAATTTGCGTCGTTAGATTTTTTCATCGACCCGATGGCAAATGCGCGAGCGGGTTTGGTGTTAATGCCGATGGGGCTGGTGAATCGAATTCATGAGCCGTTATTTTATTTTGGTAATCATCGCCCTGAAGTGGAGCAGCGCATTATTCCTAGCACTTGGCGCGAAATGGGCGCGGGTTTCTTTGGTTCCATCACGCCGAATCTGACTTACACCGCTTACGTTGTGAACGGTTTGGACGCGCTCGGTTTCAGTTCTAGCGGCATTGTCGAAGGACGCGGCGGTGGCAGTAATGCGAAAGCCGATAATTTTGGTTACACGATGCGCGTGGATTACGATCCAACATTCGTGAATGGTTTGACAGTTGGCGCGTCGGGTTATGTGGGTAAATCGGGACAAAAACAATTGAGTGCTGATGTGTTGACGCAACTTTATGAGGCGTACGTTCAGTGGAAATATCGTGGTTTAGAATTCAGAGCGTTGGGCTCGTTAGGTTTTATCGGTGATGCGGGCATTGTTAGCGCGGCGGTAGGACAAACAGTCGGTTCACAAAATTACGGTTATTATTCTGAGTTAGGGTATGACATTTTGCCGTTGATTTTGCCTAATACGACACATTATCTTGCGCCGTTTGTGCGTTATGAAAAATTGGATACGATTGCCAAAGCTCCAACAGGTTTTGCGGATGATTTGACGAAAGATTGGCAAATTTACCAAGTCGGTTTGCAATATAAACCGATTCCCAACGTGGTGATTAAAGCCGATTATCGAAATTACATCACCAAACAAGGTACGCATCCCGATGATTTCAATTTAGGTTTTGGATTTATTTTCTGATGAAAAAAATTATTTTTTTAATGTTGTTTAGCTTTGCGTCGTTGTGCGAAGCCCAAGTTTTCTACAGCAAAACCGAAGCCTTAGAACTCGCTTTTGGCAAATCGCCCGTTGAAAACTTATCGTTATTTCCAGAAGAAACCGACGCGGCGAAAATTCAATCGTTAGCGAAAACAAAACTCGAATCGGGTTTATTTACGTTTTACGTTGGCAAAGAAAACGGCAAAATTTTGGGTTACGCGGCGATTGAAACTGAAAATGTGCGAACCAAACCCGAAACGTTAATGATTGTTTTAACGCCCGAAGGCGAATTGCGAAATGTCTATATGTTGGCATTTCACGAACCGCCCGAATATATGCCGCCCGAACGTTGGTTTGATTTGCTGAAAAATCGTCCGTTGGCTGAAATGGATTTTTCAAAAGGCATCGACGCAATTTCTGGCGCGACATTAAGCACTCGTTCGGCATTAAGCAGCGTCCGAAAAGTGATGGCGATTTATCAAGTGATGGTTAAAAAATAATGCGTTATTTTGTCAGCGGTGAGCAGCAACGGAAATTATTACTGAATGCGTTAGTGTTGATGTTTTTAGCGTATATGTTTTTGCAATGGATTAGCAACGGCATGATGTATTTTCACCGCATGGATTTGACGTTTGATTCGGTCGTGACGTATTACAACGGCAACGGGGAACAATTTATTCCCGCGAAAAGTTACGACGGAATGCTGGAAGTGCTGCATTTTCATTTGTTTTCGATGGGAATGTTGGCGGTAACGTTGACGCATTTAATGTTGATGACGGAGTTTTCGACGCGCTTGAAAATTTGGTTGAGCAGTTTGACGTTTTTTTCCGCGATTGCCGAAGAATTGGCGGGTTGGCTGGTTCGATTTACTCATCCATTGTTTGCGTATTTCAAAATTGGCATGTTTATCACGTTGGAATTTTCGTTGTTTGTGCTGATTGTCACGGTGTCGTGGTCGTTAATTAGCGCGAGGTCAAAAATAAAAAGGGGTTCAAAATCATCGTGAACCCCCTTTGTTACAAAATTTTGTTACAAAAAGATAATTAGAAAGATTCGGTATCGCCGTAATAAGCAGCTAAATACAGTTGTTTCAAATCTTTAATTAACGGAGCGCGAGGATTGGTGCCAGTACATTGATCATCAAATGCTTGTTCAGCCATTTTATCAACAGCGGCTAAAAATGCTTCTTCACTAACATGAGGTAAAGCATCTTTAAGCGTAGCGGGAATACCTACTTCACGTTTCAAATCATTTACCCTTTCGATGAGTAAAGCGATTTTATCGTCATCACTCATTTCACAACCCAACGCTAAATAATCTACTACACTACTGTAACGCCCTTTCGCACTCGGATAATGATATTGTGAAAATACAGCCTGACGGAAAGGACAATCGGTGGCATTGTAACGAATCACATGGCTAATCATCAACGCATTAGCTAAACCATGTGGCAAATGAAACGTTCCGCCAAGTTGATGCGCTAGCGAATGGCAAATCCCTAAAAAGGCATTGGCAAATGCTGTTCCAGCAATCGTAGCAGCATAATGGACGCGCTCTCTCGCTTTAGGATTCGTCTCGCCATCATGATAAGCAGCGGGCAAGTATTTGAACAGCAAGCGTATCGCTTCTAAGGCATTGGGATTCGTAAAATTCGACGCAAACGACGATACCAGAGCCTCTAACGCATGGGTCAGCGCATCGATGCCACCAAAAGCAGTTAAATCTTTAGGCATGTGCATAACGAGCTGTGAATCAATAATCGCTACAGTTGGAGTCAATGCGTAATCGGCTAGCGGATATTTAATGCCTGTGTGTTCATCCGTAACAACCGCAAATGGCGTAACCTCAGAACCTGTTCCTGATGTTGTGGGTATTGCCACCAGAATTGCTTTATTGCCTAATGTGGGCAACTCGTACACACGTTTACGAATATCCATAAAACGGGTGGCAATACCTGCAAACTCAATTTCCGGATGTTCATACAACAGCCACATAATTTTCGCCGCATCCATTGGCGAACCGCCCCCAAAGGCAATAATAACATCAGGTTGAAAACATTGGATTTGTTCTAACCCACGATGCACGGTAGCCAATGTTGGATCAGGTTCAACGTCATAGAAAATTTTGAATGCAATGTGCATTTCCTCAAGTACGGTTCTAATCTCCTGAACCATGCCTAAATCGAAGAGTGGCTTATCCGTAACAATAAATACTCTTTTCTTTCCTTTCACGTCCTGTAACGCGACCGGCAAGCAACCTGGCTTAAAATAAATTCTGGAGGGAATTCGATACCACAACATATTTTCGCGGCGGTCGGCGATAACTTGGATATTTAATAGATTCATCGGACCAACATTTTCACTGACCACACTCCCGCCCCAAGAACCACAGCCTAAAGTAAGCGAAGGATCTAAACGAAAGTTATAAAGATCACCAATCGCACCTTGTGAAGCCGGTGTATTGATAAGAACTCGACAAACTTTTACCGATTTTCTAAACGCGGCTATTTTTTCTTCTTCGGCTGAATTCACATAAATAACAGCTGTGTGTCCTAAACCAGCGAAATCGATTAAACACGTTGCTTTGCGTAATCCTTCGTTGAAATCTGTCGCCCGATACATCGCCAAAATAACCGAAAGTTTTTCGTAGGAAAAGGGTTCACTGGAACCAATTTCCTCTACTTCACCGATTAGAATGCGTGTTCCAACAGGTACAGAAATTCCTGCCAATTCGGCGATGTGTACAACGGATTGCCCGACAATATCCGCATTAATATGACCATTTACGAGAAGGATGTCAGATACTTTTTGCTTTTCTTCATCGGACAAGAAATAAGCCCCACGTTTAGCAAACTCTGCTCTTGTGGCCTCGTACACATCTTCAACTACTACAACGGATTGCTCCGAAGCGCAAATCATACCGTTATCAAAAGTTTTGCTGATTAAAATGGATGAAACCGCCATTTCAATATCGGCTGTGGCATCAATCAACGCAGGTGTATTTCCCGACCCTACGCCTAATGACGGATTGCCTGATGAACAGGCTGCTTTAACCATACCAGGACCGCCAGTTGCCAGGATAAGACTAATGTCGGGATGTTGCATCAGCGCCTGTGAAAGCTCTAAAGTTGGGTTTTCAATCCAACTAATAATTCCCTCTGGCGCACCCGCTTCCACAGCCGCATTTAAAACAACTTTTGCGGCTTCAATGGTGCAACGTTTGGCACTAGGATGAGGCGCAAAAATAATACCGTTTCGTGTTTTTAGGGCAATCAACGCTTTAAAAATTGCGGTAGACGTAGGATTAGTCACGGGAATAACGCCCGCCAACAAACCGACTGGTTCTGCTACTCTGCGAAAACCAAACGTGTCATCTTTCTCAATAACGCCACAAGTCTGGAGACTCGCATATTTATGATAAATCTCTTCTGAAGCAAAGTGATTTTTGATTACTTTGTCTTCCAACAACCCTCTGCCCGTTTCTTCAATTGCCATTTTGGCTAATGGAATACGTTGGCTACCCGCTGCCATCGCTGCTTTTTTAAAAATCTCGTCAACCTTTGCCTGTGGAAAGGTTGCAAATGCCAGTTGTGCTACTTTAACTCGTGCAACAGTTTCGTTTAAATCATCGATAGTGAACATTTTTACTCCTGTAGTTAATAATTGACTTCTTATCTTACATCTTCATTTTTTCAAATAAATAAACCAATAGACCATACCCACAAATACACTACCACCCACTATATTACCCAAGGTAACAGGTAATAAGTTCGCCATAAATCCCATGAAATTTAAATGTGATACATCGACATCACCGACAACTTTCATAATTTCTGGATTATATTGAGCAACAATCCCAGCGGGGATAAAGTACATATTTGCCACGGAATGCTCGAATCCCATTGTCACAAAAGCCGTCACGGGGAAAATGATGGCAAAAATTTTATCCGTCACGGAATGGCACGCGAAACACAACCATACTGCTAAACAAACTAACGCATTGCATAAAATACCGCGTGCAAAAGCAGCGGTAAAACTGAGATTGACCTTTTCATTAGCGATAAGAACGGCTTTGGCTCCCACCGCCCCGCCTGTCATTAGCCACTGGTCGCTAAGATAAATCAGAAATACCACGCCCAATGAGCCAATCAAATTCCCAACAAATGCCACACCCCAATTAGCAGCGATTTGTTTGAGCGTAATTTTTTTATCAACATACGCCATGATTAACAGGTTGTTGCCAGTAAATAATTCTGCCCCCGCCACAACAACTAGAATCAAACCTAAACAGAAACTCAAACCACCTATTAACCTGGTCAAGCCTGGACTCAATGTGGAATTGTGAACAACAACAGTATAAAAAACGGATGCAAAAGCAATGAACGCACCCGCTAATAAGGCTAAGACAAAAATTTTCGATAAATCCATCGTGCTTTTACTAACGCTTATTTGTTCAATTCGCTCTGCAATTTCTTTGGGTTTATACGCATCGATACTGAAATTTTCCATGACGATTTCCTCTGTGTGTAATAGTTACAAATTCCATAGAAAATTATTCCTACAGTCATCTAAACGCTTCAACGCAAATAGCTAAAACCGCTTACGCGATTTCAGTCTGACATTCGCTCTGCGTTCGTATAGCACTGCTAACTCGCAGTGCTTCTTTCAAAATGTTTTCACTGGCGTTTAAATCGCGGTCTTTTTTCAAACCACACGCCAAACATTCAAAAACTCGGTCTGACAAGGTTAAATTCTCGTTTTTCCAACCACAACAAGAGCAGGTTTTAGAACTGGCAAACCATCGGTCAACTTTAACCACTTCTTTGCCATACCACGCCGCTTTGTAAATCAACGTGCTGTAAAATTCTGTGAAAGCCGCGTCACTAATGGACTTCGCCAACTTGTGATTTTGTACCATGCCCGCCACATTCAAATCTTCAATCCCAATAAAATCATACAGATTGATGATTTCAGTGGTTTTTTCTTGAATGAAATGTTTGCGCCGATTAGCGATTTTGTTGTGAATTCGAGCAACTTTTAACTTTGCCTTTTTACGACGCGACGACCCTTTCTTTTTGCGTGACAGATGACGTTGCGCTTGTTTTAATTCCGCTTGGCTCTCGCGGAAAAACTGCGGGTTTTCAACGATAAAACCGTCGTTACCCGTTAAAAATGTTTTGATACCAATGTCTAAGCCGATAAATTTACCTGTTTTAGGTTTTGCGATAATTTCGCATTCCACCAACACAGATGCAAGAAATTGACCGCATTTATTTTTAGAAACTGTCACTGACATAAACTTACAACCGACAGGCACAGCGCGGTCTAGCACCAGTTTTACTTTGCCGATTTTTTCAAGTTGAATCGTGTTTTCACGAAGCGTGAATTTCTGATTCGGCAACCGATAACTTTGATTGGAATCGCGGTTTTTAAACGCGGGTCTGCCGATTTTCTTTTTACGCGACGTTGAAAAGTAATTTTTCTTGAACGTTTTAAAATCCATTTCTTTTTGTTGCAACGCCGCCGCGCTAACTTCACTCATCCACACGAATTTTTGCTTGAGTTGGGTTGAGGTTAGCGATTGTTCTTGTTCCGTCAGATTTTTATCGAATTTATTGAACACTTCAACATTATGATTCCACACCACGCGCACGCAACCGAATGTTTTGTTTAGCAAAACCGCCTGTTGCTTCGTCGGATAAATCCGATATTTAAACGCTTTGAGTGTCGTCATTTTGGAGTTGTGAAATCAACTTTTCAGTTTGGCGTTTGCTTCTACGTCGCCCGTATAATCTGGCGGTGAACGAGGTAACTAAGGAGACAAAATCTTGCATTAAGTCACTTTCATCTTCGACCACTTCATTGATTATCACGATTTCACCGTGCCACAAATCCTTGATGTAGTTGAAGCCAAAGCGCGTTAAGCGGTCTTTATGTTCAACTACAATGCGAGTTACAGACTTATCAAGCAACAGTTTTTGTAATTTTTTACGGTCATCGTTTAAGCCACTGCCGCATTCTTCAACCACCATTGACACAATCCAGCCTTTTGCCGCACAAAAATCTTGAACGCGCTTGGATTGCGAAACTAAGTTAGTTTTATTTTCAGACGATGAAACTCGTGCATAAACCGCTGTGCGTTCTGCCTTGATGTTGACTTCGTCATCGACAATAATCATTCCTGAGGGGAGTTTTTTCGCATTCGGGATTAAGCCTGCTTTAAAATGATTCCAAGCGGTTCGATAACCCATACCGTGTTTTTTCGCATAATCGGATAATTTCATGCGAATAAAATACTATACTTTTCCATTTTATGCTATGAATAATGTAAAAGAATAAGATACTCAAATAGACGTTGTGCTAAAAGTTACGCAACATTATTTTATTACTATTACTGGCGCAAATTTTTAATCGCACGCACCACATCCTCTTTGCCTGCAATCAATTCAATACTAAATCCGAGTTTTTTGACCATTTCAAGCGTCGGTTCGTTGTCTTTTAAAACTTCGGCTTCAAACGACAACATACCTTTGGCTTTCGCGGTTTGCATCAGTGTTTTCATCAGTTTTGAACCAATGCCCAAATGTTGACAATCGTCCGCCACCACAATTGCAAATTCTACCGAATGCCCATCAGGATTCACCGAATAACGCCCCACGCCTAATTCATTCGGCATCGTTGAATCATCCGTTACGGCAACAAACGCCATTTCGCGGTCGTAATCAATTTGGGTAAAACGCACCAGCATTTCGGGTGTAAGTTCCTGCAACCCCTGATGAAAACGGAAGTATTTTGTTTTTTCAGACAATCGATTAACAAAATCGGTTTCCATTTTTGCGTCTTCGGGACGAACCGGACGAATCGTCACATTTGCACCGTTTGCGGTTAAATAATGTTGCGTCAATTCGTGCGGATACGGATGAATCGCCATGTGCGCGTAACGGCTTAATTGATGTGAACTGCGTGCCTTAATCCGTGCATCCACAGCAATCGCGCCATGCGCGTCAACAATCAACGGATTGATGTCGAGTTCCAAAATTTCGGGCAATTCGCTAACCATTTCAGAAATGTTCAATAACACGTCAACCACTGCTTGTTGATTCGCGGCGGGCATATTTCGGAACGCTTTGAGATATTTCGCGGCTTTGGTTTTGCCAATCATGCGCTCAACCATGTACGCATTCAACGGCGGTAAGGCAACAGCATTATCTTTGAAAATTTCAACCATCGTGCCGCCCAAACCAAAACTAATCGCAGGACCAAAAACCGGATCACGCACCACACCAATCATCAATTCGCGTCCGCTGTCGGATTTAAACATCGCTTCAACGGTCATGCCGACTTCTTTGATTTCGGGATATTTACTTTTAATTGCGTGTTCCATTTCGGTGAAATTCCGCGCAATGTCTTCCACGCTGTTGATATTCAACCGCACGCCGCCAATGTCGGATTTGTGGCTAAATTCAGGCATATTGATTTTCAACACGACTGGAAAATGCAACGTTACCGCAGCAATCATCGCTTCTTTCGCGCTGGTGACTTTGATGGTTTGATTTACCGGAATATGAAACGCAGCGAGAATCGCTTTGGATTCTTGCGCGGTTAACACGTCGCGCCCTTCGGCTAACACGCGCTCAATAATTAAGCGTGCGCCAGTCACATCTGGGGCGACACGTTCAGCAGAAGGCGACGGAATTTGTTTGAGTAAAATTTGGTTTTGCGCGTAATTCGCCAAAAAGCCAAACGCATCGACCGCCACTTCTGGCGTGTTGAAATGCGCTACGTTGCTGTTGGCAAATAACGCGCGTCCTTCTTCCACTTTCGCGCCACCTGTCCAAGCGGCAAGCACCGGTTTTTTACTGTGTTTCGCGCCTTCGATAATAAATTCAGCCACTTCGGTCGGATTGGTCATGGCTTGCGGCGTTAGAATCACCAACACGCCGTCGATGTTGTCGTCTTTCAAACAGACATCAAGCGATTGTTGATAACGTTCTGAAGTCGCATCGCCCAAAATATCAACAGGGTTAGCGTGCGACCAATGCGTTGGTAACACTTCGTTCAAGGCATGCAAACTCGATTCGCTCAGTTCTGCCATTTTGATGCCCACATCTTCGGCACGGTCGGTACTCATTACGCCAGGCCCACCCGCGTTGGTGATAATCGCCAAACGGTCTTGCGTGACTTCGTAATTGTTCGCCAACACGCGGGTCGCGGAGAATAATTCAGAAATGCTATAAACGCGAACGACACCCGCGCGTTCAATTGCCGCGTCAAATACGCTATCGCCACCCACCATTGCGCCCGTGTGTGACATGGCGGCTTTAATGCCCGCCTCGTGACGACCTGATTTAATTAACACCACCGGTTTCAAACGTGCGGCGGCTTTCAAACCGCTTAAAAAACGGCGTGCATCACGAATGCCTTCGACGTACATTAAAATGCCGGTGGTTTTGGTATCGGTCGCTAAATAATCCAACACTTCGCCAAAATCAATATCTGCTGCGCCGCCCATTGAAACCACGGTTGAAAAACCAATATCTTCTGATTTTGCCCAATCTAAAATCGCGGTACAAACCGCGCCCGATTGTGAAAGCAATGCTAAATTGCCGTCTTGAATGGTGCCGTCGCCAAAAGTTGCGTTTAAAAATCCGCTTGGACGCGCCACGCCTAAACAATTTGGGCCAATTAAACGAATGCCGTAACGGTGGGCAATGTCCAACACTTCTTGTTGTAAACGTTTGCCTTCTTCGCCCAATTCGCCAAATCCTGCGGTGATTATTATCACCGAATTTACGCCTTTTTCGCCGCATTGACGCATCACACTTGGCACAGTCGGCGCGGGCGTTGAAATAACAACCAAATCTAAATCTTCAGGAACAGAATTTAAATCGGGGTAGGCTTTCAAACCTAAAATGTATTCACGTTTATGATTGACGGGGTATAAACCGCCCTGGAATTCGGCTTCTTGCATATTGAGCAATAACCGATAACCCACGCTTTCAGGGCGTTCAGATGCGCCAACGATGGCAACAGATTTTGGGGTGAAAAAACGATTTAAATAATGTGGTCCCATAAAAAATTCCAAAAGTAATTATTATTGTGAAAGCCTAACATTCTTGTGTGTCAATTCAGTTAAGACTTGAACGAACCACAATGCCATTGTGACACATCAATTACGAAAAAAAATATCTATGGTAAAAGTTTTTGTGATTGTGAATTCAAGCGTTATGTATAAATTGATGTAGTTATACTAGGCATCTGCTCCTACCTAAATATGGTTTCGAAAGGCGTAATTGATTTGAACACAGGATTCATTTTTAATCCTGCTTTTGAGTTGCCAATTTACGATAAACTTACTACTACAAAAAACTTCTTACCATCAGATATAAAATTTAATGACTGTCTACAATAATGAGTGTCTACAATTTAGCATTTATCAGCGACACAGAGAAAAGTCAAAACACAAAATGGGTTATAAGTTTGGACGGCGAACGTGTTGAAAATGAGAATATCCGCCGTGTGTCAATTGACAAATTTTATACGTTGGTAACGGTAACAGGCGAACAAACGGTGTTTAAACAATTGTGCGAAAAATTGCCGACGGTTATTGAAGACGTTATTGCCGCAATCGTTCAGAAAAATAGTGTCAATACCATTTTCGCAGAACTTGAAAAAATATCGCCGAATTTATTGAAAAGTCTGTATTTGTTGGCGTTCAAAAAATATCAAGGTTTCGAGAATTTCAACGTATGAAATTTCGTTCGGCAGTAAATCATCGAGTCCCACAAAAACGAGAGCGGTTATTTTTAATCGGTGTGCGAAACGATTTAGTGAGTAAGGCTAAGTTTGAGTTGCCAAAATCGCACGAAAAAATGATGACTTTGCATGAAGCGTTAAAAGCCGGAGAATTATTCGATTGCGACGTGCCAAAATCAGAAGGGAAGATTTATCCACCAAAAAAGAAAGCTGTTTTAGATTTGGTTCCCGCTGGCAGTTGTTGGCGGCATTTGCCCGAAGATATTCAACGCGATTATATGAAAAAAAGTTATTTTATGGGCGGAGGCAGAACGGGAAGGACGCGACGATTAGCATGGAATGAACCGAGTTTAACGTTGACCTGTTCACCTGCACAAAATCAAACAGAACGTTGTCATCCCGATGAAACTAGACCTTTAACGGTGCGTGAATATGCACGAATTCAAACGTTTCCTGATAATTGGCAATTCATGGGTACAATGGCGGCGTAATATAAGCAAATTGGTAATGCCGTCCCTGTAAATTTAGCGCACGCTGTTGGCAATAGTTTAATCAATTTGCTTGAAAACTTGATCGCGACGGATTTTGTTTTGTAATTGATTCGACTCCATTTAGGCATGATTTTTGTCACGCCCTTTTTTATTCGCGCTTTTTAACGTTCAAACTGAGGAAAATATGAGCAATAAACGAGTAGAGATGAATTCGTTTTGTGCGTGGGAAGGCGAAACGTTGGTGCTTAACGTTTTAGGTAAACCGAGCGCGAAACAAGATGTTATTGGCAAACCGAAAGGCAATCAATTAAAAATCAGCGTGACGGCGACACCCGTAGGCGGGCGAGCAACCGATCACATGGTTCGATTTTTGGCGGGTCAATTTGGCGTAACCAATGCGGATATTGAGGTGGTGTTTGGGCGATTTAATGTCAATAAACAGCTCCGCATTAAATCACCTAAAAAATTACCGCCTGTGATTGACAAACATTTAGCGAACTCATAAACAGTGATAAAACTAAAACCCAGTTTGTAAGCCAAAATAGACTGCTGCACCATTAACACCAAAATTGTTAATCTCCATCGTGCGATTATTGCCGATGTTTTCTCCTCGTAAATATAAATCGGTTTTTGGCGTGAGTTGATATTTCAACAACGCATTTACACGCGGCGCGGCATTGGCTTTTTGTGTATTGCCGCCATCAAAAAAATAAGCATCATGGAATGTTAAATCGACTCGCATTTTCAATGGTTGAAGCAGTTGTAACTCGTTCCAAAACAAACCTTGATGTTCTGGTAGATACGGCACATATAAATGATTTTCAGCATTTTTGGCGGATATATAACCGTAATTTAGTCCGCTTTTCCAAAAACCAGACCAACGATGTTGTGATTGGATTTCAGTACCAAAAACATCTGTATTGGGTAAATTCCCCGCTCTCACGCCAACGGTTGGATCGAATAAAAACAAAATCATTTGCTGGTAATTTTGGTAATAACTACTAACGCTAATTTCAGTATCCAATAATGGATGCCAACGCAGACCCATTTCACCACCTCGACTTGATTCGCCTTGTAAAGTTTTATTGCCGTAAATTGGGTGCATTAACTCACTCACACCTGGCTGACGATAACCTGTGCCACCTTTTGCCCACACGCTTGTCGTTTGTGACAACGAGCGATTTATACCGAATGAAAACACCTGATGATTGCCATAAGTGTCATTCTGATCAAAACGGGTATCTGCATCGAATTTCCATTTATCTAAAAGCAATTCGCCATGCACATTAGGACTAATAATAGTCTGCGATAATGGTACGTTTAATGTTTGTTGATGTTGCGTATTCACACCCCACACAATTGATGCACGATGATTAGTATTTTCGCTAAATGCTAACTGATGCGTATTTTTCCAATCTGCCATAAACAATTGGTTAGTAATTGAAAACGGTTTAATCATCGTGGTTTTCATTTTCTGTTGATCTTGCGTAAAGCCTAATTGCAACGACGTATTCCAATTCGATGATAAATCATATTGTCCGTGTAATTGTGTGACCCATGTTTCATCTGAAAGTTTGCCTTGCATATCATCAACCCAACCAAACGTTTTATCGGGTAACAATCCTGCATCATCGATGTCTTGTTTTGATTTCACAAAATACAGCGATGCGTCTAATTCACCCTTGTCAAAATTTTTGCTCCATTTTCCTGACGCATGATTCATTTCATATTCATCACGTTCGATACCGTTTTGGGCTTCACTAATACCGCTGAAAATATCACTTCTTCCTACAACCGCTGAAAAATTACCGAGTTCTGATGTAAAACCACCACCTGCTGATTCACGCAAGGTGTCATAACTTCCGCCTTCAAAATGCAGAAAATTATCGTTTTCTTGTAGCTGTCGAGTTTTTAAATGGATTGCTCCGCCTAATGTTCGAGAGCTATTTGAACTGCCATCAAAACTATGCGATACAGTGACGCGATCCAATTCATCGAGCGAATAACGCTGCAAAGAATAAACACCTACAAAATCACTAAACAGCGGCACGCCATCTAAAGTTAGCATTCCCTGCCCACCTGCGCCCCGCAAACTCAAATTGGAAGCCATTTGTGCGCTACCTTGATTGAGTGTAACACTCGGATCTTGACGCAATGCGCCGTTTAAATCGGGCAATTCCATTTCTGATAAATCATCGTGATTATCTTGATTTATATTTGAAGTAATGACTATTGGTGGTAATTCTGAAGCGGGTTCAGCATAAATACTGAGTGGCATTAGCGTGAAAATAAGGTAAAGATTGTATTTTTTCATTCGTGATTAAGGGGGGTTCTAAATTTTTTGCATATTTTAACGCAATCTGACATTCATCTGACAATTGGACGATAGACTGTATCCCATCAAAAATTCTTCTTTTAGCAAAAATCACCACTATGGAAATTTCAAACAATACAAAACCCACTAAGAAAAAAAACGGTGGCATTCAATACTACATGAATGATGGCAACATTATTCACATGCCGCATCATGGTGTAGGTTTAGCACTAAATAATGACGAAAAAGCTCGCAAAGCAGAAGAAAAGCGCATTAAAGCACTTTTAAAAATCATTAAACGCGATTATGGATTAACAGCAAGTCGGCTTATTAAGCAATATGAATATAGATAACTCACTGATTGAAAAACTAAAAAATGCCCAACACCTTGTTATTTTAACGGGTGCAGGTATTTCAGCAGAATCAGGCATTCTGACTTTTCGAGAAGATGACAAAACTGGACTTTGGGACAATTACGCCGCAAAAGAACTGTGTACTAAAAAAGATTTTTCTCGAAACCCCAAATTAGTTTGGGGCTGGTACGAGTGGCGTAGACACACCGTATTATGCGCTAAACCTAACGTTGGACATGAAATCATTGTAAAACTTGTTGACGCTTTACCCAAAGTGACATTGATGACCCAAAATGTCGATGATTTACATGAGCGTGCTGGCAGTCAAAATGTTTTGCGTTTTCATGGAGACATTCATAAAGCACGTTGCTTTCACTGTTTTCACAGTTATCAACATCCCCAAACAACTAAATTTCTTAAGCAACCCACAGAAATTGAGCCGCCAAAATGCGAAAAATGCGGTGATTGGATTCGTCCTGGTGTGGTTTTTTTTGGTGAATCACCAACGCAAAGCGCAGTGCGCGATGCTGAACAGGCTGTTAATGAATGTGATTTGATGTTCATTGTCGGCACATCAGGCATCGTTGCACCCGTCAATAAGCTGCCTAAATCAGCAATCGAACGCAATATCACAACGGTACAAATCAATTTGACTGAAACAAATTTAGATAAGGAAGTCTCTTTTGATTTGAAGGGCAAAGCAGGTGTGATATTGCCCGAATTGTACAAAATGGCATTTGAAGAATAATTATCATCATCTACAAAGGAGTTAAATTATGTCCAGTTTCAAATAATGTTATTCACTGATGTTACGCAGTCGATGAGATTAAAGCACAGCCCCCAGCCTTGCAGGCTGCCCCCTTCAAAGGGGGCGAAAGATGAACAGCAAACGCTTTTGATTTTTAATGGTTTTCCCCCTTTGAAGGGGGAGCGGCGATAGCCGCAGGGGGATGTGCTTTAGTTTTGCGTAACATCAGTTAGTGAAAAAAATCATCTGGTAAAACACTCTTTTCAAAACCTTTTCAAGGAATTTTTAATTATGGCATCTACAAAAAAACCAACAGGCACAACAGCGAAAGATAAACTCATCGGTACCGAAATTGCCGATAAATTCGCAGGATTAGCAGGCAATGACACCTTAAACGGTTTAGGTGGTAACGATACGCTAGACGGCGGCACAGGAGATGATTCTCTCGACGGCGGCACTGGAAATGATAGTTTGATCGGTGGTGACGGCAAAGACAAACTTCTCGGTGGTAGCGGTAACGACTTTTTAGCAGGAGACAAAGACAACGATACACTCGTCGGCGATGTCGGCAACGATACATTAAATGGTGGCGCGGGTGTAGATGCCATGACGGGCGGTGACGGCAACGATTATTACGTTGTCGATAACAAGCTCGACACCGTTGTTGAAACGAGCAGAAACAAAAAAATAGGCGGCATCGATACCGTTGAAACTGCGTTTAATTACACGCTGGGCGATAACATTGAAAATCTGATTTTGACGGGCATTACCAATAACAACGGTACAGGCAATAAGTTAGACAACGTTATCACAGGCAACATTGGTGACAATTTTCTCAAAGGCGACACGGGTAACGATACGTTAATTGGTGGTGAAGGCGTAGACACGCTCGAAGGTGGTTTAGGTATGGATGTTTTGAACGGCGGTGCAGGTGCCGATGTTTATTTCATGAACCAAGAAGCAGACAAAATCGTTGAAGACTCGCAAAGCACCGATGAAGACCAAGTAATTGCCACAGTGACTTATGATTTAAGCGCGAATCCTGAAATTGAAATTTTGACCTTGCAAGGCCCAAAAGCGATTTCAGGCGTGGGTAATGATTTAGACAATACTTTGCAAGAAGTTGACGGCGGCACGGTTGCTAATTCCTTCAACGGCGCGGCGGGTAATGATGTAATTAACGCCGAAGGCGGTGATGACACACTCGAAGGCGGCGAAGGTGATGACGAATTAAACGGTGGCGCGGGTGACGATGTCGCCATTTACAACGGTTTGTTTGATGATTATCAAATCACTGCAAACATGGACGCAGAAGGTGTGGCGCAATTAGTCATCAAATACGTTGGTTCGGGTGAAGACGAAGGCGAAGATATTTTGTCAGACATTGAAATCGTGCAATTTTCCGACGGCACGCAAAAGACAATTGAAACGCTTATGGATGATGGTAGTAGTGAAACTGATGGTTCTGGTGAAACTGAGCCAACAGAAATGACTGATGAAAACCAACCAACTGATGAACCAGTCGATGAACCAACTGATGAGCCAGTTTATGAACCAATCGATGAACCCGTTGTAGAAACAAAACCTGTTAAACCAACGCCAACAAAGCCAGGTACAAGTTCTGCAAACGATAAATTAGGGCCGCCCGATGATATTGATAGTTCAAGTGTGCAATACGGCACGAAAGGAAACGATAAGCTCTCAGGTTCTACACGCGATTGGGTTAACGCGCTAGCTGGTAACGACAATGTCTCTGGTGGCTATAACACTACACTGATTGGCGGGGCTGGTGATGATACATTGACTGTTAGCGGGAATGACGGAGTGTGCCTTATCGGTGGTTCAGGAGTAGATCATCTAGTCAGTAACGGTCAAGGTAATTACTTTATTTTCGGTGAGGGCGACATAGGAATTGGAGCGGCTCGTGAAGTTATTGATAATTTCAATATCAATAATGGTCAAGATGTTATTGATTTAGTAGGAAGCAAAGTGCCTGGGACTGTGGGGTTTGGTAGTTCACTTACTTTGATTAAATCAAAAACGATTGATGCCGCGCCTTTTACTGCCGCAAATCAAGTGCGTTTTTCGGTAGATTTTGATAATGCTGAAACGATTGTTGAAATCAATTTGGATAAGGATTTTTCAACGGCGGAAGCTGAAATTGTTTTAACAGGCGTAACGAAGCCGCTAAATGATTTCAATTTCATTCTAAATTAAGACGGTTAAAGAATGATTTGATGAGGTGAACCTCGACAATGACCAGAAAATTACCGAAATGGGAGTTGTCGGGGTTCAATTTCACCTTTCTATTTTACAAACTGATGTTACGCAGTTGGTGAGTAAAAGCACCTCCCCCAGCCCTATCGGGCTGCCCCCTCCAAAGGGGGCGAAACCATTAAAAGCAGTTGCTTTCCCCCCTTTGGAGGGGGGTAGGGGGGAGGTGCTTTAGTTTATCAACAGTGTAACATCAATTAAAAAGGAACAACTATGGCAAACTCAAAAACATTCGCGGCATTGGCATTATTGTTATTACCAATGCTATCACTCGCACAAGAAGACTCTGCTGATGATGATTTTCATCAAGTTTATAAAGCACGACTCGGTGAAAAAGACCATTTCAGTAGCTCTGGAAAACGCTTAAAAACAGCAATAGCGATTGTGCGTCAAGACAGAGCTAATTTTCATGTATTCAATATAAAAGATGCCGAAGATGAATCTGATGAAGCATTTAAAACTAAAGAATCACGAGAGTATATGGAAAAAACTGGATTATACATTTCAAAAACAACCGAAAAAGCCATTTTAAACGGCACGCCTGTTGTTCAAGTTAAACTTGCTGGCGATGGTGGGGCTGTTACTTTAATAACGGAGAATGAAGAAAATGATAAAAAATTAAGTCCTAAAGCACGAGATACTAAAAATATCGTAACGGGGCGTTGTCACATGGATTCTTGTTGGTGGTGGAAGGTTGAAGATTCTCAGATTATGAAATCGGATAGTCAAGGGACTTTAATTAAAGTATTGGCTAAAACCACTAGCATCGATTATTCACCGTCAGTAGTTAATAAAAAAGGTTATCCAGATTTACCGCCTAAAAAAGCGAAATGGGGAACTGTAACTGAAACGTTTATCTTCTGTTCAGATAAAAATCCCGCATATTTTGATTACGACAAAGAGCAGAAAAAATTTGTTGGTACTATATTTACGGGTAGTTATGGTGTAACAGAAGGAGCAGAACATCTTTACGCTCATATCTGCCAACAAGAGATGAAACCACGCACTGATGATTCCGAAGGGTTATCAGACGTATCTATCGATAAACCCACTGATATTTTTAATTTAGTGAAGTAATCAGCGGATTCAATGTTTTAAATTTAGATACAAAAATGATAGGGCTTTTTATGCAAGAAAATAATTTCAACGATAGTGGACTAACCTTTAGATTTGACGAAAATACTAATCAATTATTTGTTGATTTTGTACCGAGTAGTAAAGAAGTACGCCTAAGTCCACGACTAATTAGGAACGTTTTGGAAGCTCAGGAATTAGGACATCTGCTCATTAACGAATATGTTTTATTCGAGCTGATTCCACGTTACAAAGATACGGGTGAATCTTTTTCGATTGAAGTTGGTGAAAAAAAGGATGCTGACTACCAGATTCACATTACCGAAGATCGGATGCGAGTTGTCGCAACACTTTCACCTAACTTTGGCGGTGAGCCTGTCACGCTTGAAAAAATTAAAAATTTACTCAAACTGAACGGTGTTGTGCATGGACTCATCGAAGATGACGAAATTGAGATGATTTTAATGCGTCAACAAGCCATTAGCTTTGTGATTGCAGAAGGTACACGCCCAATTTTTGGTATTGATGCAAAATTTGAGAATTGCATTCCTGAAAAAGAAGAACGTAAACCCCACGTCAACGACAGAGGGATTGCTGATTATCGAGAACTGGGCGACATTTTGACTGCCAAAAAGGGAGATGTTGTTATGCGTCGCATCCCCCCAGTTCCTGGCATTAGTGGTCGAACCGTTACAGGGCATGAAATTAGACCGTACCAAGGCAAAGATACCCCTTTTTCTTCCACGCGGTCAGGCGTTTGTATTGATCCAAAAAATGAAGATCAGTTAATTGCAGCCATTACTGGTACGCCTATTGTGTTACCTCACACCATAATGGTGATGCCTGTTTTTAACGTGAATTCGGTGAATTTAAAAACAGGAAATATTCGTTTTGATGGTGCCGTTATTGTTAAAGGGGATGTCGTGAATGGAATGCTTGTTTATGCACTAACCGATGTTCATATTTCTGGGGACGTGATTGATGCACAGATTGAATGTGGTGGACATTTAATTGTGAAAGGTAGCGTCACAGGAGAAAGCAAACTGCAAGCAAATGGCGACATTAGTGTTGAATGCGGCGTTCAAAGTTATAAACGTTCAGATAAAGAAAAAAAAGCTACCAGTGTTGCCAAATTAACGTCGAACGGTAAGGTTCGTGTTGGATTTATCGAAAATGCAGAAATCCAAGCAAAAGGGGATATTGTTGTTGACCAGTATTCGTTACATAGTCTCCTGTTAACGCATTCGAATGTTGTGGTGGGAAAAACAGCACGGCAGAAATCGGCTATTATTGGTGGCAGCGTGTACGCCATGAAAATTTACACCTCTGTTTTAGGCGCGGAAAATGGCATTCGTACCTACGTTAAAGCCGGACTTAGCCAGCAGATGCGTGAGCGAATTATTGAATTAAAAGGATTACTTGCCGTCAATGAGGCTAATCTGGAAAAACTTAACCAATACATCGAAAAGATTCACAACACTGAGCCGTGGAAGTTACCAAGAGCAAACAGAACCCTCTCAAAACAGCTTACTGATGCTAAAAAATATAAGACAGAGTTATTAAAATTATTGGTTGATTCAAAAGCATTCGATGACATTAGCATCAATGCTGACTTAGCCGTTCATCATGGTGTAGAAATTCAAATGAACGGTTTGTTTTGGAGTGCCGATGAACCACGTCCTAAAAGTGTGTTCGTAATTGAAGAAGATCAAATTGTCATTCGTTAACACAATTAACGATTGCTTTATAAAAAATATTAAAACTTATCGAATAGCCTGAGCCTGAATAATTATCAAAGTGAATAATAAAAAATGAAAATTCTACTCATTGAAGATGATTCTATATTAAATGAAACTATTACCGGTTATCTAAAGCTAAAAGGTAATGAAGTAATCGATTTAGAAGACGGTATGGATGCCATCAATGTTATCGATAAGTCTAATTTTGATTTGTACATTGTCGATATTAACATCCCACATATCAATGGATTGGAGATTGTGAAATATATTCGAAATAAGGATATAGCAACGCCGATTATTATGATAACGGCTTCAATGGAATTGGATCGCTTTAAGACGGCTTATGCAAATGGTTGTGATGACTATATTAAAAAGCCATTTTATTTAGAAGAATTAAATATAAGAATTAGCAAGTTAATAAGCAAATCAAAAAATAAAGACACGCTAATAAAAATATCCGACACCGTCACTTATGATTTGGAATATGAGGAATTAAGTGTTAGTGGTGTTGTTAAACGATTAAGGAAAAAAGAAAAACGACTTCTCAATTTATTTTTAAATAATATCAATAGAATTTTAACAACTGAAAAAATTGAAAACTACGTTTGGGAAAATGAAATTAAAGATTCTTATCCTTTAAGGCAATTGGTTAATGAATTGAGAAAACATTTTGATAGTGGTGAAAATTTTATATTTGCTGATAGAGGAATAGGATACAAATTTGAAATTAAAAATTAAGCTAAATTGTTACATAGCATCATTTTTTTTATTGGTAATCATGGTGGTGGTTATTGGTGACGCGATTAAATTTCAAAATTATCGAAAGATGCTGATTCAAAATTATTCCAATAAATATATCCACACCACCCAACAAATTCGAGAAGATTACCGACTAATTTTTGATAGATTGCAATACGATTTCGACAAATTTGAATCGGTAAATATCTCAAAATTAAATCAACTGTCTGAAATTTATAAAAGAGATCGCGCTCGTTTTAATGTTGATAAAGCCGCTGAAGAATTAAACAAAGATGTTCACTTTGGAGGTTATCAAGTTTTTTTAATCAATAAAAATTACATCATCGAAGATGCCTCTTATAAAACGGATATAGGTCTTAACTTTGGTCTCGTTACGGATATAAGAGAGCTGATGAGTTCCATTTTTACTAAAAAAGCGGCTCTTGACATCTCTCCCATCATAATTGACTCAGTTACCCCGTCATCTATGTGGTTTAAGCGATATTTCATAAAATTATCAAGTGATGAAAAATATGTTCTGCAAATTGCATTCGCCTTGGATTTTTTAAGAGAATTTAAAGCCAAATACGACTTAATCAAAAATGTTGCACTAATTGAACTTTATCTTGGCAATAATGCTATTCAGAAACTTGACTTTGATAAAACAAATTACAGCAAAAAATTTTTGCAACAGGCGGGTTGGGAAGCGACAAAGAATCTTCTATTTCAGTTATCTAATGACTTGTCTATCAAGAATAAGCGATTGGAGGATTTAACAAAATTAGATATTAAAGATCTTCTAAATAATGAAGAACATATCAATGAAGTAATTGATGAAGTATTTCGTGATGATAATTTTATTAGTTCACTTAATTTGCCACAACATCAATTCACCATCTACGCTGTAACAAATGGGTTATTTAACAAATCGACTGGAACAAAACTCATAGTAAAAACCACCTATTCAACAGAATCGTTAGAAAGCGATATACAAAAAACACTTATCCAAGCTCTCATCCAACTTTTTTTCATATTGAGCATTTTAGTTTTAATTTATCTGTTCATTATGAGAAGGATTTCAAAAACGCTTTTGAAAATTATTGATAACATAAAAAACAATCATTACTCTGATATTCACAACATAAAAATTGCAGAACTGGTTGTTTTAAATGAAAGCTATAACAACCTGCATAATAGATTAAACAAAGAGGTTGAACGCAGTTCCAATATCTTAAAAGATAAGAATCAGTTTATTGCCGATACGGTTCATCAATTAAGAACGCCATTAACGAACATTATGATGAATGGTGAAATGATTAAACAATTTCAAACCGATAAATCTCTATCATCCTATATTGATAGAATTGATTCCTCTATCAATATGCTTTCAAATTTTTATGAAGATTTAGCGTATGTTGCCTCAGC
>CAISXF010000014.1 GCA_903889445.1 uncultured Pseudomonadota bacterium
CTCGTCAGCCTCCGAAGAGCTGCTACCGTTCGACTTGCATGTGTTAAGCATACCGCCAGCGTTCAATCTGAGCCATGATCAAACTCTTCAGTTTAAATCAGTGTTGCAACTCTAAAATGAGTTGCCAATTTTTAGCTCGACTAGAATTCACTAACATAATTTAAAATTGCTTTTGAATTACTGTGCTTCGTTCTTGTGTCGATTATTTATATAATCATATCTAACGACACAAGCACCCACACAAATTATTTTGATTTAGTTTTTAAAGAGCTTCTCAAGCTGCTTGTCTGGAGCTAAGTTTTATAATTATAGAGATTTTTCAGCGTTTGTCAAAAACTTTTTACAAATATTTTAAATTTCTTTTTGGGTCAGCTCAAATGCAGACAGCAGAATTTGTTCATTACATTCTGATTTACAAGCGTTTTCACTCAAATATCTCCGCCACAATCTTGCGCCATATTCACCATAAAACAAACCCAAAACATGCCGAGTCATGCTATGCAATCGCACGTTTGGCTGCTGCAATTGTGCCTGAATATAAGGAAAAAGTTCGAATAAAACCTGTTCGCGCCGAAGAATTAGCGAATCATCACCGAACAAAAGACCATCCACTCCCGTTAATAAATACGGATTCTGATAAATCTCGCGCCCCAACATCACACCATCAACCTGTTCCAACAGCTCAACCGATTGATCCAATGTCGTAATCCCCCCATTGATAACAATTTCAAGCTCCGGAAAATCTTTTTTTAATTGAAACACCACGTCATAACGCAACGGCGGAACTTCCCGATTTTCCTTTGGTGACAACCCTTTCAACCATGCTTTTCGCGCGTGAATAATAAACGTTTTACAACCCGCTTGCGAAACCGTATCAATAAATTGCGTCAATTCTTCATACGAATCCCGTTCATCAATGCCAATCCGTGATTTTACTGTGACGGGGATATTCACAACCGCTTGCATTGCCGCCACACAATCACCCACCAATTGAGGATGCGCCATTAAATAAGCACCAAATCCGCCGTTTTGAACCCGATCACTGGGACAACCCACGTTCAAATTCACTTCGTCATAGCCCGCTTCCTCTACCATTCGCGCACAAATTGCCAAATCGCGTGGATTGCTGCCGCCCAATTGGAATGCAACGGGATGTTCTTCAGTGTTAAATGCCAAAAACCGTTCTGCATTGCCATGAATCAACGCGCCAGTCGTCACCATTTCGGTATAAAGCAGCGCATTTTTCGACAACAACCGGTGAAAATAACGGCAATGTTTATCCGTCCAATCCAACATCGGCGCAACACAAAAGCGGTGTGAAAGTGTTTTCATAACGGAAATTGCTCCAAACTCTTGCGAATCGCCGCCACCATTTCTTGCGTGAGAACTTGACGACGATGATCCAATACCACACCATCCATACGTTGCGCGAATAATACAATCGTCGAAACATAATCATCAAACACCGCCACACAATCATCCAGTCCATCAAGCTGCATATAAAACGACACACCTGGACAATAAAACAATTCAATTTCTTTGTCTTCGCTTGGGAAAGTTCCTGGTTCTATTATGCACGCCACGCTAAAACGTACAAATCGATGCTCATCAATACGTTCAAAAATCTTCGTGCTACCGTATTTCAAGCCCAATTCTTCTAGCGCATTAAAAATATCCACGCCGTTAAAATCTTCATCCCCTTTCGTAATCACACTAAAATGAATAATCGACGGTGCCACTGATGGACGTTGAGCTGGCTCTTCATGCAATTTTTCAGGTTCATCAAATTCAGGTGTAATTTTTTCAGCCGCATGATTATGGGATGGCACTTGCTGACGCTGTTGAATTTTTTCAGCATACGCATTTTTCAGCGTTTGCGTCATCGACGGTTTTTTTACGGGCGCAATAAATTCGTTTTCAACATCCTCGTCTCTTTCAAATTCCTCTTCAAATTCGTCATCATCATAAAACTCGTCGTCGTCATCACTATCTTCTTTCGCTTTTTTATCTCTGAGATACCCCGAAATCACCATAACTACAATAATAATTAATCCCGTTGCAATAATTGCAATTCTTAATAATTCCTTGTCCATTAACCTTCCGCCAAATTTATTGTATATTCACGCCGCACATCCACGACAATAATTATAGATTTTCACATGTTTGTATTCACTTCACCGTATAAATATGAATATCACATCACTTGCATTAAAATAAACGTCCTATTATTAACGATAAGGCTTAAAAATTCTATGACAACAAAACCATCCAAAGATTTAGAAACGTTCCCGAATCCACAAACCCACCGTGATTTCACCATTCGGTTTGATATTCCAGAATTTACTTGTTTGTGTCCTAAAACAGGACAGCCCGATTTTGCGACCATCAAAATTGAATACGTTCCCGCTGAATTATGCGTTGAATTGAAATCACTCAAACTTTACATGTGGTCATTTCGCGAAGAAGGCGCGTTTCATGAAGCGATTACCAACCAGATTTTAGACGACCTCGTTCGTGCTATTTCACCCAAATTTATGCGCGTTCGCGCCGAATTTTATGTGCGCGGTGGAATTTACACGAACGTTATTGTTGAACATCGTCATCCGAACTGGATTGCGCCAGAAGTCATCACGTTACCATAATTATGTTGCCGCCTAATTTTGTCGTCGCGCTTAAATACGATTATGAAAAAGATAACGCGCCCACTGTCACGGCGAAAGGCGCACATTTAGCGGCGGAGCAAATTTTAAAAATCGCCGACGAACACGACATCCCGCTTTATAAAGATCCGGAATTAGTAACGATACTCTCCAAAATTCCATTAGGGGACGAAATTCCTCAAGATCTTTATCTGGCGGTCGCCGAAGTCATTGCTTTTGCGTACGGTCTTAGTAACAAAACCATTCTAGAAAAATTATGAACGTTAAAAACACGCTTGTGGAATTATCACAAACTATTTTGCCACACCATCTACTGTCACAAATGGTGAGTAAATTCACCCATTGTGAAAATGTGCAGTGGAAAAACTTTTTTACGCGCCAAATCATTCAACGTTACGGCGTGAATATGGACGAAGCCGTTACGCCCGATTTGAATTCATTTAAAAGTTTCAACGAATTTTTCACTCGCGAATTGAAACCTGAATTACGCCCGCTCACCACTGAACGTGGCGCAATTGCCAGTCCAGCAGATGGCGCAGTCAGTCAAGCGGGAAAAATTACGCACGGCGATATTTTTCAAGCCAAAGGCAAATCATTCACCGCCACCGATTTACTGGGCGGCGACGCACAACGTGCCGAAAAATTTAATGACGGTGAATTTACCACGATTTATTTATCGCCCAAAGATTATCACCGTTTGCACATGCCAGTAACCGGCACGTTGCGCGAAATGGTGCATATTCCAGGGCGATTGTTTAGCGTGAATGCGGCGACAACCGAAGCGGTTCCGCGTTTATTTGCCCGAAATGAGCGCGTCGTTGCTATTTTTGACACCGAAATCGGACAAATGGCATTGGTGTTAGTTGGTGCAATTTTTGTATCGAGCATTGAAACGGTTTGGCACGGTGTCGTTACCCCGCCGACCATTAAAACCGTGCGGACGTGGAAATATGAAACCGACGCACCCATTTTAAAAATAGGCGAAGAAATGGGACGATTTAACATGGGTTCAACAATTATTGTGTTATTTGAAAAAGATAAAATGAACTGGAACGCTGATTTTACGGCGGGCAAGGTGGTGAAACTTGGCGAAAAAATCGGTAAACAAAATGTCTAAACTTGCACCTTGCACCTTGCACCTTGCACCTTGCACCTTGTACCTTGCACCTTGCACCTTGCACCTTGCACCTTGCACCTTGCACCTTGCACCTTGCACCTTGCACCTTGCACCTTGCACCTTGCACCTTGCACCTTGCACCTTGCACCTTGCACCTTGTTTCATTTTACCCATAACGAATCACAAATGAAAATGAATGCAATCAAATCGCTATTCTGGTTTTTAATTGCTCAGGCAGCATACGCGGAAAGCAAATTTATTGACGTACCACTCGAAGAATTGATGGAAGTTAACGTTACATCAATTACAAAAATGCCGATGCCGCTTAACAAATCGCCTGTGACCGCTTACGTTATTTCACAGGATGAAATTAGTCGCAAAGGTTATCGTTTTCTGGTTGATATTTTAAAAAATGTTCCTGATATTCACGTTGCGAATTTAGCTTCTACCGAAAAAGCTGGCGTTGAAATTTATATTCGCGGCATTTTTGCCAACGATAAAATTACGGTTTTGGTTGACGGCAATAAAGTGAAAGCACCAACGGGCGAACCGACAGCATTTTTTCACGCCATGCCGCTGATTGATGTCAAACAAGTTGAAATCAGTTTAGGCAGTGCGTCATCGATTTACGGCGGCGATGCCATGCTTGGCACAATCAATTTAGTGACAGAAACTGGCGCGGGAATTAACGGCATAAAAGTCAAAGCAACAGGCGGCTCACAAGATACAGGCGAAGTCCAAGTTGCCGCCGGTAAAAAAATTAACGAAGACATTGAGGTTTCATTGTCAGGCAGTTTTCACCGTTCCGCGTCAGAAGATTTAAAGCAAAATTATCCCGAAATTTACGGCAAAATTGATAAAGTCGATTTGACCGAACAAAATAACAACCTTCATTTTAAAGGCAATTATAAAGATTTAACGCTGAGTTATTACCGTGTTTACAACAACGCAAATACCAGTCTTTCATTTAATCCCGCTGCACCGATTAGCTACGATTATTCGGGAAAAGCCTTTTTTTCAACTATCAATCAAATGGCAAACGCCACTTATAACTTAGAAATCAATCCGTTTTGGCAAGCCAAATCGAGTTTGAGTTATGAAAGTACCGAATTAGAACCTGGTTCCAGTTATCGTGCATGGGGCGCAAGTGCGCCAATTTCGTGGACGGGCGATGCGATACGATTTTCTGAAACCGTCGCTTATTTGAAGGGCGACATTAACTGGTTAAGTGGGCTTGAACTGAGTTTTATGAATTCAACGCCTAAAAATAGTACCGATGCGAGTTCGTTGATTAAAAATACCAATTACGAAAATTACGCGATTTATAGCCAAGTGAATTACGATTTAACGGAAAAATTAGTGTTAAATGGTTCGGTGCGAATGGATGCTGATTCGCGTTATACGCCCAGTGTTAATCCGCGTGTCGGTTTTTCGTGGCAAGCATTTAAAGCGTTACGTTTCTTTGGTGCGTGGGGAACGTCTTATATTGCGCCCTCCCCGTATTTGATTTATGAATCGTGGAATACGCCACAAGATCCCATTTATCATCGGGCGAATTTAAATTTACAACCCGAAAAGATGATGACCGCTGAATTAGGCTTGAATGCCGAACCGTTCAAAAATAATGCGTTCAAATTATCGGGTTTTTACACGCAAGGCAAAGATATTGTGCGCGTCGTCAATAACGTTTTCACTGGCAAACCCAATACCAATGACAATTTAGCCACGTCGGAAACTTATGGATTGCAAGCAGGTGATTCTCATCATTTTGAAAATGGCATCAGCGCAGATTTAAATTATGTTTACACACTGGGTCAGCAAAATGCTGAAAAATTAACCAAAATGGTTGGCATCACCAATGCGCCAGAAAATATGATTAAAAGTAATCTCGAGTATTCACTTGATAAATTCACCTTGAGATTTACCGGACGTTGGTTTGATAAAGTCCGCACGCATGAATCGAATACACTTTATAACGGTTCAAGAATGCACGGCGCGACGATTTTTGATTCAAATCTGCATTACGCTTTACCTTTACAAGCCGCTGAATTTAGCATTGATTTAGGCGCAACAAATTTACTTGATACGACATATTACAACGTCAACATGAACGATAGTTTTGCGGTCATTCCATTAGAAGTCGGGGCATTGAGCGGCGGTTTGCCACGTTTACCACAAGAGACGCGCAGACTTTATTTCACGGTTGGTTTGTCGTACTAATTGAGGTTTATGTTTAATTTTAATAAATCGAGGCTGTGCATTTGTTGCATTCTGCGTGTGCTAATTTTATTCGTTGGTATGTCGTCTTATGCGATGGCGATTTTTGCCGAAGAGGATTCTGTCGAACGCGAAAACAAAATAAAAATTGCCTATTTATATCGTTTCACTCAATTCACCGAATGGGCAGTACAACCCTCCGTTTTTCGTTATTGCGTTTATGGCGATGAGGATTTTAGTGCCGCACTCAAAGAATCCTATCGTGATAAAACGCTAGGTACGTCACTCATTGAAGTTCAGTCAATTGACGATCAATCTAATCTTAACGGTTGCCAATTGGTTTATTTTCCACATACTACGCCGCTGAATGTACTGACGAAAATCCACCAAAAACCGATTTTGTCGGTCAGTACGCAAAAACCCCTTGCACCCCTCGGCACGATTATTTATTTGTTTGACGATAATCAAAAAATTCGTTTCTTTATCGATAATGCCGAGGCGATTCGGGTGGGTTTAAAAATCAGCTCTCAATTACTCGCTTTATCCAAGCAGCCCACCCCATGACCTTTAAAAATTGGTCAATCAAAGCCAAGTTAATTTTCATTTCCGTATTAAGTAGCAGTATCGCCCTGCTCACGTTTAGCATCATATTGTTTTTTTACGAAATGACTTTTGCAAAAAAAGACCTTATTCATAATTTACAAACACAAGCTGAAATTATTACTGAAAATAGTTTAGCATCGTTAGCTTTTATGGACGATAACGCCGTACGCAAAACGTTGGGAACACTGAAATACAATCCAGACGTTATGTATGCCGGTTTGTACGATATGCAAATGCAATTATTGCAGGATTATCGTCACGCAACCTATCGCAATAATCCCACGTTGAATCTGAAGGAATTCACTAACCAACCGCATATACACGAAGCCAATCATTTTGTGCAAATCATTCAACCGGTTTATTTAAATGGCGAAATGCTGGGGCATTTAGTGCTGCAATCGAGTTTTACCACGTTGGATGAAAAACTAATCAGTTACTTTTTTATTAGTTTCGGCGGGTTTGGTGCCACGTTATTTCTTGCCTTCTATTTGTCATCGCAACTACAACAGATTGTGTCACGCCCCATTATTAACCTTGCCGCTTTTATTCATTATGTAACCAAATCGAAAATTTATAATAGCCAAGCCCCAAAAAGCTCAAATGACGAATTTGGCAAATTGGTTGATGCGTTCAATGAGATGATGACTCAGTTAAATTTAAGTTTTCAAAAACGAGACGATGCCGAACAAGCGTTGTCGCACACGTTGATTCATTTAGAAGATAAAGTTCATGAGCAAACCTTAGATTTAAAAAAATTATTAGAAGCGGCAGATGCGGCAAACCAATCTAAATCGGAATTTTTAGCCAATATGAGTCATGAAATTCGCACGCCGATGAACGCAATTACCGGCATGACGTATTTGGTACAACGTACTAATTTAAACGACAACCAACGCAATTACATTGATAAAATTGGCGGAGCAACCCAAACGTTGCTCATGATTATTAACGATATTTTGGACTTTTCTAAAATAGAAGCGGGGAAACTAGAATTGGAATACACCACATTTTCACTTGATAATATGTTATCGGATTCGCTGGATATACTCAGAATTAAAGCCGATCAAAAAGATTTACCCTTGTCTTTTGTGGTGTCGCCTGACACGCCGCGCCAATTGATTGGGGATTCACTGCGTTTAGGACAAATTTTGGTCAATTTGATTAACAACGCGGTCAAATTTACCAAGCAAGGCGAAGTCGTGATGACGGTGTCGTCAAAAAATAGGGAAGACAACATCGTGGAATTTTGTTTTTCAATCCGCGACACTGGAATTGGTATGACGGAGGAACAAATCCAGCGTTTATTTCAACCGTTCTCGCAAGCCGATTCATCGACCACGCGCCAATATGGTGGTTCGGGTTTAGGACTGACTATTTGTAAGCAATTAGCAACCTTGATGGGCGGTGACATTAACATAGATAGTGTTTATGGCGTGGGCAGTACGTTCACGTTTACGGTGCCGCTCATACTCGCGGACAGTCAAATTGCACCACCGCCAAAAAAGATTCCGATTAACTATCTCAATCTAAACTATCACGGGCAACGAATTTTATTGGTGGAAGACAATGAAATCAATCAGCAAATTGCCTTGGAATTATTAACATCCATGAACTTGCAAGTTCAAATTGCCAATAATGGCGAAGAAGGCATGGAGCAAGCATTGGCTAAAACATTTGATTTTGTTTTGATGGATATTCAAATGCCGATTATGGATGGTTTAACGGCAACGAAGCGGATTCGGCTTGAAAAATCGGCGGACGAGTTGCCGATTGTGGCAATGACCGCACACGCCATGCAAGGTGATAGAGAAAAAAGTTTAGCAGCGGGAATGAATGACCATCTAACCAAACCGATTGAATTAGACAAACTGGTTGCAATGCTTAATCGCTGGCTAAAAATCGATTCTCTCGTCATTTCCGACCCTGTTACGGTTCACGAAAACGCCCACCCTAATTTATTACCAAGTACGCTGCCGCCGTTTGATTTAGTGCAAGCGTTAAAGTTTAGTAATCAAAATGCCACACTGTTACACCAATTATTATTGAGTTTTCGCAATCATTACGCTGATGCGGCAAAGCAACTAGCGCAGTGGATTGATACGGAAAATTACACACAAGCCACACTATTAGCACACTCACTCAAAGGTGTTGCTGGTACATTGGGCGCAAACGATTTAAAAGTGGCGATGGATGCGTTAGAAAGGGCATTGATCAATCTGCAATTTGTAGATTTAAATCAATTAGTTCACACGTCAACCGTCGCGCTGACAGCGGCTATCGAGGCTGCAATGACGTTGCCATTATTGCCTGAACCGCGCACTGAAACCGTCAAGAATTTAAATGCTGACGAATTTCAGAATGAACTACGGCGGTTTGATACGGCATTGAAAATTAATAATTTTGATGCGCTTGAAATTTTTGATCAGCTCAAACCGCATTTTCTTAATTTGGGTTTACATCAAGAAACCTCCGCGTTGTCACACTGGTTAGATGAATTAGATTTTCAACAGGCCGCAATCATATTGGCGCGGATTCACGAATTTCTAAACGACGAAAAATAATTGACGACACATTAAAGTGATTTTAACGCCGTAAAAACCGCCTCATAATCTGGCTCGTGAGCAAGTTCTGGCACGAGTTGCGTGTAAACAATTTTATTTTGCTCATCAATCACCACAATTGCTCGCGCCGTTAAACCAGTCAACGCGCTATCAATAATTTGTACGCCGTAATCCGTGGCAAACGTGCTGCGAAACGTCGATAACGCTTGCACATCGTCCAAGCCTTCAATTTCACAAAATCGACATTGAGCAAACGGCAAATCTGCCGACACAATTAGCACCACGCTATTTTCAAAATTCGACGCTTTTTGATTAAACTTTCGAGCCGAAGCCGCACAGGTCGGCGTGTCCAAACTCGGGACGATGTTTAAAATTTTGCGTTTTCCAGCATAATTCGCCAGTGTCACATTTTCCAATTCGATATTCGCCAACGAAAAATCGGGCGCATCGCTGCCAATTGGGGGTAAATCGCCACTCGTTTGTATCGCGTGGGCTTGAAACGTAATCGTTGCCATAATTTAAAAACTCCGTAAAAAATCAATTCAATACAAATTTAAGACCAATCACCAACAACAAAATCGCTAAAATGGGGCGCAGCATTTTTTCGGGTAATTTCGCACTCAAATGACTGCCGACCCAAATGCCGGGTAACGAACCAATCAACAAGCTGCCCAATAAGACAAAATCAACGTTGCCCAACATCCAATGTCCAAAACCCGCGACGGCGGTTAACGGAATGGCGTGGGCTAAATCCGTGCCGACCACTTTCACCGTCAACATTTTCGGATATAAAAACAATAAAACCACCGTGCCTAACGCCCCCGCGCCAACTGATGTGAGCGTTACTAAAATGCCCAACACTGCGCCCGTTAAAACGGTGGCGGGAATTTGCCAGCGATTAAAACGACCGCGTTTAATTTCGTCTATTTTTTCATTTTCGACTAATGCGATTTCCGTTTCGTCGTCGATTTCAATTACCATGTCGGTGTTATTTTTTGCGTCACGCCGAATCAAAATACTACGCACCAAAATAGAAAATGCCGTTAGCAATAACGCCACGCCTAACGTCAGCGTAATGATGCCGGTGGTTTCTTTACCGATTTGGGCAAAGTGCTTTAACACAAATAACGTCGCTACCGCTAATGGCAAACTTCCCAATGATAACCAGCGAACAATGCGCCAATCGACGGAACTGTGTTTCGTGTGATGTACCCACACACCGTTGGTTTTGGTCAACGCGGCAAAAAGTAAATCTGTTCCGACGGCGGTGGCAGGTTTAAAGCCGAATAAAAAAACCAACAGCGGAGTCATTAACGAGCCGCCACCGACCCCTGTTAAACCGACTAAAACGCCAACTAATAAACCTGAAACAATATAACCGCCCAATAAACTCAAATCCATAAAATCCTCGTGAAAACTGTTTGAAATCTAACTATTCGGTGCATCGTAGATAAAACCGCTAAAAAAAGAAAATGCTATTTTTCGATGCTGGTATCTAAAAAAAGGATATGAATTTTAAATCGAAATCTGTTTCACGCCTTTCAATCGCGCCACATTCCAGTTTTCAATCGCCCATTTTAAAATTTCATCCACGTTTTCGTTTTGTAATTCCATCGGCGGATGTTGCCGCAGCCAATCGAGTAATTGAAATAACACCCGATTCGGCGCAGTTAAATCAACAGCGGTCGCGAGCGTTTGTTTGCTGAGTTTAAAACCGTCAACATCAACCAAAATAGGAACGTGTAAATAATGGGGCGTGGGAAGATTTAAAATGTGCTGTAAATAAATTTGTTTCGGCGTTGCGTCGAGTAAATCCATGCCGCGCACGACATGATTAACCGCTTGTCGCGCGTCATCGAGAACAACGGCGAATTGATACGCGATGATATTGTCTTTGCGTTTCAAAATAAAATCACCGTGTTGCGTCGCTAAATTTTGTGAAATGCTGCCTTGTAAACCATCGTCAAAAACAATTTGGCGTTCGACAGTTTTAAGCCGTAACGAATGCGGAACATCGGAGAAAATCGATTGATGGCGACACGTCTGCGCGTAAATATCGGTTAAATCTTTACGCGAACAGCGACAACGGTAAATTTTTTTGCGTGCCATTAAGTCAGCTAACACGGCGTGATATTCTTCAAGATGCTGACTTTGATAATCCACCACGCCGTCCCAATGCAAACCGAGTGCGTCCAGCGTTTGTAAAATACTATCGGCGGCACCCGCAACATTGCGCGGCGTATCTAAATCATCAAATCGTAATCGCCACAAACCTTGATGGGCGCGAGCCTCTAAAAAACTCGCTAACGCGGTATAAACCGAACCCAAATGAAGATGACCGGTTGGCGAAGGCGCAAACCGACCAACATAATGCGAGATGAGCATTAGCCCATTTGTCTTTCACGAATTTCGTCGAGCGTTTTACAATCGATGCACAATGTCGCTGTGGGTCTGGCTTCCAAACGACGAATGCCGATTTCAATGCCACAGGTTTCACAAAAACCATAATCACCGGAAGATATATCTTTAAGTGCATCCTCGATTTTTTTAATCAATCGACGTTCACGGTCGCGGGTGCGTAATTCCAAGCTAAATTCAGATTCTTGTGTGGCGCGATCGTTGGGATCGGGAAAATTCGACGCATCGTCTTGCATATGTAGAACAGTACGATCGACTTCGTGCATCAATTCTTTTTTCCAAAAATTTAGAATGTTTTCAAAGTGCTTCAATTGCAATTCATTCATGTATTCTTCACCATCAATTTCTTTATATGATGCAAAACTAAACGGGGATGCGTGGGCTGTGACATTATTGGTCATGAATTACTACTCCTAGAAAAGGACAAGATTTAAAACCGCGCATTTTTAGCAGAATAGCGGGGGGTTAGCAAGTTAAAACGGTGATAGATTTGAATTTAGAAAGTCAAAACAGGTTAAGATTCGGCATTATCTACGCGAGGCTCGACTTTTTTATTGAATTGAATTTTTCGGGTTTATTCCCCTCCGCTTGCGGCGTAAAGAGAACATGGCGTTTTTTGTTTGTCGTTCCAATATCGCTAACTCATTAAAAAATATAACCTGCATCGTTTTGTATGAACTATCCAAAATGGTGCAATAAAAATCAGAATGTTTTTTTTGGTGCAAATCATTAGCCTGGATTCCATTTTTAAAAATAGATTGCTACCTTGTAAAGTAATCTACCTTCAACATTTTAATAAAAATCAAAATAACACTTTCCATTAAAATCAATTAGTTAATGTTATTTCTATATAAATTATACGGTTTTTGCGAAGTACGAAAATACACTGGCATATCGTTTGCGACTACCTAAAAAAAGTTAAATTTTTCTGGGTAAAACATGGACATTAAAGCAACCAATTATTTCGATGAAATGCGTATTGATGATGGAAAAATTCGTGATATTTACCAACATTACCAACATTGGCAAAGTAATTTATCCACCGGCACCTTAGAACGCAAAAGCGCGGAAGCCGAATTATTATTTCGCCGATTGGGTATCACGTTTGCGGTTTATGGCGAATCGTCGGGTTCTGAGCGATTGATTCCGTTTGATATTGTGCCGCGTATTTTTAGCAGAACCGAATGGACTCGTCTTGAACTCGGTATCAAACAACGAGTGCGTGCGCTCAATGCTTTTTTGCATGATATTTATCACGAGCAAGAAATCATTAAAGCTGGCGTAATTAGCAAAAAACAAGTGCTTGGAAATGCGTTGTATCGCCCTGAAATGCAAGGCGTGGATTTACCGAATCAGGTTTATGCACAAATTGCGGGCATTGATTTAGTGCGTGTGGCTGAAAATGATTTTTACGTTTTAGAAGACAACTTGCGGACACCGTCAGGCGTGTCGTATATGTTGGAAAATCGCAATACCATGATGCGCTTATTCCCTGAATTATTTGCCAGTCACGCCGTTGAACCGGTCGAACATTATCCGCAAATGTTGCTGGATACGTTGCGTGAATCCGCACCTGCAAACGTCAGTAATCCAACGATTGTCGTCATGACACCAGGTTCTTACAATAGCGCGTATTTTGAACACGCTTTTTTAGCGAGCCAAATGGGTGTCGAACTCGTTGAAGGACAAGATTTATTCGTTCATCAACAAAAAGTTTATATGCACACCACCGATGGCCCGCAACAAGTTCATGTGATTTATCGTCGCGTTGATGATGATTTTCTCGATCCGCTGGTATTTCGTCCTGATTCCACATTGGGTGTGCCTGGTTTGTTAGATGCGTATTGCAGCGGCAATGTTTCGCTGACAAACGGCGTAGGAACTGGTGTTGCTGATGATAAATCCACCTATTTTTATGTGCCTGACATGATTAAATTTTACTTGGGTGAAACGCCATTATTATCAAACGTTCCAACGTGGCGATTAAGTGAAAAAGACGATTTGAAATATGCGTTAGCGAACTTGCCCGAATTAGTTGTTAAAGAAGTTCAAGGTTCAGGCGGTTACGGAATGCTCGTAGGTCCAACAAGCTCAAAAGCCGAAATTGAAACCTACAAACAACGCATTTTAAAAGACCCCGCAAACTTTATCGCACAACCCACGTTAGCGTTATCAACGTGTCCAACCTTAGTCGAATCAGGCGTTGCACCGCGTCATGTTGATTTACGTCCTTTTGTTTTGTCTGGCAAAGACATTCGTTTAGTCGCTGGCGGTTTAACGCGCGTCGCACTCAGCGAAGGTTCATTGGTTGTGAATTCGTCACAAGGCGGCGGCACAAAAGACACTTGGGTTTTGGAGGATTAAAATGCTATCTCGTACAGCAGACAATTTATTTTGGATGGCGCGTCATATTGAACGCGCTGAAAATATCGCGCGGGTTTTAGACGTGGCACATCGCACGTCTTTATTGCCGCGCGACGTGGAAGGAACGGAAGCCAATTTGTGGTACGCGCCTTTAAATATCACCGGTTGCGCCGCAAGTTATGAAGAAAAACACGGTTTAGCGCGAGCCAGTGTCGTCACGCATTACATGGCTCTTGATCCTGATAATCCATCCAGTATTTACACTTGTTTAAAAATAGCGCGTGAAAATGCGCGAACTGCTCGCAGTGCAATCACCTCTGAAATGTGGGAAATCATCAACGCGACGTGGTTGGAATTGAAGCGTTTGTCAGAGCAAATGGATTACGATTATGAAAAGTTTCCTGATTTTTTTGATTGGGTAAAAGATCGCTCACATTTATTTCGAGGCGTAACGTTAGGCACGATTATTAAAGATATTGCGTTGAGTTTTATTAAATTAGGCACCTTTTTGGAGCGTGCTGATAACACCGCGCGATTGCTTGACGTGAAATATCACATTTTACTCACCGAAAAAGAAAACGTCGGCAGCTCAGTCGATTATTACCAATGGGGTTCGTTGTTGAAATCGGTGAGCGCGTTTGAAGCGTATCGCAAAATTTATCGCGATGTCATTTCACCGTTGCGAGTTGCTGAATTACTGATTTTAAGGGACGATATGCCACGTTCGTTACACGCCTGCATGGATGAAGTTGAAAACGCTTTACTCGAAATTAACGGTTCAGCAGGAAAAGAAGCACGTCGAAGTGCTGGCGAACTCCATGCCGCGCTGCATTTTGGTCGTATTGAAGATATTTTTGAAGAAGGTCTTCACGAATATCTAACCTATTTTTTAGGTCAAACCTACTCGTTAAGCCAAAACATTCGTGATGCGTATTTAGCGCGTCAAGATCGATTTGAAACGTTACCTATTGGCAGCTCGGTGCAAACACAACAACAAACTTAAAATAATTATAACTATGACTTATTGTGTAGCTTTGAAGCTGAATGCTGGAATGGTGTTCGCTTCCGACTCGAGAACCAACGCGGGAATCGATCAAATTTCCAGCTTTAAAAAAATGCGTCACTTTTTTAATGCGAATGATCGCGCCATTGTCGTTTTAAGTTCGGGTAATCTGTCGATTACTCAAACGACAATCAATTTAGTGGAACAAAACACACGTCATCCTGAACGCCGTAACATTTTGAACGCGGACTCACTGTTCGATGTCGCGCAGTTACTTGGCGATTGTTTACGAGAAGTGCGAGAACGTGACGCGGTTTTTTTAGCGCAAAAAAACATTGATTCTGGCGTAAATTTCATCGTCGGTGGACAAATCAAAAATGAACGAATGCGCTTATTTTTGGTTTATGCCGAAGGGAATTTCATCGAAGTCAGCGAAGAAAATCCGTATTTTCAAATCGGTGAAACGAAATACGGTAAACCGATTATTGACCGCGTCATCAAACCTGATACGCCGCTCAATGACGCAGTGAAATGTATGCTGGTATCGTTTGATTCCACGATGCGTAGCAATTTATCGGTCGGTTTTCCAATTGATTTGGTTTGTTACAAATACAACAGTTTGCAGTTAGCTTTTCAACATATTACCCAAGACGATCCGTATTTTTCACAAATTAGTCACAATTGGGGCGAAGGGTTGCGCGGGGTTTTTGCGTCCTTACCCAATCCAAACTGGTTAAGTTGATTTTCGGTTTCGTCATTTCTCAACATAAACTTTTTACGAGTTGACCATTATGACTATTCGCGTTGCATTGCATCATAAATCACATTATGTGTTTGATCGCCCCGTTGTCGCTACGCCGCATGAAATCCGTTTGCGCCCAGCGGCTCACAGTAGAACGCCGATTTTGTGCTATTCGTTAAGCGTCAAACCTGAAAAGCATTTTATTCATTGGCAACAAGATTCTTACGGGAATTTTATTGCGCGAGTGACGTTCACTGAACCGACGCGAGAAATGGATATTACTGTTGATTTATTAGCGGATATGACGGTTATCAATCCGTTTGAATTTTTTGTTGAAGATTGGGCGAATCATTTTCCTTTTACTTATCCTGATACGTTAAAAGTCGGATTAGAACCGTTTTTAGAAACTGAAAAAGCGGGCGTTTTTCTCAAAAAATGGCTTACTGAATTTAAAAAAGGCGTTCCCGCTGGTATCAACATGACCGACTTTTTGGTTTATATAAATCAAAAAGTTTATTTGGAAGTTTCGTATTTAATCCGTATGGAAGTCGGCGTACAAACGTGTGAAGAAACGTTAGAGAAAAAATCAGGTTCGTGCCGTGATAGCGCGTGGTTGCTGGTGCAAATTTTGCGGCATTTGGGTATTGCGTCGCGATTTGTATCGGGTTATTTAATTCAATTAGTTGCCGACGAAAAACCGCTTGATGGCCCAGCGGGGGCAACGGAAGATTTCACGGATTTACACGCTTGGTGTGAAGCCTATATTCCTGGCGCGGGTTGGGTTGGTTTAGACGCAACGTCTGGATTATTAACGGGTGAAGGACATATTCCGCTTGCCGTTTCAGCCACACCAACTTCGGCTGCACCAATTAGTGGCATGACGAGCATTTGTGAATCAACGCTTGATGTTGAAATGACGGTTACGCGAATGCACGAAGATCCGCGCGTCACCAAACCTTTTACCGATACGCAATGGCAAACCATTCGCGCATTGGGACAACAAGTTGATGCAGAATTACAAGCGGGTGACGTGCGTTTAACACAAGGTGGCGAACCGACGTTTGTATCTGTTGATAATATGGATGGCGCAGAATGGAATACCGAAGCGTTAGGGCAACAAAAATGGGAGCTTGCGAATGTTTTAATGAAACGGATGCAAGAGGAATTCACTTCGGGCGAAGTCACGCATTTTGGTCAGGGCAAATGGTATCCAGGTGAACCGTTGCCGCGTTGGGCGTTAAACGTCTTTTGGCGCGTGGATAAAATGCCGATTTGGCGCGATAAAGCCTTAATTGCGGACACACCCGCCGACATATCGCCTTCTGTCATGCAGCGTTTCGCGCTCCAACTCGCGCAACGTTTGGGTTTAAATGCGAGTTATGGAATGCCCGCTTATGAAGACCATTGGATTGCAATCAATGAAGAAAGTCGTTTGCCGAACAACATTGACCCGCATACACACGATTTAAAACGTGCTGATATTCGCAGTAATTTAGCGAAACAATTGCGCGACGGAATGAGTTCCATTGCGGCTTATGTTTTGCCGTTAAAAGCAGTTGGCGAAACAAATGTGAATTGGCAATCGAGTCTTTGGCCGTTAAGACATGACCGTTTGTATTTGTTATCGGGTGATTCGCCCGCAGGGTTGCGTTTGCCGCTGAGTAGTTTGCCGTGGGTAACGCCTGACGACGTTGAAAGAGAACCCGACCGTGATCCGTTTGATACTCGTTCGACGTTGTCGGATTATCCATTGCACAAATCGAGTGCGTTCACGTTGCCAATCGACACGTTTTATAACCAAAATCCTTCTTCCAAAGAAGTGATTCACACCGCGTTAGTGTTAGAAGTGCGTGATGGCTTTTTGTATGTCTTCATGCCGCCACTGATGTATTTGGAATCATGGCTGGAATTGGTTGCGGCAATTGAAGCGTGTGCGACGAAATTGAATCAACCTGTTCGTTTAGAAGGTTATCCACCACCACGCGATTCAAGAATGTTGTCTTTCTCGGTTACACCAGATCCTGGTGTGATTGAGGTGAATATCCATCCATCTCCAAGCTGGGAAATTCTCGAACAACGTACCCAAAAATTGTATGAAATGGCACGAGCAACCCGTTTGTGTGCAGAAAAATTCATGCTTGACGGTCGTCACACAGGAACAGGTGGTGGAAATCACATTACGTTGGGAGGTGCTACGCCTGCGGATAGTCCATTTTTACGCCGCCCTGATTTGTTAAAAAGTTTGGTGACGTATTGGCAGCAACACCCCGCGTTGTCGTATTTATTTTCGGGGCAATTTATCGGGCCAACTAGCCAAGCCCCGCGTGTTGATGAAGCGCGAGATGATAATTTGTATGAACTCGAAATTGCGTTTCAACAAATGAGTGAAAAATTGCAATCGGGCGTTGAAAGTAATCAGCCGTGGTTGGTGGACAGATTGCTTCGGAATTTATTGATTGATGTCACGGGCAACACGCATCGCGCTGAATTTTGTATTGATAAATTGTATTCGCCCGATTCTGCGACGGGGCGTTTGGGTTTGTTGGAATTACGCGCGTTTGAAATGCCGCCACATTATCAAATGAGTTTGTTGCAATCGTTATTGTTGCGAGCGTTGGTGGCGAAATTTTGGAAAAATCCACTTCAAGGCAAACTGGTTTATTGGGATACCGCGTTGCACGACCGTTTTATGTTGCCATATTTTATTGAACAAGATATGCGCGATATTTGCCGTGATTTGCAAAACTCAGGTTATGCGATTCAAGAAGATTGGTTTGCGCCGTTTATGGAGTTTCGTTTTCCGCGTTACGGCAGCGTGGTTTATGAAGGCGTGCAATTGGAATTGCGTCAAGCGATTGAACCTTGGCACGTTTTGGGTGAAGAAGTTAGCGGTTCGGGAATGTCGCGTTATGTCGATTCATCGGTTGAACGTTTGCAGGTGAAAGTCACGGGCATGATTGGCAATCGTCATCAAGTGATTTGTAACGGTCGCGTCGTGCCATTGCATCCGACGGGCGTTCCAGGTGAATTTGTCGCGGCGGTACGTTTCAAAGCGTGGTCGCCACCGTCTTCATTGCACCCAACAATTGGGCGACACGCGCCAGTGATTTTTGATATTTTCGATAGTTGGAATGGACGTTCGATTGGCGGTTGCACTTATCACGTTGACCACCCAGGCGGACGAAATTACGACACATTCCCGATTAACGCGAATGAAGCGGAAGCACGACGTTTCTCACGTTTTTGGAATCATGGACACAGCGCGGGCGCAATGTTTATTCAACCCGAAATTCTCAATCCGCGTTTCCCAATGACGTTAGATTTACGCTGGAAACCTTAATAAAACTTTTAGGAAACTTTATGATTTGCTCGACGGATAAACCTCGCTTTGGCGATAGATTTAATTCGGATTTTTTTGAAGAATATGTGCAGCGGTTATTAACCGAGCGGGACAGCAGCGGTTTGACTGACATGATTGGTGGCATTGAAGCCCTCATGATTAGCGTTGAACCTGGTAATTCGGTCGAATATATTACCGAATTGGCGTTGATGACTCCCTATGAATACTTGGTCACGCTGGATAGCGAAAAACATTTCACGCACGTTTTACGCATTGACATGAATTCGCCCGATATTTTGTTGCGCGAAGTGAAACACGCCAACCACAACGATATTTTCAGAAGTTTGAATGATTTGTATCCTGTTGGCGCGAAACGTTCGCACAGTCGTTATTTGGGTGAAATTTTATTAACTTCAAATCGTCATGAAGTCGTGGCATTGCAACAACAACGCGAGTTTCGTTTTTTCCCTATTGGGCAATTAGCCGAATTGGATTTGCCGCTGAATGTGAGTATTTCTAAACCGTCGCCTTACACGCAAAACGTGGTCGGTTACATGGAACGCCCTGAAAACGGCATTCGAGTTTATCAACATGGAAAGTGTTCGATTTTACCGACGGCACAAGCGGCAAATGATCGCGGTAAAGAAATGCAAGAACGTTTAGGAATCAAAGATTTAATTTTGCCGATTGATCATTTGGCGACGCGCGTTTATAGCCAAAATCGTGAAGCGGCGATTTTGGAATACTTGGCATTATCGAGTTATTACTATTGGGGAAGTTACGATATTCATGAGCAAAACTCTTCAACGAATGTCACGAAAAATGTGCGTTTAGACCCAGAATCGAAAAGTCCTGCCAAAGTTTTCACGGCAAATAATCACCCATATTGCGTAAATCATTTGGATAAATTGCCGAGTCCGACTGAAACATTTGTCCGAAATTATGGCCCGCGTTTGCATCATATCGCGGTGGAAGTGAAAGACGGCAACGTCAACGGCAAAGAAAATATCGACGTGGTGGTGGATGCGATTGCGGCGCAAGGCAAAGGATTTTTGCTTGAAACGGTGGGTTCGCGCGAAGAAGGTTTGAAACAAATTTTCTCGTCAGCTTCCGATTTTTCATCTTTGATTATCGAATATGTGCAACGTTTTGGCGATTTCCAAGGCTTTTTCACCAAAGACAATGTGGCTTCATTGACGTTTGCGGCGGGACAAGAAGAAGGCGTTTCAACTAACCATTATTGAGTGTGATTTTATGACTGAAAAACGAGTATTCACGTTACAAGAAAATTCAACTGTTTTGTGCGAATTTCCCGTTTTAGAAGGCACAACGGGTTCTAACGTGCTAGATATTAAAAATTTGTACAGCCAAACAGGTATGTTTGCTTACGACCCAGGTTTTAATTCGACCGCGAGTTGCTCGTCAAAAATTACGTTTGTCGATGATCAAGCGGGTGCGTTGTTTTATCGCGGTTATTCGATTGGCGAATTGGTTGAGAATTGCAGTTTTTTAGAAGTGAATTTTTTATTACTTCACGGTGAATTGCCTTCACCAGAAGAGTTGCTGGCTTTTGAAAAAAAAATCACGACGCAAACGTTGGTTCATGACCAACTTATCAATTTTTTCAAAGGTTTTCGCCGTGATGCTCATCCAATGGCGGTTATGGTTGGCGTGGTTGGCGCGTTGTCGGCGTTTTATCACGAAGCGTTAGATATTCAATGCGCTGAAGACCGCGAATTAAACGCGATTCGTTTAATTGCGAAAATGCCGACGATTGTGGCGATGTGTTACAAATACAGCGTCGGTTTGCCGTTCATGCAGCCGCAAAATAAATTGAGTTACGTCGAAAATTTCATGCGAATGTTGCTGGCTACGCCTTGTGAAGAGTTTGTGGCAAATCCTGTTTTAGTGCGGGCGTTAGAAAAATTCTTAATTTTGCACGCGGATCATGAACAAAATGCGTCAACGTCAACGGTGCGTTTAGCGGGTTCGAGCGGCGCAAATCCGTATGCGTGCATCACAGCGGGAATCGCGTGTTTATGGGGTTCGGCACACGGCGGCGCGAATGAAGCGGTGTTAAATATGTTCCAAAAAATTGGCACGCCTTCCAACGTTTCAATCTATATCGATAAAGTAAAAGATGAAAACGATTCATTTAAATTGTCGGGTGTAGGGCATCAAGTTTATAAAAAATACGATCCACGCGCCAAAATAATGCGCGAATTGTGTTTTGAAGTATTGGGCGAACTCAATTTATTGGACGATCCGTTATTTCAAACCGCGTTGGAATTTGAGCGGATTGTTTTAGAAGATGCCTATTTTGTCAGTCGTGAAATGTATCCGAAAATCGATTTTTATTCCGGCATTTTGTTACGCGCGCTGGGCATTCCGACCAATATGTTCACGGCAATTTTTGCCATGGCGCGTTCAATTGGGTGGATTTCTCAATGGGATGAAATGATTTCTGACCCGAATCAACGTATCGGCAGACCGCGCCAGCTTTATTGCGGCGTGCCAGAACGTAACGTCTAGCGTTCAATCAAATTGGAATTTTTATGAAACAACTCACTCCCGAAGGGCAACAAATCATTAACCAACTCGCGCAACGCTATAATTTTAGCTCGGACGCGGTGTTCAGTTTGTTGCTGTCTGTGATTAACGGCAACGGCTCAATGGCGCAATTTAGTCATCCAGAATTTGGCGGCTCAGGTCAATGGATGCGTGGCGGCATGATTATGTTGGGCGATATGTTTAACAATGGTTTGAAAAATAGCGTTGGCAATTTGTGCCAAGAATTAGCGAATTTGATTGCCAATGAACCGAATCTTATTCAAACGGGTAGCTTTCAATCACAACGCCAAGGCAATCAAGAGCAGGCAAATTACGCCAATTCACAACAAAATCCTCCAGCTTCTGCCAATCCAGTCAGTTTATTTGTGCCTGGCGATTCGCAAAATTGGTGGTCATCGATTGGTTTGCAATTTCCGAATAGCACCGGAGCGCAAAACAACATTCGTTATGCGTACTTTGCCAGCATTCGTCGATTAGCGATTCAGTTAAATGGCGATATAACGCTTTACGACACGTTGAATCACCAAATCGGTGGTTTTTCTCAGCAACAATCGGGCGACGCTTCGCTGACTTTTACCAGTCAATATGGGCTGGTTAATATTAAATCGTTGCCTGTTATTTCCATCAATAATGTTGCGGTGCAAACGCCTAATTCTCAAATATCATTGCCTGTTGTGGCGGATTCGCTTCCTTCATTTTCGCAGGAAACGGATATTTTTGGTGCGATTGAAAAATTAGCTATTTTGAAAGAAAAAGCGATATTGACTGAAAATGAGTTCAACAGCAAAAAAGCAGAACTTCTCGCCCGACTTTAACAATCTTCAACAATCTTTCTAAAAAATAATGACCTCAAACAAACATTTACCCTTTCGTGAAGCCGCGCTGGAATATCATCAATTTCCTATTGCGGGCAAAATCAGCGTTATTCCCAGCAAACATTTATCCAATCAACGCGATTTAGCGTTGGCGTATTCGCCAGGCGTGGCGGTGGCGTGTGATGAAATCGTGGCTGACCCCAACAACGTTTATAAATACACAATAAAAAGTAATTTGGTGGCGGTCATTACCAACGGAACGGCGGTTTTAGGATTAGGAAACATTGGGCCACTCGCGGCAAAACCTGTGATGGAAGGCAAAGCGGTTTTGTTTAAAAAATTCGCGGGCATTGATGTTTTCGATTTAGAAATTGCCGACCCCGACCCCGACAAATTGTGCGACATTATCGCCGCGTTGGAACCGACGTTTGGTGGCATCAATTTAGAAGATATTAAATCGCCAGAATGTTTTTATATCGAACGTAAATTAAGCGAACGAATGAAAATCCCCGTGTTTCACGATGACCAACACGGCACCGCGATTATTGTCGCAGCGGCATTATTGAACGGCTTGAAAATCGTCAAGAAAGATTTGAAACACTGCAAATTAGTCGTTTCAGGCGCGGGTGCGGCGGCGTTAGCGTGTTTGAATTTGCTGGTTGAAATGGGCTTTCCAATTCATAACATTTTTGTCACCGATATTGAAGGCGTGGTTTATCAAGGTCGCGTTGAATTGATGGACGAAGATAAAATCCGTTTTGCTCAAAATACCGATGCGCGAACCTTGGCAGAAATTATTGTCGATGCTGATATATTTTTAGGATTATCGGCGGCAGGCGTTTTGAAACCTGACATGGTGAAAACGATGGCGGCGCGTCCGTTGATTTTCGCGCTGGCGAATCCAACGCCTGACAAACCCACTTCAAAATCAACTTATTACACCGGTCAAAATCAAATCAGCAATGCTGTAGATTTCGTTGCCATCGGAAAATTGTAAATTTTCAACGTTCGTTAAAATGTCTTCGCCATCTAAAATCGAATCGTCATTACCTTGATAACTGACCACAAATTCTGTGGCATCTGCATTAGACATGATTTGATAATCATCTTTCGCGCCACTGAAAATCGCGACATCGTTCCCGTTGCCGCCATCAATAACATCATTGCCATCACCGCCTTCCAAGGTATCGTCACCACCGCCACCGTTAATGGTGTCATTGCCAGCTTGTCCGTCAAACACATTGGCAACGTTGCCGCCGTCGATTTCTTGCAATAAATTATTGAATTCATTACCGGTGCCGTTAATCGCTTTTACGCCGGATAAAATTAGTATTTCCACGTTGGGACTGGTGTTTAAGTCAAAATCCACGCTGGCAATAATTTGATCTTCTCCGCCGTTTTTGGCTTCAATAATTTTGTCCTCGGTGTTGTTCATATAATAGGTGTCATCATCCGCGCCACCCGTTAACGTGTCCATACCAAGCCCGCCATCCAACGTATCCGCGCCGCTGCCGCCAACTAATTTATCATTTCCCGCCATCCCTTTTAAGAAATTGTCGCCTATATTACCAGTGATTTGATTATTCAATTCGTTGCCGGTGCCGTTGTTATCGATAATTCCCGCGAGAATTAAGTTTTCGATATTTTTACCTAACGTGTACGACAACGCGGTTTCAACACAATCGTTGCCGCCCAATTTTACATTGGCATCAGTTTCGGTGACGGTGTCTTTTAAATTATCGACAACGTAATAATCATTGCCCGCACCGCCGTCTAATTTATCTGCACCCACGCCGCCATTGAGCGTGTCGTTGCCGGCATCGCCCGTTAATTTGTCGTCACCTTTGCCACCGTCGAGTGAATCATTACCGCTGCCACCGAGTAACGTGTCGTTACCGTCGCTGCCGGTTAATTCATCATTGCCATTGCCGCCGTCGAGCGAATCATTACCCGCGCCGCCATCCAATTGGTCATCACCGGCGTTACCTAATAATGTATCCGCACCCGCCATTCCGGATAGTGAATCATTTTTTTCGGCACCAATAAGTTTGTTTTTGTTGGCATCGCCGATTTTCGTGAATCCGTTGATGATTATGCTGGCTTTAATCGCGGTCGTTTCGCCGCTGGTTTGAAATTCGGCGTTATCCAAATCGTCGGTATAACTGACTGTGACGCTGATTTTTTTGCCAACATCGGTTTTGCTCGGATTGTATGTTTCTTTTGTGGCATTTTTAATCGCTACACCATTGCTCAACCATTGATAACTGAACGCGCCCAGCCCATCCGCATCGTCTAGCGTATTGAGCAACGATAATTTTGTGCCGACTTTTGCGATACCTTGAATAACTACGTTGCCGGTCGGTGGGTTGTTGACGATTTCTGTAATACTGGTGTCGTTTACATTTACCGTCACGCTTTTACTGGCATCGTTAATCAACCTGGCGATTAAATTTTCTTTACCTTCAGTTAATTTATCATTTGAAAACGACACGGCGATGGTACCAGTGCTATTTTTGTCAATCCACAAAAGGCGTGGCAACAGCATTTGGCTATCTACATCTGCGCTGGAAATGCTACCGCTAAATGTTAACGGGAAATCGATGTTGCTTTCGATAGGTACGTTGGTCGTGGTGATTTTGAAATACACGCTTTCGCCTTCGTTCACATTCACTCTATCGACGCTCAACGCATACGTTGGCGTGGCGGCTTGTACAAAAATCGGCGAACTGCTAACTTTTTCAAAGTTGCCCAAACCGTCGGTGTAACTGACTTGTACGCTGATATTTTTGTTCACGTCGTCGTTGATGGGCGTGTAATTTGGTTGCGTTTTGCCGTTGATGATTGCGCCGTTGCTGAACCATTGAAAATTAAACGCCCCCACGCCGTCTAAATCCTGCACATTGTTTTGAACGGTCAATGTTTGTCCGACTTTCGCGTCACCATTGATGCTGACGTTACCGGTTGGTGGATTATTCATGGGGTCATTGACGTTAATGGTCACAGATTTTGACGAATCATTCGATAAGGTGAACGTTAAATTTTCGGTGCCTTCCGTGATTTTGTCTTTCAAAAAGCTCAGCGGAATTGTTGCCTTGCCATCCGCACCAACAAAAAACGAATTCGGAATATAACCGCCGTTCAAATCCGCCGCTGTTGCACTGCCACTGACATTCACGTTGACCGCCGTATTCGCGGGAACGTTGGTGGTTTGCAAACTCAAATTCACCGTGTCGCCTTCGTTCACGTTGAATTTATCGACATTTAATGAATATGTTGGTGTGGCGGCTTGCACAAATAACGGCGTGCTGCTGACTTTTTCAAAGTTGCCCAAACCGTCGGTGTAACTGACTTGCACGCTGATATTTTTGTTTACGTCGTCATTGGTGGGCGTGTAATTCGGTTGTGTTTTGCCGTTGATGATTGCGCCATTGCTGAACCATTGAAAATTAAATACGCTCACGCCGTCCAAATCCTGCAC
>CAISXF010000015.1 GCA_903889445.1 uncultured Pseudomonadota bacterium
GAGAGATTGGTGGCATCTTAGCAACCGTTTGAGTCGCAAAATACTCGCGCATATTGTTTGCTCATTTATAAACTGTCAGTTATGCCGTCCAGCTACACAATTTGATGGTTTAGTGAAAATTTAAAAGTTGAGCATCGCGTATACATGGAATCCCAAACGATGGAATTGGCTTGATTTACAGGATGCAATTTACCATGTAAACAATAACAAACCGTATGATATGCGCTGGAGTTGTGGGAATACAAAACGCATCGATTTAGGTGATTCATTTTTTCTTATACGCTTAGGCATTGAACCTAAAGGAATAATTGGTTGCGGTTGTGTAACGTCACCGCCTTATTTGTTTAAACATTGGGATGAAGAAAAAGCTAAAGAAGGCAAAGAAACTTTGAGAACTGATTTACTTTTTAAATCCTTGTCCGATGTACCTATTTTTTCTATCGATTACCTCGAAAAAAATTATCCAAGTTACAACTGGACTCCTCAGTCTGGTGGTTTATCGATTCCAGAAGAAATTGCCAGTGAGTTATTTTCGCTTTTACAACAAAGTCAATTTGCCTTTAAATCATCGAAAAAAGAAGAAATACGGAATTATTCAGAGGGGAAAATCAGAGAAATAACAATAAAAACATACGATAGAAATCCCATTGCACGCCAAGTTTGTATTGAGCATCATGGCTATAACTGTGCTGTTTGTGGCTTTAATTTCGGTCAAGTGTATGGAGATTTTGGTAAAAACTATATTGAAGTTCATCATTTAAGGCAAATTGCTGATATTGGAGAAGAGTATGAAATTAAGCCAATTGAAGATTTGAGACCCGTTTGTGCAAATTGTCATCGAATGTTACATAAGGAGCGACCACCTCTGGCAATTGAAGAGTTGAAAACAAAATTGGTAATAAATCGAATCACCGACGACAAGTAGGAATCAACATGAACACATTAAGTTATTCAGACACAAAACCAATAACGCCAAATTTCGCGCAATTGATAGAAAAAGCCGCTGTTTTACCTTGTAGATTGAAAACATGATTGGCATACTCGGTGGCACATTTGACCCGATTCATTACGGACATTTACGGTCGGCATTGGAATTGAAGGAATTATTTGAACTGGAACACGTTCGACTGATTCCGTGCGCCCAACCCGTTCACCGCGATTCGCCAACCGCAACCGCCGCGCAACGTTTGGAAATGCTGCAAATTGCGACGGAAAATCAAACCGATTTGATTGTCGATGCCCAAGAATTGCAACGCGCGGGCGGTTCGTACACGTTCGACACGTTGACGGCGTTGCGCCACGATTATCCCAAAACGTCGTTGTTATTATTTATTGGTAGCGATGCGTTTAACAACTTTACGACGTGGTTTCGGTGGCGGGAATTGTTTGATTTGGCGCACGTTGTGGTGATTACGCGCCCGAATGCTGCGTTAAATCCGTTAGACGATTTTCTTAAAATACGCTTGACCGACGACCGACCAATTTTGAAACGGGAATTAGCGGGGCGTTTATTTTTTCAAGAAATTACCCAATTGGCGATTTCAGCGACAGCCATTCGCGCCCTGATTGTGACGCAGCAAAATCCCCGTTTTTTATTGCCCGATGCCGTTCTCGATTACCTTTCACATCATCAACTTTATCAACGCTAAAAACATGAAAAATTCGCTTTTATCGCAACGAGATTTAGCCGTTTTATGGCATCTGTGTACGCAAATGCACGACCACGAAACGTAAGCTAAAACACAAAAAGAAATTCTCAAAAAATTGGCGCGAACAAAAAGCTAAGTAGTGTCAAAGCACAGATGATAAGTTGAGCTTTGATAGTGTAGCGATGTTTTTTCCTAAAAAGAAATCTTTTTGATGTTTGAGTGGGCGTTCGGTAGATTGTTCTGAAACATCACTAATGACCATTTTTTATGTCCATTTTCGAGCAATGTAACGATTGGGTAGTTTTATCACTCTTGCTAGCATTCGTAGCGTACAGGAGTGAATTTTTTGCACTTTTTAAAACGAGTCGACGGGGTTGCTTGATTCAAATGCTCTATTACTTGCCGATTCTATTTTTGTCACGGGGTAACCATCGGTTTCTAAACAGGATTTTGACGGTTTTGTTTTATCCTAATAAGTCAAAATCTATATTAACCATAGTTCTTAATTTAATGGGGTGAACGATGGGGCTCGAACCCACGACAACCGGAATCACAATCCGGGACTCTACCAACTGAGCTACGCTCACCATAGCGTTTATGTAACTGTGTGAAACGAGGGATTTTGGTGCGCTTGGCAGGACTCGAACCTGCGACCCCCAGCTTAGAAGGCTGGTGCTCTATCCAGTTGAGCTACAAACGCAAATTTGGTCGGGGTAGAGAGATTCGAACTCCCGACATCCTGCTCCCAAAGCAGGCGCGCTACCAGGCTGCGCTATACCCCGAATAATTTTTGCTTCAAACTCTTAGTCCGTAAGACCAAGAATCCACATGATAATCACCGAATGATTTATCGTCAATTTTTATTTTAAAAAATTTCATTATTTGCCATCAAACATAAACACCTTTTTTTTAAAAAACAAATAATTAAACCATTTTCCAATGCAATAGTTCACCTGCTTTTAATGGTGTAATTTCGTCATAGCTTGCCGGAATTATCCAATCATTTTTTTCTAATGTCACCGAATCTACATTTCGCGGCAAACCATAAAAATCTGCACCGTAAAAACTCGCGAAACCTTCTAATTTGTCCAGCGCATTCACGCTTTCAAACGCTTCAGCATAAAGTTCCAACGCAGCTAACGCGCTGTAACAACCCGCACAACCACAACTATTTTCTTTTAAATTCGTGAAATGCGGCGCACTGTCTGTGCCAAGAAAAAACTTCGGATTGCCACTTGTCGCGGCTTTCACCAATGCCAACCGATGCGTTTCCCGTTTCAAAATCGGCAAACAATAATAATGCGGTTTAATGCCACCCGCTAATATCGCATTGCGATTAAATAACAAATGCTGCGGCGTAATTGTCGCGGCAATTTTATTGCTTGCCGATTCTACAAATTCGACGGCTTCTTTTGTCGTGACGTGTTCTAAAACGATTCGCAACGTAGGGAAATTTGCCACAATCGCCAACAAATAACGCTCAATAAACCCCCGTTCACGGTCAAAAATATCACAATCTTCGTCCGTCACTTCGCCGTGAATCAACAACGGCAAATCATATTTTTCCAACGCCGCCAATAACGGATAAATTTTGGTCACATCCGCCACACCGGCATCAGAATTTGTCGTCGTACCCGCTGGATAAAGTTTAAACGCATGAATATGTTCACTTTCAGCAGCAAGTTTGATTTCATCAATGGTGGTCGAAGCGGTTAAATACAACGTCATCAATGGCGTAAAATTCATCCCTTCGGGAATCGCCTGCAAAATCTCATCTCGATACGCCAACGCCTGCGCCACCGTTGTCACGGGCGGTTTTAGATTCGGCATAATAATCGCCCGCGCAAATTGACGGGCGGTGTGTGGCAAAACGGTTTTCAAAATCGCGCCATTGCGAACGTGCAAATGGCAATCGTCAGGGCGCGTAATCGTCAATGTTTCCATAATTCTCTCCTAAGTCTGTAAAATAGCCCTATTCTAAAGGCTATCGCCTTGAAAAATGAATAATTAGCGTCATCTTTTTTATTTTTGGAGTTATAAATAAATGCCAATTTACGAATATGTGTGCAAAGCGTGTGACCACGAGTTGGAAGCCTTGCAAAAATTAAGTGCCGAACCGCTCAAAGACTGCCCAAAATGTGAAGAACCTGAACTTGTTAAAAAAATCTCAGCGGCAGGTTTTCGTTTGAAAGGCACCGGCTGGTATGAAACGGATTTTAAAAGCGGCGCGAAAAAAAATGTCGTCAGTGATTCAAAGCCAAGTCCAAGTCCAGCCGCACCAACGGTAACAACGACTTCTTAAAACATTCTAATTTTTTAAACTCAACAGGAAAAACCTATGCGAACCCACAAATGTGGCGAAATTAACACCCAACAACTTGACCAAACTGTGACAATTTGTGGCTGGGTTCATCGCCGACGCGATCACGGTGGCGTTATTTTTATTGATTTACGCGACCGCGCCGGTTTGGTTCAAGTCGTTTTTGATCCCGATGTTCCCGAAATGTTTGCCGTCGCGGAAAGCGTTCGCAGCGAATACGTTTTGCAAATTACGGGCTTAGTTCGTCCGCGTCCTGAAGGCACGATTAACAAAAATATGCACTCGGGCGAAATCGAAATTTTGGCGAAAGGCATCGAAGTTCTAAATGAATCTGAAACGCCGCCGTTCCCGATTGAAAGCGACATTGAAGTAAATGAAGAATTGCGTTTGCGTTACCGTTATTTGGATTTGCGTAAAACCGTGATGCAAGAAAAAATGCGCGTTCGTCGTGACGTGACGCGCGTTTTACGGAATTATTTGGACGATAACGATTTCTTTGAAATCGAAACGCCGTATTTGACCAAAGCCACGCCCGAAGGCGCACGCGATTATATTGTCCCCAGTCGCACGCACGAAAATTCCTTTTTTGCGTTGCCACAATCGCCGCAACTTTATAAACAAATGTTGATGATTGCCGGTTTTGACCGTTATTACCAAGTGGTGCGCTGTTTCCGCGATGAAGATTTACGCGCTGATCGTCAGCCTGAATTTACTCAGCTTGATATTGAAACGTCGTTCATGACTGAAAACCAAATCATGAACATCATGGAAGAGATGATTCGCCAGTTATTTGCGAAAGTGATTAACGTCGAATTGGATGCCGTTTTCCCGCGCATGACTTACGCTGAATCCATGTCGCGTTTTGGTGTGGATCGTCCTGATTTACGCATTCCGTTGGAACTCGTCGATATTGGCGACTTCATGAAAGACGTGGAATTTAAAGTGTTCAGTTCGGCGGCAAATGATGAAAAAAGTCGTGTCGTCGCCATGCGCGTGCCGAATGGCAACGAATTGTTAAGCCGTAAAAACATCGACGATTTAACCAAATTTGTCAGCATTTATGGCGCGAAAGGCTTGGCTTATGTCAAAGTGAACGACATCAATGCTGGCGTGGACGGTTTGCAATCGCCGATTGTGAAATTGGCAACGGCGGACGTTTGGGCAAATGTGTTGGCGAAAACGAACGCACAAAATGGTGATTTACTGTTTTTTGGCGCGGACAAAACCAACGTGGTGAACGAAGCGATGGGCGCGTTGCGGATTAAATTGGGTCACGATTTGAATTTGATTCAAGGCGATTGGAAACCCGTTTGGGTGATTGATTTCCCGATGTTTGATTGGGACGAAAAAGCGGGACGTTTCACCGCGATTCATCACCCGTTCACCGCGCCAAGTTGTTCGGCTGAAAAATTAAAAGCCAATCCAGCGGCGGCGTTGTCGCAAGCGTATGATTTGGTATTGAACGGCACGGAAGTGGGCGGCGGTTCGATTCGTATCAATCGGACGGCGATGCAACAAACCGTGTTTGAAATTTTGGGCATTGGTGAAGAGGAATCGCGTGAAAAATTCGGTTTCTTACTCGACGCGCTTAAATACGGTGCGCCACCGCATGGCGGTTTGGCGTTCGGTTTGGATCGTTTAGTCATGTTGATGACGGGTTCAAGTTCGATTCGTGACGTGATTGCTTTCCCAAAAACACAATCTGCGGCGTGTCCTTTGGTGAATGCACCTGCGGTGGTGACGGATGAGCAGCTGAAAGAGCTGGGCATTCGCCTGATTCGCCCCGCTGGAAAAGAAAAAGTTTAACATTTTGTAGGTTCGCCCGGTAAAGTAGGGGGATTTGCGTCACGCAAGATTAAAGCAAGCCCCTCGTTTCACTCTCCCCCTCGCGCTACGCGCCTCCCCCTTTTCAAGGGGGAAAAGACGGTAAAGCAACAGATTGAAAAGCGGTTGATTTTGATTTGTGTGTTTCGCCCCCTTTTAAAGGGGGCAGCCCAATAGGGCGGGGGGATTTTCTTTAATCCCCCCCTTTAGTTAAAGTTTTAATTTAAGCTGTCGATAACGCGACCATGAACTTGTTTGCAGCTACATAGTAGTTTAGGCTTGCACTGAGTGTCATGTTTAGTACGAACTCAATTTGATTTTTCTTTTTGTAAATTTTTTTAAAGTTTTGATTTAATGTGTCGATAAACAGTTATGGGCTTGGTTGAACGTTTTGATTAAGCATCATGTTCTAGTTGGTATGAATCAACTTTAATTTTTTATTTCTATATTCCGAGGATGCAAAGATGGCCACAACACCAGTACCAGCATTAAAATTCAGTTCTGCAACAGATGTAACAACACTGACTCCAGCAGACTTCGCTAAATTGTCCGCAGCAGATTTAGCTTATTTTAACAAAGCACAATCACAAGCAGTTAGTGCCGATCAAGTTGCGACGTTGACGGACAAAACAGTTTTCGCGATTAAAGATCAATTGAAAAACATTGATTCAACTGTACTCTCTGCTCTCCCACTTAAAGCAATTCCTGCTGTACCGATGACAAGTTTGACAACCACTCAAGTGGCTGGTTTGACTCTTGATCAATTCGGCGCTTTAACATCTGTTCAAGTTGGCACGTTAAGCAAAGGTCAATTAGCCGCTTTGGATGCAGAACACACAATATCAATAAACAGTGCCGCATTGCCTGCTCTGCACGTTAAAGACTTGAATGCCGTGGTATTCAGTCAATTGACTAGCGATCAAATTTCAAAATTAACACCTGCTCAAATTAGCTCATTGGGTGCTACCCAATTAGTAGGTTTAACGATTGAACAAGCCAACGCATTAACCGCGACTCAAGCCAATGCTTTTAAAGCCTTAACTTCGTTGACTGGTGATGTTATCCCCGCGTTAGATGTACGCTTTGTTGCGGCAATTCCATCAGGCGTTTTTGGTGCGTTATTAACGACTCAATTACAAGCGTTGACCACCGACCAAATGGGTGTAATTACTTCAGCACAAATCAGCAAATTGACTGCTGCGAAAGTCGCTGCATTGGAAGCTGATGACGTGGCTAACCTGAGCTTATCTGCAATGGCTGGGTTCAACAAATCTAACATCGTTAGTTTGAACATTAACAATTTAACGAATGATGAATTTGCGGCGTTAAAACCTGCTCAACTTACCATGTTACCCACCGCATCGATTGCTGCCATTGGTGCAGACGCGGCGACATTGATAACACCTGCATCAACCGCTGCATTGACAGCTGCACAAGTTGCCGCTATCACAACGGCGACATTAGCGTCTATTGATCCTGCTGCTATCAGCACGATTACAGCGAAAGGTATCGCTGGCTTAACCGCTTCGTTACAAATTCCAGCATTAACGGAAGACCAAGTGGGTGCGTTAACTTCTGTTCAATCTAAAGTATTGACCGCAACACAAGTTGCCGCGATTGAATCTGCTGACGTGTTGGCATTGCAACCCGCTACATTGAAAGCTCTTCCTTCTGCAACTGTTAGTTCAATCGTATCGACAGCGTTTGCTTCGCTTTCTGCGGATCAAATGAGCGCGTTCACCACGGCTGAAATTTCTAAATTAGGCACCGATCAATTGTCTAGCATTGGGGCTGCTCAAGCCGCTGCGTTGACTTCGGCACAAGTTGCGAAATTATCATCTACTCAAGCAACTAGCTTAGGCACTGATGCGATTGCCGCATTAGACCCTACCGTTATCAAAGGCTTGAACATTAAAGATTTTGCTTCTTCTGATATTGCGGCGTTAACCGCTGATCAAACCGCAAACTTTACCGCTTCTCATCTGTCTAGCTTTGTAGTGGCGAGCGGTCCGTTGTTAGGTTTAACCGCCAGCCAAGTTGAAGTGATTAAACCGTCTGCTTTCAAAGTGATTAACAAAACAGTAATTGCTGATTTATCAACCGGTGCCGTAGCAGGTTTGACTTATCAACAACTAGCAGCGTTATCAACGGCAACCGGTAGTCAATTAGAAGCGTTCACGCCTTTACAAGTGACCAACATGTCAGGCGACGCAAAAGCGTGGATTACTAAAAAGTTCGTCACGATTGAAAACTCGTCTACATCAACCGGCGGTATTGAAACATCCGGTACGGTTGCAGGCACCACTGCCGCAGAAACCATTACCGGTAGTAATGCAGCTGACACCATTAACGGCGGCGGCACAAACGCTGACAGCATTTCTGCCGGTGCAGGTAACGATGCGATTTCGTTCAACTTGATTACCGACACCTTAGACGGTGGCGATGGCACAGACACGTTAGCAATTACGTCTGCGTTCGCCGGTACAACTGATGCGAATATCTACAACATCGAAAAAGTCACCGTTACGTCGTCTTCGGCATTAACGATTGATTTCACCAATCAAACTGAAGGGTTTGCTATTGCTGCTTCAGGCGCATCGGGTCACATGATTACGGGTGGTGCTGGCAACGACAGCATTACCGGTACGTCAGTTGGGGATACCATTACAGGTGGTGCAGGCGACGATACGATTACCGGCGGTTTGGGTGCCGATAGCGTTACGGGTGGTGCAGATGCTGACGTATTTGTCGTGACCGCAGCGGATACGGCAATCGATACCATTACTGATTTTGGTAACGGTACTGATTCGATGAGCGGCGCATATACTTCTGCTGGTACATTGAAAGTAGCCATGTATGCCAGTGGTTCAACGGCGTTGAATTTGACCACGGCATTAGCAACGGCTGGTACAGCCAGTGTAACCGGCGGTGCTGCGGCTGATACCATCACCGGCGGCATCGGTGCAGATTCTTTCGTTTCTTTGGGTTCTGCGGATAGCGTCAACGGTGGTGCAGGTGTGGACACATTCACCTTCTCAGATGCTGCGGTGACTTCTGGAACAATTACTGGCGGTGCAGGTGCGGACGTAGTTACAGGGTCAGTTACCTATGCTAACGTTTTGACTATCAATGATACCGATGGTGTTTCAGTTACAGGTGGTGCAGCAATTGATACATTTACGTTCGGGTCAGCTGTTACTGCAACAACGGTCGCAGGCGGTGCTTTAGTAGACATAATCACTTTGAACGGTACGGCTAATACATTAACTGTTGCTGATGCAGCGTTCAGTTTAACCGGCGGTACAGGTATCGACGCACTTACGTTAACAACTGCTGCAACCGGTGCTGTTATCAATACCGGAACCGGTGCGGATACCCTTGTACTTTCTGCAAGCGGTAATACAGTGAACATCACTGACAGCGATGGTATTTCTGTTACAGGTAGTACAGGTGCTGATTTACTGACTTTTGCAGTAGCTGTTACCGCAACCACTGTAAAGGGGAATGCGGGTAACGATACTATTACATTGGGCGATTATGCCAACACATTAACGGCTATCGACAGCATTCTTACCGTTACCGGTGGTTCAGCTGTTGATGCGATTACGGTTGCCAACACAGCTGCATTCAGTTCAGGTACTTTCACCACTGGTGCAGGTGCGGATACATTGGCTTTTGCTACTAGTTATGCTGTGACCGCAACTATCAACGATACGGATGGTATTACTGTCACAGGTGCTACTGGATCTGTAGTCAATACATTGACCTTTAGCTCTGCATTAGCGGCAACCTCTATCACAGGTGGTTCAGGTGCCGACGTATTCAACTTAACGGGTGGTGCAGTTGCCACAACAACCGTTACAGGTGGCTCTGGTTCTGATACTTATGTGTTAACAGGTTCTAACACGAATGCTGTGACTATCGTAGATGACACCGCAACGATTACCGGTGGTTCAGGTAATGACGCGATTACGATTGCTAATACATCAGCATTCAGCGCAGGTACGATTTCAGGTGGCGCAGGTGCAGCGGATACGCTTGCTTTTGCAACTGGTTATGCGGTAACAACCAGCATCAATGATACCGATGGTATTACTGTTACAGGTGCGACAACAGCCGCGAATGTGTTGACTTTCACAACTGCATTAGCAAACACGAGTGTCACTGGTAGTTCTGTTGCAGATACTTTCAACTTAACAGGTGGGGCAGTTGCCACAACAACCATTTCTGGTGGTTTGGGTACAGATACTTATAATTTATACGCTGGCACTAATGCTTTAAGTATTAACGATGCGACTGTTTCAGTAGTAGGTAGCACGGGTGCTGATACTGTTACCTTCTTAACCTCTTTAACTACAGCCTCATTTGTAACAGGTGCAACAGGTTCAGATGCTATCATTTTGCCAACAGGTGGAAACACTATTAGCATCACACCAAATGCAACTGCTGTTCTTGCTGTCACAGGTAATTCAGGTGCAGATTTGATTACCTTTGATTCAAGCACAGCTTTTACAGGTGTCACTGTAAATACTAGTACTGGTACTGGTGATGTTGTGACTTTACCTACGGGCAGCACCGTAAACACCATTACTGTGACGGATACAGACGGTGTGACGGTTGCACTAGGAAGTACAGGTGTTGATACGGTTACGGTAGGGGCGGCTAGTACAGTAACTGTGACTGGTTTTGCTAATACTGGTATTGACGTATTAGTTGTACCTACAGCGTCAACGGCAGCCGTAACGTTGTACAGTACAACACCTTCATGGACGGCGGGTACGGGTACAACTCTTACTGGAACAGCTGCGGCTTCGTTCGCCACAGCTAGCAGTACGACGACAGCCACAATCAATTTGGCTTCGATGACTACCTCTGCAGGTGTAGCGACTATTAACGCTGCTACAGCTTCGGGTATTACTGCTCTTACTGGCATGGTGGCTTCTGCTGCTTCAGGTGTAAACATCATCTACGGCGGTTCGGGTGCTGACGTTATTACGGATAATTCACTTGCAAACATCACTGTCGGCGATTACATCAGTGCTGGTACAGGTAATGACAGCATTGTTATGGTTTCAGGTGGTATGACAGCCAATAATATCGCATTGTCGATACTTGATAGCGTTTCAGGTGGTGCGGGTACTGATTCATTAACCATCACAACACCAAGTACAACATTGGTGGATGCAACGTTTACCAACGTCGATACAATGGAAACATTGATTCTTGGTGCTGGTACGACTGCTACATTAGGTACAGAATTTATTGCAGCAGGTTTCACTTCAATCACTGGCGAATCAGGTGCTGATTTGTTGACGTTCAGTGCGGCAACTGGCTCATCTAGTACTGCGTTCAGTGTTAACGGTGGTGGCGGTGCCGATACTATCGCTATCAGTGGTGCGGCTAGCAACATTACTTTCGTTGCAGGTGGCGGTACAGCTGCTATCACTGGTGGTACAGGTGCAGATAGTATTACTGGTGGTACAGGTGCAGATAGCATTACTGGTGGGTCTGGTGCTGATAGCATTAGCGCTAGCGTCGGTGTCGATTCTATTACAGGTGGTGCCGGTGCAGATGCTATTGCAATCGGTCTAACTGGACAAAAAGTGTATTACACCTCTGCTGCGGTTACTGCCGTGGAAACTACCGTTGGTATAGTTACTTCCGGATCAACTTCTTTGGCAACTGCTGATGTTATCGATGTGAGTGCGCTTTCTACAACTGGTAATACATTACTAGTCAATTTTAATGCTTATGATGCAACGGCTGGTGCTACTATAACGGGTACGAACGCTAGCAACTCACTTGTTACTACCGGAGCCGCAGTTGCACACACTGTGACCTGGACTCCAGGTACTTATAGTTCTTCAACAGGTATCTTTACTTATAGTGCGAGCGGTACATCCACTCTTGTACAAGATGAATTGTCGGCGTCGGATGGTGCGGTTATCGATATTGTTTTAACCGGTGTTGCTGTTGCAAGTGCAACCGCAGCTTCAGGTATTGTAACTTTTGTGTTTTAGTTTGTAATCCTGTAAAGCGGGTTGTGTTTTGACCTGCTTTGCTTGATGTGGTTGTACAATGAAAACCGTCCTCTGGTGTGAAAACTGGGGGGCGGTTTTTTTGTGTTAAGATTTAGGCTGGTTTTTAATTTTTGGAGAAATGAAAAATGAGTGTGGTTACATTTGATACGTTGCAATTTGTACAAACTTTGACGGAATCGGGTTTTGAGCAAAAACAAGCGGAAGGAATGGCTAAAGCATTGCGTAATGCTCAAGAAGAAACAGAGGCTGTTACAAAAGGTGATTTAAAAGAAGTAGAACTGCGTTTAACAGGAGAATTGAATCTAGTTAAATGGATGTTGGGCGCATTGTTAGCTCTTGCGATTACGAATTTTGCGAAACAATTTTTGTAAAGCGGGTTGTGTTTTGACCTGCTTTGCTTGATGTGGTTGTACAATGAAAACCGTCCTCTGGTGTGAAAACTAGGGGGCGGTTTTTTTGAATGCTCTCCCCCCTTTGAAGGGGGGCAGGGGGGATGTGCTTTAAACTCCGAGGATAGAAAATGTTGCCGTATTCAAGAATGTTAAAGCCGTTAGCGCGAGAATTGAGAAAATCCCAAACGGGAGCCGAGGAGTTATTGTGGTATCGACTTCGCCGAAAACAGATTTTAGGTGTTCAATTTAATCGTCAAAAACCAATAACAGGTTACATTGTCGATTTTTACAGTTTAGCGGCGAAGTTAGTGATTGAGTTGGATGGTTCGCAGCATTACGAACCTGATGCGATGGCATATGATTTCGAGCGTACGAAAGTGTTGGAATCTTTGGGGTTGAAAGTGATTCGGTTTGAAAATTCGGAAGTATTTGAAAATTTGAACGGGGTCGTTTCGGTGATTTGGAAAGAAGTCGAAATGCGAGTTTAAAGCACATCCCCCCTGCCCCCCTTCAAAGGGGGGAAAGCAAAAAGCGGGTTGTGTTTTGACCTGCTTTGCTTGATGTGGTTGTACAATGAAAACCGCTGACCGAAAGGAAGGCGGTTTTTTTGTGCCTGTCGCCTTGAAAGTTGATTTTGAAACTCCACATTCGAAAGCATGATTGTTCAATTTTGGACTTTCTGTTTTTTTAAGGATTTAAAGATGACACTTGAAGAAATAACAGGAAAGTATTTTGTGAAACATGAAAAAGTTCACAAATATCCAGTTCCTTCAAATTGCAATGCTAAACGTGAAAGTGAAAAATTACACACAACTATTCCAGCGGGGACTGAAAAGTGTGATCATTGTTTTGAATTGTATGGAACAAAAGGCGGTTAAAGCTGTTTTGAAATAACAAAAAGTCGCCGACGGAAACGTGGGTGGCTTTTTTGTTTTTTATTATTTTTTGGAGAAATAAGAAATGAACGAAGATAGAGTAGAACTTCTAAATGCTTTAATTACAGGAGTTAATCAAAGTTTTGAAATCATTTCAAAGCGAAATTACAACATGGTTTTGACTGGCACAGCTAATACAGACAATCCTCAATTTGTTGCATTGCAAAATCAGTTTGATAGTTTTTTGAAATATAAAGATCATTTGCTTGAATTATTACAATCTGAAATTAACAGTTTTAACTGTAAAGAGCTAAATAAAGCCTCCTAGTGGGAAACTGCGGGGTGGTTTTTTTGTGTTAGGATTTGGACTTTCAAAAACAAAGTGGCACTAAAATGAAAAATATCTCGCATTATTACGAAACGCTGACGACAAAGTGGGGGATGCGGTTTAGTGCGGAGGCGGAGGGGAATGTTCGGAAGTTGTTGGGATTGGGTGAAAAATGACCTACAAAATTGTTTATTACAACGAAAAAGTCAGGCAACAAATTATGCAATTGCCCGCTGGGATTCTGGCAGATTATGTGCATTTGACGGATTTAATTGAAAATCACGGCGTGAATTTAAAAATGCCTCATTCTCGCGCAATGGGTGAAGGATTATTTGAATTACGTCCTAAAGGTGAAGAAGGCATTGCCCGAATTTTTTACTGCACACAGGTTGAACAATCGATTGTGGTTTTGCATAGTTTTGTGAAAAAAACGAATGCTACGCCCGTCGCCGATTTGAAATTAGCAAGAAAACGCTTAAAAGAGGTGGAAAATGGATAATGAAACATATCAACCTGTTCCACATGATGCGGCATTTCGGAAACAGTTATTAGCCAATGACGATGTAAAAATGGCATTTGATGCAAACGCTGCAAAATACGCGCTGCTTGATGAATTGTTAAATGCTAAAAAAGCGACGGGCTTAACGTTAGAACAAATTGCTACAAAAATGGGAACGACGAAGAACGCCGTTACACGTTTAGAAAGCGCGTTAGCCGCTGGTAAAACGTCTTTTTCAGTTGAAAAATTAAACCAATATGCACAAGCGGTTGGCAAAAAAATAGAAATCCATTTGGTGTCGTTATGAAAGAATTAAAAGAAACCTTGCAACAAACCGCGCAATTTTGGAAAGGCTTTTATGCCGCGCATTCATTACGACACACACCCAGCCCTTTTGCACAATGGTGTTTAGAAAATTATTTGCCTGAAAATAGTCACATTTTAGAATTGGGTTGTGGGAATGGACGCGATAGTTTTGCCTTTTTGCATCGTAATTTGCCCGTCATTGCGTGCGATGCGTGTGGCGTAGCCATTGCGGATAATTTGCAGCATCAAACAAGTTTGAATTTAAATGTTAAAGGCAATTTTTTGACGTTAAATTTTGCAGAACTTGAAACGCTAGAAGCCAAAAACATCAACACGCTTTACAGTCGATTTGTGTTGCACGCGATTCCTGAAAGTTTGGAAGACAAAATTTTGGACTATGCGACGGCACGATTGCCAAGCGGTGGACGAATGCTGCATGAATTTAGAACCATTCGAGACCCGTTGATGCAACAAGGTGAAGCATTGAGTGAAACCGAACGCTTAACGACGCATTATCGGCGTTTTTTGAATCCTGATGTGTTTCGAAAAAAATTAGCAGTGCGAGGCTGGAAGGAATTATTTTTTGTTGAAAGTGACGAACTTGCCGTTTTTGGCAATGAAAATCCAGTTGTTGCGCGGATTGTTGTTGAGAAAGGTTGATTTTTTAGCATTTAAACCTTATCCTTTGCACCTTGCTAACATAGCAAAAACGGGTTTCGCAGCTCGTCGTAGTAATAAAGACCCAAGTTCAATTCATTATGACGAACTGAGTTAGGGGAAGCCTTAAAAAGGCTTGGCGGTTTCCTTTATTCCTGCTCTGCGAACCCCTACTCAGTCCAGTCGCCCACGTTTCGCAGCGTGTCGATTGGTTACTTACTAATGACATAAAGGTTTAATCAAAATGACAACTGCAAATATCACCCGTCCAATCTGTACCGAAAATTTCACCACACTTCCCAATTCTCTTTTTGATTTCAATCGACATTTTGAAGATTTAAAACCGCGTGACAGTGCTGTTTTAAATTATTTACTGACAAAACCGCCGATGTGGAAATTACGCGCTCAAGATATTGCCACCGCAATTAACGTGTGCGAACGCACTGCGTACAAAGCCCTCCGAAAACTCCAAGATGTTGGTTTTGCTCGTTATGAACGCGAAAGTTCAGGACGAACGAATTGGTTTGTCGCGCTTCCTGATATGGCTGAAAAACCCGCTAAATCACCACACCGCAAAAAGTCCGACGGGATTTTGCCCGACGGGAAAATCGCCGTCGCTTTAACAAAAAATGAAAAATCTTTAGTAAATATTGAACAATCTTTAACAA
>CAISXF010000016.1 GCA_903889445.1 uncultured Pseudomonadota bacterium
ACACATGGAACGCATGATGAAAGATGCGGGACAAATGTTGGGCGGAATGGGTTTGGGTAACAAAAAACCGATTTTCGAAATCAATCCTGACCACGCGCTGGTTCAACGTCTGAAAGTGGAACAAGACGACAGCCGTTTTGCAGATTTAACACAGATTTTGTTTGATCAAGCGATTTTGAGCGAAGGCGGAAAATTAGATAATCCAGCGGCGTTCGTGCATAAATTAAATGGTTTGTTGGAAGGTTTGTTGAAATAAATTTTTCAACTTTCTAAACAAAGAAAAGGCTAGCGAAATCTAGCCTTTTTTTATGGTTGCCAGTCGCAAAACTCCTCACTTTTCTTTAAGATAGCATTACGGTTGTACACTGCGCTCAAACCAATTTTAGGAGAGAAAATGCACATTTTAGTAAGCAATGATGACGGATATTTAGCCGAAGGGCTGGTGGCATTAGCCAAAGCATTGAGTAATTACGCCACGGTTTCTGTCGTGGCACCGGATAGAAATCGTAGCGCAGCGAGTAATTCGCTCACGTTAGATATGCCGTTACGCGCCACCTTAGCGCACAATGGTTTTATGAAAGTGGACGGCACGCCCACGGATTGCGTGCATTTGGCAATTACGGGTTTACTCGACAGAGAGCCCGATATGGTTTTTGCGGGTATCAATCACGGGGCGAATTTAGGCGACGATGTTTTATATTCGGGAACGGTTGCCGCAGCCACGGAAGGACGTTTTTTAGGTTTACCCGCCGTCGCCATTTCGCTGGTTGGTGATCATCCAGAACATTTTGAAACCGCTGCCAAAGTTGCCGTGATTTTATTAAAACAAATTCAAGAACATCCGTTGCCGAGCAATACCATTTTGAATGTCAACGTTCCCGATTTGCCATTTGCCGAATTAAAAGGCTTTCAATCGTGTCGATTGGGACAACGTCACAAATCTGAACCGATTATTCAAAGTAAAGATCAACGCGGACGGCGAATTTATTGGGTGGGCGCGGCAGGTGCGGAACAAGATGCGGGCAAAGGCACCGATTTTTACGCCATCAATAACGGTTATGTTTCTGTTACGCCATTGCAATTAGATTTAACGTGGTACGAACGCCTCGACACATTGAAAAATTGGTTGCCCGAGACAATGACGTTATGACGTTTCGGCATTTACAAGGTAGCGGCATGACTTCGCAGCGTACCCGCAACCGCATGATTATGCGTTTGATTGAAAAAGGAATCACCGACGAACGGGTTTTGCGAGTGATGCAAACCACGCCGCGCCATATTTTTGTGGATGAAGCCTTGGCGAGTCGCGCGTATGAAGATACCGCGTTGCCGATTGGTTACAATCAAACGATTTCGCAACCGTACATTGTCGCCAGAATGACCGAATTGCTGTTAGAACATCGACAATCTTTGCCGCGTGTTTTAGAAATTGGCACAGGTTGTGGCTATCAAACCGCGATTTTGGCGCAATTAGTTGAGAATGTGTATTCGGTTGAACGCATTTTGCCATTACAAAAAAAAGCAATCACGCACACCGAATTATTGCAGCTCAAAAATATTCGTTACGCCTACAGCGACGGAAGTTGGGGCTGGGCAGAATTCGCGCCGTACGACGGAATTTTAGTTGCCGCCGCACCGACTGAAGTGCCGGAAGCCTTGCTGCAACAACTCGCAGTGGGCGGTGTGATGCTGATTCCCGTTGGTGAACAAGGCGGTGACCAAACGTTACAACGTATCACGCGAACTGAAAATTATTTTGAAGTTGAAGAATTAGACCCCGTCATTTTCGTTCCTTTTTTAGCAGGCAAAGAATAATAATGTTTCAAAAACTTTACGATAAAACATTGCGTTGGTCGCGGCATCGTCACGCGACGCGGTATTTAGGATTTGTCAGTTTTGCCGATTCGTCTTTTTTCCCGATTACGCCATTAGTCATGCTGGTGCCGATGGTGTTGGCGCAACCTGATAAAGCGGTGCGTTTCGCGCTGTTGACTACCATCATGTCGGCGTTGGGCGCGATATTAGGTTATAGCATTGGGTATTTTTTATTTGAAGCTATTTCGCCGTGGTTACAAACGACGCATTATTGGAATGATTATTTGGCGGCAAAAACCGAAGTCGATAAATGGGGGATTTGGGCGGTGTTAATCGGCGGTTTTTTACCGATACCGTATAAAATTTTCACCATCACGGCGGGTTCGTTAAATATGGCGTTGTTGCCGTTTTTATTGGTTTCAACCTTTGGGCGCGGCACCCGTTTTTTAATCGTGGCATTATTGGTCAAATTCGGGGGCGAAAAATTCGAAACAAAATTACGCCATTACATTAACAAAATCGGTTGGATTTGTGTAGCGTTAATTGTGGTAGGGGTTGGCGCGTACCCGTTGTTGAAAAATTAACATTCGTTCGGGTGAAATGGGCGGATTTAGAACCCGCCCCCACGGTTCGATTATTTTAATTTAGTTAGCAATTTCACAAACTCATCGGCAGGAATCGGTTTGCTTTTAATATAACCTTGGTACAAATCACAGCCTTGACGCTGTAGAAATTCCAATTGTTCCAAGGTTTCTACGCCTTCTGCCAATACTTTAAAACCCAGCGATTGCCCCATTGAAATAATCGCCGTCGTAATTGCCATATCATCCGTATTGTACGGAATGTCATCAATAAAACTTTTGTCGATTTTTAACACATCCAGCGGGAAACGTTTTAAATACGACAGCGACGAATAACCCGTGCCAAAATCATCAATTGCTAACTTAATGCCTAATTGGCGTAATTCGGTCAAAACGATAACGGTTGCTTCCTGATAATCCATAAATGCACTTTCCGTTAATTCCAATTCTAATTGTTCCGCTAGATAATGCGTTTCAGCCAAAATGGTCGTCACTAATTCCACCATGTTGCAATGTTTAAATTGTGACGGCGACACATTGACCGCCAAACAAATCGGCGTAAAACCTGCGTCGAGCCATTCTTTTCCTTGCTGACATACGTTACGCAACACCCATTCGCCGATGCACATAATCAACCCCGTTTCTTCGGCAATCTCAATAAATTTATACGGCGGAATCAAACCTTCATTCGGCTCCTGCCAACGCACCAAGGCTTCTGCGCCAACAATGTTGCCGCTAACAATATCCACTTGTGCTTGATAAAAAACGCGCAATTCCCCGTTTTCAATGCCCCACCGCAACCGTGCTTCTAAATCCAAACGCGCCCGCGCCGCTATCGTCAAACTTTCTGAGAAATATGCAAAACATCCGCGCCCACTATCTTTCGCTTGATAAAGCGCAATATCCGCATGATCCATCAATAAATCCGGCGTTTCACCGTGCAGCGGATAAAGCGCAATGCCAATACTCGCCCCAATTCGCACGTCACTACCTTGCGGTAAATCAAAAGGCACGTTCAAATCCACGACCAGTTGCGTCGCAATTCGCGCGGCATCGTCCTGATGAGCCAGACCTTCCAACACTACCACAAACTCATCACCCCCCAAACGCGCCACCAAATCAGTGGCGCGTAATCGTGAGGTAATCCGTTGCGCCACTTGTTTGAGTAATTCGTCACCCGCTAAATGTCCTAATGTGTCGTTCACTGTTTTAAAACGATCCAAATCCATCATTAACACCGCCAGTTGTGTGCTTTCTCGATAACACTGATCCACGCTGTGCGCTAACCGTTCCGACAATTTCCGCCGATTTGCCAATCCCGTCAACGCATCAGAAAACGCCAGCAGCTTAATTTTTTCTTCGGCTATTTTGTGTTCAGAAATATCCGCAAACGTCGCAACGTAATGGGTGGTCTGTTTATAATTATCTTTGACGGCTGTAATCGCAAGTCGTTCGGGATAAATATTGCCATCTTTATGACGATTCCACACCTCCCCGCGCCACGAACCAAAACTCCGTATGTTCCGCCACATTTGTTGATAAAAATCAGAATCTTGTTGCCCTGAATTAAGAAGCGAGGGCGTTTTTCCTATTGCCTCGTCCCCGTTGTAACCGGTAATTATCGTGAAGGCTTTATTCACCCGAATAATCACATTATTCGCGTCCGTAATCATAATGCCTTCTTGTGTTTCGAAAGCAATGGCGGCAATTCGCTGTTCTTCAAGTACCGCCTGTAAATAGGTGGTATTTTCAATTTGTGCCGCTAATAATTTTTGAAAACTCGCCGCCATTTCATTAAAAACGAACGCTATTTCTGCGAGTTCGTCCTGTGTGCCTGCAATAAATCGAACGGATAAATTACCATCGGCGAATTTTTGTGCAGATTGCGCGAGGGATTGAATGTTGCCCATCATCGCGTAATAAATGCCAATGAAAAAATACTGTGCGAGTAAAAATAGCAAAAATGCGCTACCAATACTTTCGAAAAGTAATTTTTTCGCCGTGTTAATCCGTTGCACCAATAACGCTTCCAACGATGGCAACAACGTTTCATAACTTTGGGTGTAAATTTTGTCGATGGTTTGAGCCTGCAATGCAAAAAAATCGTTGGGTGAAATCTGAAACCGTTTCGATAAAATATCAGATTGAACCGCGTTAGTGATTTGGACGTTGGCTTTGAGAATTTCTTTTGCTGCGCCATTCATGAGCGGTTGCAATTCGGGATTTGTGCGACCCGTTTTAGCGAGACTCAAATCAACTGTTTTAAGACTTTGATTCAATTCACCGATTAACACGATAAGGTTGTCTTTTTGATGATTAGATAATTGTTGGATCGTCAAAACCTCTGTGCTAACAGTGTGTAATCGCTCAATATGTTCGACAATATCCGGCAGTTCTTTAACCACAATATCGATTAAATAATGGCTGTCTGTATTGGCATCAAATGTCAGCACATAAGAATCCGCCAGCGTTTCTTTGAATTCTTGTAATTGCTCTAGGAATTCCGTGTACGCGGCAAAATTTTGTTTCGCCGACCAGTTTTCACTTTTAAGTCGCAAACTGTGCCAATTTGTTTTGATGCGGCGCCATTCTTTGTTTAACAACACCGAATCATGATTCAGCAACGTGTCCGCTGGCAAGCGTTCTTCAATCCGCATGATATTTTTAATCAGTTCATTTTCGATTTTTACCAGTTCGCTCTGTTTAGAATCGTTGTTCATGATGATAATACGGTGATATTGTTGAATCAGTTGCATAGTTTTCGTCACCGGTTTAATCAGCGAAACGCCCTGTAATTCGCGTTGTGTCGAAGTGATTTCCTGTGAGAAATTATTGTATAAACTAGAGAACATCACCACAATGGCGATAAGATAAATTGACCCTAACACCATAAATTTTTTGGTATAGCTGAGTTTATTCATCAGCGTAATAGCAGGTAAAAACAAGCCTCTCATCCAAAAATCCTTTAAACAATTATTATTTTTATATTTTGTATCTTAAATGATAACAGATGCTAATTTTGTCGCGCATAAAAAAACCGCTTTAACAGCGGTTTTTTTGTTTACCCGAATCAAATCAATCGATCATTGAATCCAAATCAATTCGACGCGACGATTTCTGGATTTACCGGCTTCGGTGTTGTTGTCGCTAATCGGTTGGCTTTCGCCGTAACCGTGCGCGGTTAATTTGTTGTTCACGCCTTGATGTTTCAAATAATTGGCGACCGATTGCGACCGTTTTTGCGATAAACGTAAATTATAATTATCCGAACCTTCGCTGCTGGTGTGTCCTTGAACATCCAAATCATTTTTTAACGGATACCGAATTAAACTTGCCGCGACACCGTCTAAAATGAGTTTGGCATTCGATGTTAATTCGGCAGAATCGTATTTGAATTGCACGCCTTTGATTTCTAAACTAATTGGGCAACCGTGAACATCGACTTTACTGCCGGCAATCGTTCCCGCGCATTGATCCAAACAATTATTGACCCCGTCGTGGTCATCGTCTTTCGTGGAACAATCCGCTACAGGCATTGGACGCACAACAGGTAATTCGATTTTTGGCGTAGGTTTTTCTACTTTGTCACCCAACGGAATCACGAAACCGACATTGACCACCATCTCGTGAAAATCGTCATTGTTTGAGTTATTCGCAAATACGTTTGAATTATTGTCGTTGCTACCGAAATTATTGTTGTAACGATAACGCACGTCATTACGCAAGAAAAAACCGTCACAGATTTCGTAAGTGAAACCTACACCCGCTTCACCAATGAAGCCGATTTTATCACCATTTGGCGAACTGGTATTTGCCGCACCTGCACCAATGACGGCGTACGGCGAGTATTTGTCACGGAAGAAAAAGTATTGCAAATCAGCAGTGCCGCCCGCCATATCAACATTGCCAGAATTCAAATTTAACCCATTGGATGAATTGCCTAACGTTTGATAAAAACCTTTTAATTCGACGTTGAAATGTTCATCCAACATTTTACCGACCGCCAAACCACCGCCCCAACCGTCGCTGGTGTTGCGATTCTCATCGGTCAAAACGAATGAACCATACGGCGCAACGTACCAACGAGTGTCTAAATTGGGCGTACTTGCCGAAGAATATAAACCATCGGCGGCATTCGCTAAAACAGGTGTGATCAAAGCGGCGAAAATTGCCGTTGTTAAATACTTTTTAATCATAAACTGAACTCCTAAAATTTTTAAAATAACCCCAACTGCACTTGAGCGACTTCGGACATCATTTCGCGTGACCACGGTGGATCTAACACGATTTCGACATTGACACTCGCGACACTCGGTAAGGCTTTAATTCCACTTTCCACGTCACTTTGAATCACCGGTCCCATGCCGCAACCTGGCGCAGTCAGTGTCATCATAACATGAACATGATAGCGATCTTCGGCAATGGAATTCACCGTGCAGCCATAAATCAATCCTAAATCCACCACGTTCACTGGAATTTCTGGATCATAAACAGTTTTCATCACCGCCCAACAGTTTTCCTCCACCGCTTGCACGGTATTTTCATTCACTAACGCGGCAGAATGATGTTCCTCTTTACCCAACGCATCCGCGTCACTTCCCGCAATCCGAACTAAATGACCATACGGTGTCAGCACGGTGAAATTGTCGCCCAACGCTTGATGCAGCGTGACAATTTCGCCAGCGTTTAATGTGCCAATATGTCCGTCGGGAATGGTAATAATGTTTACGTCGCGGGTTAACGTAATGCTTTCTTTTTCTGCCATAATTTTATGAAGTGTGAGAATGAAAAGTGTGCGCGTCAATCGTTTGTCCAGTTACGCCCAAACTGTCGTCGCAAAATAAATACTGATAAATCGGCTCTAAGACCGTCATCGGTGGAAGTTGTGTTTTATCTTCGGCGGGATAAGCGCGTTTGCGTAACGGCGAATCGACTGGACTAGGAATTAAGATATTCACCCGAACTTTCCCCACGCCTTCCAATTCTTCAGCTAAAACGTGTGCCAAACCTTCCAGCGCGACTTTAGAAACGCCGTACGCGCCAGAATAAGCGGGTGCAAGACGTGCCGATGAATCAGAAGTGAAAACGATTGAAGCGTGCGGGGCTTTTTGTAGAATCGGCAATAACACGCGCGTTAATAAAAATGGCGCGTGGACGTTGACATTGAAAGTGTGTCCCCACGCTTTTATACCGAATTGAATCAACGGCGTGAACGAACTAAATTCCACCGCAGAATGCAATAAACCGTGTAACACACCATATTTTTCATCGATTCGCTGGGCGAGTTCTTCGTAATCATTTTCGCTCGCACCCGCCAAATCGAACGGATAAATAATCGGCTCAACGCCACCATCCGCTAAAATTTTGTCGTAAACCGTTTCAAGTTTCGGCAAATTTTTATCTAATAAAATGATTTGTGCGCCAGCTTTTGCCAACGTTAATGCGGCGGTTGAACCTAATCCACCCGCCGCGCCAGTGATTAAAATAACTCGATTTTGTAGCGACATAATGCGTTTTTTTAGTAAATGTAAAAGTGTCTATAGTTTAGCGCATTAGTAGGTTATTCGTCATGCAACATCCGAAATGCGTTTTACAAATAGCATCACCTCTCACAACTTTATATTTAACGAATGTAATTTGCGGTACAAATGCGTGCGTTCCATGCCCACCGCTGCTGATAATTTTGCGACGCTGCCGCCATTTTTTTCAAAATGATATTCTAAATAGGCTTTTTCAAAATGATCACGGGCTTCTTTCAATGGCAAATTAAAAAATTCTGGAATCGACGACAAAATCATCGAATCGGGGCTGGTCATGCCCAAACCATTTTTGACTTCTTCCAAGCTAATATCCTCACCCACGCCCAAAATCATCAACCGTTGCACCACATTTTTCAATTCGCGTACATTGCCGCGCCAGCTGTAATTGCGTAAATAATTTTGCGCTGCCATCGAAAATCGGCGAAACGCCAATTTTTCGTGCATGACAAAATAATCAACGTAAAAATTCAACAACGCTGGCACGTCTTCGCTGTGTTCGCGCAATGGTGGAATCGTCAGCGAAACTTCGTTCAACAAATAATACAATTCATGCCGAAACCGCCCGAAACGCACTTCTTCATCCAACGCCATGCGCGTCGAAGCGGCAACATGAACATCGACATTCACCGCTTCACTGCCGCCCACACGCAAAAATGAACTCGATTCCAACGCACTCAATAAACGCAATTGGGTTTCTTTATCCATGTCGCCAATTTCGCCCAAAAATAACGTGCCGTTATTCGCGCGTTCCAATAAACCTTGGTAAATTCGGTGTCCGTCTTCTTTGCCAAAAAATTCGACCGCCGAATTTTCGGGTGAAATACTGCCGACCGCGACGTTCACAAATGCACCGTGACGGCGTGCGCTATTGTTGTGTAAATAACGTGCGTAAACTTCTTTACCCACGCCCGCTTCCCCGACAAATAACACCCGCGTGTTATGTTGCGCGAGACGTTTTAATTGTTCTTTTATCCGCGCCATCGCGGCACTTTTGCCAATCGGTTCAACGTCAATGTGAACGGGCTGACGCAATCCATCACGTTTCTGCCCCGCTTCTAACGCCCGTTCGACAATCAATAATAATTTCGCCAACGACAACGGTTTTTCTAAAAAGTCGAACGCGCCTAAACGAGTTGCTTCAACGGCGGCTTCGACGGAACCGTGACCCGACATCATAATCACTGGACACAATGGTTTATCTTCGGCGAGCCATTCTTTTAACAACGTAATGCCGTCGGTGTCGGGCATCCAAATATCCAGCAAAATCAAATCGGGTGGCATCGATATTTTTAACACTTTTGCCACGCTGGCATTTTCCGCCATGCTGACTTGATAGCCTTCGTCTTCTAAAATTTCACCCAACAAATGGCGAATATCGGGTTCATCATCGACAACTAAAATACGGGGGGATTGATTACTCATAACGGTTTTTTTAAATTAAATGAAAGTGCCTTCAATCATGGCATTCTAAGGCTTTAGATGCAAACGCGATTATGTTGTAAACTGTCGCGGCATACTTACAACACAATTGGAGATTTTCATGTCACAAAAATTATCGGATATTGTTAGCGCAGGCGTTGTCACCGGCGACGATGTACAAAAGATTTTCGCATTTTGCAAAGCCCACAATATGGCGTTACCCGCTGTCAATGTGATTAGCAGCGATTCCATTAACGCCGTTATCGAAGCGGCAGCGAAAGCCCAATCAGCTGTCATTGTGCAATTTTCAAACGGCGGCGCACAATTTGTTGCCGGCAAAGGTTTGAAATTAGACGGTCAACAAGCAGCCATTTTAGGGGCAATTTCGGGCGCACAACACGTTCACGCGGTGGCGAAACATTACAGCGTGCCAGTTATTTTGCACACCGATCACGCGGCGAAAAAATTATTGCCGTGGATTGATGGATTATTGGACGAGGGTGAAAAACATTTTGCCGCGACGGGAAAACCGCTTTTTAGTTCGCACATGTTGGATTTGTCGGAAGAACCGCTGCACGAAAACATTGAAATTTGCGGGCATTATTTAGAACGCATGAGCAAAATCGGCATGACGTTGGAAATCGAACTCGGTTGCACCGGCGGCGAAGAAGACGGCGTGGACAACAGTCATTTGCATCAATCGGCGTTGTACACGCAACCCGAAGATGTCGCGTATTCGTACGAACAACTTATTAAAATCAGTCCGCGTTTCACGATTGCCGCGTCGTTTGGCAATGTTCACGGCGTTTATAAACCGGGAAATGTGAAACTCACACCGACTATTTTGCGAGATTCGCAAGCGTTTGTGTCTGAAAAATTTGGTTTGCCAGAAAATAGTTTGGATTTCGTCTTTCACGGCGGGTCGGGTTCATCTGCCGCAGAAATTGCCGAAGCGATTAGTTACGGCGTGGTTAAAATGAATATCGACACCGACACGCAATGGGCGACGTGGGCGGGCGTGATGGATTATTACAAAACCAACGAAGGCTATTTGCAAGGTCAAATCGGTAATCCTGACGGTGACGACAAACCCAATAAAAAGTATTACGATCCGCGTGCGTGGCAACGTGCGGGACAATTGGGAATGGTTGCTCGATTAGCGCAAGCCTTCGCGGAATTAAATGCGGTAAATTCACTGTAATCTAACGCGCAAATGTGGGCGCAAATTCTGGTTTGCGTCCACGTCAACATGACGAATAACCCACGAATGCGCTAAACTATCGCACCTTTTACACCAACCCGAATAAACAAAAATGACTGAAAATGTACACGCGCACGAAATCCTCAAATTTGGTTCAATGGCAGAACTTTGGTGGGATAAACAAGGTGAATTCTGGACGCTCCACGCCATCAATCCGTTGCGTTTGAACTATATTCAACAATTCACCGATATGGCTGGCAAACGAGTCGTTGACGTAGGCTGCGGCGGCGGAATTTTAACGGAAGCGTTAGCACAAGCGGGCGCAAACGCATTGGGCATTGATTTGAGTGGCGATTTGGTCGATGTGGCGGAATTACACGCTTTAGAAACCGAAACGGAAACCGTCCATTATCAAAAAATAAGCGTTGAAACGCTCGCCGACGAACAACCCGAAAGTTTCGATGTTGTGACGTGCATGGAAATGTTGGAACACGTTCCCGACGCGGGTTCGATTGTCGCCGCGTGTGCAAAATTGGTGAAACCCGACGGAATGGTGTTTTTTTCAACGTTGAATCGTAAACCAAAAGCCTTTTTGTTGGCGATTGTTGCCGCCGAATACGTTTTGCGAATGTTGCCCAAAGGCACGCATCAATATAAAACCTTTATCAAACCGTCTGAACTTTGCCAAACTGCAAGAGCCGCTGGACTGGAATTACAAGGCATGATTGGGATTGAATATAATCCGCTGACGAAACATTTTTCAGTCAGCAAAAACATTGATGTTAATTACATTGCTGCTTTCAAACGGTCAGTTTAATAATGACGCAAATTCGCTCCAACGCGCTCAACAAACGGAAAATTTCGTGTGTGCTGTTTGATTTGGACGGCACGCTTGTTGATACTGCGCCTGATTTAATTGCCTGTTTGAATGACGCTTTAACACAACACGGATTTTCAACAGTCGCCACCAAATTGGTTAAACCACAGGTTTCATTTGGCGCGATGGCAATGATTAACGTGAGTTTGGCGTTAGACGTGAGCGAGGAAACTCGCGCTGCCATTTTGACGACCATGTTGAATCAATACGAAAACAACATTGCTCAATACAGCCAGTTTTTCGATGGCATGTTGGCGGTTTTGGATTTTATCGAAACGCAAAATATGTCGTGGGGAATTGTCACCAATAAACGTGAACGCTTTGCGCTGCCGCTGGTGCGAGCGTTCAATTTACAGCATCGTGCCGCGTGCGTGATTTGCGGCGATACCACGCTAAATCCGAAACCACATCCTGCGCCACTGTTCGCCGCGTGTGAAAAAATTGGCGTTTTGGCGCGAGAATGCGTTTATATCGGCGATGCCGCGCATGATATTACGGCGGGAAATAGTGCTGAAATGCAAACGCTCGCCGCGACTTACGGTTATTTACAATCGACGGATACGCCTGAAACGTGGGGCGCAAATGCGCTGATTGATTCTCCGCAACATTTATTAGCGTGGTTAAAAAATTATTAGTCGCCGTCGATTACTTAATTCTCTTGGTATTTTCCCGTTAATGTTTTCAAGAAAGCGACCACTTTATTGACTTCGTCACTGGTGAATTCTTTGTCACGTTGTACTTTCGCCATGATGCGAACGGCATCTTCTAATTTAGCGACGGAGCCATCATGAAAATACGGCGACGTAAGTTCAACATTACGCAACACGGGAACTTTGAAAAAATGACGGTCTTTTTCTAATTTCGTGACGTTAAAACGTCCGTTATCCACTTCGGTCAATTGTCCGCCGCGCAATTTGAAATAATCTTTTTTCACGCCCATTTTTTCAAAAGACAATCCGCCAAGTGTCACCCCGACATGGCAAGACGTGCAATTTTCTTTGAATAAATCATACCCCGCCTTTTCATCAGCGGTCAAAATGGTGGCATTTCCGCGCAAATACTGATCAAAAATAGAATTTGGCGTAATTAAGGATTTTTCAAACGTCGCAATCGCATCCGTGACAGTGGTTTGGGTTAATCCTTGTTCAGGATACAATTTTTTGAAGGTGATTTGATAATCGGGAACGTGTTTCAATTTTTCGACCACGTCGTCCCATTTCGCGCCCATTTCTCCTGGATTTGCAACAGGGCCAGCGGCTTGTTCTTGTAAATCTTTTGCGCGCCCATCCCAGAATTGAACGATGTTATACATGGCGTTGTAGACGGTCGGCGAATTTATCGGACCTTGTTGACCGTTAATTCCTGTGGCAACTTTGGCTTGAACGGTGCCGCCTTTATTTAAATCATGGCACGACGCACAACTCAACGTGTTATCACCAGACAGCAACGTATCGTGAAAAAGTTTATGACCGACGGCGACTTTTTCAGCATTCAAATCAACTTTTAACGGCAACGGTTGCACGGGTTCGTTTTTCAAATTCGTTGCAGAATCGACACTCAACGGTGATTTTGCACGTTCTTCCGAAATCCAATCCAGAATCTGTTGTTGTTCCTCCGTACTTAAATTATCCGTCCAGTGCATCGAAAGGTACAACGCGGGCGGCATACTTTTATGTTTAACCACACTTTCCAATCTCGCCAACATCAACGGCGTAAAAGGGGTTTCGCCGCTGTAAAGTGGTTGCGATAACACCAGCCTGTCGCTCGCATTTTCAATATCTTTCGCCATAAGCTGTTTGGCGATGGGAAATTTCGCATAAATCGGCATTCGCGTCATGCCAGGCGAATGACAATCGACACATTTATTTTGAAAAATTTGTGACACCTTTGCAAAGCGTTCTGAACTTCCAGAAACCACCGAAATCGGCTTGTTTTCACCCGAAAATCCAAGCATATTTGAAAGCGGTAACGCCGCTCCAGCCGTGGCGAGTGCTAATAAAAATACTGTTTTGTTATTCATAATGCGTCCTAAATGAATGGTATTTAATTTTGAGTATTCCGCGCATTTTCTCGCGCGTACACTTGAATTACATCTTTAAACTTAAACTCGCCTAAATGTTTAAAATTCCAAGATTCATCCGCAATGACGTTGACGGATTGATCAATCGTGATGACTTTGTGTGTATCGCGTGCAAAGGTGCTTAAATAAATGGATTGATCAACGGTATCGCCTAAAACGGTGTAATCCATTTTGATAGACGAACCGATATTTCCTTCAATTATCGCACCCGCTGCCAGTCCAAATCCGCACGTTACCGCATCAAAAATCTGCGTTGAATTTTTCAAAGTTCTGAATTTTTCAAACGCATCTTGGCACGCTGCAATGGCTATATCTACGTCTTCAATGGCAAATTGCGCGACAATGCAACCGCCTGTGTATTTTGCGACTTGTCCACCGTATTCAACAAATGAAGTCGAACAAATTTCTAAATATTGATTCACAACACCGACCAATTCTTCACGAGAAAACTGTTTAGAAAGTGCTGAAAAGTCTGAAATGCTACCCGACGCGACCACTCGTTCAATCTTTTTTATCGGAATCGTGAGTGGATTAACACCTTCCATTAGAAATTTAAGAAGCGCAGGTTGCGTGTAATGCCCAATCATATTGTAGGATTGCGCTATATTTTGCAGCATCATGCTGATGGCGAACAACATCAAATCATTGCTTTCATTCAGCGCGACGGTTTTCATTCCCCAATGGGTGAACAGGCGTTCTTCACAGCCCGTTTCCGAGCTTAAAATAGTTATGTCGTGGTGGCGAGAATCACGCTTAATTTTTTCCACTAAATTATCAACCGTTTTTTCCTCGCCTTCTAAAATTTGGAAAAAATAATCGCGCACTGAAATTAAAATGCCTGTTACGTCTAATTTTTGGTTATTGAGACTGGCAAGTCGTCCGATTTCAATAATTTCTTCTTCGTTAAGCAGCGCATTTAATTTGCTCACATAAGTCAGGCGTTTTATGCCGAACGAACCTTCGGTATTGTCCACTTCAGATTGATGATGCGTTAAATTACGCACCGCTTTTCCCATCAACCAACCGCTTTGAATTAACGCTTTCAAGTCTTCTTGCGTGACAATTTTCAATTCACAATCCGTAAGACATTGAACCGTTTCTAAACGCCGATTTTGATGAAGCGGCAACACTTCGCCGAAATAATCGCCTGCACCTAATTCTTTCACTTTTCGCCCATTTTGAAGCACTTTTAATTGTCCAAAATTAACAGCGTAAGCCATTTCAGCGACACTGCCTTCACGAAAAACTTCATCGCCTGCTTTGAAATGCAATTTTTGTAAATGTGCCGACGGGGCTTGTGCCAATACAGCAATATCATTGCGAAATACGAGGACAAAAAACCAATCAATCATGATGCGTAAGTTTCTTTCCAAGCCAGGAACCGATAATAAATTAAATAATCGGGACACAAACCACGCGGGTTTTCCGCTAAAAATAAACCAGCCGACGCAACACAACGAATACAATCCCATGTTATACGGTTTGAGAAAATGTTTGTGAGATTGGAATGCACGCGACGGATAGCCTTGAGAATTCGCCCACGCATTAAAGCCCGCGCAATAACCCAACTCCACTTCATCACTGGTGAAAATAAATTGAGCATCTCGCACAGTTTGACTGATTTCGGTTATCCAGATATTTTCAAATGATTGAAGGCGTAATTCGTCGTCAATTAAAAACGGTTCATTCAAATTGCCGCTTTTCACAAAAGGAATGGCTGGGAATTTCAGTGTCGCGTTGATGACAAGACCTACGGATTGACTTTCTCCGCTAGCAAAAAATAAATCACGTTGTGTAATGCGTGTAATTTTCTTGTCCAGATGATCAATCACGCCTGCTTTTTTCAGATATTTATCGCGTGCTTGAGCAATTTGTTTTTCAAAGTCGGAAATGGTTTGTCCTTGTTCTTCAAAAAGATGCACGCACCAACCTGAATCGCGTAACACAGAATAAGACGATTCTGCCGCCCGCAAAATTTGACTGATTTCAACAGCGATTGCCGACGCACATTCGCCAATTCCCACAATCGCAATCGTTAATAAACGAGTTTTCTCCGCTGAATCCGTCGAAAATTCGGCTTCTTCAACCAAATCCAGCACACGTTGCCGAATACGCAGCGCATCCGCAACAGAATCAATGACACACGCATGCGCCACCATGCCAGAAATAGTCGAAAAACTAGATTTCGGATTTAAAGCGAGAATTAAACTGTCGTAATGCAGTTCAATAATTTCGTTATTTTTACGTTTTGCGGTGATTTTTTGTGTACTTTCATCAATCGATTCCAAATGCCCGACCACGATATTGGTTTGTTGCACAATGCGGCGAAAAGGATTCACTATATTGCCAGGTTGTACCGTGCCGCCAATAACTTCGGGGAAAAATGGCATAAATAAAAAATTCGCGTGTTCGTGCAGCAACGTAATTTTGATGTTGGAATATCGCCCAATCAGTTTTTCAATTTTCAACGCGGCGTGCAACGCAGAAATACCGCCGCCAATAATGACAATGTGAGCGGGTTTATCTTTCGGAATCGGATGCTGCAAATGTCCCGCAGAATTGATGAGGCACGATAAAACTACGCCATAAAACAAAATATGTTCGGTGGGTGTTTCTGGCAATAACAAAGCGAAAATGGAAAATGCCGAAAGTAAAAATAACGATAACGGACGCAATAACACGCCAGCAATCATTAAAACGCCAGCACTGACTTCGACTAACGCCATAATCAGCGTGAAGGCTTCGGGGTTCGCCGATAAAATGGGCAAATCGTATTGCGTAATAATGCCGATGGAAAGATTCGGCTGCATCACTTTAAAAAATACACCCAAATACAACAATGTTGTACCCGTTAAAATACGCATTATCGCTTGAGCGCGTTGACGGGGTTGATCCGCGAGCCAAGATTGTAGGTTTTGAAAAACGGGAATTGTGGGCAAAGGCAAATAATGTCTGCCTGCGCCTTGTAAAATGAGATAAATACTTGCGCCAATTAACGCGCCCGCATAAGCAAAAATGGCTTCGCCAAATAAATAGCCGCCCAAAAAACTCAGCAAAATCAGCAAAAAAGAAAATATCCGAACATAAAAACCAAACAGAATCGTCAATCCTAAAACAATTTCTGCCCAACGTAACCACGCCCAATCGGAGCCAAGTTGTTTTAAATCAAGATCTGGCGCAAAAAATGTGGGGGAGGTGAAAGGGTCAACGCCAAAACGCGGTTCTGCACCGAAAGCAGATGATAATAAAATCCATGCCAGACAGACGCGAAGAATACGCGGAACATGATCGCCATAAGAAGCTAATCTTGCTTGTAAGTCGGGAAATAATTCACGCGCTCCCGTAAATCCCAACCAAACCCAACCGACAATAAAGAACGAAAATGCCGAAATCATCGACACATTCAACGGAGAAAAGTGAGAAAAAAGCGCGGGGTGTTGCTGCGAATTCCAGTATTGAATTTGTTCAGGTGACAAAATCCACCGCTCATGCGCCAACACAGCATTTGAAAAAAACAGTAGCGCAAAAATAGCGCAAACTCTAAGTGAAATTTGCCAAAAGCGTTGTGTAGTTGAGTCACTGTGAATCATAAAGCCAACCTTGAATTCAATCTAAAAAGCTAATAAAAAATTAGCCACTTGGAAAAGTTTTTTTAGAAGTATATAGTCTTATTTTGAAATTATCGAGAAAAATGCAGTGACGGCTTTACCCCATTTTTTTAACTACAATGCGAGAATACTCATGAAAATTTTAATTACTGGCGGTACTGGTTTAATCGGAAGGAAGTTGTGTTCCGCGCTACTCGAAGAAGGTCATGATTTAACGGTTTTAACTCGGAATCCCCGTTCTGTGCCAGCTGGATGCAAACCGATAACATCATTAAGCGAATGGCAACCAGAAATAATTTATGATGCAGTCATAAATTTAGCGGGCGAACCCATTGTTGATAAAACGTGGACAGACCAACGCAAAGACTGCTTGTGGAAAAGTCGCGTTGATTTAACCGAGGAATTAGTAAAACGCATTGAGGCGGCAAATCAGAAACCACAAGTATTGCTGAGTGGTTCAGCCATTGGTTATTACGGCAGCACGGGCGATGCCGAAATAGATGAAACGTTTCCGACGGGGACGGATTTCGGCGCACAATTATGTTTGGCGTGGGAAAATGCCGCGTTAAATTCGAGTGTTCGAGTTTGTGTTTTGCGAACGGGTTTGGTGTTGGATTCGTCGGGCGGAATACTAAAAAAAATGTTGTTGCCATTCAAATTAGGATTCGGCGGACAAATGGGCGACGGCAAACAATGGATGAGCTGGATTCATATTGATGATTACGTTGCCATTCTGATTAAACTGTTGAACAGCGAAAATGCAAAAGGTGCTTACAATATGACTGCACCTGAACCCGTTACAAACAGCCAGTTCACGAAAATACTTGCCGCTATTTTGTCGCGTCCTGCATTTTTTAATACGCCGGCGTGCATCTTAAAATGGATATTGGGCGAACGTGCTGAATTGGTTTTAGGCGGGCAGCGCGTGTTGCCTGTTAAAGTAAAAGAGTTGGGTTATCACTTCATTTACGACAACTTTGAGAAAGCGATTCGAGATTTATGTAAAACCCCAAAATGAGTTTTTCCCGTTCGTAAAAAAGTTGAACTTCTAAAATTCCAATCAAAAAGTTTCACGGCGCAATTAACACGCATTTACCTTATAATTGCGCCAATTTCACTCAATCGTTAATACAAAAATATGGATTTAAAATTTCTCGACTTTGAACAACCTATCGCTGTTTTGGAAGCGAAAATTGAAGAACTGCGTAATGTGCAGTTTGATAACAAAATCAACATTTCCGACGCGCTAAAACAATTAGAAGAACGCAGTCAGGCGTTGACGGAATCGATTTTTGCGAATTTATCGGATTGGCAAATTTCGCAAATTTCACGTCATCCTGGTCGCCCGTACACGCTCGATTATATTGATTTAATCTTTACCGATTTTCACGAATTACACGGCGACCGCGCTTATGCCGATGATCCCGCGATTATTTGTGGACTGGCGAAATTGGACGGAAATCCTATCGTGCTAATTGGTCATCAAAAAGGGCGCGATACCAAAGAAAAAATTTACCGTAATTTCGGAATGCCGCGCCCTGAAGGTTATCGGAAAGCGTTGCGCGTGATGAAACTTGCCGAACGTTTTAAATTACCGATTATTTGTTTAATCGACACACCTGGCGCGTATCCTGGTATTGACGCAGAAGAACGTGGACAAAGTGAGGCTATTGCGCGAAATTTGTTTGAAATGGCAAAACTGAAAACGCCGATTATTTGTACGATTATTGGCGAAGGCGGTTCGGGTGGCGCGTTGGCAATTGGCGTGGGCGATCGTTTGATTATGTTGGAATACAGCACTTATTCGGTGATTTCGCCCGAAGGTTGCGCGGCGATTTTGTGGAAAAGTCCTGACAAAGTTCAACTCGCTGCCGAAGCGATGGGCATTACCGCTGACCGAATTCGTGAACAAGGATTTTTAGATGAAGTGGTGCGTGAACCATTAGGCGGCGCACACCGTGATTTCAAAACTACGGCGGCGAATTTGAAAGAAACGTTATCCAATCATTTGTACGCGCTGCAACGTCAAAACGTGAACATGCTGCTCGAAGCGCGTTATGAACGCATTATGAGTTTCGGTGTGTTTGAAGAATCCGCGAAATAAAATAGATCAAAGGTTCAGATGTGAAAGAAGATTTTAGTTTTGATGTTTTAGTGGTTGGTAGCGGTGGCGCGGGTTTGACGCTTGCCCTGAAACTCGCCAACGCTCAAACGCGCGTGGCGGTGTTGTCGAAATTTGCGTTAACGGCTGGCAGCACTTATTACGCGCAAGGTGGCATTTCTGCTGTATTTGACGCGGAAGATTCCATCGAATCGCATTTGAACGACACGCTCGATTCGGGCGCGGGCTTGTGTAACGAAGAAATTGTCAGATTAACTGTGAATCATGGCAAAAAATCAATTGATTGGTTGCGCGAACAAGGCGTGATGTTTACTGAAGAGCAATCTATTTCGGGCGAAACAAAACTCCATTTGAACCGAGAAGGCGGACATTCGCATCGGCGCGTGGTGCATACCGATGACGCAACGGGAAAAGCTGTTTCGTTGTCGCTGATTGAACGCGCTCAAGAAAATTTGTACATCGAATTATTTGAGCATCACAACGTGATTGATTTAATCACCGAAAACAATCGCTGCGTCGGCGCGTATGTGTTCAACAGTTTGCAACAGCGCGTCAAAACATTTGCGGCAAAAGTGATTGTGTTGGCAACAGGTGGCGCGAGTAAAGCCTATTTGTACAGCACGAATCCACAAAGTTCGACAGGTGACGGCATGGCGGTAGCGTGGCGAGCAGGTTGTCGCGTCAGCAATTTAGAATTTATGCAATTTCACCCGACCTGTCTTTATCATCCAGCGGGACAGTCGTTTTTGATTAGTGAAGCAGTGCGCGGTGAAGGTGGGCGTTTGATTTTGCCAGACGGTTCGGAGTTCATGCACCATTTCGACGAACGCGCCGAATTGGCTCCGCGTGATATTGTGGCGCGTGCGATTGATCATGAAATGAAAAAACGTGGCATCGAATGCGTGTATTTAGACATTAGCCATAAATCTGCGACGTTTATTCGGGAACATTTTCCGAACATTTATCAACAATGTTTGCAGTTCGATATTGATATTACGCAACAACCGATTCCTGTGGTTCCGGCTGCCCATTACACTTGCGGCGGCGTGTTGACGGATAATTTTGCGCGAACCGATATTGAAAATTTGTACGCAGTGGGCGAAGTTGCTTGCACTGGATTACACGGCGCAAATCGTATGGCTAGTAATTCGTTGTTGGAATGTTTGGTATTTGCCGAACGTGCCAGCGAAGATATTAAACAAAAATTGCCCCAATTATCGATGCCGAAAAATTTGCCGTTGTGGGACGAATCACAAGTCAGTGATTCGGACGAAGAAGTCGTGGTGTCGCACAATTGGAACGAATTGCGCCATTTTATGTGGGATTATGTTGGCATTGTGCGAACCGATAAACGGTTAAATCGCGCCATGAATCGCGTCGAATTACTGAAAAAAGAAATCGCACAATATTATCAAGATTTTCGTGTCACGAGTGATTTGTTGGAATTGCGAAATTTAGTGGTGGTGGCTGAATTGATTATTCGCTGCGCCCAAGAACGCAAAGAAAGTCGCGGTTTGCATTACACGCTGGATTATCCAAAACTAGACGATTCGCAACCTGCAAAAAATACCGTCTTAACGCCCCAAAATTACCGCATGCCAGATTAAACAAGGTTTTTGTTCAATTCCAAAGGTTTGATATTTTCAATAGCCGCGCCAAAATCGTCAATGAATGCGATAATAGCGACTGGTCATTTTAACTTTTGGAATTTTTCACCATGATTGAAAATCTAACTCCCCAACAAACATGGGATTTTTTGCAAAAAAATCCAGCTGCGATTTTGATTGATGTGCGAACCAGAATGGAGTATTTATTTGTCGGTCATCCACCGCAAGCGATACACATTCCGTGGATAGAAGCACCAAAATGGCAACTTAATCCGGATTTCGTTAGACACGTTAGTCACGATTCTCCCGATTTAGACACACCGATTTTTTTGTTATGCCGCTGTGGACAGCGTTCGTTAGATGCTGCTGTAGCACTCGAACAAGCGGGTTATACCCATTTGATTAACATCACCGATGGTTTTGAAGGTTTGTTAGATCATAATTTACAACGCGGTAATTTAAACGGCTGGCGTTTTTCTGGTTTGCCGTGGCAACAGAGTTAAAAATATTCAACCCGTAATATCCAATTTTATTAACTAAGAGTACAAAAAGTGATTGAAAAACTAAGAAACATTGCAATTATCGCCCACGTTGATCATGGTAAGACCACGCTTGTAGACAAATTGTTGCAACAGTCTGGAACGTTCGCGGCACACACGAAAGTGACTGAGCGCATGATGGATTCCAACGACATCGAAAAAGAACGCGGCATTACCATTTTGGCAAAAAACACCGCGTTAGATTGGAATGGCTACCATATCAACATCGTTGACACACCAGGACATGCTGATTTCGGTGGCGAAGTGGAACGTGTTTTATCGATGGTAGATTCAGTTTTATTATTGGTCGATGCGGTTGATGGCCCGATGCCACAAACTCGTTTCGTGACACAAAAAGCCTTTGCATTAGGTTTGAAACCGATTGTTGTTATTAACAAAATCGATCGTCCAGGCGCACGTCCTGAATGGGTTGTTGATCAAACATTTGATTTGTTCGACCGTTTAGGCGCAACCGATGAACAATTGGATTTCCCGATTGTTTATGCGTCTGCCATTAACGGTTACGCGGGTTTAACGTCCGACACAACGGGCGGCGATATGACCGCATTATTCCAAACAATCGTAGACAAAGTTAGTCCGCCACCTGTTAACGTTGATGGCCCATTCAAAATGCAAGTGAGTAGTTTGGATTACAACACTTACACTGGCGTAATTGGGATTGGTCGTATTCAACGTGGCGTAATTAAAGCGAATCAGCCGTTGATTATTGTCAACCGCGAAGGCGTTGAACGTAAAGGTAAAATGTTGCAAGTTTACGGTTTCCACGGTTTAGATCGTGTGGAAGTCGCTGAAGCGCGTGCGGGCGATATTATCGCGTTTGCAGGTATTGAAAAATTGGAAATTTCAGACACGATTTGTAGCCCAGAATTGGTTGAAATTATGACTCCGTTGTCAGTTGATGAACCAACGGTTTCGATGACATTCCAAGTCAACAATTCACCATTCGCAGGACGTGAAGGCAAATATGTCACGACACGCCAAATTCGTGATCGTTTAGAAAAAGAATTGCAACATAACGTTGCGCTGAAAGTCGAAGATACGGCTGACCCTGACAAATTCCAAGTTTCAGGTCGTGGCGAATTGCATTTGTCGGTGTTAATCGAAACGATGCGTCGCGAAGGCTTTGAAATGGGCGTTTCACGTCCAGAAGTCATCTTGAAAGAAATCGACGGCAAAAAATGTGAACCATTCGAAATGGTGACGATTGAAGTCGAAGAAGAGCATCAAGGTTCGATTATGGAAAAATTGGGCGATCGTAAAGGCGATTTAACCAACATGGTTCCAGATGGCAAAGGTCGTATTCGTTTGGAATACATGATGCCGTCACGCGGTTTGATTGGTTTCCAAACTGAATTTATGACCGCCACGTCGGGTTCAGGTTTGCTTTATCACGTTTTTGATCATTACGGCCCAATGAAATCGGGTGATGTTGGTAATCGTATGCGCGGCGTGTTAATTTCAATGGTGGCGGGTAAAGCGGTAACATATTCGTTGCATCCATTACAAGAACGCGGCGAATTGTTGCTCGTGAACGGCGACGAAGTTTATGAAGGGATGTTGGTGGGTTTACATTCACGCACCAACGATTTGTGTGTGAATCCTTGTAAACCAAAACAATTAACTAACGTTCGCGCGTCGGGAACGGACGAAAGTTTGGTTTTGGCACGGATTCAAAAATTGACGTTGGAACAAGCGTTAGAATTTATCGCTGAAGATGAATTGGTTGAAGTCACACCGAAATCGATTCGTTTACGCAAAAAATTATTGACTGAAAATGAGCGCAAACGTTCAGGCAAAAATTAACAGCTGATTTTCGCTGTTTTCACGTTTTGGCGTGAAAACGATGCCAAATAAAAACCGCTACGTTAAAGAAATTTGACGTAGCGGTTTTTTTGTTCTGGTAATCAAGCGTTGCGCCATTGATTACACGGCGTGAAATGTGTGAAACTTTGTGGTACAATTTGAAAATCGTCGGGGCGTAGCGCAGCTTGGTAGCGCACTTGTCTGGGGGACAAGGGGTCGTAGGTTCAAATCCTATCGTCCCGACCAATAAATTCAAGCCCTGTAGCGGTTTTCGCTAACAGGGTTTTTTTATGGGTGTCAAAACAACGCGCTTTCTCTCTTTCAAATACTAATTCTGTGTTTGCCATCACAAGTTCCTCAGCTCGTTTGGCTTTTTCAGTATTTTCAAACGCCAATTCTATGTTTGCCATCACAAGTTCCTCAGCTCGTTTGGCTTTTTCAGTATTTTCAAACGCCAATTCTATGTTTGCCATCACAA
>CAISXF010000017.1 GCA_903889445.1 uncultured Pseudomonadota bacterium
CATTAGACAAATAAGTAACAATCCAGTTTGTTAATAAGCCCCGACTTGCGTTACGCAAATCGGGGCTTTTTTTGTTTTAGCGATGTTTCAAAAACTAACCGCCAAAATCATCGAACATAATGTTTTCTGGTTCAACGCCGCTGTTAATCAACATACTGGTCACTGACGTATTCATAATTGGAGGACCACACATATAGAACTCACAATCTTCAGGAGCTGCGTGTTTCTTAATGAATTCTTGTTCCAAAACGTTGTGAATAAAGCCTGTGTAACCTGTCCAATTATCTTCTGGCAATGGATCAGATAGAGCGCAATGCCATGTGAAGTTTGGATTTTCTTTTGCAAGCATATCGAAATCTTCCACATAGAACATTTCGCGTTTGCTACGCGCACCGTACCAGAAAGTGATTTTCCGTTTTGATTTCAACCGACGAAGTAGGTCGAAAATGTGTGAACGCATTGGAGCCATCCCCGCACCACCGCCGACAAATACCATTTCAGCATCGGTATCGCGTGCATAGAATTCACCGTAAGGTCCTGAAACGATACATTTATCACCTGGTTTCAGGTTAAAAATGAACGATGACATGATGCCTGGTGGCAATTCTGGTTTAGGTGGCGTTGCGATACGCACATTCAACATGATTTCTTTTTCTTCTGGATAAGAAGCCATCGAATACGCACGCAAAGTCGGTTCTTTCACGGTCGAAACGTATTGCCACAAATTGAATTTGTCCCAATCGCCACGGAAACGCTCTGCAACTTCGAAGTTTTTATAATCCGCAACGTGTTCAGGACATTCAATTTGAATGTAACCGCCAGCGCGATATTTGATTTCTTCGCCTTCGGGCAACGTCAACACCAATTCTTTAATAAATGTCGCCACGTTATCGTTTGATTTAACCGTACATTCCCATTTTTTCACGCCGAAAACGCTGTCTTCGACTTCAATGGTCATGTTGCTTTTTACTGAAACTTGGCACGACAAACGTTCACCGTGAGCCGCTTCACGTTTGGTAATGTGGCTCAATTCAGTTGGCAAAATATCGCCGCCACCTGAATGAACTTTCACTTTGCATTGACCACAAGTACCACCGCCGCCGCACGCTGACGAAACGAATAAACCGTTGTCTGCGAGGGCGTTTAATAATTTTGAACCTGACGGGACGTGAATTGTCTTTTCATCATTGATGACAATTTCAACATCACCTTCTGCCACGAGTTTCTTTTTCGCGCCGATAATCACAAAGACTAGCGCGATAACAAAACCCGTGAAGATGATAATCCCTAAAATAATTTCCAGCATGACGCTACCTTCCTAGAGTTGAATGCCTGAGAATGCCATGAAGCCCAAAGACATCAGACCCGCTGTAATAAACGTAATACCCAAACCTTGTAAACCAGCTGGAATATCACTGTATTTCAATTTTTAATTGCACCATAATAGGCACACATTTTTAATCGACAAATTGCCAAAAAGAAAAATTATGTTGAAAGTTCGGTTTTTCAAAACTGAAAATGGTGCAGAACCTGTGCGCGATTGGCTGAAAGATTTGAGCATCGTCGATAAGAAAATTATCGGTTGCGACATAAAAACCGTGCAATACAGTTTTCCGATAGGCAAACCACTTGTGGCTTCATTGGGAAATGGTTTGTGGGAAATCAGGTCGCGTATCACGGATGGCATTGCGCGAGTTATTTTTATTGAATATCACAGCGATTTGATTTTACTTCATGGATTTATCAAGAAAACGCAAAAAACACCCATTCACGATATAAATTTAGCAATCAGCCGAAAAAATAAGTTAATCAACGCAAAGTAATAACGGAGTAAATCAACATGAATGAACAATATCTCGGCTCGGATTTTGATGATTTTTTAGCAGAAGAAAATTTGCTTGAGCATTGTCAGGCAGTTGCAATTAAGCGCGTGATTGCTTATCAATTGATGCAATTCATTGAAGAAAATAAATTATCTAAATCCGAAGTCGCCAGACAATTACAAACCAGTCGAACCGCGTTAGAAAGGTTGCTTAATCCGAATAATACTTCTGTCACGCTTGAATCAATCGTTAAAGTGGCACGTTTAACACAAAAACGGCTGTCGATTTCGTTGGCGTAGAAAGTAAAAAAAGCCCCGCTTTGCTGTGATGCAAGTCGTGGCTTTTTTGTTTGAGTGTTATTTGCTGATAACTAATTTCAGCCGTGGTTTTTTGGCGCGATAAGCAATCACATATTGGTCAAGTGCGTCTTGTCGTTCGGATTGCTTCAAATTGTATTGCATCAAAACTACGTTGTGGCTGCGAATAGCCTTTAACAAACGCAAATCGTAAACATCTAAATCACTTTCGTTCAACGCTTCCCACTTACCGTTTAAAGCGCGATTACAAAATAGGTTTTCGTTGAAGAAGTGTTTTTCGGTGGTTTCTTTTCCAACCGCTTTTCGTGCAAACACCAATCCTTCCATCATTGGCAAATGTGCGTCACGCTTTTCTTGAATATCGAACAAACGGAGGCTTTCATCCATTGCGTTGGTTTTTGGCGTGCCAACTTCTTTGTCTAAAATGTCGAGAACCCAAACACGAAATTGTTTGGCGATGACGGTTTTTGCAAACATCGCAATTAAGTGACAACCTCGAAGGCTAAAAAGTCTTTGCATAGGCTGCAAGCCAATAGATTCGCCGATTACGTCATTTTGACGTGCTGGCAACATTGTCACCATTCCATCAGTAAATTCGTCTTTGTTACGTTCGTAGATTTTGTTGATTGCGTCTGGACGAGCATAACCCAAAGCAATGGACAATTCTTTGGTTGATAACCAGATTTGGTTTTTGTGTGAAATTGGCGATAGAGTCACGCCGTTGAAGGTTAAAGCTAATTTTTCAATCATTTCGAGTAATCCTTTCATCAGTGGATTTGTTTATCAAGGGTAGTGTGACAGACGGTGATAAATCCGCTTTTCGGGTTCGATGCCCTAGCCACACGAAAATTATAAACCATTTTTCATTTTTATCACGCACAAAAAAGCCCCGCTTTGCTGTGATGCAAGTCGGGGCTTTTTATTGGATTATTATTTGCTGATGACTAATTTCAATCGGGGTTTTTTGTCACGATAAGCGGCAACGTATTTATTGAGTGCGTCTTGTCGTTCGGATTGCTTCAAATTGTATTGCATCAAAACCATGTTGCGGTTGCGAATGTCTTTTAACAAACGCAAATCATAAACATCTAAATCACTTTCGTCCAACGCTTCCCACTTGCCAGTTAAGGCGCGATTACAAAATAGGTTTTCGTTGATGAAATGTTTTTCGGTGGTTTTTTTGCCAACCGCTTCACGCGCAAATACCAATGCGTCCATCATGGGAAAATGTGCGTCACGTTTTTCTTGAATGTCGAACGGACGGCTCAGGTCGGATAGTCTTTCATCCATCTCATTGAATGCCGCAATAAATGCCTCTTTAATTTGTGCGGCGAGCTTGCCTGTAAATCCCATCACTAAAAACATGAAACCGTCTTTTGTGATTTGGTACATTCGATAAGAAACTGGGATTCCAAGGTTATTTTTTTGCACATATTCGGTTAACGCAAAATTGCGTTTTCCGAAAATATCAGACACTTGCGTCAAAACACTATCAATTGCACGCAAAACATCCGCATGACGTTTATCGAATTTTTCAGCAATGATTAAGCTGGTCGTGGTCAATTTTTTACCGTGAACTTCAACGAGTTTTGCCGAAGTATTTTGTGATTTTGTTGGCATTTTGAGAATCCTTCATTAGTGGGATTATTCATTACAAAATTAGTATGGCAGGTAGGTAATGAATCTACTTTTCGGGTTCGATGCCCTAGCCACGCGAAAATTATAAACGATTTTTCATTTTTATCACGCACAAAAAAGCCCCGCAAGCTGTGATGCAAGTCGGGGCTTTTTCGCTAATAATTTTTGAACATGACTTGAAACTACATTTACAGCATCCATATCTAGCCAGCAGTAAATAATTTTTCAATCAACCCGAAGTTAAAGGATTTTCAGATGAAACACGTCAAAGTTAAGCAAATTCCATCTTTTACTGCAAAAGCTCCAAAATTGCGTGGTGCTGGAGAAATAGATTACGTTTTGTGGGTGGATGACAATGGGAGTCTTTATGTTCAGTTCCGTGATAACACACATTCTGGCGTATTTTCTGGGTTATTATTTTCCGTATCTCAGTACGCTTCAAAACGTAATAGCGACAAATCAATAAATCAATTGAACGGTTACGATGTTAATGCCAAGTGTTGGGTAACTCACACTGGTAATAACAATGGTGGATTTTTAAAAGCTGTACTCCGCCACTTGTTGCCATAACGCTCTAATTATTCAAAAGCTCCAATCGTCAAAAAATTGGAGCTTTTTGTAATGCGGGTTAATTTCACTTAATCGCATCTAAAAATACTTTTGTGTACTCGGGTGGAATTGAAAAAACTTCTTTCCCACCTTTTCCACTAATTTGGAATTTCATTTCTTTATCTTTATGACTTTCCAAATACTGCTTAGTTATAGCGATGCCTATAACTTCAATAAATATACAACCGCGTTCACTACAAGAACTTGCATCGTGACTAATATGAACTGTTTCGTACCTTGTTCCATCTGAATCATAGGCTGTTTCATACGAACGCCAGTCTTTACTCTTGTAATGACTAGAAACATAAATTTGAACTACAGCGTCAACATTTGGATAAGTGTCTACTTTCGAACCGCTAAGTAATATATTCATCGATAGTCCATCTGCCGATAGTCCATCTACCGATTGTCCGTCTACACTATTACCAGTAAATGTTGTTTTCTTTTGAAAATCATCTCGTACTACAGTCACTTCTGCATATTTAGGTTTTGGCTTTTCCACTACCCTGCTAGTTGAACTACTATCGAAAGACGTTTGAGTTTGTCTTTTAGCGCATCCATACATAGAAATGAGCAACAAAGATAAGATAATCAAAATCAACTTTTTCATTTACATTTTTCCTTTTCGGCTTAGGTTAAAAATTCGCGCTAATTGTAACTTACTGCGTTAAATCAGTAATCACATAAAACAAAAACGGGACACCAGAAAAATTCCAATGCCCCGTCATTTTAGCGTTTAACTCAGCGAAAAACTAACCGCCAAAATCATCCAACATAATGTTTTCAGGTTCAACACCGCTGTTAATCAACATACTGGTCACTGACGTATTCATAATTGGAGGACCACACATATAGAACTCACAATCTTCAGGAGCTGCGTGTTTCTTAATGAATTCTGCTTCCAAAACGTTGTGAATAAAGCCCGTGTAACCTGTC
>CAISXF010000018.1 GCA_903889445.1 uncultured Pseudomonadota bacterium
CCAGTTTGCTTGGTGACCATAGCGAGCGTGAACCACCCGATCCCATCCCGAACTCGGAAGTGAAACCGCTTAGCGTCGATGATAGTGTGGTAGTTTGCCATGCGAAAGTAGAGAATTGCCAAGCTCTTAATCTTACGAAAAAGCCCAAGATCTGATGATTTTGGGCTTTTTTTTAACTTGAATATAAGGTTTAAAAAGGCACTATCCCTATTGACGAACGTATGTGTTTAATAAAAATCACTTTTCTATAGTTAAACACTGTAAAGTATGCCTAAAATCAACAGTAATTTAAAAATTATCTAACTTAATACTCCGTATAAATGAAACCATCGATAGAACAAAAACTACAAAATCTGTGCGAACGCTATGACGAAATCTCAGCGTTATTGTCCGAACCCGATACACAATCGAATCAAAACAAATTTCGTACTTTAAGCCAAGAATACGCTCAAATCAGCCCATTAGTAGAATGTTACAAACGTTACGAATTACTTGTGGAAGCACTGAACGCAGCGAAGGAAATGGCAAATGACAGTGATCCTGAAATGCGTGAATTAGCAAAAGATGAGATTTCTGACGCACAAGATAAAATCGAATCTTTGGAAAATGAATTGCAGGTTCTTCTTTTGCCAAAAGATCCAAACGATAATCGTAATATCTTTTTGGAAGTTCGTGCCGGAACAGGGGGCGATGAAGCCGCGATTTTCTCCGGTGATTTAGCGCGAATGTATCAACGTTTTGCCGAGCGAAAAGGCTGGCAAACTGAAATCATCAATGAAAATCAAGGTGAACATGGCGGTTATAAAGAAGTCATTTTGCGTGTTTCAGGACGTGATGTATATTCGCAATTGAAATTTGAATCTGGTACACACCGCGTGCAACGTGTGCCAGACACGGAATCACAAGGTCGTATTCACACCTCCGCTTGTACCGTGGCGATTATGCCAGAAGTGGACGAAATCGACGCGATTGACATCAATCCAGCGGATTTGAAAGTGGATACTTATCGTGCGTCGGGTGCCGGCGGTCAGCATATCAATAAAACTGAGTCCGCGATTCGGATTACACACATTCCCACGGGAACAATTGTCGAATGCCAAGACGAGCGTTCTCAACACAAAAATCGCGCGATTGCGATGGCGTTATTATCGTCGCGCATATTGTCTGCAAAACAAGAAAAACAAGATGCCGAACAATCGTCAATACGAAAATTACAAGTTGGCAGCGGCGACCGTTCGGAGCGCATTCGCACTTACAATTATCCACAGGGGCGTTTGACGGATCACCGGATTAACCTAACGTTGTATAAACTTGACGACATTATGGAAGGCGGTTTGGAGCAAGTTATTTTGCCATTGATTAGCGAACATCAAGCGGAATTGTTGACGCAATTGGGTGATGAATAAATGATTAGCTACATTCTCCGCCGCCTTTTATATGCGTTGCCATTATTGATGGCGGTGAATGTATTAACATTTCTCCTATTTTTTGTAGTGAATAGCCCCGACGATATGGCTCGAATGCAATTAGGACAAAAACACGTCACCGAGCAAGCGATTCAAAATTGGAAACAGCAACACGGTTACGATAAACCCTTGTTGTGGAATACCGATGCGCCCACCAGCGACAAATTCACGCAAACCATTTTTTATTCGAAATCGGTGAGGTTGATGCTGTTTCGATTTGGCATTTCTGACAGTGGGCGCAATATCGGCGCGGATATTCAAGAACGCGCCATTCCAAGTTTGGCGTTAGCGTTGCCGACGTTATTGATTGGTTTGGTGGTTAATGTTTGCGCGGCGTTGTTGATGGTGCTATTTCGCCGCCGTACTTTTGAACAAATCGGTATTATTTTGTGTGTGATGTTGATGTCGATTTCGTCGTTGTTTTACATTATCAGCGGGCAATTTTTGGTGGCGAAAGTGTTAAAACTCGTGCCAATTTCAGGTTATGACGACGGGTTTGCAATGATTAAGTTTCTGATTTTACCCGTATTGATTGGTATTTTTACAGGCATTGGTTCAGGCATGCGTTGGTATCAAACCTTATTTTTAGAAGAAGTCGAAAAAGATTATGTTCGCACCGCTCGCGCCAAAGGTTTAACCGAAACACAAACGCTATTTCGTCACGTTTTGCCCAATGCGATGATTCCGATTTTGACCGGCGTGGTGGTCATTTTGCCGCTGTTGTTTATGGGTAGTTTGATTATGGAATCGTTTTTTAGCATTCCAGGATTGGGCAGTTACACGATTGACGCGATTAACAGCCAAGATTTTGCGATTGTTCGCGCGATGGTTTTTTTGGGTTCAGTTTTGTATATTTTGGGGCTGTTACTCACTGATATTTCTTACACGCTCGTCGATCCGCGCGTCCGTTTAACCTAATTTGAAAACAAAATGAATCGATTAAAAGCAAAAATCCGTGATATTCCCAACTTTCCTAAAGCAGGCATTATTTTTAAAGATATTACGCCGTTGGTGAAAGATCCTGCTGCGTTAAAACTCGCCGTGCATCAACTAATTCAGCCGTTTTTAGGCAGCGACATTAACGTGATTGCAGGCATGGAAGCGCGTGGTTTTATTTTTGGTAGTTTGGTGGCGTGGGAAATGGGTTTGCCGTTTGTGCCGTTACGAAAACCAGGCAAATTGCCGTATGACGTGCAAAGTGTTTCATACGATTTAGAATACGGCTCGGCGACTTTGGAAGCGCACATTGATGCGTTTGAAGTGGGCGATAATGTGTTGTTGATTGATGATTTATTAGCGACAGGCGGCACAGCAAAAGCGAGTTGTGAATTAGTCGAAAAACTCGGCGCAACTGTAAAAGCATTGGCATTTGTAGTGGAATTAGATTTTTTAAACGGACGTGAAAAATTAGCGGATTATAACGTGCATTCGTTGTTGCATTTTTGAATACCGTGTTGGTGAGCGCGAATAAATTCGCGCCTACATTTTGGACTTTAACGTTTGACTTTCAATGGTTTTAACTGTGCAATTTTAGAGTTCGCTTGCTCATAATTTTGTGCCGCAAGGTCAAATTTTTGCGCTACACTTCCGAATGATTGGGCAGCGATTTGAAACTGTTGGTAATCGTCGCGCCATTTTAAGTTTGAGCTTTTTTCTTCTGCCATAAAATCGTCGTCTAACGAGGCACTGATTTTGCCGTCATTTTCTAAATTTTTACGCCATTGCAAAAAGGATTCACGAGTGAAAACGTATTTATCCATTGCAGCTTCATTGATAAATTTCAACGCACCTTCTGCATTGGCGCGTGCGTTCAATCCAGACATAAATTGAACAGGCGCACTGATATAATACGCGGGAATGCTGGCATAACTCGCTGGATTCGCCGCTGCATCAAAGGCAGAAGCTGGAACACCTCGCACCGTACTAGGGCCAGAAAACGGCAATACTAAATACGAACCTTGTGGAATCCCCCAAACCGCTAATGTTTGATCAAAATCTTCATCGTTTTGTTCAAGTCCAACGTGTTTTGCTACGTCAAAAAATCCACCTAATCCCGCTGTTGAATTCAAGGTCAACCGTCCAAAATCAGCGGCACTTTGTGAAAATTTGGCTTGCAACACATCGTTCAAAACGACATTGAAACTCTTCAAGTTAGTGAAAAAATTAAACACGCCCGTTTGCACAAATTGCGGCGCAATAAATTTATAGCCATTCGACAACGGCGCAGCGACATAGGTGTCAACGCTGTTATTGAAATCGTACATTTGCCGATTAAAATTTTCGTAAGGATCATTCGAGGTTGTTTGTGCGGCGACATTTGAGGCAAAAATAACGCTACAAATCAAAGTGGTTACGGCTTTACTCTTCATTTTTACATCCTGTTATTGTTTCGCGTAGAGATCAATTTTTTCGTTAATTTTCGCAATCAACGCATCAAATCCGTCACGTTGCAAAATCGCCGTATATTCCGAACGCTTCAAGGCTAAATCACTCACACCATTGGCAATAATGTTGATAATTCGCCAGCTTGCGCCTTTTTCTTTCAGCATATAATCAAACTTTACGGGCTTATCATCTGGCAAATCCAAATGTGAATGAATGACCACGCCGCCCAATTTCGTTTCTTCTTCCGAATCAATCGCAAAGGCTTCGCCATCAAATTCTTTGAAATTATGCGCGTAAGACGCGATACTTAATCGACTGAATAGGTCGGTTAATTTTTTTTGCTGTTCTTCGGTGAGTTTTTCCCATTCTTTACCAACTACAATTCGCGCAATTTTCGGTAAATCGTGACTGTTAGAAACGGCTACATCTAATTTTTCATAACGTCCCGTATAACCTAATTTTTTACCGTCTTTCATAACGGTAATTAAATCAGTCTGAAATTTATCGATAATCTGCCGCGCTGTCGCGCTTTCTTCTTGGGAAAAAACGGACGTGGCAAACAAACTGCTCAACGAAAAAACCACGACAGCCAATTTTTTTAATCGCATTATCACGTTCTCCGCGAAATTATTTTGTGTGTTCGACGTGTATTGGAATGCCGGCTAACGTTGAAGTTGAAATGGGCGCGACAACAGGGGTTGGCGATGCAACCATGTCACCGTCTGTTCTTACACCACGAATCGAAGTCCAAAGAGCTTTGATTGGGTGTTTTAACATATCTTCCACAGCGGTCGCTTCATAGCCACAATGCGCCATACAGCTTGCACATTTTGGATTATTTACGTTGCCATAATTTTCCCACTGCGTGGTGTCTAGCAATTCTTGAAATGTCGCAGCGTAACCTTCGTCAGCCAACAAATAACAAGGTTTTTGCCATCCGAAAACGTTGCGAGTTGGATTTCCCCACGGCGTACAGTTGTAATCTTGATTGCCCGCTAAAAAGTCTAAATACAACGACGAATGGTTTAATTTCCAACCGCGATTTTTGCCCAATTTGAAAATGCCACGAAACAATTCTTTTACATCGTTACTTTTGATGAAAACATCTTGTTTCGGCGCGTGTTCGTAGCTAAAACCAGGCGCAATCGTAATGCCTTCAACGCCTAATTCTGTTGCATAATCTAAAAATTCAGCGACTTCTGGCGGTGTTTCACCTTGGAAAAGCGTGCAATTAACCGTCACGCGAAAACCTTTGCCTAACGCTAATTTAATCGCTTCAACAGCACGATCAAAAACACCTTCTTGGCAAACTGACGCATCGTGACGCGCTTGCATGCCATCCAAATGAATCGAGAATGTTAAATACGGCGACGGCGTGTAATCATCAATGCGTTTTTTCAAAAGTAGCGCGTTAGTACATAAATAAACGAACTTTTTACGCGCAATCAATCCTTCCACAATACGCGGCATATCTTTGTGAATTAACGGCTCACCACCTGGAATTGACACCATCGGCGCACCGCATTCATCCACGGCTTCCATACATTCTTCAAACGTTAAACGTTTATCCAAAATGTCGTCGGAATAATCAATTTTTCCACAACCTGCACATTCTAAATTGCAGCGAAACAACGGTTCAAGCATCAACACGAGCGGGTATTTTTCCGCGCCTTTAAGTTTTTGTTTAATTAAATAACTGCCTACTGCCCATTGTTGACGTAACGGAACGCCCATAAAAATTTCCTTTAAAAATTAAATAATGAATAATGTCGGAAAATAATCTTGTATCAATAAAACAACAATCAATCCGACCTGAAAATCAGTGCGTTATAAAAAATAGTTTTCTTTCATACGCTTACCAGTTTTTTGGCTAGAATACTCTTTTTTCTACTTTGACTCCAGTATTCACTTGATTTATTGAAATAACCTACTGTTTTAATTGCAAATCTATTTTTATGCGGGTCATTTTTGATGATTCGCAACAAAACAACATTACTTTGCAAATCACCAACAAACAGTCTATTATTGCCCATATAAATCAACCCTTTTCATCTCATAAACCTGCGAATTTATACTCAAAAATGACTAACGAAACTCAAGCCGTTTTAGACAATTTAAAATCATTACGCGAATTGTCTGATGACCCATTTCAAGCCTTATTGCTCGCCGGTGTTTCACGAACGTTCGCCTTAACAATTCCTCAATTACCAACATCTTTGGTGGCGGTCATTGCCAATGCGTATTTGTTGTGCCGCATTGTCGATACGATTGAAGACGAAGTGTCGCTTTCGCCGGAACAAAAACGCTATTTTTGCAGTGAATTTATTCACGTCGTCAAAACGGGCGAGAACTCTGAAATTTTCGCACTCGAACTCGCGCCACTTCTTTCAAATCAAACCATTCCAGCGGAACATCAATTGATTCATGTTTTGCCGCGTGTCATTCAAATTACGCACAGTTTTGAAACGCCACAAGTTGCCGCGCTTTCAGAATGCGTGAACACGATGGCAAAAGGAATGCCGATTTTTCAAGCGCAAAATTTGCACGACGGTTTGGCGACGCTCGCTGAAATGGACAAGTATTGTTATTACGTTGCGGGCTGTGTGGGTGAAATGTTGGCGAAATTATTTTGTCTTTATTCGCCCGAAATCGCTAAAAATGAAACCGAATTGATGAAATTATCTGTGTCATTTGGGCAAGGGTTGCAAATGACGAACATTTTGAAAGATATTTGGGAAGACGCGCAACGGGGCGTGTGTTGGTTGCCACAGGATATTTTTACCGAAACAGGTTTTGACTTGAAAAATTTAACGCCTGAAACCAACGATGCCGCGTTTAGCGAAGGTTTGGAACATTTAATCAGCGTCGCCCACGAACATTTGCACAATGCGTTGCGTTATACGTTGCTCATTCCCGCGCATGAAATCGGCATTCGTAAATTTTGTTTGTTAGCGTTGGGAATGGCAGTTTTAACATTGAAAAAAATAAAAAGTAATTTGAAATTCAATCGTTCCGAACAAGCCAAAATTACCCGCAACAGCGTTAAAGCGACGATTATCGCCACCGACTTAACTGTCCGCAGTGATTATTTATTAACCACTCTTTTTAATATGACCAGTCGCGGGCTTGCCTCACCCAATTGGCATTATCAAACTAAGGACGACTGTCATGTTTAAAGAATCTCAAGACCACGCTTCACACCATCCCGCGAGTTCCGCCACGCCCATTCATTCAAAAGCCTATAATTTAGACAACGCCATTCAGCACGCGCAAGATAAATTATTGAGTTTGCAGCACGCTGAGGGTTATTGGATTTTTGAATTAGAAGCTGATTGCACTATGCCCGCCGAATACATCATGATGATGCACTACATCGGCGATATTGACGAAAATTTGCAAGCGAAAATCGCGGTGTATTTGCGTTCGCGTCAATCCGAAAATGGCAGTTATCCGTTATTCACCGGCGGTAAAGGCGAAATTAGTTGCAGCGTTAAAGTGTATTACGCGCTAAAAATGGCGGGCGAGGATATGAACGCGCCACACACTACAAAATTGCGTGAATGGATTTTAAGTCAAGGCGGCGCAGCAAAATCGAACGTATTTACCCGCATTGCGCTGGCAACGTTTCAGCAATTACCGTGGCGCGGTGTGCCGTATATTCCCGTTGAAATTATGCTATTTCCAAAATGGTTTCCGTTCCATTTGGACAAAGTTTCGTATTGGTCGCGCACCGTGATGATTCCGTTGTTTATTATTTGTACGTTGAAAGCGAAAGCGAAAAATCCGAATAACGTCAGCATTCTTGAATTATTTGTAACGCATCCTGACGAAGAGCAACATTATTTTCCCGAACGAACGGTGCTGAATAAAATCTTTTTAGGTTTGGACAAATTGGGGCGAATTACTCGCCCGTTGATTCCTAAAAAAGCACATGAGTTAGCTGTTAAAAAAGCGAAAGATTGGATTATCGAACGCTTGAACGGTGAAGACGGTTTGGGCGCAATTATGCCTGCGATGGTGGGCGCGTATGAATCATTGTTATTATTGGGCTACGATAAAAATCATGAATTAGTGGTCACTGCCCGCAAAGCGATTGATAAATTACTCGTGATTAACGAAAAAGATGCGTATTGCCAACCGTGTTTATCGCCTGTTTGGGATACGGGTTTAACTGCGTTGGCGTTTGAAGAAATCCAAAAAACAGCCATTCAACCTAAAATCAGTGTTAGTTTAAATCGCGCTTACGATTGGTTGAAATCCAAACAATTAACCGACGAACCAGGTGATTGGCGCATTTCTCGCCCGAATGTCAAAGGGGGCGGCGGTTGGGCGTTTCAATTTAATAATCCACATTATCCCGACGTTGACGACACAGCGGTTGTCGCATTTGCAATGGCGGAATCTGAAAATGCGAAATTGCACGACGATTCGATTCATCAAGCGACGCGCTGGATTATCGAAATGCAATCGAAAAATGGCGGTTATGGCGCGTTCGATGTGGATAATACCGCTTACTATTTAAACGAAATCCCCTTTGCTGATCACGGTGCATTATTGGATCCACCAACGTCTGATGTGAGTGGGCGTTGTGCGATGTTAATTGCGAAAGTCGCCAAAAATCATCCCGAATATGCTGAATCATTAGAACGCACGATTACTTATTTACGCACCGAACAAGAAGCTGACGGTTCATGGTTTGGACGTTGGGGAACCAATTATATTTATGGAACGTGGTCGGTTTTACTGGCATTAGAACAAACGAATTTACCAAAAACGGATCTGATGTTTACTAAAGCCGTCGCATTTTTGAAAAGCGTTCAGCGCAATGATGGCGGCTGGGGCGAAGATAATTTTAGCTATCACGATACGAATTTTAGTGGCAAATATCAATTTAGTACCGCATTTCAGACGGCGTGGGTCGTGTTAGCATTATGTGCGGCAGGTGAAGGTAAAAGCTCTGAAGTTAAAGCGGGAATTGATTTTATTTTACGCGCTCAACAAGCGGATGGCGTGTGGAATGACAAATATTTCACCGCGCCAGGATTTCCAAAAGTGTTCTATTTGAAATATCATGGTTACGATAAATTTTTCCCCTTGTGGGCATTAGCTCGCTATCGTAACGAATTGGATAAAAAGTGATTACTGGAATTATCGTTGCCCTTTCTGAAGAACTTAGCACCTTAAAAACCTTGCCAAATGGCATGTGGGAACGGGGGATGCGGCGAGGTAAGTTTATTTTTATTACCGACGAAATCATTTTGATGTATTCGGGCGCGGGGGCAGAAAATGCGCGTCAAGCCGCAGAATTATTGGTTTCAAAAGGCGCAACTCAATTGATGAGTTGGGGTTGTGCAGCGGCGTTAAGTCCTGATTTAAAAATGGGTGATTTAGTTTTAGCCGACAGTTTATTGAATAGCGACGGTTTGGAAACTGCCGTTAATTCAACGTGGCACCAACACGCTAAAACAGTTTTAGGTTCAACAGTTGTGGCGTATAAAGGCGCGTTGTTTAACAGCAATAAACTGGTTTCAACTGCTGAAGAAAAACAAGCGATTTACGAAAAAACGGGCGCGATTGCGTTGGATATGGAAAGTGGCGCGATTGCGGAAGTTGCCCAACATTACGCACTGCCTTTTTTAGCGATTCGCGCCATTGCTGATCCTGCGTCAATGGATTTGCCGCTTGCCATTTCAAAAGCCTTGAATGAAAACGGCAAAATCGAAATCTCCAAAATCATCGCGTCATTGGTTTTTAATCTCAAAGAAATTCCGCATTTGATTCAATTGGGGCAGTATTTTCAACTGGCAAAACGGACACTTTCCACAGTCGCCAAACAATTACCCCAAATCATCGTTTTTTAAATCGTTTCTGATTTTTAACAGTGTGGCGCGTTGCATAACCACACTGTTAATTTAAAAACTACTTTCCGCCTAAATATCTACGCCGTTCGAGTCCACATCGCACAACAACGCTAACATCGCATCCACCGACATTTTTCCGCTCAATTCACCGCCTTCCAACAAGCTATTCGCTAAGTCACGTTTTTGATGATGCAGCGCAACAATTTTGTCTTCAATCGTATCTTTTGCCACGAGGCGATAAATCGTCACGGGACGTTTTTGTCCCATGCGATGCGCTCGATCCGAAGCCTGATCTTCCACGGCGGGATTCCACCACGGATCCATGTGAATGACATAATCGGCAGCCGTTAAATTCAAACCCGTACCGCCCGCTTTTAAGCTGATTAAAAACAAATCGCCGTCGCCCGCTTGAAACGCATTCATCGCTTTTTTACGTTGTGCAACCGGCGTTGAACCGTCCAAATAATGGTAAGCAATCCCTTTGCTGTCGAGTAATTCGCGAATCAATTTTAAATGCCCGACGAATTGGCTGAAAACCAGAGCTTTGTGGCGGCTATCCAGTAATTCATCGACCAATTCTTCAAAGGCTTGTAATTTTGAACTGCTAATGGTGCTTTCGTCCAACACCAAACGCGGATGACAACACGCGCGACGCAGTTTCATAATTTCCGCCAACACTTGTAATTGCTGCCCCGATTGCGCGGTCGCATTTTGCATAACTTGCATCGCGCTCCGACGCAACGCTTCATACATCGCGCGTTCTTCAGGACTTAGTTCAATGTGCAACGTCACTTCTGTGCGAGCGGGTAATTCCGTCAATACGTCATTTTTCAAGCGACGTAAAATGAACGGACGCAACAATTTTTTCAATCGATATTGCGCGTTGTGGTCGTGATTATTTTCAATCGCGTTGGCGTAACGTTCGTTAAATTTTGCAATTGAACCAAGCAAGCCAGGATTGATAAAATTAAACAAATTCCACAATTCACCCAAATGATTTTCAATCGGTGTGCCTGTTGTCACCATTTTAAAATCGGCTTGTAACGCCATCGCCGCTTTGGAGCGTTTCGTGAGATTATTTTTAATCGCTTGCGCTTCGTCAGCAATCAACGTGTGCCATTGCACTTGTTGCATCCGTTCGCCTTCACTTTGCAATAAGCCATAACTGCACACAATCAAATCAAACGGACCCGCATTATCCAACATCGTTTGTCTATCGCCCACGCCAAATTGTTGTGCGTTCAGCGTTGGCGCAAATCGCGCACATTCTTCCAGCCAATTGATACAAACCGAAGTTGGCGCGAGAATCAGCGTCGGCCCTTCTGGCGCACGCGATAAAATCAACGCTAACGACTGCACGGTTTTCCCCAAACCCATGTCATCCGCTAAACACGCGCCCGCGCCCCAATGCGCCAATCGACTCATCCATTGAAACCCTTCCAATTGATAATCGCGCAATTCGCCTTGCAACGTAGACGGTACTTTGGGATTCAAATCGCCCAATGCGTCCAATCGTTTGAGCTGATCTTTCCACGGTTTACTGGCGGTAATCGTCATGCCTTCGGTGATTTCGTCCAAGGCTTGCGCGGCGAGCGCGTGAAATTGAATTTTGTCATTTTTCACTTCGCCCAAACCCGCCAAATCATCAAGCCGATGACGTAATTCTTTGGTCAACGCGATAATTTGACCGTCTTCCAATTGCAAAAAACGTCCCGATGAATTCGCCAACAAGCTCATTAACCGTTGCATATCTAAGACTTGCCCGTCATCGATGGCAATATCGCCTTCGACGCTGAACCAATTTTGTTCATGTCGAACTGAAAAACGAGTTTGCGATAAACCCATTTCGCGGCTGAGTTTGATTTTTTTACCTTTGGGCCATTCCAATATCGCGAATTCCCCTAAATTTTGTAAATTCAACAACGTTTCTAACGCGGTATCAGCATCTTCGAGCGACCATTTCAACGAATTTTCAGGCGGCAAATCGGGGCAATTATCCAATAATTCCACAATATGCTGCTTTTCAATTTCAAAATTGCGCGTCGTTTGTAACGGTTTGCCGTCAATATCTGCCAATACCGTCGTGCCGCCCGTTGCGGGTTTATACAACGGCCCACCGTCAAAAAACGGTTGTACAAATACTTCGATTTGAATACCTTGCCCAATCGGCTGCAAATGCAAATGCAAACGACTATCCACGTCAACGGTTTCGGCTTGCGTCGCCATTCCCACCATGTTGGATTGCACCGTTAACATGGCGGCAACTGACGAAATTGAATCCATCACCCGTTGGCGTGCGCTGGCAGGAATGGTTAAACCTTTTTCACCTAAAATTCCCGCCACTTGACGATGCTGTTCGTTGATGTCGTACAGCAACACGCCTGTCGCCGTTTTTTGTATCACCATTTGAGAATCACGGCTAATTTCTGGAATCAGCGACAAATGCAATTTATCGTCTTGCTCTTGAACCAAAAGCTGTGGCGCGGCGGCTTGAATATCAATCGGCGCGTTATATTGCACTTGCGTTGCCCAATAAATGTTCGGATGTCCGACTGCTTCAAATAACGCTTCTTCCGGTAACACATAGGTTTCGGTGTTGTAATAGTTGTAATAATCTTCGTTTTTACTTATCCGAATTTTTTTGCAAATTAGTTGATCTTGTTCGGTCAGATAACCAAAACTGCCCAATTCGCTGTGTAATCGTTTCAACGCGACGGCACGCCCTTTCGACCAACTGCCATTTTTACTCATGCGCTGTTCTTTGGGTTCGAGCGAAATTTTCGAGCTGTCTAATTGCAACGTCCAAACCATTCGTAATTCGGACGGCGCAGCGGAAGCAGTTGGCGAAGTCGTCAATGTGTTCACTTGCGCGAGTGCTTCTAAGGCACGTTCCCACGCGGCAGTGCGTGGAAAAGCGTCAATCAATTTTAAAAAGGGAGCTTCGTTGTAGTATTTCGCGATTTTGTCGCACGTTTTATGCTGATAATCGAGCCGTTGTAATAATGTCGAACTCATTGCCGCAAACCAAACGTGATTTAATTCTTGTGCCGCTTGGCAATAATGGGCTAATGGTGCGAGAAAAATAACGTGTTGCGCCGCGCCACTAATTTGGTCGGTTTCGTCCAACCAATGCAGCAGCAAAACTTGCACTAAATTTTCATAAGCGGAATGTTTTTTGGCTAATAGCGTTGAATGCTTAATGTTTTCTTTGCCTTGATAAGCGTCAATCGCATTAAACAGCATCACATTTAACGGTGAAAGCACACGGTTTTTGCTGGATAAAATAGTTAAATACTGTTCCAGTAATTGCAAGTTCGCTAACGTGCGACTTTGAAATAACATTAAACCGTAGAAAAAATCGTATATTCCGCCCAATGTAGCGTGGCGTTTGTTATTTTTTCTGAGAGCTTTCAACGCGGCATTAAAATTATCGAGTGCGTCATCGTAACGATTTTGAAAAACGGCGAGTATCGCGTGAAGTTTTACGCCATCTGCCGAATTATCTTGATACAACCATTCGGCGGCATCTTTATCATTACCACGAAATAATCGCTGTTCAATAATGGTGTGCATCACGTCCAAATCATCGGGTTTATTCATGCCAAACGACTGTTCCAGTAAGTGATATAGTCCATTTTTTTTACCATTCGATTTGGGATTGAATTCGGCAAAATCGTTAATTAAGCTGTATTGCAACACCAAAAAACGAATTTTTTCGGGCAATTCTGCAAACCATTCTCGATCAAAATGTTCAAAAAAGAGTTGCTGAATGACTTCGGAAAAATGCTGGGGAAATTCTTGATATAACAGCGCGATATTAGCGGCAAATCCTGTTTCGTTACTTTGATAAAGGAACAAACGCAGCTTTTTAACTTGATGCAGCACTAAAATTTTCGCGGGCAAATACGAATATAAATCTTTGCCCATAATGATTTGTTGCGCGAGTTTCGTAAACCACGGTTTGTTTAGCGCAAGTCGCATCAAGTTTTCCGTGATGTCACGATGGCAATACCAGCCTTCATGTGCGCCAATAATAAAACCCATCTTTTGAAAACGGTCTTGAAAATCACGATTAACTAATTTAATCGTGTCGGTATCAAATCCCGCCGATTTCAACGTACTTTGTAAATTAGATTGTCCAATGGGCGCGTAAATGACTGTTAAAACCAATAAAACATCCTGCTCACGTTCGGGAAGTACGTTAAAAAGCTCTAATAATCGTTGTTGAGTTGTCGTCATTTAGAAGTCGTGTGTGTTGAAAAGTTTAGGGGGATTATCAATCAATCTTTAACTGTTTTTCAGCAATTTCAAGTATTTGATTTAAAACTTGATAGGTTAAGTCATTTGACTGCGGCAAAATGGGCAAACCCGTCACAATCGGAAAGCGAATCGGTTTTTTATCGACACCAAATTTTCGCCCATTCAGTAAATAGGTCGGCGCGGTGGAATGTTTATCCGGAAATAACGCAATAATGCCCAAAATAGCGTCCTGTTTTAAATACTGATGCGTGGCATCGTAAACTGCCATATTCATAAAGTATTTATTGAGTAAATTGGGCAAATGCGTTTGTTGAACGGTGCCAGACGAACTGTTTTTAGCGTCTAAAATCACATAAAGTGCTTTGGTTCGATCGCTACTTTCCAGCTGCAAAACAAAATCCGGACACCAATAATTGTATTCCCAATCCACTTTAAAATGTTTCGTATCGACCAAATCCAAATGCTTCGTCGTTTCTTCGCTGTAAGGATAAATTTTCTTTTCGTAATACAGCGTTAAACGCAAACCGTCACGCTCAAAAATAATTTTCGACGGCATAAAATGAGAATCCGCCGCCCAATCGCTATTTACCGTCATCCAATTCGTATCGTGCAAATAATCAATCAGTTTGAACAAAACGACAAACTCGTATATTTTGGAGACCGAGCGCAATTTGACCAAATAATTTCGACCGTCTAACGTCGGTTCGCCCAATTGATACCAATCGTGTAATTGTTCAAATAAACGCCGATAAATCCGCGACGCTCGCACAAACGGAGTCATCACCGGCGGACGTTCACCTTTATAAATTACACCGATTTTTTTCTCAAAATACCGAATGAATTCGTCCAATTGAAACAGTTGCCGTTCACAACGTTGTTGCATATTGGAAGCCGTCAGTCTTTGTAGCACATTACTCAGCGTTTCAAATTCGCTGTCCACCAGTTCCGTTTTACTGTTTGAAAAACCTGAATTCACCTCCAGTAAAAGCACGGAAATAATTCGACTCATGGAATACAAACCGCCCAACAAAATAGCATTTTCTTCCACATTGGCTGACGGTTCCAGCGTGGTAACTTCCATTTCACTAATCGAAAAACTACGCCCATTTACCACGACATCGCCTTCGCCTAAAACGGGTTCGAGCGCGTCCAAATTGAAAATAATATCGAACGGATCAATGTCGCAGCCTTGCGACGATTTCCACGCAGATTGGCGAATCGGCACCAGTCGTTTGCGTAAATGATGCTGTAATTCCAACCGACAACTGATTAACGTATTAACAAACGTTTCCACCGTGTTGAGTACGATTTCAGGATCGGTTTTTTCCTGTGCCTTCGATAGGGTTCTCGATAAACAAATACGCAAAATATCGTCTTGTTTTTTCGCCAAATACTGAATCATTTCCTCGACTTGTTGCGCCGTGACTTTTCGGACAACGACTTCAAATCGAAGTTCAATATGTTGTTCGCCAAAATAAACGTTAATCGTGGAATGCCCGAACGATTCCCGAAAAATATAATCGGGTGCAGAACGAAAAATTTTGCCTGCATCGCTTCGGTAATCGACCGTCAAATTGAGTTCGTTATCTTCAATAAATAACGTCGGGGGATCGTAACTTTCCACGTTCGCCAATTCAAAATAAACCACCTGATTTTCACGAACAACATAAACCTCATGGTGACTATTCCAAACATGGCGTTCGTCACCAATGAAAAAAGTTATTTTCATGTCGGATTACCAACAGAAAAAGTCATACGAATGCAATTCCGTTTCACCGTACGCCAACATGCGTTCTAAATAATTTGCCGACCCTTTCAGACCATTTTCCTCACACGTTTGTTTTAATTCAATCAACCGTTTAGCGAATTTCTGTCCGCTGCCGCGCACTTGCGGTAAAACGTGCTGCAATATCGCTAAATCCAAGGCTTTAAAATCATCGCAACCAAACGAGCGCATCAACGAACCGGCTTGAGCGCAGTATTGTCGAATCACAATTTCTTTGCGCTGACTAATGCTTAATGAACGTCCTTTTTCCAAACTGGGGTGCGACAGAATTTCACGCACTTTATTGAAAATATCTTTTTCGACATCTTGAAAAGCAGGAATGTTTTTCGCTAATCCAAACAGTTTATTCATTTCAATGGCGGACAAAGGCAACGTAATAATTTTTTCTAACGTCGTTTCATTTTCCTCTAAAAAGTTGTTGCTTGATTCCATCACCAAAACAGGAGCGCGATCGACAACACGCGGACTGAGTGGTTCAGTCGTGCCGTCATAATTGATGGTTGCGAGAAAACGCAACACGGACGGAACGGCTAAGGTATCTTGTCCTAAACGCAAAACGCGCTCACCTGCGCTGTCCGTCATTGCCATAAATGCCGACCAATAATGTTCAATCGGACTTAAATTCGCTTCATCGAGCAACACATACGCCATCGCGCGTTCGTCTTTTTTCGTTTCCAAACTTAACGCTTCAATAAACGCATATAAACCGGTATTCGCGGATTGAAAACGATTCGACAACGGATTGTAAAAACCGATTAAATCTTTTTGCGAAGTCCAGCCACGCGCCACGGAAACTTCTTGCAAACGCGGTTCTAAATGTTGTGATTCCGCAATTAACCGCGCCAACGACGTTTTGCCCACGCCAGGAAGTCCCGCTAAAAAAGTAATGAACGATTGTTGCGTTGAAATGAGCAAATTCGCGACTTGCCACGATTCAAAATCCCGTCCGCGCAACCGCAAATTATGCTTCACCATTTCGACCACTAACCGCTGACGTTCCAACGTATCGGGATGGGTCAGCTGGTTGATTTCCACAAAAACCGCTCTGTCTTTTTCGGCTTTATTCACAAAAAACGAACCATTGATGTGTTCCACAAACGGTTTTAATTCGATTAACTTGGTGCGAAGTTCATCTTCGGTTTTATCGCGTTCAATGGTTAAGCGTTTCGTGGTAGCTTCGATAGACGAATTTTCTTTTTCATAATGTTTATGAATAACTTTCTTTTCTTCGATTTGTTGCGTGATTTCGTTCAGTTCCGACGACAAATTAAAGCGTTCGGTAATCTCGTTCACTTGCTTTTCTTTTTCTGCCAATTCTTGATCAAGATGGCGTAATTTTTTATTCCGTTCCGCAACCGCTTGTTCCAAAATGACTTCTTGATTGGCTTCTTTGCGTTTGCGTTCCACTTCCACACTCAACTCTTTTAGCTCTTTATCTTTTTCTTTGAAACGCTGTTCGACTTGCGACAATTTATTTTCTTTTTCTTCAATCTCTTTGCTCTTTTCTTTGATGACACTTTTTCTCAAATCGTCCAATAATTGCGGACGTTTGCGTTCCACAAAATCCTTAACTAAATCATCGCCGTTGCTACTTCTTAAAAAGACTTCGATGTTATCGTGAATGTCACTTTGTGACGTATCGACATCGTCTTTCAGTCTGGACAATTGCGACAACCGATTTTTGCTGACTAAGGTACCGAATTTTGCATCACGGCTGGCGAGTTTTTTGAACGTATCCCAATCCGATTTATTCAGCGATTTGGTTCCCATTTCACTCGCTAATTTCGCGCAATACCGCACGATTTCTTCATCTGACGCATAATCGTGGTAGTCATAATCGGAAATAAATTCACGAATGTTGAGGATGAAATGGTAATCCCTATTTTCGATGGAACAGGTCGTCGCATATTTTGCGAAATTATCGGCTTTAATTCTAAAAACCAGCCCGATGCTCATGTTATACGAGCGTAATAACGGCTTTTCATTCAACAGTTCTAACGCAAAACCTAAATCTTCGTCTTCGGATTTCCACGAAAAAGGGCCAAAACAGTCGCCTTCTTTATTACGCATAAAAATATATTGCGTGCTGGGATAAAATCCATTTTCAAAGTAACGGTAGTTTCTATTCGGTAATTCGCCGTCGAAAATTTCTATCAATTCGTTGGGTTTTAAACTTTCCGCTTTGATACCTTGCGTTAAGTATTTGGATGCCGCGTAAGGATCGATATTGGTACTAATGTAATCCGCAAGATTAACTGGAATTCGGAACATTTGCCCATCTTTAAATTTTTCATCAATTAGCTGATAACCCGTTGTGACGAATACTTTGTTTGAATGACAAAAATTGCCTTGATGTAATTCTTCTAATTGCCCGTCAACAATTTCCGCGACGGGTCGAATATCGCCCTGATCTGGATTTAATTTTGACTGTAATTTAAACGCTAAAATCGTGCGCTCTTCTTTTATAAAACTCATTGTTATCCCTCTCTTTTGTAGTAATTTTTATAGTAAATCGGTGGTCGATGGCATCAGCCATTGTTGTTGGTAATCGCAGTAAGTGTATTGTTTTAGTAATTCCAATTTTCCATCCCCCCGTTGTAAATACACATCGGGTAAATTATGACCGTTAAAACGATTGGCTTTAATTAACGTGTACGCGCCCACGTTTTTAAATGTAATTTTATCACCCAATTGTAGCGGTTGCTTAAAGCGATATTCGCCAAACATGTCACCCGCTAAACACGTTCCACCCGCTAAAATCGCCTCGTAACGTCCTTTTGCATCGTGTTCCAAAACTTGCGGCGCACGCTGATATTCAAATACTTCGGGATTATGATTGACGGACGTATCTAAAATTGCCACGGTTTTTTCGTCGCTTTCAAAACAATCTATTACCGTAGCTACTATTGATGCGGCGTTGCCAACAATTCCATTGCCCAATTCGATATAAACATCGACTTTCAATTCACGGCGCAATTGAATAACCAAATCAATAAACGGCTGATAATCGGTCATGCTGTGAAACAAATAACCGCCGCCCAAATTTAGCCACTGTAATTTTTCTAATTGATGCCCAAAATATCGGCGCAGTTTGTCGATGGTTTGCAGCAACGGCGTAAAATCCGTCGCCGAAAAAACAGTGTGAAAATGCAGCCCGCTGACTTGTTCCAGCTCCAAACAATTCGATTGCCACAGCGTATCAATATCAATGCCCAATTTCGATGAACGCCGACACGGATCAAATCTTTCGTCGCTTGAAAACGACAATTTAGGATTAACGCGCAAACCCATTTGGGTTTGTGTTTGCACGATGGGCGCGTAATGGGCGTGATGGGTGAGCGAATTAAAATTGATATGCGTGCATAACGTCGTTAATTCATACAATTCTTCCGCAATTAACGCTGGCGTTGTTAGATGCACTTCGCCTTGTCCAGCCAAAACTTCTTGCGCGAGTTGCGCTTCAAATAATGAACTGACCGCAAATCCATCGACAAACGGTTTGGCGATTTCCAACACGCGCGAACACGGTAACGCTTTCATCGCGTAAAGAATTTTGCAGCCAGATTTTTGTCGAATATCCGCCAGAGTTGTTAAGTTAGCGAGCAATTGCGTTTCATTGAGAATAAACGC
>CAISXF010000019.1 GCA_903889445.1 uncultured Pseudomonadota bacterium
ATTAACGAACATTATGATGAATGGTGAAATGATTAAACAATTTCAAACCGATAAATCTCTATCATCCTATATTGATAGAATTGATTCCTCTATCAATATGCTTTCAAATTTTTATGAAGATTTAGCGTATGTTGCCTCAGCCGATACGATTGAATACGCTCCAAAAAATATCAATCTTAGTGATTTTTTGAAGAAACGAATTGAGTTTTTTTCGACTATTTCAAAGGTCAGTCACAAAGAAATTCAATCAACGATTGAAGAAGATATTTTTACGCATATCAATCAAATAGAATTGGAAAGAATCATTGATAATAACCTCTCAAATGCAATGAAATACGCCACCAAACACAAACCCATTAACATCACGCTTTTACAATTAAATGACACCGCGATATTAGCGATTAGAACGTATGGAAACCCAATTAAAGATACCAAGAAAATCTTTGAAAAAAATTTCAGAGAGGATGAAGCGAAAAGAGGTTTAGGATTAGGCTTGAATATGGTTAAAAATATCTGTGAAAAATATCATATTTTCTATAACGTCACTTATGAAGATGGGCAAAATGTTTTCACCTATGTTTTTCAGTCATCAATGCTCAATGTTCATGTTCATCGGGTGTAATAATTCCGTGTTTTATGTTCAAAAGCTCAATAGCGATTTCACTTAAAATGGATAGGTTAACGATGATACGGATGATTTTGTAAAATACTCCACGCCCGATAAATCTGTTCCGCGACGACAATTCTTACCAGCGGATGTGGAAAGGTGAGATTCGACAAACACCAGGATTCTCGCGCACTTTGTTTCACGGCATCTGCTAAACCTTCTGGGCCACCGACCAATAACGAAACGTGTTGTCCGTTACCTTGCCAACGTTGCATCGCTTGCGACAATTCGACCGTTGACCATAATTTCCCGCCTAAATCTAACGTCACCAAATGACTGTGTGACGGAATCGCCGCCAACATTCGCTCGCCTTCGTCTTTGACAATTCGCGCCACGTCACTATTTTTGCCACGCTTCCCCGCTGGAATTTCTTTCAACACCAATTCACACTCGCGCGGCAAGCGTTTGGCGTATTCGTCGTAACCTTGTTGAACCCAATTAGGCATTTTTGTTCCGACGGTAATTAAATGAATTTGCATGAGTTTCGCTAATTTCGCTAAAAGGTGAAAGGTTCAAGGTGCAAGCAAAGCGTTAATCCAACTATAATGACGACCTTACTTCTCTTTTTTTAATTTATAGGATTTTAGCACATGAATTCAAACGAATGGTTTACCGAACAAATGTTGTCAACTGGCACGGCGTTTTCGCTCAAAATTAACGAAAAGCTGCACGAAGAACAATCAGAGTTTCAGAAACTGGAAATTTACGACACAGAAACGTTTGGTAAATTGATGGTGATTGACGGTTGCACGATGGTTTCAACGCGCGATAATTTCTTTTATCACGAAATGATTAGTCACCCCGCGTTGTTTTTACACCCGAATCCAAAACGTGTTTGGATTATTGGCGGCGGCGATTGCGGCACGTTGCGCGAAGTGTTAAAACATAAAAACGTGGAAGAAGCCGTCCAAATTGACATCGATGAGCGCGTCACCCGTTTGGCGGAAATCTATTTCCCCGAATTGTGTGAATCAAATGGCGATGTTCGTGCAGATTTGAAATTCATCGACGGCATTAAATGGCTGAAAGATGCTGCGCCCAATTCGGTCGATTTAATCATCGTTGATAGCACCGATCCAGTTGGTGTGGCGGAAGGTTTATTTGGCGAAGCGTTTTACCGTGATTGCGTGGCGTGTTTGGCGGAAGACGGCATGTTGGTTCAACAAAGTGAATCCGCGTTATTGCATTTGCAGTTAATCAAAGACATGCGTGGCGCGATGCAAACGGCGGGATTTGGTCATCAGCAAACGTTATTTTTCCCGCAATGTATTTATCCATCTGGCTGGTGGAGCGCGACAATTGCCAGCAAAACGGCATTAACTTTCCGTGCTGACGATTGCGCTAACAGAGATTTTGAAACAGTTTATTACAACCTCGACATTCATCACGCGGCAATGGCGCAACCTGAATTTTTCAAAAAAGCGTTTGCGTAGTTTGACCTTTCCTGTCCATTTTCCGAGAGATTATTATGTTTGATACTAAAACCATTGATGACATGGCAAATAAATTAGCAGGCGTTATTCCACCTGCGTTGCACACGATTAAAGACGATTTAGAAAAAACTTTTCGGGCTGTTTTACAAAGTGCGTTGGGCAAAATGGATTTAGTGACGCGCGAAGAATTTGAAGTGCAAAAATTAGTGTTAGCGAAAACGCGCACGAATTTGGAAACGCTTGAAAAACGTGTTGAAGCCTTAGAAAAATCCCTCGCACCAAACCAAGATTGAGTTTATTAACATGGGTTTAGCCGTCATTTACAGTCGCGGTCGTTCTGGCATTGACGCGCCTTTAGTGACCGTTGAAGTTCACGTTGCGAATGGTTTGCCCGCGTTAAATATCGTGGGTTTACCTGAAACGGCGGTGAAAGAAAGCAAAGATCGGGTGCGTGGCGCGATTCAAAATTGCCGTTTCGATTTCCCCGCGCAACGGATTACGGTGAATCTTGCGCCTGCTGATTTACCGAAAGAAGGCGGGCGTTTCGATTTGGCGATTGCGTTGGGAATTTTGGCGGCAAGCGGTCAGATTTCAACCAAGGATTTGGATAAATATGAATGCGTGGGTGAATTGTCGTTGGGCGGTGAATTGCGTCCGATTACAGGTGTTTTGCCCGTTGCGATTCGTGCGCGAGATTGCAATCGGCAACTGATTTTGCCCAAAGAAAATACGGCGGAAGCCGCGTTGGTCAAAAATGTGGAAATTCTACCGGCGGCACATTTGTTGGAAGTGTGCGCTCATTTGAATGGACGAACGCAGATTCAAACGACGTATCAGCAACCGCAACCGACGGAAATTCAGCACGAGTTGGATTTTTCGGACGTTCATGGGCAATATCACGTTAAACGTGCGTTTGAAATTGCGGCGGCGGGCGCACACAATTTGTTAATGTTGGGGCCACCGGGAACGGGAAAATCCATGTTGGCGGCGCGATTGCCGACGATTTTGCCGTTTTTGACCGAGGAACAAGCGCAAGAAACGGCGGCGATTGCGTCGATTAGTGATCAAGGTTTGGACGTAGCAAATTGGTTACGTCCGCCATATCGTGCGCCGCATCATTCGGCTTCAGCTGCGGCGTTAGTCGGTGGCGGCAGTAATCCGCGCCCGGGTGAAATTTCGTTGTCGCATTACGGCACCTTGTTTTTGGATGAGTTGCCAGAATTTGACCGCAAAGTGTTGGAAGTATTGCGGGAACCGTTAGAAACGGGGCACATCACGATTTCACGAGCCGCGCGACAAGTGGATTTTCCAGCGCGTTTTCAATTGATTGCAGCAATGAATCCGTGTCCGTGCGGATATTTGGGCGATGCGTCGGGGCGTTGTCATTGCAGTTCGGAACAAGTGGGGCGTTATCGGGCGAAAATTTCAGGGCCACTTTTAGACAGAATTGACATGCACTTGGAAGTTCCGCGTGTGTCGCACGATGTGTTGCGACGTGGTTCGCCAGACGGTGAAGAAAGTAGCGCGACGATTCGGTCGCGAGTGGTTGCCGCACGGAATCTTGCCATTGCGCGTTATGGCAAAGCGAATTCAGCATTAAATGCGAAAGAAGTTAAACAATGGTGCGAAGTGTCGGATTCTAGTCATCGATTGTTAGACCAAGCGATGGAACGATTTGGTTTATCGAATCGCGCCTATCATCGCATTTTAAAATTGGCGCGAACGATTGCGGATTTAGCGAATTCGCCAGACATTGAAATTCAACATTTAAGTGAAGCGATTGGCTATCGCAAATTAGACCGAAGCAAATAAAACTATCGCTAAAAAATGTCAAAGTCATCCAAAATTTGACGTTTTGCTTGCAAAAAGCGACTTTGTCGCTATAATACGCAGGGTAAGTTTTGAGGTGGACTGGCTGAGCGGTCGAAAGCAACGGTCTTGAAAACCGTCGAACCGAAAGGTTCCTGGGGTTCGAATCCCTAGTCCATCGCCAAAAACTTATTTCCCCAAAGATGGTAGTGTTACACTTTTGTTGATGTGCATTTGCGGAAAACCGAATTCGAATCTATTGATAATGTGTTCTTCGGCAACGGAGTATAAGCTACAAGCCGCACAACCATCGGTGTAAAACGTATTAATTACAAAATGGTCTTAATTACCCATCTTTTTAGCCCCCTCTTTATGTCTACCGAATACATGCGCTAATACCTTTCCGCTATGGTGATTTATCGCTTGTAAAATCCAATGTTGTTTGGATTTTACCCACAAAACTCCACATTTCATCGCCATCCGCCACACGGAAGATTGTCACTTCTATTTTTTCTGTCGGTGAGGCAATCTAAAATAAGCTAAATCGACTTGGCTCAAATGTCCTTGCCTTGATACGTTTAATAACAGTATTGGTATTACACGAGAAATATCCCTATTTTACAATATCGTCCCAATCGCATTCTTGACACTTCACATTAATTGTCGCCATAAAATAATTTTTTTGCATAAAAACTGCGGATATCTTAAATTTGACGAATACTTATTCACAACATAAAGTGCAACACAGCCAATATGGGGGGAGTTTAAACAAACGTCATCAAAGTTCCACGAGATTTTTATCAATGCTACACGATGTTCGACTTTTTGTTGAATTGAAAGCATGACCCGATTTCCTGTAAAGTTGTTTTTGCCAAAGCAACTAAATTCAAGAGAAGGGTCATGCCAGTCGAAAATTTTATCACACCGTTTATTGCTGTGTAGACGAAGCGTTACAGGATGTCGTAAAAGTCCCGCTAAGAAAACGAGGATTTGCCCCGAAACTCAGTGATGGCGAGGTTATTACCATGGAGCTGGTAGGTGAATTTATGGGAAAAGACCAAGACAAAAGCATCTGGCGATATTTTCGCAATCATTGGTATGATTGGTTTCCAAACCTAAGGTTCACGCTCTACTTTTGTCAAACAAAGTACGGCATTATATGAAGAGGCGAGTGCATCATCACTTGGTTGTAAAAAAGGTCGGCGCATAGCAAATGTTTTAAAGACGAGGCGAATTACAGCTATTGCGCTTCAAAGAAGCTCGATTATTATGGCTTTGAGGGCTACATTGTGATTAGCTTTGAGGGGGGGGGGGATTTGTGATTATACGTTTGCGGCAGCCAATATCGACGAACGGGATGTCCTTTAGGATATGACCAACGAAATTCACGGATTATTGATGGGCGATAAAGGCTTTATTCGCTCGTTATTAATAAATTTCCCCGCCGCAATTTAGAAAAGCGAAAACTGTAAACTTGCGTACAACTTTGAGTATTCCTTCCCCTGAGCTTTCACATAATTTTATATAACAGTTTCATTACCATGCTTACCAACGGTACTCGCAAAGTAACCATCACTCCAAAATCCCCCCAAATTGCTTTTTTTTACATGAGGACATTTTTTGAAAATTTCTCTAGCCGTCAGACTTTTTATTAGCGTGACAATTTTTGTCACTCTGTATGTTGGTACGGATTGCACCAAAAAATGAACATGGTCTTCATCCGTAGCAATTTCTAAAAACTGAATTTGGTATTTCTTTTCGATTTCCAAACAAATTGATTTCGATACATCGTCTACTTTCTCATCGAAAATAGCTCGTCTGTATTTTGCAGGGAAAACTAAGTGATATATCAAAACGCTAACATTATGACTTTTATGTATATACTGGCTCATGACCCATTGTACGCCGCAAGCGGCGGGGAATTAACCCCAGCCCTTTCAAGGTGTTTTTTACGGATTACCTGACGCGCTCATCGTTGCGACGGCATTTCATCTTCATGCAGAACTATTCACTAATGACATTAAGCTATTGAATGTCAAAGAATTGAACGTAAAAACATTAGCACTACACACTGTATTTCAAATTTAAAACGGATAAATATCATGGCAAATCAAATTCCAACAGGCAGCGCGACTGGTTTTTTAACGAATGGCTCGCAAAATACCATTTACTTTCCGTGATGACTGACGAACAAATTGCAAAAATAACCGGATTAGCCGTTTCAGCAATAGAACAATTACGAAACAGGGTTTAAACTGCGTTCAACATTTTTTCAAACAAAAAACCACCATGAAAACAAAACTCCTCCCGCTGTTACTTTTCGCGTTTGCCACCAACGCTTTTGCGGCTCTCGACACACCCACCGAAGATTTCATCGACAACAATGACGGCACCGTCACGCACAAAAAAACGGGTTTGACTTGGCAACGTTGTTCAGTGGGGCAAACGTGGAGTAGTGGAACTTGCACGGGAACGGCATTGACTTTTAATCCTGATCAAGCACTAGCACAAGCAACAGGAGAATGGCGATTGCCACGAGTAGATGAGCTTTTTACGATTATTGAACATGGTAAGTATTATCCAGCTATCAATGAGCAGGTTTTTCCAGGACTTTTGACTAATAATTATGGGCTATTTTGGACATCATCTAATTATTCATTAGTTCCTAGCTTGACTTGGGCTGTAACGTTTTTCATCGGTGACACGGGAAACTATTCGAAAGATTATCAACCTACTTATGCGGGAGATGGGGCTGTTAGATTAGTAAAAGGAGGGGCAATTATTTCGACTGGTGAATATACACCAGTGGATGATTTTATAGACAATAATGACGGAACTGTTTTACATAAAAAAACAGGTCTTATTTGGCAGCGTTGCGCTATTGGGCAAAATTGGTCAGGCACTGGATGTTTAGGGCAGCCGAATAAGATAAGTTTTAATGTTGCAAATAATCAAACAAGCAATGCTGGTGGCTACAATGACTGGCGACTACCAACACAAAAAGAATTGAATACGATTATAGAATATGGTCGTACTTTTCCTGCATTAAACTCAATTATCTTTCCTAATACTATTATTGATGATGGCGTGTTTTGGTCTTCAACTCTTGAATCGGTATCTTATAAAAATGAACAAAGTGCTTGGGTAACAAACTTTACTTACGGAAGCACTGATAGTAGAGATATTTCCTCTACAAATTTTGCTCGATTGGTTAGGGGAACATGGACAGCACCAACAATTACAGCACCAGTTATTCCAACAACCATAGACCTCTCAACTACCCTTTCACAATCATCCAGCCGCGTCAAAATTAACGAAAACCTCATTTACACCGCCACCGTAATCAACAATGGAACTGGAACAGCAAATAATTCACTGCTGAAAATTTATCTTCCTCCGCGCAATGTTTCGATTGTTTCAATGCCTTCGGACTGCGTGACAACAGGCAAAAGTCTAACGTGTTCTTTGGGGAATCTTGCGGCGGGTGCGAATGCAAGTCGTGCCATTACAGTGACTTACACAAAATCAGGTGGCGCGAGTGTTTCAGCATTGGCGTTGACCGATGGTGAAGATACGAATTCAGCCAATAACGTAAGCCGCGTTGTGACGGCAATTAAGAAATAGGAGAAAGTCAAAATGAGCCGCCCCAATTACAAACTGCACTATTACACAGAAGCAGAATATCTTGAATTTGAAGAAAATAGCGAATCAAAACACGAATACTTTGATGGTGGAATTTTTGCCATGACAGGAGCAAGCATCAATCACCAACGATTAACGCTTAACGTCAGTAGCGAATTTAGTCAGCATTTAAAAGGCTCGCCCTGTGAAGCATTCAGCTCTGATATAAAAGTTCGCATCGACAAAGGCAACAAATACTTTTATCCCGACGTGCTAGTCAGTTGTAACAACGAAGATGGCAGCAAACATTTCAGTGAATCGCCACGTTTGATTGTTGAAGTGTTATCAAATTCCACACGCAAATTTGATAAAGATTTGAAACGTAAAATTTATCAAACTATTCCAACACTTGAAGAATACGTTTTAATCGAACAAGGCCATGTTGAAATTGAAATTTGCCGTAAATCGGAAGATTGGCGTTCAAGTTATTATTTTCTTGGTGATGACGTGACCTTTGAATCGATTGGTTTAACATTGCCCGTGTTAGAAATTTATCAGCGTGTAGATAATCAAGAAATGCGTGATTTTTTGAAAACGCTTGAAACCAATCAAAACGAACTTTAGACAAGAGGTATTGAGCAATGGCAAATCAAAATCCAATCGGCAATGCCACAGGAACGCTTGCAAACGGTTCACAAAATACGACTTACACGCTTTATGAATCAACGCTGCTGCAAGGTTTTTCAGACCCCGATGGTGATACGTTAAAAATCGCGGGGTTTTGGGCGGATAGTGGTGAATTAACGGATTCAGGAAATGGTAGCTGGTCGTTTGTCCCCGAAACAAATTACAGCGGTAATGTTGTTTTCGATTACATTTTATCTGATGGCAAAGGGGGCGATATTCAAGGCGCATTGAATTTAAATATCGCTTCTAACAATCACGCGCCCACTGGCGATATTAAAATCGATGGCTTTGCCAAAGCGGGCGTAATGTTGTCGGTAAACAGCACGCTTTACGATGCGGACGGCATCAATGGCGCGGTGAATTATCAATGGTTTGTCGATAATTCGCTGGTTGCGAGCGGTTACAATTACACCGTTTCAACAACCGACACCGGCAGAACGATTACCGTGAAAGCGAATTACACCGATATGCTCGGCAACCTTGAAACTATGACCAGTGGCAACGTCATTGTGCAAGCCGCGCCGTCGCCAACGTATAATTTGTTTGTTGATAAAAACAGCGTGAACGAAGGCGACACGGCGACGGTCACTTTGCAAACGTCGAACGTTCCCGCGAATACGGCGGTCAACGTGAATGTTAGTGGCAGCGCAACAGCGGCGGATTTGAACGGCGGTTATATTCCGAATTCGTTTTTTGTTGGTGCAGATGGGAAGGCAACGATTCCGCTGGGTTTTTTGAATGACAAACTCACCGAAGGCATGGAAAATTTAACGTTCACGTTGTCGAATGATTCGTCAAAATCCGTGACGATTAACGTCAATGACCCGATGGATAATCCGCCAACTGGCACCGTTTTGATTAACGGTGAGGCGAAAGTGGGTAAAACGTTATATGTACAAAATAATGTCCAAGATGCGGACGGTTTTTCAAGTCAGCCAAGTTTTCAATGGTTTAGCAATGGCGTGATGCTTAACGGTAAAGTGGACGCGAATTACACACTCCTCAATGACGACGCGAACAAAAATATCAGCGTGCAAGTCAGTTACACCGATGGCTTGGGTAACTTTGAAAAAGTCAGTAGCACGCCGATTTTTGTGCAAGCCGCCACGTACACATTGAGCGTCGATAAATTCAATGTGAACGAAGGCGATACGGTGAATTTGAGTTTACAAACGACCAACGTGGCGGCTGGCATGGTGGTGCCGATTACATTTGGCGGCAGTATCAACAACGCCGACACGGCAAGCGGGTTGAATTCGCCCTCGTTTTTTGTTGGTACGGACGGCACCGCAAAACTCGCCGTCACGTTCATCAACGATAAACTTACCGAAGGCATGGAAAACTTAACCGCGACTTTACAAAACGTGCCGAATCAAACCGTCAGCGTCAACGTGAATGATACCAGTGTCAAACCTGCGAATAATCC